>NZ_JPQA01000011.1:0-214132 GCF_000738765.1 Pantoea sp. NGS-ED-1003
CACACTATCGCAACATGAATACATAGTGTTGCGAGGCGAACCGGGGGAACTGAAACATCTAAGTACCCCGAGGAAAAGAAATCAACCGAGATTCCCCCAGTAGCGGCGAGCGAACGGGGAGCAGCCCAGAGCCTGAATCAGCTTGTGTGTTAGTGGAAGCGTCTGGAAAGTCGCAGGGTACAGGGTGACACTCCCGTACACGAAAACACACAGGCTGTGAGCTCGATGAGTAGGGCGGGACACGTGGTATCCTGTCTGAATATGGGGGGACCATCCTCCAAGGCTAAATACTCCTGACTGACCGATAGTGAACCAGTACCGTGAGGGAAAGGCGAAAAGAACCCCGGCGAGGGGAGTGAAACAGAACCTGAAACCGTGTACGTACAAGCAGTGGGAGCCTCTTTATGGGGTGACTGCGTACCTTTTGTATAATGGGTCAGCGACTTATATTCTGTAGCAAGGTTAACCGTATAGGGGAGCCGCAGGGAAACCGAGTCTTAACTGGGCGTTAAGTTGCAGGGTATAGACCCGAAACCCGGTGATCTAGCCATGGGCAGGTTGAAGGTTGGGTAACACTAACTGGAGGACCGAACCGACTAATGTTGAAAAATTAGCGGATGACCTGTGGCTGGGGGTGAAAGGCCAATCAAACCGGGAGATAGCTGGTTCTCCCCGAAAGCTATTTAGGTAGCGCCTCGTGAACTCATCCTCGGGGGTAGAGCACTGTTTCGGCTAGGGGGCCATCCCGGCTTACCAACCCGATGCAAACTGCGAATACCGAGGAATGTTATCACGGGAGACACACGGCGGGTGCTAACGTCCGTCGTGAAGAGGGAAACAACCCAGACCGCCAGCTAAGGTCCCAAAGTCATGGTTAAGTGGGAAACGATGTGGGAAGGCCCAGACAGCCAGGATGTTGGCTTAGAAGCAGCCATCATTTAAAGAAAGCGTAATAGCTCACTGGTCGAGTCGGCCTGCGCGGAAGATGTAACGGGGCTAAACCATGCACCGAAGCTGCGGCAGCAGTAGCGATACTGTTGGGTAGGGGAGCGTTCTGTAAGCCGTCGAAGGTGTGCTGTGAGGCATGCTGGAGGTATCAGAAGTGCGAATGCTGACATAAGTAACGATAAAGCGGGTGAAAAGCCCGCTCGCCGGAAGACCAAGGGTTCCTGTCCAACGTTAATCGGGGCAGGGTGAGTCGACCCCTAAGGCGAGGCCGAAAGGCGTAGTCGATGGGAAACAGGTTAATATTCCTGTACTTGGTGTTGCTGCGAAGGGGGGACGGAGAAGGCTATGTTGGCCGGGCGACGGTTGTCCCGGTTTAAGCGTGTAGGCTGAGCATCCAGGCAAATCCGGATGGTCAAGGCTGAGGCGTGACGACGAGGCACTACGGTGCTGAAGCAACAAATGCCCTGCTTCCAGGAAAAGCCTCTAAGCTCCAGGCAACACGAAATCGTACCCCAAACCGACACAGGTGGTCAGGTAGAGAATACCAAGGCGCTTGAGAGAACTCGGGTGAAGGAACTAGGCAAAATGGTGCCGTAACTTCGGGAGAAGGCACGCTGGCGCGTAGGTGAAGGGACTTGCTCCCGGAGCCGAGGCCAGTCGAAGATACCAGCTGGCTGCAACTGTTTATTAAAAACACAGCACTGTGCAAACACGAAAGTGGACGTATACGGTGTGACGCCTGCCCGGTGCCGGAAGGTTAATTGATGGGGTTATCCGCAAGGAGAAGCTCTTGATCGAAGCCCCGGTAAACGGCGGCCGTAACTATAACGGTCCTAAGGTAGCGAAATTCCTTGTCGGGTAAGTTCCGACCTGCACGAATGGCGTAATGATGGCCAGGCTGTCTCCACCCGAGACTCAGTGAAATTGAAATCGCTGTGAAGATGCAGTGTACCCGCGGCAAGACGGAAAGACCCCGTGAACCTTTACTACAGCTTGACACTGAACACTGGTCCTTGATGTGTAGGATAGGTGGGAGGCTTTGAAGCGTGGACGCCAGTCTGCGTGGAGCCGTCCTTGAAATACCACCCTTTAATGGCTGGTGTTCTAACGTAGGCCCGTTATCCGGGCTGCGGACAGTGTCTGGTGGGTAGTTTGACTGGGGCGGTCTCCTCCCAAAGCGTAACGGAGGAGCACGAAGGTTGGCTAATCCTGGTCGGACATCAGGAGGTTAGTGCAATGGCATAAGCCAGCTTGACTGCGAGAGTGACGGCTCGAGCAGGTGCGAAAGCAGGTCATAGTGATCCGGTGGTTCTGAATGGAAGGGCCATCGCTCAACGGATAAAAGGTACTCCGGGGATAACAGGCTGATACCGCCCAAGAGTTCATATCGACGGCGGTGTTTGGCACCTCGATGTCGGCTCATCACATCCTGGGGCTGAAGTAGGTCCCAAGGGTACGGCTGTTCGCCGTTTAAAGTGGTACGCGAGCTGGGTTTAGAACGTCGTGAGACAGTTCGGTCCCTATCTGCCGTGGGCGCTGGAAAACTGAGGGGGGTTGCTCCTAGTACGAGAGGACCGGAGTGAACGCACCGCTGGTGTTCGGGTTGTCATGCCAATGGCACTGCCCGGTAGCTAAGTGCGGAAGAGATAAGTGCTGAAAGCATCTAAGCACGAAACTTGCCCCGAGATGAGTTTTCCCTGACCCCTTGAGGGTCCTGAAGGGACGTTGAAGACGACGACGTTGATAGGCCGGGTGTGTAAGCGCAGCGATGCGTTGAGCTAACCGGTACTAATGACCCGTGAGGCTTAACCTTACAACGCCAGAGGCGTTTTGCGAGACGCGAAGATTTTCAGCTTGTGACGGATAATTCTGCGCGGCCCGTCGGGCGGCGCGGAAGACAGAATTTGCCTGGCGGCCTTAGCGCGGCGGTCCCACCTGACCCCATGCCGAACTCAGAAGTGAAACGCCGTAGCGCCGATGGTAGTGTGGGGTCTCCCCATGCGAGAGTAGGGAACTGCCAGGCATCCAAATACAGTGTGCTGATATGGCTCAGTTGGTAGAGCGCACCCTTGGTAAGGGTGAGGTCCCCAGTTCGACTCTGGGTATCAGCACCAGTTACGTAAGAGTTCGGCGAATAAAGAATTTGCCTGGCGGCTTTAGCGCGGCGGTCCCACCTGACCCCATGCCGAACTCAGAAGTGAAACGCCGTAGCGCCGATGGTAGTGTGGGGTCTCCCCATGCGAGAGTAGGGAACTGCCAGGCATCAAACCAGAAAAAGCCCTTTGCATAAGCAAAGGGCTTTTTTCTTTTCTGCGCTTTGCCTTTTCCACCCATAAAAAACCCCGGAACCGGTCCGGGGCGTTGATGCTATGCTCAGCGTTAATGAATAACCTGCGATAAAAACGCGCGCGTACGTTCAGACGTCGGATTCGAAAAGAAAGTTTCCGGCGGTGCCATCTCCACGATCTCGCCGCGATCCATAAAGATCACGCGATCGGCCACGGTACGGGCAAAACCCATCTCATGGGTAACGCACAGCATTGTCATGCCGTCTTCCGCCAGCCCAATCATGGTATCCAGCACCTCTTTAACCATCTCGGGATCCAGCGCTGAGGTCGGCTCATCGAACAACATAATCTTCGGTTTCATGCAGAGCGAACGCGCAATCGCCACACGCTGCTGCTGCCCGCCAGAGAGCTGGCCCGGAAACTTATGCGCATGCTCGGCGATGCGTACGCGCTCCAGGTAGTGCATCGCCAGCGCCTCTGCCTCTTTTTTCGCGGTCTTGCGCACCCAGATGGGCGCCAGCGTGCAGTTCTGCAGCACCGTCAGGTGCGGAAAAAGATTGAAGTGCTGAAACACCATACCCACTTCGGTACGCACGCGTTCGATGTTGCGTACATCATCATTCAGATGGATACCGTCGACCACGATGCGTCCTTGCTGATGCTCTTCCAGATGGTTAATACAGCGAATCGTCGTAGACTTACCGGAACCGGAAGGGCCGCACAGCACGATGCGCTCGCGCGGCTTCACCTGCAGGTTAATATCTTTCAGGACATGAAACTGCCCATACCATTTATTCACGTTCTCGAGCGAAATCATCAAAGCTGAATCGTGATGCGAATGTTGTGTCATGGAAAACCTCAGTGCGATTTACGCCCGGTGTGAAAGCGCTTCTCCAGATGCTGGCTATAGCGCGACATGCTAAAACAGAAAATCCAGTAAACCAGCGCGGCAAAGACATAGCCTTCGGTCGACATTCCCAGCCAGGCGGGATCGACGGTAGCCTGCTGCACGCTGCTAAACAGATCGAAAAGGCCGATAATGATCACCAGACTGGTATCTTTGAACAGCGCGATAATGGTGTTCACCAGGCCGGGAATCGTAAGCTTCAGCGCCTGCGGTAAAATCACCAGCAGCTGGGTTTTCCAGTAGCCGAGCGCCAGCGACTCCGCCGCTTCATACTGACCTTTCGGCAGCGCCTGCAAACCGCCGCGCACCACTTCGGCGACGTAAGCCGACTGGAACAAAATCACCCCAACCAGCGCGCGCACCAGCTTATCGATGCTGGTGCCTTCCGACATAAACAGCGGCAGCATCACCGACGACATAAACAGCACGGTAATCAACGGCACGCCGCGCCAGAACTCGATAAAAATGATCGACAGCGTACGCACCACCGGCATACGCGAGCGACGCCCCAGCGCCAGCAGAATACCCAGCGGCAGCGCGCCGGCGATGCCGACCGCGGCGATAATCAGCGTTAACGTCAGTCCGCCCCACTGGCGCGTCTCGACGTGCTCCAGGCCAAACAGGCCGCCATACATCAGCAGCCAGACGACGAGAGGATAGATCACCGCCCAGCAGGCGATATAGCGCCCGCGATACGGCAGAGATTTCACAAACATCGGGATAATCGAGGCGACGCCCAGCACCAGCGCCAGGTTAATCCGCCAGCGCAGCTCGTGCGGATAGAGTCCATACATAAACTGGCCGAAGCGCGCATGAATAAAAACCCAGCATGCGCCCTCTTTGGTGCAGTCGGCGCGCGTCTCGCCAATCCAGTTCGCCTGGAATACCAGCCACTCCAGCGCGGGCGGGATCACCTCCCACATCAGCCAGAGGCAAAACAGCGTCAGCAGCGTATTAAACCAGCTGGAGAAGAGATTTTTTCGCGCCCAGACCCAGGCGCGGCTCAGCGGCGTGGCGGCGGCCGGCGAGGCTTCGTGTGTGGTAACAGACATCGTCATCCCGTTCTCTTAGCGCTCGACCAGCGCAATTTTGCGGTTATAGATATTCATCAACAGCGAAATTACCAGGCTGATCGCCAGATAGACGCCCATAGTGATAGCGATAGTTTCGATTGCCTGGCCGGTTTGATTCAGCACCGTACCGGCAAACAGCGACACCATATCGGGGTAGCCGATCGCGGCCGCCAGCGAGGAGTTTTTCACGATGTTGAGGTACTGGCTGGTCAGCGGCGGAATAATGACGCGCATCGCCTGCGGGATAATGACCTGACGCAGCGTCACCGGATTGGGCAAGCCCAGCGAGCGCGCGGCTTCATGCTGGCCGTGCGGCACGGACTGAATGCCGGCGCGGATCACCTCGGCGATAAACGACGAGGTGTAGACAGAGAGCGCCAGAGTCAGCGCCGCCAGCTCCGGGATCATCACGAAGCCGCCGCGGAAGTTAAAGCCGCGCAGCGTCGGCACGTCCCAGTGCGTGGCGGCGCCGAAGCCCAGATGCGCCACCACAGGAAACAGCACGAACATGGCGAGAGCGGCGGGCCAGGTGCGGCGCAGCTGGCCGGTCTTGAGCTGATATTTGCGATGATAGCGGAACAGCGCATAGCTGCCTGCAGCGGCCAGTGCCAGCGCAACGATAAAGGGCCCGGAGCCTGGCGCATACTGCGGCCAGGGCACATAGAGCCCGCGGTTGCTGACGAAGGCGAGATCGAACGCGCTTAACGCCTGGCGCGGGCCGGGAAGATTACGCAGCACCGCGAAGTACCAGAAGAAGATCTGCAGCAGCGGCGGAATATTGCGGAAAGTCTCGATATAGATAGTCGAGAGCTTGCGCAGCAGCCAGTTGTCCGACAGGCGCGCCAGGCCGATGAAAAATCCCAGCAGTGATGCGAAAACGATGCAGAGCGCAGAAACCAGCAGAGTATTGGTCAGGCCCACCAGAAACACGCGCGCGTAGGTGTCGCCTTCGGTGTACTCGATGAGATGCTGGACGATACCGAAACCGGCACTGCGTTCAAGAAAGCCGAATCCGGACGTAATGCCGCGGCTGGCAAGGTTGATAATCGTATTGTGGATCAGATAACCCACTACGATAACCACCGCAACAATGGCGATAATCTGGTAAAGCCAGGCGCGAACCGCGGGATTACCGAATGAAATGTCCCTTTTCACGCTTGGGCGTTGTGACATGTTGAAACCTCAGAGACAAAGCGCAGGCAGGACGCCGCGCAACGCGGCGTCCCGTTAACATGTGTGATTAGCGGACCGGCGGGGCGTACTGAATGCCGCCCTGATTCCACAGCGCATTCTGGCCGCGCGCAATCTTCAGCGCGCTGTCTTTGCCCACGTTGCGGTCAAACACTTCCTGGTAGTTGCCGACTTGCTTGATGATGTTATAGGCCCACTTGTTGTCGAGCTTCAGGTCTTTGCCGAAGTCGCCTTCCGCACCCAGCAGATGCGCCATATCCGGCGTGGTCGGCTTGGCGGTCATCTGATCGACGTTCTTCGAGTTGATGCCCATCTCTTCCGCATTCAGCATGGCGTAGAGCGACCACTTCACGATGGTGAACCAGTCATCGTCGCCGCGACGCACGACCGGGCCCAGCGGCTCTTTCGAGATCACTTCCGGCAGTACGATAAATTCGTCCGGCTTACCGAGTTTGATACGCAGCGCGTAGAGCTGCGACTGATCGGACGCCAGCGTATCGCAGCGACCGCTGTCGAGCGCTTTAGCGGATTCGTCAGAGCGATCGAAGGTCACTGGGGTGTACTGCATTTTGTTGGCTTTGAAGAAGTCCGCCACGTTAAGCTCGGTATCGGTGCCCGCCTGAATACAGACCGTTGCGCCGTCCAGCTCTTTCGCGCTTTTCAGGCCCGCTTTCTGGTGAGTCAAAAAGCCGATGCCGTCATAGTAGTTCACGCCAGCGAACAGGAAGCCCATGCCGCCGTCGCGCGAAGAAGTCCAGGTCGTGTTGCGCGACAGAATATCCACTTCGCCTGACTGCAGCGCGGTGAAACGCTCTTTTGCGGTCAGCGGCGTATATTTCACTTTGCTGGCGTCGCCGAAAACGGCGGCGGCTGCCGCGCGGCAGACGTCAACGTCGATGCCGGAGAATTTGCCGCTGGCGTCAGCATAGGAGAAGCCCGGCAGACCATCGCTGATACCGCACTGCACAAAACCTTTCTTCTTAATCGCATCCAGCGTGGTGCCAGCGTGTGCCTGCTGAGTAACCGCGAGGAACGCAGCGGCGGCGACCAACGTAGAGAGCATCATCTTTTTCATAAAGCATCCTGTGTGGCGTAATTATTTTGTTATGTTTGATGCGCGCTCTGCAGCGCGCTATTACCTGTCTGTGGCGGTCAGCCACGCATAGCACTGCAAAGCCAGTGCCAGGTTTGCAGAAACGTGAGTGGGCTGGAAAGATCTCTTATTAATCTGAAGAATCAGGAAAGCAGCGTTACTATCGCGCACCAAAAGGAAGCAAAGCGAGTCGCCCCGATCACAATTAGTGCAAATAGTTTCACTATATGGAAGCAATGTGAGCTAAAGCTCAGGAAAGGATGTATGGAGAAGATGAGTTACGCTTTTCGGCAATGAAGATCACTGAGCGGCCGTCAGCGCTGGCGCTGCAGGGAAACAAGCGAAGAAAAGTGGAGGCGCGGCAGGGAAGAATGGGGATCAATGCGCAGGTAATTTTCACTGCCGCGATTGCAACTAAGGTTACCATTTGCGAGCGAGTTGTTTCATCGCTTTCAGCTTTATTGTGAAAGGCTGAGCTAATAAAAACGCCAGCACTCAGGCTGGCGTCATTTACCGCATCAACTAAAAATCAGTTCATGCCGTATTTTTTCAGTTTCTTACGCAGAGTACCACGGTTGATACCCATCATCAGCGCAGCACGGGTCTGGTTGCCACGGGTATACTGCATCACCATGTCCAACAGGGGCTGCTCGACTTCAGCCAGTACCAGCTCATAGAGATCATTAACATCCTGACCGTTCAGTTGAGCAAAATAGTTCTTCAGTGCCTGTTTAACCGAATCACGCAGAGGCTTTTGCGTCACCTGATCCTGTGAGTTAACGGTAGAAACGGTCAGTACGTCAGAATTTACGCGTTGTTCGAACATAGTTCTTTCAGCTCTTTATTTCGTTTACGCAAGATTTTCGAAGTATGCCTCCAACGCCTCCAGCTGTTCGCTGGCATCCTCTATGGCGTTGAATGTGCGCCGAAACTGGTCATTAGGGGCATGCTCCTGCAAATACCAGGAGACGTGCTTTCGCGATATACGGTATCCCTTGCCTGGACCATAAAAGTCGTGCAGCTCACGTATATGCGCAACGAGCATACGCTTCACCTCTGCCAGCGGCAGCGGCGCAAGCAGCTCCCCAGTGTCCAGATAATGCTGGATTTCCCGGAAGATCCACGGTCTTCCCTGAGCCGCGCGGCCTATCATCAGGGCATCGGCCCCCGTATAGTCAAGCACGGCTCTGGCTTTATGCGGGTCAGTTATGTCGCCATTCGCGATAACGGGAATGGTGACACTCTGCTTAACTGTCCGAATGCTGTCGTATTCAGCTTCCCCGTTGAACAGGCAGGCACGAGTGCGTCCATGTATCGTCAGGGCCTGAATGCCACAGCGTTCAGCCAATTGGGCAATCTCTACACAGTTACGGTTTTCCGTATCCCAGCCGGTGCGAATCTTCAGCGTAACGGGCACATCCACTGCGTTAACCACGGCGGTGAGAATAGATTTCACCAGCTCGGGATACTGCAGCAGCGCTGAGCCTGCCATCTTGCGATTCACTTTTTTGGCCGGGCAACCCATGTTGATATCGATGATCTGCGCGCCAGACGCCACGTTAATACGCGCGGCCGCCGCCATATCATCGGGATCGCAACCTGCTATCTGCACGGCGCGAACGCCGGGCTCGTCACTGTGCACCATACGCAAACGGGATTTGTCACTGGCCCAGACTTCAGGGTTAGATGACAGCATCTCGGAGACCGCCATACCGGCGCCGTTCTCAAAACAGAGCGTGCGGAACGGCCTGTCGGTAATCCCGGCCATCGGCGCAGCAATGAGTCGATTACGTAGCTGGTGGTGTCCAATGCGCATGAAGAAGAAGTGACCGTAACTGTTCGCAAGGCGGCGTATATTACGCATTTTTTACCGAAGATGAAAGGCCAAACTTTGAACAATTCGCCGTAAATAACGGGATAAAGACGGTTAAACAGCAGTCAATTTTTTAATTATTATTAATATTCAATTACTTAAAAAAATACGCTGAAATTGTGAACAAAAATTTTTCTCAAAACATGGCGTAAATCACAACATAAAAAGCGCCACATCAGGCAATTAACCAGAGATATGACGCCCAGGTGGTGCTTTATTGCGCAACTTGATTGCGGCCGGAACGTAATTAACAGGCCAGGTCGCGCTTTGGTTTAGCTCAAGATAAAAGCAGGGCGGCGTAACCGACCTGCTTTTATATTAGCGCCGCACGCCGGTAATGCGGCACCACTCCTCTTTTTCCGCCACCGGATCGAGCGCGAAGCGATCGGCATAGGCTTCGCAAACGCTCTCCGCCTGGCTGGCCAGCACGCCGGAAAGACCCAAATGGCCGCCTGCTTTCGGCAGCACGCCAATCAGCGGCGCCAGCTCGCGCAGCGGACCGGCGAGAATATTGGCGACCACGACGTCGGCCTGCAGGTTCTCAGGCTGTTGATGCGGCAGGTAGAGCGACAGGCGATCGGCGACGCCGTTGCGCTCTGCATTATCGCGGCTGGCCTGGATCGCCTGCGGATCGATATCGATGCCGATCGCCTGCGCCGCGCCCAGCTTCAGCGCGGCAATCGCGAGAATGCCGGAACCGCAGCCGAAATCGATCACCGTTTTGCCCGCCAGATCCAGGCCGTCCAGCCAGGTGAGGCAGAGGGACGTGGTCGGGTGCGTGCCGGTGCCGAACGCCAGGCCCGGATCGAGCATTACGTTAACAGCGTCAGGATCCGGCACGTCGCGCCAGCTTGGGCAGATCCAGAGGCGCTCGCCGAAGCGCATCGGATGAAAGTTATCCATCCACTCGCGCTCCCAGTCTTTATCTTCGATCTGTTCGATCTTATGGCGAAAGCCAGATCCCAGCAGAGGATGCTGGCTCAGCTCTGCGACCACATCCTCCATCTCCGTTTCCGCGTCGAACAGGCCGATCACGTCGGTATCGCCCCACAGGCGCGTTTCGCCCGGCAGCGGCTCGTAAACCGGATTATCGTGCGTATCCTGAAAGGTCACGGAGACCGCGCCGCTCTCCATCAGCGCATCGCTGATGGGTTCGGCGTGCTCGCCGGTACTGTTAATCTTGATTTGAATCCATGGCATAGCGTTTCTCTTTATTCCAGCGCGGCATCAGGCGCGCGGCCAAACAGATTACCGACCAGAAAAGCCAGCAGGCTTATGGTCAATGACGGAACGATAGGGTGAAAGCCACCCCATTGAATATTGAGGCTGGCAAGCAGCGTGTAGCTCCCGGCACCCGCCAGCATGCCGGAGATGGCGCCGGCAGCGTTGGCGCGCGACCAGTAAAGGCCAAGCACCAGCGGCCAGAGGAAAACGGCTTCCAGACCGCCGAAGGCCAGCAGATTGAGCCAGATAATCATATCCGGCGGATTCCACGCCGCCAGCAGCAGCAGCACGCCCAGCAAGAAGGTAATGGTGCCCGATAGCAAGCGCAGGCGCGCTTCGTTTTCACTCTGCTGCGGCGCGATGCGCAGATAGAGATCTTTGATCAGGGTAGCGGAAGATTGCAGCAGCTGCGCGTTGATGGTCGACATGATCGCCGCCATCGGCGCGGCGAGAAATACGCCCGCAGCCATCGGCGGCAGCACGGTGATCATCAGCGTCGGGATGACGCGATCGGGAATAGTGAGATCCGGCAGAATCGCCCGGCCGAGCGCGCCGGCCAGATGCATGCCGAGCATCAGCACCACTACCACGATGGTGCCGAGAATAATGCCGCGATGCATCGCTTTGCTGTCTTTATAAGAGATGCAGCGCACGGCGGTATGCGGCAGGCCGATAACGCCGAAGCAGACCAGCACCGCAAAGGAACTAAGGAAGGTCGGATTGATAACGTTGCCGACCCCTTCCGGCGACACCAGCTGCGGATCGATGGCGCGCAGTTTGGTCACCGCCGTGTCGAGCCCGCCCGCCTGATGAATCACGGCGAACAGCAGCAGAAAGGTGCCCACCAGCATCACCAGGCCCTGCATAGCGTCGTTGAGCACGCTGGCGCGAAAGCCGCCGAAAGCGGTGTAGAGCGCAATAGTGCCGCCGAAAATCAGCAGGCCGGTATCGTAAGGAATGCCCGCGGCGGTTTCCAGCAGGCGCGCGCCGCCGATAAACTGCACCGTCATCGCGCCGATAAAGGCCACCAGCAGGCTGATGCTCGCCAGCCAGATCAGCAGCGTGCTGCGATAGCGGGCATAAAGCATATCGTTTAGCGTCACCGCGTTATAGCGGCGCGCCAGAATAGCGAATTTCTTCCCTAACACGCCAAGCGACAGCCAGACCGCCGGCACCTGAATCATCGCCAGCAGCACCCAGCCGAGTCCATATTTATAGGCCGCGCCGGGGCCGCCGATAAACGAACTGGCGCTGATATAGGTGGTGGTGACGGTCATCGCCAGCACAAAACCGCCCATAGAGCGGCTGCCGAGAAAATATTCAGTGAGAAAACTGCCCTGGCGCTGTTTGCGCATGGCAAACACCGACAGCCCGGCGATCAGCACCAGGTAAGCCAGCAGCGGAAGAATGATTTCAGTTTCCATCGTTATCCTCTAACGGCATATCGCGGAACACCAGACGTACCATCAGCCAGCACAGCACGATAAACAGCAGCGGGGCAAACACGCAGGAGAGTTCAAACCAGCGCGGCAGACCGGTCACGCCGGCCTCATCGCCGCCCAGCCACGCGGAGACGCCCCAGACGGCCAGATAGGCGAGCGTCAGGTAGAGCGCCCAGCGCGCCTCTTTATTCGCTTGCAGAAAACGCCAGTCCATTATGCAACCTCTACGGCGACAAAAATGAAAAAGGCCGGTATCACCGGCCTGGTCTTGTTGACAAGGTGCCAACCTGGGCGCTGTCAGCAGTCAGTAACCCCGCCGGCATCGCCCTTGCTGTTGCGCTTACTTATCGTACAGTCCGAGTTTCTTTTCCAGATAGTGGATGTTGGTGCCACCCTGCTGGAAGTATTCGTCGGACATAATGCGCATTTGCAGCTCGATATTGGTCTTGATGCCGTCGATGATCAGTTCAGCCAGCGCATTTTTCATGCGGGCGATCGCCACGTCGCGGGTTTCGCCATAGCAGATCAGCTTGCCGATCATGGAATCATAGTACGGCGGCACGCTGTAGCCGGCGTAAATATGTGATTCCCAACGCACGCCAAAACCGCCTGGCGCGTGGAAACGGGTGATTTTGCCCGGGCTCGGCAGGAAGGTGTTGGGATCTTCGGCGTTGATACGGCACTCGACCGCATGGCCGCGAATGATCACGTCTTCCTGCTTGATAGAGAGCGGCTGACCGGCAGCGATGCGCAGCTGCTCTTTGATCAGATCCACGCCGGTGATCATCTCGGTAACCGGATGCTCGACCTGAATACGGGTGTTCATCTCGATAAAGTAAAACTCGCCGTTTTCATACAGGAACTCGAAGGTGCCTGCGCCGCGGTAGCCGATTTCGATACAGGCGTTAGAACAGCGCTCGCCGATATAGCGACGCAGTTCCGGCGTAATGCCCGGCGCTGGCGCTTCTTCGACCACTTTCTGGTGGCGACGCTGCATAGAGCAGTCGCGCTCGGCCAGATAGATCGCGTTGCCCTGGCCGTCGGCCAGTACCTGAATCTCGATATGACGCGGATTCTCGAGGTACTTCTCCATGTAGACCATGTCGTTGTTGAAAGCCGCTTTGGCTTCCGCTTTCGTCATGTTGATGGACTGCTCGAGCTCTTTATCGCTGCGCACGACGCGCATGCCGCGACCGCCGCCGCCGCCGGACGCTTTGATGATGACCGGATAACCGATACGCTTAGCGATAGCGCGGTTTTTCTCCATGTCGTCGCCCAGCGAGCCGTCGGAACCGGGTACGGTCGGCACGCCCGCTTTTTTCATCGCGTTGATGGCGGAAACTTTATCGCCCATCAGGCGGATGGTGTCCGCTTTCGGGCCGATAAAGATAAAGCCGGAACGCTCAACCTGCTCGGCGAAATCGGCATTCTCAGAGAGGAAGCCGTAGCCGGGGTGGATGGCGACCGCGCCGGTAATCTCGGCGGCGGAGATCAGCGCCGGGATGTTGAGATAGCTTTTAACTGACTGTGCCGGGCCGATGCAGACGGTTTCGTCCGCCAGCAGCACGTGTTTCAGATCGCGGTCTGCGGTGGAGTGCACCGCCACGGTCTTGATGCCCAGCTCTTTACAGGCGCGGAGAATACGCAGCGCGATTTCACCGCGGTTAGCAATGACAATTTTATCCAGCATGGTGCGCCTCGTTATTCGATGACGACCAGCGGCTCGTCAAATTCAACCGGCTGGCCGCTTTCGACCAGAATGGCTTTCACGACGCCAGATTTATCGGCTTCGATCTGGTTCATCATCTTCATCGCTTCGACGATGCAGAGCGTGTCGCCGGCGTTAACTTTCTGTCCGATTTCAACAAAGGCTTTCGCGTCCGGGCTCGGCGTGCGATAGAAGGTGCCGACCATCGGCGAACGCACGATGTGGCCGCTGATTTCAGCAGGCTTGGCGGACTCTACGACCGGCGCTGCGATCGGCGCGACGGCGGTGGCTAACGCAGGCTGCGGAGCTGGCGCAGCGTAAGCCTGCTGCATAACGGGATAACCCACATTGGCAGGTGCACGGCTGATACGAACGGACTCTTCGCCCTCAGAAATTTCCAGCTCAGCGATGCCGGATTCTTCAACCAGTTCGATCAGTTTTTTAATTTTACGAATATCCATGAGTGTGGTTCCGTACTCTGTTTAATTGGAGTGAGACAGGCGTTTTACTGCCGTTTGTAAAGCCCATGAGTAGCCGTCGGCGCCTAAACCGCAAATGACGCCGGCGGATACGTCGGAAAGATAGGAGTGATGGCGGAAAGGTTCACGCGCGTGCACGTTAGAGAGGTGCACCTCGATAAAAGGAATGCTTACCGCCAGAAGGGCATCGCGCAATGCTACGCTGGTGTGCGTAAATGCAGCGGGATTAATGATGATGTAATCCACATTGCCTCTGGCCTCATGAATGCGATCGATCAGCTGATATTCCGCATTGGACTGCAAATGACTCAGTTCCACATCGAGCTGGTCCGCCTGCGCGGCTAAATCGCTGACGATTTGCTGCAGCGTCGCGCGACCATACTTTTCCGGCTCGCGCGTGCCCAGCAAATTAAGGTTGGGACCGTTCAAAAGCAGAATGTGAAATTTATGCGCCATCGTGCTGCCATCTCCCGCAATCATTGAGGCATCGCGTAAAATACCTTGCTATCTTCCGTTTGTCACCCGCCGCGCCCAAAAAGGCGACGCCGCGCGCAACAAAGCCGGGCATTATATCCGTTTCGGGGCAATTCGCAGCAAAATACTGGTCTTATCTGCGAAGTTGATCCAGCGTGGCCCGAAGGCCACACCTTTTATCAGAAATAACGGGAAGAAGACAACTTAGCGTGGCAACCACTGACGAAACTTTTTGTAACGCCACGCTAACAACGCCAGTGCGCCCAGCGCGTAAAGCAGCGGCTGAGGCGAGAGCACCTTCACCGACCAGAGATAGTGAACCGGCGCGAGGATCGCCGCCAGATAGATAAAGTTATGCAGCGTTTGCCAGCGGCGGCCGAGTTTGCGCTGGGCGCGCTGGAACGAGGTCGCCGCGAGCGCCAGCAAAATCAGCCAGGTCAGGATGCCCAGCGTAAGATAGGGGCGCGTGACCAGCTCGCGGCCCAGCAGACCCAGGTTGTCGACGCCCAGCTCCAGCAGGTAGTAACTCAGCAGATGAAGAGAGGCCCAGACGAAGGTCCAGACGCCGAGCAGGCGGCGAGTGCGGATCAGCAATGGCTGTTTCGCGTAGCGCGTCAGCGGCGACACCAGCAGCGTGCCCAGCAGCAGCTTCAGCGCCATTCTGCCGGTGAAGTGCTGAATATCCTTCGCCGGGTCGGCGCTCAGCCAGCCCTGGTTCGCCGCCATAAAGAGATAGACCAGCGGCAAAAACGCCGCCAGATGCAGGACCGCCTTGAGCCAGACGATCTGTTTCAGCGTAAGGCGCACTCAGTAGTTCTCCCGCAAATCGAGCCCGCGATAGAGCGAGGCTACCTCGTCGGCGTAGCCGTTGAACAGCAGCGTCGGCTGACGCTTCACGCTGAGCGTGCCGCCGGGGCCGATAAAGCGTTCGGTCGCCTGCGACCAGCGCGGATGGTCGACGTGCGGATTAACATTGGCATAAAAACCATATTCGTTTGCCGCAATCTGATTCCAGGTCGTCGGCGGGCGATCGCGCGTCAGGGTAATCTTGACGATCGACTTAATGCCTTTAAAACCATATTTCCACGGCACGGTCAGGCGAATCGGCGCGCCGTTCTGCGGCGGCAGCGCTTTGCCGTACACGCCGGTGCTGAGCAGGGTGAGCGGGTGCATCGCCTCGTCAAGACGCAGTCCTTCCACGTAGGGGTAGTCCAGCCCGCCGCCGATAAAGCGATCTTTCTGCCCCGGCATCTGATCAGGCGCGTAGAGCGTCTGAAACGCGACGAAGCGCGCATTGCTGTTGGGCTCCGCCAGCTTCAGCAGCTTATTAAGCTCGAAACCGACCCAGGGCACGACCATCGACCAGGCCTCGACGCAGCGCATGCGATAGATTCGCTGCTCCATGGCGAACTTTTTGAAAATATCGTCCATGTTGAGCGTGATCGGCTTCGCTACTTCGCCGTCGATGGTCAACTGCCAGGGATCGGTTTTCAGCGTGCCGGCATTGGCGGCGGGGTCCGCCTTATCAAGGCCGAATTCATAGAAGTTGTTATAGCCGGCGACCTTATCTTCCGGCGTCAGCGTCAGGCTGGCCTGATACTTTTCCGGCTTGCTGAAGGTTAGCGGGCGTCCGGCAGGCGCGGCGGGGCGATCGTTGCCTTTGAACCAGCTCAGCACGTCTGCCTGCGCGACGCCGGGCATGCCGAGCGCCGCGGCGCTCAGGCCGAGAGTTTTCAGCACCTGGCGGCGCCGCATATTAAAGATGCTTTCCGGCGTAACGTCGGCTTCAGTCAGATATTTTGTGGGTTTCATCGCTCACCTCCCGGCTCGAATATGCCTTCCAGCATGATGACTATTGCCGATCGACGCGACTTTCGCCGCTAAAATATGAAATTTCCTGGCACGACGCGCCGATGAGAATGCGCCGAAAAGCTGAACGACCCGGGCTAACCGTTGTCTGGTACGGATATACTTGCTCATCTTACGCAGCGGCGCTGCCGCAGAGCGGGATTTATGCTATTTTGCTCGCGCTTGCGTCAGGCGCGGCGCAGGGCGGGCGTAAATGGGTCATTACCGCAGCGAACAGGCACAGGGATGCGATTAACCACGAAACTATCTGCGTTTATTACATTTTTAAGCTTACTGGCGATGTTTTTGATGCTGGTGGGCTGCGCTTTTAGCGTTTACTGGCTAACCCATCAGCGCGTCGAAGGACGCGTGCAGACACTAGCGACCGAAGTGGATCAGGCGCTGCTGAAGCAGTCGCCTGACGCGCTGCGCGACTGGCTGCAGCACACCATGACGGTGATGAATACCGAGCGGATCGAGCTGCGCAACGGCGACGGCATCCTGTTCCGACTCAGCCGGCATGAAAATCCGATGCTGGAAGATGAAACCAACCGCTTTATCCAGTTCGACGTGCCGCTGGTTCATCAGCCGGGCGTAACGATGCGCGTCGTGGCGCTCGACCCAGCCAAAACCTGGTTCCAGTCCTTTACCGGCGTCTATACCCTGGCGGCGATCCTCTTTGTCGTACTGGTGATGAGCCTGCTGCTGTTTATGATGCACTGCTGGCTCAACCGCCAGTGGCGCGGCATGGAGCGGCTGGAGAAACGTGCCGAGGCGATCCTGGCGGGCGAGCGGACGCAGCTGCGCAAAGGCGACGTCGACGAGTGGCCGCCGCGCGCCAGCAGCGCCATCGACGTGCTGCTGAACGATCTGCAGGAGGCGGGCGAGCAGCGCCTGCGTATCGACACGCTGATTCGCGCCTTTGCCGCGCAGGATAGCCGCACCGGCCTCAACAACCGGCTCTTTTTTGACAATCAGCTGGCGACGCTGCTGGAAGACCAGGAGGATGTCGGCACGCACGGCGTGGTGATGATGGTGCGCCTGCCCGATCTCGATATGCTCAATGAGACCCTGGGAACGACGCTGGTGGATGAGTATCTCTACGATCTGGTCAATATGCTCTCGACCTTCGTACTGCGCTACCCCGGCGCGCTGCTGGCCCGCTACTTTCGTAGCGACTTTGCGGTGCTGCTGCCGCACCGTAGCCTGAAAGAGGCTAACAGCATCGCGGATCAGCTCATTAACGCCGTCGATTCGCTGCCGCCGATGCGCATGGTGAACCGCGACGATCTGATTCATATCGGCATCAGCGCCTGGCACAGCGGGCAGAGCGTGTCGCAGGTAATGGACAACGTCGAGATGGCGACGCGGCGGGCGACGCTGCTGGGCGGCAACAACTGGTCCAACGGCGAGGGGAATCCCCTCGATGCCGGGCGCGGCAGCGTGCGCTGGCGAACCCTGCTGGAAAACACGCTGAGCCGCGGTGGTCCGCGTCTCTATCAGAAACCGGCGGTGCTGCTGGACGGCAGCGTGCATCACCGCGAACTGCTGATGCGTATCTTCGACGGAGATAAAGAGGTGCTGGCGGCGGAGTTTATGCCGCTGGTGCTGCAGTTCGGCATGGCGGACAGCTGGGACCGTCAGCTGGTCACGCGTATCGCCGCTCTGTCTGACGTCTGGCCTGACGAAACTCTGGCGCTGCCGATCAATATCGACTCGCTGCTGCAGCGTCCTTTCTTTAACTGGCTGCAGAACATGCTGCTGCAGTGTACTAAAGCGCAAAGAAAACGATTTTTATTTGAACTTGCTGAGGCAGATGTCTGTCAACACATCAACCGTTTAGCGCCGGTATTTCATGCGCTACAGGCGTTCGGCTGTCGTATCGCCGTCGATCAGGCGGGCTTAACCGTGGTGAGCAGCGCCTATATCAGGCAATTCCCCATCGATTTAATTAAGCTTGATCCTGGCCTGGTGCGCAATATCGATCGGCGCACCGAAAATCAGCTGTTCGTGCAGAGCCTGCTGGAAGTGTGCAAATCAGCCCAGACGCAGGTGTTCGCGACGGGCGTACGCACGCATGCGGAATGGCAGACGCTGATTGGCCTGGGCGTATCGGGCGGGCAGGGCGATCTCTTTGCGCCTTCGCTGCCGGTAAACAGTAATGTGAAAAAGTATTCACAACGCTATCATATTTAGCCATTTCCGGTGGCAACCACCTAAAGCCGGATCTGAGCGGCAGGAAGAGGCGGCGGCATCGCCAATATCCTGTGGCGGAAATGTTAGATTTTATGTCGAACGAGCACGCCTGAACGGGCGCATGAAGCCAGTAAAACGGGTGAATACCGCCGTTTTGCACCCGTGAGTTCTCGTTGACGATCGTGTAAAGCCAAATTGGTCTATTTTTTCACCGAAGCAGAACGTTTTTGCGCCTTGTGGCGGCTTCGCGTGGTTGGTAAAGTAAGCGGATTTTATTTTCCGCCCCCAGCTTGCAGGATTATCCTTTAGATATGTTTAAAAAATTTCGTGGCATGTTTTCCAATGACTTGTCCATTGACCTGGGTACCGCGAATACCCTGATTTATGTAAAAGGACAAGGCATCGTGCTGAACGAGCCTTCCGTGGTTGCCATCCGCCAGGACCGTGCCGGTTCCCCAAAGAGTGTGGCGGCCGTTGGCCATGATGCAAAACAGATGCTCGGCCGTACGCCAGGTAATATTGCAGCGATTCGCCCGATGAAAGATGGCGTGATCGCGGACTTTTTCGTCACTGAAAAAATGCTGCAGCACTTTATTAAACAGGTGCACAGCAACAGCTTTATGCGTCCTAGCCCGCGCGTGCTGGTGTGCGTGCCGGTCGGCGCGACCCAGGTAGAGCGTCGCGCTATCCGTGAATCCGCGCAGGGTGCGGGCGCGCGTGAAGTCTTCCTGATCGAAGAGCCGATGGCGGCCGCGATCGGCGCTGGCCTGCCGGTTTCAGAAGCGACCGGCTCCATGGTGGTCGATATCGGCGGCGGCACCACCGAAGTGGCGGTCATCTCCCTGAACGGCGTGGTTTATTCATCCTCTGTCCGTATCGGCGGCGATCGCTTCGACGAAGCGATCATTAATTATGTGCGCCGTAACTACGGCTCGCTGATCGGCGAAGCGACGGCAGAGCGTATCAAGCATGAGATCGGCTCCGCCTATCCGGGCGACGAAGTGCGCGAAATCGAAGTACGCGGCCGTAACCTCGCGGAAGGGGTGCCGCGCGGCTTTACGCTGAACTCTAATGAAATTCTGGAAGCGCTGCAGGAGCCGTTAACCGGCATCGTGAGCGCGGTAATGGTCGCGCTGGAGCAGTGCCCGCCGGAACTGGCGTCGGACATCTCCGAACGCGGCATGGTGCTGACCGGCGGCGGCGCGCTGCTGCGCAACCTGGATCGTCTGCTGATGGAAGAGACCGGCATTCCGGTGGTCGTCGCAGAAGATCCGCTGACCTGCGTGGCGCGCGGTGGCGGTAAAGCGCTGGAAATGATCGACATGCATGGCGGCGATTTGTTCAGCGAAGAATAATCGCCTCAATCGGCTGAGACCTGAATCGAAATGCGCAGGGAGTCGCGTGGAAGCTGACGCCGCGCGCGTCGGCGTCAGCTGTCCAGCCCAGGGAAGTACGGCGATGGCCGTACTTCCTTACCTGTTGTCGAGGAACACGCAGAATATATGAAGCCGATTTTTAGCAGGGGGCCTTCCCTGCAGTTGCGCCTGTTTTTGGCGGTGATAGTAGCCATCGCGATTATCGTCGCCGATAGCCGCCTGGGTTCGTTTACCCAAATCCGCAACTATCTGGACACATCGGTCAGTCCGTTTTATTTCCTGGCCAACGGCCCGCGTCAGATTCTTGACGGCATTTCCGGTTCGCTGGCGTCGCGCCAGCAGCTTGAGCTGGAGAATAAAGCCCTGCGCCGCGAGCTTTTCCTGAAAAACAGCGACCTGCTGATGCTGGGGCAATATAAGCAGGAAAACGCACGCCTGCGCGAACTGCTCGGTTCGCCGCTGCGTCAGGACGAGCACAAGATGGTGACGCAGGTGATCTCCACCGGCACCGATCCTTACACCGATCAGGTGGTGATCGACAAAGGCAGCGTCAATGGCGTCTATGAAGGCCAGCCGGTCATCAGCGACAAAGGCGTCGTCGGTCAGGTTATCGCCGTCGGCCAGGTGACCAGCCGCGTTCTGCTGATTTGCGACGCGTCGCATGCGCTGCCGATTCAGGTGCTGCGCAACGATATTCGCGTCATCGCGGCAGGCAACGGCTGCACCGAAGATCTGCAGCTGGAGCACCTGCCGGGCAACACCGATATTCGCGTCGGCGATATGCTGGTGACCTCGGGCCTGGGCGGCCGTTTCCCGGAAGGTTATCCGGTCGCGGTGGTCTCTTCCGTCAAGGTTGATACGCAGCGCGCCTATACCGTGATTCAGGCACGTCCGACCGCCGGTCTGCAGCGCCTGCGCTATCTGCTGCTGCTGTGGGGCGCGGATAAAAACGGCGACATGCCGATGGCGCCGGATGAAGTACACCGCGTCGCCAACGAACGCCTGATGCAGATGATGCCGCAGGTGTTGCCGCCAGCGGGCGAGATGGGGCCGCCTGCGCCGTCCGCGCAGATGGGGCCGCCAGCGCCAGCCAGCAGCGGCGGGACGCAAAGCGCGCCTGCTAACGCGCGCGGAGGCCAGCCTTGAGTCGTTACCGCAGCCAGGGTCGTTGGGTTATCTGGCTGTCCTTTCTTGTCGCCCTCGTGCTGCAGATCATGCCATGGCCGGAACAGCTCTATATGTTCCGGCCTTCATGGATCCTGCTTATCCTGGTTTACTGGGTGCTGGCGCTGCCGCACCGCGTCAACGTTGGCACCGGCTTCGTGCTGGGCGGGGTGATGGATCTGATCGCCGGATCCACTCTTGGCGTACGCGCGCTGGCGCTCAGCATCATCGCCTATCTGGTCGCCTTTAAATTCCAGCTTTTCCGCAACTTAGCGTTGTGGCAGCAGGCGTTAATGGTTATGGTGCTGTCGCTGGCGGTGGATGTCATCGTCTTCTGGGCGGAATTTTTGGTGATCAACGTATCGTTCAGGCCAGAAATTTTCTGGAGCAGCGTTATCGACGGGATTCTCTGGCCCTGGCTATTCTTATTAATGAGAAAGATTCGTCGTCAGTTCGCTGTTCAGTAAGGAATTTTATGCTATCCCTCTATCTGGCTTCCGGTTCACCGCGTCGACGTGAGCTGCTGACGCAGCTTGGCCTGTCGTTTGAACGTCTCCATACCGATGTTGAAGAGCGACGCCGCCCTGATGAGGCGGCGGAAAGCTATGTGCGTCGCCTGGCGCATGATAAAGCGCGCGCCGGCGTCGCCGTAGCGGAACAGGACCTGCCGGTGCTGGGCGCGGATACCATCGTGGTGCTCAACGGCGACGTGCTGGAAAAACCGCGCGACGCCGCCGACGCCGCCAGCATGCTGGCGCGGCTCTCCGGCCAGACGCATCAGGTGATGACCGCCGTTGCGCTGGCGGATCGCGAGCGCGTGCTCGACAGCTTAGTGACGACGGACGTGACCTTTCGTCTGCTGAGCGCGGCGGAGATCGCCGACTATATCGCGACCGGCGAGCCGATGGACAAAGCCGGCGCCTACGGAATTCAGGGCACAGGTGGAAACTTTGTCCGTAAAATTAATGGCAGCTATCACGCGGTTGTCGGATTGCCGTTGGTTGAGACAGGCGAGTTATTCAGCCATTTTCAGTCACTGCGTGCCGTAAGGGGATAACATGACGGCTGAATTACTGGTCAACGTCACGCCTTCCGAGACGCGCGTTGCCTATATCGACGGCGGCATTCTGCAGGAAATACATATCGAGCGCGAAGCGCGGCGCGGCATCGTCGGCAATATTTACAAAGGACGCGTCAGTCGCGTTCTGCCCGGCATGCAGGCGGCCTTTGTCGACATCGGTCTGGATAAAGCCGCCTTTTTGCACGCCTCCGATATTATGCCGCACACCGAGTGCGTCGCCGGCGACGAGAAGAAAAACTTTATCGTGCGCGATATCGCCGAGCTGGTGCGGCAGGGACAGGATCTGATGGTGCAGGTGGTGAAAGATCCGCTCGGCACCAAAGGCGCGCGCCTCACCACCGACATCACGCTGCCGTCGCGCTATCTGGTCTTTATGCCAGGCGCCTCGCACGTCGGCGTCTCTCAGCGTATCGAAAGCGAACGCGAGCGCGAACGCCTGAAGGCGGTGGTAGCGGACTACTGCGACGATCTCGGCGGCTTTATTATCCGTACCGCAGCCGAAGGCATCGGCGAAGAGGAGCTGGCGCAGGACGCCGCTTTTCTGAAACGCCTCTGGACCAAAGTCACCGAGCGGAAAAAACGCAATCAGACCCGCTGCCTGCTCTATGGCGAGCTGGCGCTGGCGCAGCGCATTCTGCGTGATTTCGCCGGCGCGGCGCTGGATCGCATCCGCGTAGATTCGCGGCTCACCTGCGAACTGCTGGTGGAGTTCACGCGCGAATACATACCGGAAATGGCCGACAAGCTGGAGCTCTACGCCGGCAAGCAGCCGATTTTCGATCTTTTTGACGTCGAGAATGAAATTCAGCGCTCGCTGGACCGTAAGGTCGAGCTGAAGTCAGGCGGTTATCTGATCATCGATCAGACCGAGGCGATGACCACTATCGACATCAATACCGGCGCCTTTGTCGGCCACCGCAATCTCGACGAAACCATTTTTAATACCAACGTTGAGGCGACGCAGGCGATTGCGCGCCAGCTGCGGCTGCGCAACCTCGGCGGCATCATCATCATCGACTTTATCGATATGAGCAACGAAGAGCACCGCCGTCGCGTGCTGCATTCGCTGGAGGCGGCGCTAAGCAAGGATCGGGTAAAAACCGGCATCCACGGCTTCTCGGCGCTGGGCCTGGTAGAAATGACGCGTAAGCGCACGCGCGAAAGCATCGAGCATGTGCTGTGCGAGGATTGCCCGGTCTGCAAAGGGCGCGGCACGCTGAAGACGGTGGAAACGGTCTGCTACGAAATCATGCGTGAAATCGTCCGCGTTCATCACGCCTACGACTCCGATCGTTTTCTGGTCTATGTCTCTCCGGCAGTCGGCGAAGCGCTGAAAAGCGATGAATCGCACGCGCTGGCGGAGGTGGAGATTTTCGTCGGCAAACAGGTCAAGGTGCATATTGAGCCGCTCTATACCCAGGAGCAGTTCGACGTCGTCATGATGTAAGCCCTCGCTTCCGGCGAATCCCTCGTCGACGGGCTAAAAAAGCGGCCTTGCTTAGGTTAAAATGCGCATTCATACCGCTGATTGTCTGGCGACGGTTGAGTATGAGAGATAACCATCCGTCCAGTGCGGAAGACAAGGAGAGGTGTGTGAGGCAGCTGCCGAGGATTTTGTTACTGCTGGTTGCGACCGCGATTGTGATCGTGGCGCTGCTGGTCAGCGGGCTGCGTCTGGCGATGCCGCACCTCGACACCTACCGCAGCGAAATTCTGTCGACGGTGTCGCGCGCCAGCGGGGTCAGCGTGACTGCCGACGCGCTGAGCGGCCGTTGGGAAACCTTCGGGCCGACTCTGCAGATCCGCGATCTGCGCGTCGATATGCAGGCGAACGGCAAGCTCGACATCGCGCGCGTCACGCTGGCGCTGGATGTCTGGCAGTCGCTGCTTCACTGGCGCTGGCAGTTTCGCGATCTCACCTTCTGGCAGCTGCGCCTCGACAGCAACCGTCCGCTTTTCTCCAGCGATAAAGAGAAAAACAGCTTCCGCCCCGGCCGCATCAACGAACTTTTCCTGCGCCAGTTCGACCACTTCGACCTGCGCGACAGCTCGATCTTTTTCCGCACCCCCTCCGGCCAGCGCGCCGAGCTGGCGATCCCGAAACTCACCTGGCTGAACGAGAAAAACCGCCATCGCGCGGAAGGCGAGGTGAGCCTCTCCAGCTTTACCGGCCAGCACGGCGTCGTACAGGTGCGGCTCGACCTAAACGATAGCGAGGGCTTACTCAACGACGGCCGCATCTGGATGCAGGCGGACGACGTCGACGTGCGGCCGTGGCTGGGGCGCTGGATGCGCGACAATACGCGGCTCGACAGCGCGCGTTTCAGCCTGGCGGCCTGGGTCAGCCTGCGCGAAGGCGAGCTTTACGCAGGCGATCTGCTGCTGCGCAAGGGCGGCGCGAACTGGCAGAGCGAAGAGGGCGCGCATCACCTGCAGGTCGACGGCCTGACCGCGCACCTCTCGCGCTATCAAAACGGCTGGATGGTCAGCGTGCCGCAGACGCGCCTCAGCACCGAAGGCGAGGCATGGCCGGCAGGGCACGTCGCGCTGCTGTGGCGTCCGCAGGATAAAGAGCTGCTCGGCCCTGAACATCAGGGCGAAGTGCGGATCAGGGCGACGCAGCTGGTGCTGAACCGCATCGCGCCGCTGGTGCCGCTCTTCGCGCCGCTGTCGCCGTCGCTGTTCGAAAACTGGCGCGCGCTGCAGCCGCAGGGCACCATCGAAGGGCTGGCGCTGGATATTCCGCTGGAGCAGCCGGATCAGACGCGGATGCAGGTCAAATGGCGCGACTTCCGCTGGCAGCCCTGGCAGCTGCTGCCGGGCGTCAGCAACCTGAGCGGCGAGGCGCGCGGCAGTCTGAGCAACGGGCAGGTCAACGTTGAAATGGGCCGCACCGATGTAGCCTATAGCGCCATGTTCAACGCGCCGCTGGAGATCCACCAGCTGCACGGCTCGCTGAGCTGGCTGCGCGACGCGAACGGGTTAACGCTCGACGGCCGCGATCTCGATGTGCAGGCGCGCTCGCTCTGGGCGCGCGGCGATTTCCGCTATCAGCAAAATCTTGGGCGCGATCCGCGCCTCGACATTCTCGCCGGCATCCGCGTTACCGACGCGGGCGACGCCTGGCGCTACTTTCCGCAGCCGCTGATGGGCAAGGCGCTCACGCGCTATCTGAGCGGCGCTATCAAAGGCGGCCAGGTCGATAACGCCACGCTGCTCTTCGCCGGCAATCCGAAACTGTTCCCGTTCAGTCATAACGATGGCATGTTTCAGGTATGGGTGCCGCTGCGTCACGGAACCTACGCCTTTCAGCCTAACTGGCCTGACGTGACGCAGCTCGATATCGATCTCGACTTTATCAACGACGGGCTGTGGATGCGGGCGCCGCGCTTCAGGCTGGGCGAAGTCGACGTCAGCAATTTCAGCGCGGTCATCCCGGACTATCTGAAAGAGAAGCTGCTGATCGACGGCGATATCAGCGGCAATGGCGATCAGATCGCGCGCTATTTCCAGGATACGCCGCTGAAAAAGTCGCTGGGCGCGGCGCTGGAGCAGCTGGAGATAAAGGGAAA
The DNA here is from genome assembly GCF_000738765.1 of Pantoea sp. NGS-ED-1003. NCBI lineage: Bacteria > Pseudomonadati > Pseudomonadota > Gammaproteobacteria > Enterobacterales > Erwiniaceae > Pantoea > Pantoea sp. NGS-ED-1003. The sequence goes on from NZ_JPQA01000011.1 coordinate 25,938, forward strand.
AACCCAGGGACACCTGAAGCTTGATATTCCGCTCGACGGCGAGCTAGTGCACGCCAGCGGCAACGTCGATCTCAACAATAACGCTTTGCACATTAAGCCGCTCGACACTACCCTGGAAAACCTCACCGGCCGTTTCCGCTTTAATAACGGCAATCTGGACAGCGATACGCTGCGCGCGAACTGGTTCGGTCAGCCGGTCAACGTCAGCTTTAGCACCAAAGAGAATCCGCAGGACTTCGGCGTCAACATCCAGCTCGACGGCGACTGGCAGCCGGCGAAGCTGTCGCAGGTGCCCGCGCAGATCGCCAGCCAGCTTAGCGGCCATCTGCCGTGGCAGGGCAAGGTAAACATTACGCTGCCGCATCAGGGCGGAGCGCGCTATGACGTCGAGTTGAAAGGCGATGCAAAAGAAGTAAGCAGTCGCTTACCGGCGCCGCTCAACAAGGCTGGCGGCGAAGCGATGCCCATCGCGGTCAACGCCAGCGGCGATCTGAAACAGTTCGAACTCAGCGGCAGCGTGGCGAATCGCCATCGCTTCAACAGCCGCTGGCTTCTTGAGCCGCAGCTGCGCGTCGAGCGCGGCGTCTGGCTGAACGATGCGCGCAGCAAACCCGCCTTGCCGGATCGCGCGGGCATGGTATTAAATCTGCCTGCGCTGGACGGGGAAGCCTGGGCCGGACTGATGATGGCGGGCGGCGCTGCTCAGGGCGGCGGCGCGAGCGAAATGGGCGGCGTGGCCTTGCCGGGCGACGTCACTTTGCGCACGCCGGCGGTCACTCTGGCCGGGCAGCAGTGGCATGATATCGACGCGACGCTGGAGCAAGGCGCTAAGGGCAGCAGCAACGTCAGCATCACAGGCCGGGAAATTCGCGGCACGCTGGCGATGGCGCAAAACGCCGCATGGCGCGTCGCCCTCGACTACCTTTATTACAACCCTGAATGGCAAAGCGGCGGCGACAGCGGCGCGGCACGCCAGCAGCAGCAACAGGCGAGTAAAATCGACTTTAGCCGCTGGCCCGCGCTGCAGCTAAGCTGCGCCGAATGCTGGCTGCGGGGGCAAAAGTTCGGTCGCATCCAGGCGCAGGTCACGCCAAAAGGTGATACGTTAGCACTTACTAACGGTCTGGTGGATACCGGCAGCTCGCGTCTCAAGGTCTCCGGCGAATGGGTTAACAGCCCTGACGCCCCGCGCACCTCGCTGAAGGGCTCGCTGAGCGGCAGCAATATCAACAACGCCACCAACTGGTTTGGCGTCAATACGCCGCTGCGCGACGCCTCCTTCAAGGTCGATTACGATCTACACTGGCGCTCGGCGCCGTGGCAGCCTTCGGAAGAGACGCTGAGCGGCACGCTTAAAACTCACTTCGGCAAAGGGCAGATCGCCGACGTCAATACCGGCGCGGCGGGACAGCTGCTGCGTCTGGTGAGCTTCGATGCGCTGCTGCGCAAGCTGCGTCTCGATTTTAACGATACATTTAATAACGACGGCTTCTACTTCGACTCGATTAACGGCACCGCGTGGATTGAAAACGGTGTGATGCGCACCGATAACCTCCTGGTGGATGGCCTTGAAGCGGATATCGCGATGCAGGGCAAGGTCGATTTAGTGAAGCGCAATATCGATATGGAAGCGGTGGTCGCGCCCGAGATCTCCGCCTCGGTCGGTGTAGCCACCGCCTTTGTGATTAATCCGGTCGTGGGCGCGGCGGTCTTCGCAGCGAGTAAGGTGCTGGGTCCGCTGTGGAATAAGATCTCGCTGCTGCGCTATCACATCGACGGCCCGCTGGATAAGCCGCAAATCAACGAAGTTCTGCGCAAACCGCGCGAAGACGAAAAGAAGTGAATTTGACGCCGTCAGGGAATTGCCGCAGGCTAGTAAAATCTGACGTTATTAGCGCAGGGCCAGCGGGCTCTGACGCACAATGAGTGTCACACCCTCATTATCTGAGCATAAAACGAGCGAGATACGATGACTCTGAACCTGGTAAGTGAGCAGTTGCTAACTGCTAACAATATTAATCAGCAGGACCTGTTTTCCCTGTTAGGGCAGCTTTCAGAACGTCGTCTGGATTATGCCGACCTCTATTTTCAGTCCAGCTTCCATGAATCCTGGGTGCTGGAAGACAAGATTATCAAAGACGGCTCCTGGCATATCGACCAGGGCGTCGGCGTGCGCGCCGTCAGCGGCGAAAAAACCGGCTTCGCCTATGCGGACCAGATTACCCTGAACGCCCTGCGCCAGTCGGCGGAAGCGGCACGCAGCATCGTGCGCGAGCAGGGCAACGGCAAGGCGCATACCCTTTCCAACGTGATGCATCGCGCGCTCTATCAGCCGCTTAATCCGCTCGATAGCCTGACGCGCGAAGATAAAATCGCCCTGCTGCAGCGCGTGGACAAAGTGGCGCGCGCCGCAGACGCGCGCGTGCAGGAGGTCAACGCCAGCCTGAGCGGCGTTTACGAGCAGGTGCTGGTGGCAGCGACCGACGGCACGCTGGCAACGGACGTGCGACCGCTGGTGCGCCTCTCCGTCAGCGTGCTGGTAGAGGATAACGGCAAACGCGAACGCGGTTCCAGCGGCGGCGGCGCGCGCGTCGGCTACGAATTTTTCCTCGCTGATGAAAACGGCGACGTGCGCGCCGACGCCTGGGCGAAAGAGGCAGTACGTATGGCGCTGGTCAATCTTTCCGCCGTTGCCGCGCCGGCGGGCACGTTGCCGGTGGTGCTGGGCGCGGGCTGGCCGGGCGTGCTGCTGCACGAAGCGGTAGGCCATGGCCTGGAAGGCGACTTCAACCGCCGCGAGACCTCGGTATTCAGCGGCAAAATGGGCCAGCTGGTGGCGTCTGAGCTCTGCACCGTAGTGGACGACGGCACCATCGAAGGGCTGCGCGGTTCGCTGGCGGTAGATGACGAAGGCGTGCCGGGCCAGTACAACGTGCTGATCGAAAACGGCGTGCTGAAAGGCTATATGCAGGACAAGCTCAACGCGCGTCTGATGGGCGTCGCGCCGACCGGCAACGGCCGCCGCGAATCCTATGCGCATCTGCCGATGCCGCGTATGACCAACACCTATATGCTGGCGGGCAAGTCGACGCCGCAGGAAATTATCGAAAGCGTTGAGTATGGCATCTACGCGCCTAACTTCGGCGGCGGCCAGGTCGACATCACCTCCGGCAAATTTGTCTTCTCGACCTCCGAGGCCTATCTGATTGAGAACGGCAAGGTGACGAAGCCGGTGAAAGGCGCCACGCTGATCGGTTCCGGCATTGAGGCGATGCAGCAAATCTCGATGGTCGGCAACGATCTGGCGCTGGATAAAGGCGTCGGCGTGTGCGGCAAAGAGGGGCAGAGCGTGCCGGTCGGCGTTGGCCAGCCGACGCTGAAGCTGGATAAACTCACCGTCGGCGGCACCGCCTGATCCTCCGCCCTCGCTGACAGCGCGCGCGTCTGGCAAGGATGCCGGACCGGGCGCTTTCTATCGCTGGGCACGGCGCAGGCCGTCAGCTGGCGCGATGCTGCTGATACTGCTCCGCCACCTGCTGGAAATACTCCGTGAGATAGTCGATGCACACCTGCACCTTCAGCGGCAGCTTATCCTTTTCGGTATAAAGCGCATAAACCGGACGCGGATCGGATTGATACTGCGGGAAAAGAATATCGATCTCCCCTGCGTTAATCTCCTCAATCACCCACATCATCGGCACATAGGCGATGCCGTTGCCAGCCTTGAGCCAGCGGATTAGCGTTAGCGAATCGTTGGTGACGAAACGGCCCTGCGGCGAGAGGCGCGAAACCAGTCCTTCGGGCGCGATCAGCTCGAAATTATTATCGGGACGCACGCTGTACTCAAGCCAGGCGAAGTTATCGACGTCGGCCGGCTTCTCTGGCGCGCCGTGCTGCTGCAGATAGCTTTTCGCCGCGCACACCACCATCGGCATCGCGCCGAGGCGGCGAGAAAAAAGGCTGGAGTCCTTTAGCGCGCCTACGCGAATCACTAAATCGAGCCCGTCGGCGATCAGATCCGGCGCCGGAATGCCCGCCACCAGATTCACGCTCAGGCCAGGGTACTCGCGCAGCATATTGCTGGTCATTTCGGCGAGGACGTTTTGCGCCATGGTAGAGGAGCTACCGATGCGCAGCGTGCCGACCGGCGTATTGTTGAAGGCGTAGAGCTGCTCGTGCACCTGCGTGGCCTCAGCCAGCATGCGGCGACAGCCCTGATAATAAATTTTGCCCGCCTCGGTCAGACCGATGCTGCGCGTGCTGCGGTTCAGCAGCTTAACCTGTAGCTCATCTTCCAGTTTCGCCACAATCTGACTGATAGACGAAACGCTGAGGTGAAGCTGGCGTGCGGCGGCGGTAAAAGAACCTAATTCAACCACTTTGGCGAAAATTGACATGCCTTTCAGTCGTTCCATTGTTTACTCTGGTTAAAAAGTGATTTAGCTCACATTCTGTAGAAAATGTATAGTCAGGCGCGTTACTATATGCGCGCCGGGTATTCCCCGGTGATTCGCTTTTGCCCGGGAAGGGTTAAGCCGACCTGCTGCAAAACGTCTGTTGCCGCCCGATGATACGCTATTATTTACTCAGCAGTGGTTCGGATGCTGTCATCCGCCACCCAGCCGTTGCGGCTTGCAGCCGGGCAGGCTAAGGATCATCCCGGCAAGGTCGTACTAAGGATCCCTGATGAGTGTGCTTCCGGTTTTTGTCGTATTTGGGCTCTCTTTCCCGCCCATCTTCATTGAATTAATCGTCTCGCTAATGCTGTTCTGGTTGGTGAAACGACTGCTGACGCCAAGCGGTATCTACGATCTCGTGTGGCATCCGGCGCTTTTTAACACGGCGCTCTACTGCTGTGTGTTTTACCTGGTATCCCGTCTATTCGTCTGAGGTTTAAGTGAAATCGCTAATAAGAAAAATCGCGCGTTACGCGATTACTATCCTGCTGGTTATCATCGCTATTGTTATCATCTTTCGCGCCTGGGTGTTTTACACCGAGTCGCCGTGGACGCGCGACGCTAAATTCGCGGCGGATGTCGTGGCGATTTCGCCGGACGTGACGGGTTTGATTACCGACGTGCCTGTACATGACAACCAGCTGGTGAAAAAGGGCGATACCCTTTTTGTCGTGGATCGTCCGCGCTATCAAAAAGCGCTGGATCAGGCGCAGGCCGACGTCGAGTACTATCAGGCGCTGGTCAGCGAAAAACGTCGTGAGGCGGCGCGCCGCAATCAGCTGGGCACCTCGGCGATGTCGCGCGAAGCGATCGACCAGGCGAACAACGATCTGCAGACCACGGAACATCAGCTGGCGAAATCGATCGCCACGCGCGATCTGGCGAAGATCGATCTGGATCGCACCGCCATCACCGCGCCGTCCGACGGCTGGGTAACCAACCTCAACGTCTATGAAGGCGAGTTCATTACCCGCGGCTCCGTCGCGGTGGCGCTGGTGCAGCAGCACTCTTTCTACGTGCTGGCCTATCTGGAAGAGACCAAGCTGCACGGCGTCGAGCCGGGCTATCGCGCCGAAGTGACGCCGCTCGGCAGCAACGTGGTGCTGCGCGGCACCGTCGACAGCGTCGCCGCTGGCGTAACCAACAGCAGCAGCTCGGTCGACAGCAAAGGCATGGCGACCGTGGACTCCAACCTTGAGTGGGTACGCCTGGCGCAGCGCGTCCCGGTGCGCATTCGTCTCGATCAGCAGCCCGGCAACCGCTTCCCGGCGGGCACCACCGCGACCGTGGTGATAACCGGCCAGGGCGATCGCGCCGATACGCAGGTGTCGCCGATGTCGCGTCTCTTCAATCGCCTGCGTGAGTTTGGTTAAGCGGGGCCGATATGTTCGAGTTCCTGCGTTTCCCGATCAAGCTGACCTTCGCGCTGGTGGCGGCGCTGATGATCGGCTTTCATCTTAACCTTGAAACGCCTCGCTGGGCGGTGATGACCGCCGGCATCGTCGCGGGCGGCACCGCTTTCGTCGCCGGCGGCGATCCCTACTCCGGCGCGCTGCGCTATCGCGGCGTGCTGCGTATTATCGGCACCTTTATCGGCTGTATCGCCGCGCTGACCATTATGATCGCTACGGTGCGCGCGCCGGTGGTGATGCTGCTGCTCTGCTGCATCTGGGCGGGCGTCTGCGTCTGGCTCTCCTCGCTAATCAAAGTTGAAAACTCCTATGCGCTGGGGCTGGCGGGCTATACCGCGCTGATTATCGTGGTGACCGCCGACGCCAACAATGGCCTGACGCTGGTGCCGCAGTTTGCGGTTGAACGTTGCAGCGAGATTGTGCTCGGCATTCTCTGTGCCATTCTGGCGGATATGATCTTCTCGCCGCGCTCGATTAAAAAGGTCATCGACAGCGAAGTCGATGCGCTGCTGGTGGCGCATTATCGCCTGCTGCAGCTCTGCGTGGCGCATGAAGATAAAGAGGAAGTCGACAAGGCGTGGAGCGCGCTGGTGCGCCGTACCTCGGCGCTCGGCACCATGCGCGGCCAGCTAATGATGGAGTCGTCGCGCTGGCAAAACGCCAACCGCCGGCTGCAAATGCTCAACACGCTGTCGCTGACCATGATTACCCAGGCGGCGGAAACCTTCCTCATTCAGAATTCGCGCCCGGAATATATTCCTTCGCAGTATCGTCTGCTGATAGAGAAGAAGGCAGAAAGCGTTGCCGACGTGCATCGGCGTATGAAGGTGATGCGGCGGGTGATTGGCGCCAGTGAAGAGGGCAAGGCGCCCGTGACGCTGGCGAGCTGGGTTGGCGCGGCGACAGAATATTTGCTGCTGCTAAAAGGGATTAAAAGCAACAGCCGCATCACGACGCTGGAAGAGGGCATTCTCGAGCGCGAAATCGTTATCCAGGCGCGCTCTGCTGAAACCCATCACGCGATGATTAACGGCATCCGCACCTTTGTCGCCACGGCCCTCGGCTCGTTGTTCTGGCTCTATACCGGCTGGACCTCCGGCAGCGGCTGTATGGTAATGCTGGCGGTGATTACCGCGCTGGCGATGCGCGTGCCGAATCCGCTGATGATGGCGAAGGATTTCTTCTACGGTATGATTTTTGCGGTGCCGCTTAGCTCGTTCTATTTTATGTACCTGCTGCCCAGCACCCAGCAGAGCGTGCTGCTGCTCTGCATCGCCATCGGTCTGCTCGGCTTCATTAGCGGCATCCTGATACAGCGTCGTCAGCTGGGCACGCTCGGTGCGCTGGCCGGTACCATCAACGTGCTGGTTCTGGATAATCCTATGACCTTCCACCTGAGCGTGTTCATCGACAACGTGCTGGGGCAGATGATCGGTGCTTTCGTCGCACTGATGGTCATCCTGCTTATTCGCGACAAATCGAAAGCGCGCACCGGACGTAAGCTGCTGAACCGCTTTATGTATGCTGCGGTGTCGGCGCTGACCACCAACCAGGCGCGCCGTCGCGAAAACCATCTTCCCGCGCTCTATCAACAGCTGTTTATGCTGCTGAACCTGTTTCCCGGCGATATCGACAAATATCGCATCGCGCTGACGCTGATTATCGGCCATCAGCGGTTGCGCAGTGCGGACGTGCCGGTCAACGCCGACCTGTCGGCCTTCCATCGCCAGCTGCGCGCTACGGCGGATCGCGTGATTTCAGCGCGCAGCGATGAGAAACGGCGCCATTACTTTGAACAGCTGCTGGCGGAGTTCGAGGTCTATCAGCAGAAGCTGGTACAGTACGATGCGCCGCTCAGCGTCACCGAGCCGGTGAAGCGCCTTGCCGATATGCTCAGCAAATACCAGAACACCCTCATCCAAATCTGAATCTGGCCGCTGTCCGACGCAGCGGCCGCTCCAGTGCCACGCCTTCCCTAAAACGCTCGCTTTTGCCATCTATACTTTTCTGACAGGAAGAGAAACTGACAGGAGCGACCCTATGACGACCCCACTGCACGACAGCGAATTTTTTCAGACCGGCTATCTGGCCGATGGCGAATGGCATCGCGCCGCCGCCACCTTTGATGTGTTGAACCCTGCTACCGGCGAAGTGCTGGCCGCCGTGGCGAAGGCGGGCAAGGCCGAAACCGAACAGGCAATCGCCGCCGCCGAGCGCGCTTTCCCCGCCTGGCGCGCGCAGACCGCCAAAGCGCGTTCCGAGATCCTCTATCGCTGGTATCAGCTGATGATCGACAACAAAGCCTGGCTGGCGCAGCTGATGACTGCTGAACAGGGCAAGCCTTTGAAAGAGGCGGAAGGCGAGGTGGAATACGCCGCCAGCTTTATTCAGTGGTTTGCCGAGCAGGCGAAGCGCGCTAACGGCGAAATCATTCCGCCGGCCAAACCCGGCTCGCGCATTCTTGCTACGCGCGAGCCGATCGGCGTCGTTGCCGCGATCACGCCGTGGAACTTTCCCATGGCGATGCTGACGCGCAAGCTCGGACCCGCGCTGGCGGCAGGCTGCACCGGCATTATCAAGCCGGCAAACAACACGCCGCTGAGCGCGTTTGCGCTGCTGGCGCTGGCGAAAAAAGCGGGCGTGCCGGACGGCGTGCTTAACGCGGTGGCCGGCGATACCCACGCCATCAGCGATGCGATTATGGCCAGCAAGGCGGTGCGTAAAATTTCTTTCACCGGCTCGACCGCGGTCGGCAAAACGCTGGTGCGCAACGCCGCCGACACCATGAAAAAGGTGTCGATGGAGCTGGGCGGCAACGCGCCCTATATCGTTTTTGAGGATGCGGATATCGACGCGGCGGTTAAAGGCGCCATCGCCAATAAATTCCGCAACGCCGGCCAGGTCTGCGTCAGCGTCAACCGTTTCTATATCCACGACGCCGTGTACGACCGTTTTGTCAACCAGCTGGCTGAGGAAGTGAAAAAGCTCAAGGTCGGCAACGGCGTCGAAGAGGGCGTGGTCGTGGGGCCGCTGATCGAAGCGTCCGCCGTGGATAAAGTGGAAGAGCACGTTAAGGACGCCAAAGCAAAAGGCGGACGGATCGTCACCGGCGGCGAACGTCATGCGCTGGGCGGCAACTTCTGGCAACCGACGGTGATCGCCGACGCGCACGAAGCGATGATGCTGGCGAAGGAAGAGACCTTCGGTCCGGTCGCAGCCTGCTTCCGCTTTAGCGACGAGCAGGAGGTCATTCGTCGCGCTAACGACACCGAGTTCGGCCTTGCGGCCTACTTTTATACGCAGAACCTGCAGCGCGTCTTTCGCGTCTCCGCCGCGCTGGAAAGCGGCATGATCGGCATTAACGAATGCGCGGTGTCGACCGAGCTGGCGCCGTTTGGCGGCGTAAAAGAGTCGGGGCTGGGGCGCGAAGGTTCGGTGCTTGGCCTGGAAGAGTATCTGGAGGTCAAGGCGCTGCATATCGGCGGCCTGAGCGAAAGCTAATGCGCGGGCGGCCTCGCGCCGCCCGGTGAGGAAGGACAGGAGCCTTCACTATGAAAACCGAGCGTTTCGACTTTAACGAGATTGTCGACCAGTCGCATTTTTTCCGCCAGTTCAGCGAGCGTTTCGCCCTGAACATTTATCGTATTGGCGACCTGGATGCGTTATGGGACGTACTCACCGGCGAAGAGCTGACGATGCCACTGGAAATTGAATTTATCAATCTGGGAAAGGGGCAGAAACGACGCTATGGCGCGCTGATCCTGTTATTTGATGAGGCAGAAGAGGAGCTGGAAGGCCAGCTCCGCTTTAATATTAAGTAACCCACAAAAAGGGCCCCGACAAGCGGGGCCAAAGGGTTCGTCAGCAGTTGTTGACGAGGAATTACTTATAGAGTTCAGCAGTGAAGTGGTAGCTGTCGCCAGTGCGCGCTTCGATCACTTTATAGGCGCTGGCGCCTTGTTCATCGGCTTTCTGCGAAAGCTGCGCGCGGTAGTCCATCGGCGAGCCCGCTGTACCACTGATTGTCACTGTCCCCGCAGGCTGCATGTTCTGCGCCTGGTCACCGGTAATCAGCTGCGCTGCCTGAGCGCCGAATGCGATTACGGAAAGCAGGCTAACGGTTGCGATGGTTGTTTTGATTTTCATTGTTCGTCTCCTCATTACAATCAACAACCTGCGGTTGACATCATGATGCGGGTCGTCGATATAGCAGGCGTCGCGTGGGCGCCCGATCGGTTAATTATTTGTAGAGCTCAGCCGTGACGTGGTAGGTGTCGTCCTGGTTGTTCTCGATAATGCGGTAATGGCTTGCGCCCTGCGCGTCGGCTTTCTGAGAAAGCGCCTGACGGATGTTGGTCTGATCGCCGTCATGACCGCTGATGCTAATGGTCTGGTTCAGCGGCTGCAGCGTTTCGGCCTGTTGATTCGATACCAGACTGGCTGCGCTGGCGCCAAACGACAGCGCGGCGGTCAGGGCGGCTAAAGCGATAAGTGATTTGGTTTTCATGGTCTACTCTCCTGAATTCATCGATAAGGCCACCCGAGGCGCAATGCGCGCTTCAATAAGGTCGCCCGTCCAACGACGTCTGGCTACCGCGCTTATTTATACAGCTCGGCGGTAGCGTGGTAGTTGCCGTTGTTATAAGCCTCGATTACGCGGTAGGCGCTGGCGCCTTTCTGTTCTGCCTTCGCGTTCAGCTCTTCTTTAATCTGCATTGGAGAACCGGCCACGCCGCTTACGCTTACTGAGCCGATAGACTGCAGATTTTGAGCCTGCTGCGCGTTAATGGATTCTGCTGCAAAAGCGCCGAATGACAGAGCAGATAGAATGCTCAGGGTTGCGATAGTAGTTTTAACGTTCATATATATTTCCTCGTCGTCTGTTTTTGTCTTTTTGTTTGATGTGATTTGCGTCACGAAAAGAAGTATAGAACTAATAACGTCTGAAATTAATATCTGCCTAATAATGTTTTGTTGTGATTCTTTATCCTTATGACTCTTTTTTATTCTTTATAGTTATAAAAAGTGCGTGAAAAAGCGACATTTAGACAAAAATGGTTTTAAAAACAGTTTATTAAGTCACTTTAACTTTTTGTGCGAAAGGGCATGGTGGATGTGGCTGGTTATTGATTTGGATCTGGGCATTATCGCTAATCGCGTAGTGTAAAGCAGCGTAAAATAGCGCGAAAGGTTAAGCAGGCAGAAAGGTATGACCATAGCCGTTCAGGGCGTCAGCTGGAAATAGAATAAGTTAACGGACTGGATAAGCAGGATATGAAATGGCTGACAGGGCAGGTAAGGCGACCGGCAGCGCGACTGCCGGTCAACGACGCGGGTTACAGCTCTTGTTCAAAGACGGTAAGAAGCGCGCCGTGCAGCTTTTTGACGGTAAAGGCACGTGCGGGCGTAATAAATATCGTATCGTCGCCGGCGATAGTACCGAGAATGCCTTCCGCTTTGCCCAGGGAGTCAAGCAGACGGGCAATCAGCTGCGCTGCGCCAGGACTGGTGCGAATCACGATCAGCGCATCGTTATAGTCGATATCCAGCACCAGATTTTTTAACGGGCTGGTGGTCGTCGGCACACCCAGTTCCGCCGGCAGACAGTAAACCATCTCCATTTTGGCGTTACGCGTGCGCACCGCGCCGAATTTAGTCAGCATACGGGATACCTTCGACTGATTAATATTGTCGAAGCCTTCCTCCTGCAGCGCCTGTACTATCTCGCCTTGAGAGCTGAATTTCTCTTGTTTTAACAAGGCTTTAAACGCTTTAATCAATTCGTCTTGTTTAGATGGGTTTCGCATAAGCTACCAGTAAAGAAAAATGCCGAACGCCCGCCGACGGCAGATACATTATTATGCATATGAATGAATTTTTATGCAATTAGTCGATAAAAAAGGCGGGCGCCGCACGTTGCGGGCGGCAATGATAACAAAATTTTTTGCTCAGACCAAAACGACGCAAGAGCAGGAAAAGCGAAGGTTGCAGAATTGTTATACAATTGAGGTGTCATATGGATAGCTATCACGGCCGTGCTCTATCTGCCATCGACATCGTTGTCGGTCATTCAGGCGCGTTGTGCTGACAAAGTAGCAACCCAAAAGATTAAGTGCTGCTGCACGCATAATGAACAGTGGGTTTGTCATCGTCTGAGAAGTTGATTCAGGTCTGGACACAGATGGAAATTCGGCTCTACTCTGCCCCACCTTAATAAGGAGTACAGAATGAAAGTTGCCGTTCTTGGCGCTGCTGGCGGAATCGGTCAGGCGCTCGCCCTTCTGTTAAAAACCCAGCTTCCGGCGGGTTCCGAACTCACTCTCTATGATATTGCGCCGGTGACGCCCGGCGTAGCGGTAGATCTCAGTCATATTCCTACCGCGGTTAAAATCCAGGGCTTTAGCGGCGAAGACGCGACGCCTGCGCTGCACGGTGCGGACGTCATCCTGATCTCGGCGGGCGTCGCGCGTAAGCCGGGCATGGATCGCGCCGATCTCTTTAACGTTAACGCAGGCATCGTGCGCAACCTGATCGAGCAGGTGGCGCAAACCGCGCCTAAAGCGCTTATTGGCATTATTACCAACCCGGTCAATACCACGGTGGCGATCGCTGCCGACGTGCTGAAAAAGCACGGCGTTTATGACAAAAATCGCCTGTTCGGCGTTACTACGCTGGATATTATCCGCGCCAATACCTTTGTCGCCGAGCTGAAAGGCAAGCAGCCAGACGAGATTGAGGTGCCGGTCATCGGCGGCCACTCGGGCGTGACTATCCTGCCGCTGCTGTCGCAGGTGAAAGGCGTGAGCTTTAGCGACGACGAGGTCGCCAGCCTGACGAAACGTATCCAGAATGCGGGGACGGAAGTGGTCGAAGCTAAAGCGGGCGGCGGATCCGCGACGCTGTCGATGGGCCAGGCCGCGGCGCGCTTCGGCCTGTCGCTGGTGCGCGCCCTGCAGGGCGAGGCGAACGTAGTGGAGTGCGCTTACGTAGAGGGTGACGGCGAGTATGCCCGCTTCTTCTCGCAGCCGCTGCTGCTGGGCAAGAACGGCATCGCCGAGCGGCGCGCTATCGGCGCGCTGAGCGATTTTGAACAGCAGGCGCTAAACGGCATGCTGGAGACGCTGAAGAAAGATATCGCGCAGGGCGAGGAGTTTGTGAAGCAGTAAGCGCTGCGTTCAGACTCTTTTCACCGCTGCAGAGGCCCGGCTTAACGGGCCTCTGCAGCGTGCGAACCGCTTTCCACTTCCCTTCATTACGCGCCTTTACCCGTTCACCGCCGCGCTACAGACCGCCAGATTTAAAGGTGCGCGCTGCCGGCGTGCCGTTGCTGGCTGGCGTCTTCTTGCCCAGCGTCTCCATACGCACCTGGAAAGGCGGGAAGGGCATTTCGATGCCGTGCTCGGCAAAGCCTTTCAGGATCAGCTGATGCAGCTCGTGACGCAGCGGCATGCGGTGGCCCATCTCCGCCGCGTGGATACGCAGCTCGAACAGCTGAATGCCCTGCTGCAGATCGACCAGGAAGACATCCGGCGCTGGCACGTCCAGTACATAGCTGCAGCGTTCGCACGCCTGTCTCAGCACCGTCGTCACCTCTTCGCTGTCCACATGCGCGGGCGCAGGAATAGTCAGCACCACGCGCGTCACCGAGTCGGACAGCGACCAGTTGACGAACTGCTCGGTAATAAAGGCCTTGTTCGGTACGATAATCTCTTTGCGGTCCCAGTCGATAATGGTGGTGGCGCGCGTATTGATGCGCGTAATGCTGCCGGTCAGATCGCGGATGGTGACGGTATCGCCGATACGGATCGGCTTTTCGAACAGGATAATCAGGCCGGAAATAAAGTTGGCGAAAATCTCCTGCAGACCAAAACCGAGTCCCACACCGAGCGCGGCGACCAGCCACTGCAGCTTCGACCACTCGATGCCGATCATTGAGAAGCCAATCAGGCCGCCGACCAGCATCAGCACATACTTGGTCAGGGTGGTAATGGCGTAACCGGTGCCGGGCGTCAGATTAAGGTGCTGCAGCAGCGCCAGCTCCAGCAGCGCGGGCATATTGCGCACCAGTTGGGTGGTAATAATCAGCACCAGAATCGCAATCAGCACCGAGCCCAGCGTAATAGGCTGAATGCTCTCTACGCCCTGCACCGTGGTGCTGACGTCCCACAGACGAATATTCTCGAGAAAGCCGAAGGCGGAATGAATCTCCGACCAGAGCACGATCACCGACACCAGCGCAATCAGGGTAAGGATCGAACGCACCAGCCGCAGCGACTGCGCGCTGATGGCGTCGAGGTCGATAATCGGCTCATCTACGTCGACCTCGCCGTTTTGCGCGGCGGACTCTTTTTCGTCCTCGTGACGCGCGCGGTTGGCCAGCATATCGGCACGGCGCTGACGCGCGCGGTCAAAGGCGATGCGCCGACGCTGGATCAGCATCCAGCGGCGGATAATGTGGTAGATCACCAGCAGCAGGAACCAGATAGCGACAGAGGTCTCCAGTCGCGCCAGCAGCGCCTGCGCGGTCGCCAGATAGCCGATCATCGAGGCGAGGGCGGCCGCCAGCGGAATGGCGATCATCAGGTTCCACAGCACGCGGTTCACCAGATTCTCGCCGTTGCCCTCTTTATCCAGATAGAGCGGGATGCCGGCGCGCTTCAGGCTCACGGTCACGATCGACAGCGCGCCGCAGATCAGGATAAAGCAGAGTCGGCCAAGCGAAGCGGAAAACTGGCGATCCTCCATATTGGCGAAGGCGATCAGCAGCATAATCAGCGGAACGATCAAGCCGATAGTCAGCGAGTAATAGCGGGTCGCGCGCGCCACGCGGGTTTGCGGCCAGCGAAAATGCACCACGAACAGGCCGTTCGGCCGGGCGAACGCGGCGCTGATCATAAAGGCCCACAGCAGCGGCAGCGTCGCCGTAATACCGTCGCCGAACGCCACCGCGATAGGGTAGGGCCAGGCGTGCTGTAGCCCATAGCCGAGCGCCGCCCAGAGCACCGGCAGCGGCAGCGCCACCAGAATCGACCAGAAAACGGTGCGCACCGTCAGACGAAAGCGATCCTGCGTTACTTTGCCCACCTTGCTCGCCGAGCGCGCCAGGAAGGCGTTGAAATGGCGGCGCGTTCTGAGGCTGAAGCCGACCAGCAGCACCGCGCCGATCAAGGGCAGCACGGTCTCGCGGCTGGTGACCATCATCGCCAGCGCTTTGCCCAGCTGGCCCAGGGTATCGAGCGACAGGAGGCGCGACAGATCCCGCGCCACTTCCACCGGATAGTTCAGGCCGATCGCACTGATGTCCGCCGTCCAGAACAGGTAGCGGTGGGTGGCGTCTTTCACGTCGGTCAGCGCATCCTGCAGCTGGGTATTGGCGACCTTGAGCTTGGTAATCTCGAGGATCAGCGTATCGCAGCCGGAGATCAGCGAATTAAGCAGCTCGCGCTGGGTTTTCAACTGCGCATCCAGAATACGGCGCTGTTCAGCGCTGAAGGGCTGTCCGTCGGGCTGATGCGCTTTGCGCAGCGTCTCCTGCTGCTGCAGCAGGTCCTCGTAGCGCAGGCGCTGCACGCGCAGCTGCGCCATTTCATTGTCGATCTGCTGCGACTTAGGCATATCAGGCAGTCGCGCCACCTGCGCGCGCAGCGCTTCGCCCAGCAGATTGGAAGCGCCGAGCCACTGTGACTGTTCGCGCAGAGTGCCCAGCGCCTGACGCACCTGGATAATCTGATTGGTCGCCAGCCGCTGCTGAGAGGCCACCAGATCCATGCGCTGCGCCTGCTGGTTAAGTGCGGCGGAAAGGTCGCGGTTAACGCGAAACTGATCGCTGATAATGGGCGGCAGGTCGCCGCTGTTTTCCGCCAGCTGTTCGGTGCGCGCCAGCGCCAGCTCCGCCTCGCGCTGACGCTGTTCGTTTAACTGATTACGCAGCGCCTGCAGATAGTTGTCGAGCTGCGCCGCTTTGCGCTGATGCAGATCGGCGCGCATGCGCGCCAGCTCCTGACGATTGTTGGCGGAGAGCTGCGCCAGCTCCAGCTCGTCCACGCGCGCTTTATTGACCGCGTTTTCCGCCTGGCGCGCCCAAATCTGCGCCTGGCTCTGCGGCGAGGCGGCGGCGGATCCGCTCTGCAAGCGGCGATCGCTTTCGGTCATCGCCCGGCGCGCGTCGGTTTGCTGCTG
The DNA here is from genome assembly GCF_000738765.1 of Pantoea sp. NGS-ED-1003. NCBI lineage: Bacteria > Pseudomonadati > Pseudomonadota > Gammaproteobacteria > Enterobacterales > Erwiniaceae > Pantoea > Pantoea sp. NGS-ED-1003. The sequence continues at coordinate 41,986 of NZ_JPQA01000011.1, forward strand.
CGGGAGCTGCGACAGCGAGTCGCTGATCTCGCGGGCGCGGTCCTGCTCCTGCTGCGCCTGGCGGCCCTCTTCCAGCAGCTGGCTGCTGACCTGCAGGATCTCCTGATCGAGCTGAGCGCTGCTCATGCTGCCGGTGCTGCGCACGCTTTTGCTGCCGTCGTCTAGCGAGGTGATTTGCTGGCGCAGTTCGCGCGCGAGGCGGGGGAAATCGTCGATGACCTGCTGATACTGCTTTGCGCGCTCCAGCGACGCATCGCGTTCGGAAAGATAGTTGAGGGCAGCCTCAAGAGACTGCACCTGCTCCGCCTGCGCGGGAGAGCTTTTTGCCGCTTTCGCCTCGTCCAGCGCCTGTTTAAGTTGGCTGGCGTCCGGCACGGTGGCCGCCAGCGCTGAGGTGCTGAGCCAGAGGCTCAGCAGCAGGATGAGAAACGATCGCACAGCAAAAACACTCTCAGCGGTTAGTCGGCGATAACGTCGACGGGGTCGGTCTGCGGCAGCGCGATAGCCAGCGGCTGACCGAGGCGGGTCTTGCTTTCAGCTTCCAGGCTCTCCGCCAGCTTCACGCGTCCCGGCGCGAACAGATTAATCACGGTGGAGCCGAGCTTAAAGCGGCCCATCTCCTGGCCTTTCAGCAGCACAACGGCGCCTTCGCTATCCGCAGCCGGATAGTGCCAGCGTTTGATCACCCCTTCGCGCGGCGGCGTAATGGTGCCGGCCCAGCTGGTTTCGATGCTGCCGACGATAGTGGCGCCCACGAGGATCTGCACCATCGGACCGATATCGGTATCGAAATAGCAGATAACGCGTTCGTTGCGCGCGAACAAATTGGGGATATTGCGCGCCGTCAGCGGGTTCACCGAGTAGAGATCGCCCGGCACATAGATCATCTCGCGCAGGATGCCGTTGCACGGCATATGCACGCGGTGGTAGTCGCGCGGCGCAAGGTAAGTAGTGACGAAATGGCCGTCGCGGAACTGCGCCGCCATCGCTTCCTGACCCGCCAGTAGCGCGTCGAGCGTATAGTGATGGCCTTTCGCCTGGAAAATCTGGTCGCCTTCGATGCGGCCCAGCTGGCTAATGGCGCCGTCGGCAGGCAGCACGATCAGGTTCGCGTCGGGATCGACCGGACGCGCGTCATCTTTCAACGGGCGCACAAAGAAGTCGTTAAAGGTGCGATAGCTGGCGGTATCGGACTTCCGCGCTTCCGACATATCCACTTTGTAGAACCAGACGAAGATATCAATCACCAGTTTGGTCAACCAGCCGCCACGACGGCTGGCACCCCAACCGGCAAGTTCCGTTAACCATTTTTTCGGCAGTACATGATTCAGGCCGAGTTTTACACGATCAAACACCTTAGCCTCCTGGCTTTGTTTCGCGTCAATCAAAAAGGGGGCGAATCATATCAGCGCCCCGGTCAGATGGCGAATTTCCCCGTGATCGCGTCCGTTACAGAGGCGATGCAGGGTCAATGCCGCGGTAAGCAGCGAGCATCACTCGCTGGAGGAGAAATTTTTGCGCGTTTTCACCTGCGCCATGCTCTCCAGAATACGGTGATAGTTGTCGAAGCGTGAAACGTCTATCTGGCCCGCCTCGACGGCGGCGCGGATAGCGCAGCCAGGATCGCTGCCGTGCTTACAGTCGCGGAACTTACAACTGCCGAGAAATTCACGAAATTCGACAAATCCGCGGGTAATTTGTTCCGGCTCAAGATGCCATAAGCCGAACTCGCGCACCCCCGGCGAATCGATCACGTCGCCGCCGTGAGGAAAGTGGTACAGGCGCGACGCGGTGGTGGTGTGCTGGCCCAGCCCGGAAACGTCAGAGACGTCGTTGGTCACGATGGCGGTTTCCACCGCCGCGTCCAGGCCGAGCAGGGCGTTCAGCAGGCTCGATTTGCCGACGCCGGACTGTCCGGCGAAGATGCTGATGCGATCGGTGAGGGCCGCTTCGAGATCCGCCAGGCCCGCTTTGGCATGGCTGGAGACCATCAGCACGCGATAGCCGATACGGCGATAGATATCCATCTGCTGGTCGACGAAGGCGCGCGCCTCGTCATCCAGCAGATCGGTCTTGTTCAGCACCAGCAGCGGTTCGATGCCCAGGGTTTCGCTCGCCACCAGATAGCGGTCGATAATATTAAGCGACAGCTCAGGCAAAATCGCCGAAACGATAATGATCTGGTCGATATTGGCGGCGATCGGCTTCAGCCCGTCGTAGTAGTCGGGGCGCGTCAGCACGCTGCTGCGCTCGTGCACCGCTTCGACAATGCCTTTGCCGCCGCCGAGCGCCGGGCGCCAGACGACGCGATCGCCGGTCACCAGCGAACGGATAGTGCGGCGCAGGTTGCAGCGATGCACCTCGCCCGCGCGGTCTTCGACGTCTGCGTGCATGCCGAAACGGCTGATCACGACGCCTTCCGCCGCTTCACCGAACAGATTGTCGTCAGCTTCCGGCGCATCGCGCTGGTTAAGACGACGCTGATGGTTAGCGCTGACGCGACGTTGTTGACCTTTCGACAGTTTATTTTTGCTCACGCATCCTCTCAGGCTTTCGTCAGACTTCGCCCGGTTGGGCAAAACGTCTATGATACACCTTATTCACTCTTGATGACGACTACGGCTACGGCGGGAAAAAGCATGGCGACAGGAAATGAAAATAATCTGATTTGGATCGATCTGGAGATGACCGGACTGGATCCGGAGCGCGACCGCATTATCGAGATTGCCACGCTGGTAACCGACGCGAATCTCAATATTCTGGCGGAAGGGCCAGTCATGGCGGTGCATCAGTCCGATGCGCAGCTGGCGCTGATGGACGAGTGGAACGTGCGCACCCATACCGCGAGCGGGCTGGTGGAGCGCGTCAAAGCCAGCGAGTTCGACGATCGCCGCGCCGAACTGGCGACGATTGAATTCCTTAAACAGTGGGTGCCTGCTAACAGCTCGCCGATTTGCGGCAACAGCATTGGTCAGGATCGCCGCTTTCTTTTCAAATACATGCCGGAGCTGGAAGCCTACTTCCACTATCGCTATCTCGACGTCAGCACCTTAAAAGAGCTGGCGCGTCGCTGGAAGCCGGAAATTCTGCCAGGCTTCAAAAAGGCGGGCACGCATCAGGCGCTGGATGATATTCGCGAATCGGTCGCCGAGCTGGCATACTACCGCGAGCACTTTTTGCAGCTTTAACTCTTAAAGGTGCGCAGGAAAACAGCAGGTTGCTGCTTTAATCGGCAAACGAATCGAAAGCGCAAAATTTTGCTTTTAGACTCTTGCAGCAGCAATAATTTCTCGTATAATGCGCACCCCGTACCGATGAAGAATTTATACAACGGTACAAGGCGCGGGAATAGCTCAGTTGGTAGAGCACGACCTTGCCAAGGTCGGGGTCGCGAGTTCGAGTCTCGTTTCCCGCTCCAAAATTTGATTAGCAGTACCTTTCCTAAGCGGGAATAGCTCAGTTGGTAGAGCACGACCTTGCCAAGGTCGGGGTCGCGAGTTCGAGTCTCGTTTCCCGCTCCAAAATTTGTTTAGCAGTACCTTTCCAGTGCGGGAATAGCTCAGTTGGTAGAGCACGACCTTGCCAAGGTCGGGGTCGCGAGTTCGAGTCTCGTTTCCCGCTCCAAATTTTACATCACTAATAATCATACGCTTAGTTGAGCCGTTGACGATCGCCGTGTAACGCTGCGCTTATCAGGTTATCCACAGCGCGCCAGCCGTGTTTTACCGCTGCTCAGGGCGATCTGTAAAACTATTTTAAACAGAGTTATCCACAACTTTCTCGCTGTCTTCGAACGCTATCCACATTCTTATTTGTACACATTATCTGTTTAACTGCTTGAATTGACAGGTAGTGAAGATATTTCATTTTGTTAAAATCTTCTTTGACGCGCCCTGTGTCAGTTGAATGACAACAGCTTTTTATTTTTATGCACAGCTTGTGGAAAAGTAGCTGGCGTTCGCCGCTGGTTAATCATGCGTCACGCGGCAAACCCTTCTCAATAGCGCGTACCAGCCGTTTTTGCTGCGCGGGCTGCACGTCAATCGCCAGAGCCTGTCGTTTTTCCTGCTGCTGAAGCAGCGCCCATTCGATATGTTCGTCAAGCAGCGGGTTTTCGCCCAGCCGCTTCTCCAGCACGCCTGCGATTTCAGCGCGCCAGGGCGCGTTGCCCAGCGCCACGGCGATATTGCGCAGCCAGCGCAGATGGCCGATACGGCGTATCGCTGAGCCTTCCGTCACGCGTAAAAAGGTTTTCTCATCCCACTGGAACAGCGTTATGAGCTCCGGCGCATGCAGCGCGGCGCGCGGCGAGAAGTCCGTTTCATCGCTGAGTTGCCCATAGCGATTCCAGGGACAGATCAGTTGACAGTCGTCGCAGCCGTAAATGCGGTTGCCCATCAGCGGGCGTAGCGCTTCCGGAATAGCGCCCTCAAGCTCGATGGTGAGATAGGAGATGCAGCGGCGCGCATCTACCACATAGGGTTCGACGATGGCGTTGGTCGGACATATGGTCATACAGGCGACGCAGCGGCCGCACTGCTCTTCCTGCGGCGCGTCGATCGGCAGCGGCAGATCGATCAGCAGTTCGCCGAGGAAAAACCATGAGCCCGCCTCGCGGTTCAGGATCAGTGAGTGTTTACCGGTCCAGCCGAGGCCCGCTTTAGCCGCCAGCGGACGTTCCAGCAGCGGCGCAGAGTCGACAAAGGGGCGGAAATTGAGCTCGCCGCACTTTTCCTGAATCATTTCTCCGAGCTTTTTCAGACGATTGCGCAATACTTTGTGGTAATCGCGTCCCAGAGCGTAGCGGCTGACATAGCCGAGCTGCGGGTTTTTCAGCGTACTGGCAAAGGCGGCTTTGGCCGGAAGGTAGTTCATGCGTACGCTGATAACGCGCAGCGTGCCGGGCAGCAGTTCATGCGGACGCGCGCGCATCATGCCGTGGCGCGCCATCCACTCCATTTCGCCGTGATACTGTTTGTCCAGCCACGCCTGCAGACGCGGCTCTTCCGCGCTGAGATCGGTGTCGGTGATGCCGACCTGCTGAAAGCCGAGATCCTTGCCCCACTGTTTAATCTGTTGAGCAAGCTGATGAAGATCGAGAGGGTATGACATGAGTAACCAGGAATCGAAAGCGAACGGCCGCAGTTTACCATATTCCGTCTGGCCTGCGCAGGCTCTGCGCCAGCTCGAGCGTGACGGCGCCGACGCGCTGGGCATTACGCTTTACGAGCTAATGCAGCGCGCCGGGCAGGCGGCGTTCGAGCTGGCGCGCGCGCAGTGGCCGCAGGCGCGCAGCTGGCTGATTCTCTGCGGGCATGGCAATAACGGCGGCGACGGCTATGTCACGGCACGCCTGGCGCAGGCGGCGGGTTATGCGGTCACGCTGCTGGCGTGCGACAGCGATAAACCGCTGCCCGACGAGGCGCAGCGCGCGCGCGAGGCCTGGCTGGAAGCGGGCGGCGAGATCCATGCCGCTGACGCCCCCTGGCCGGAGCAGGTCGATCTTATCGTCGACGCGCTGCTGGGGACCGGCATCAACCGCGCGCCTGCCGAACCTTACCTTAGCCTGATTAAACAGGCGAACGCCCATGCCGCGCCGGTGCTGGCAATCGATATGCCGTCAGGGCTGTCGGCGGCGACCGGCTGCGCGCCGGGCGAGGCGATCGCTGCGACGCAGACGCTGAGCGTTATCGCGCTGAAGCCCGGTCAGATCACCGGCAAAGCGCGCGACCTTATCGGCGAGCTGCGCTACGCCGATCTCGGCCTGAGCGCCTTTCTCGCCGGTGAAAACGCGCCGATGGCGCGCTACGACGCCACCTCGCTTTCGCGCTGGCTGAAGCCGCGCAAGCCTACCTCGCACAAAGGCAACCACGGCCGCCTGCTGGTGGTGGGCGGCGACACCGGCACCGCCGGCGCGATTCGCATGACCGCCGAAGCGGCGCTGCGCGCCGGATCGGGTCTGGTGCGCGTCCTGACGCATCGCGATAATATTGCGCCGGTACTGACGGCACGTCCGGAGATCATGGTGGACGAGCTGACCGACGCCAGCCTGCAAAGCGGGCTGAAGTGGGCGGACGTCATCGCTATCGGTCCGGGCCTGGGACAGCGGGAATGGGGACAGAATGCGCTGAAAGCGGTTGCCGCCAGTGAAAAGCCAATGCTTTGGGACGCTGATGCGCTTAACCTGCTGGCAATCAATGCGGAGAAACGTCAGAATCGCATCATTACGCCGCACCCAGGCGAAGCGGCGCGACTGTTAGGCATTAAGACCAGCGAAGTCGAGAGCGATCGCCTACTCGCCGCGCAGAAACTCGCGGCGCGCTACGGCGGAGTCGCGGTGTTGAAAGGCGCCGGCACCCTTATCGCCAGCGAGCAGGGCGACATGGCCTTCGCCGACGTTGGCAACGCCGGTATGGCTTCCGGCGGCATGGGCGACGTATTAAGTGGTATTATCGCCTCGATGATGGGGCAGCAACTGGCGCTGTTCGACGCGGCCTGCGCAGGCTGCGTGGCGCACGGCGCGGCGGCGGACGCAGTGGCGGCGCGGCGCGGAACGCGCGGCATGTTGGCAACAGATTTATTCGAGCTGCTTTGGCAGTTTGTTAATCCAGAGATGACCCAATAATAAAGCATGAAGACCTGTGTTATTTCCTTGCCCGATGAGGCGGCGACCCTCGAACTGGGCGCTAAGCTGGCCCGCGCCTGTACCGGTGCGGCGGTAATCTATCTCTATGGCGATCTGGGCGCGGGTAAAACGACCTTCAGCCGTGGATTTTTGCAGGCGCTTGGCCACCAGGGCAACGTCAAAAGCCCGACCTATACGCTGGTAGAGCCATACCAGCTCGACGCGCGCGCGCTCTATCACTTCGATCTCTATCGCCTGGCCGATCCGGAAGAGCTGGAGTTCATGGGGATCCGCGACTATTTCACCGGCGAGGCTATCTGTCTGGTGGAGTGGCCGCAGCAGGGCGCGGGCGTCTTGCCGCCGCCCGATCTGGCGCTAACGCTAAGCTACGTCGGCGCCGCGCGCGAGGCGCGCCTTGAGGCGCACTCCGCGCTGGGCGAACTCCTGACAGAGCAGGTGGCGCAGGCATGATCGCACGGATGAAAAGCGCGCTGCTGCTGATACTCTGTCTGGCGACAGCGCCCGCGCTGGCGGCTAGCCTCTCTGATATCAAAGTCGAAAACGGTGACAGCAAGGCGACGGTAACCCTGAGCTTCGCCGGACAGCCGGTGTACGGCTTCTTTCCGCTGCGCAACCCCGATCGCGTGGTGCTGGATATTCGTCAGAGCGGCGTGATTCAGGGGCTGCCGCTTAACTTCAGCGGCGAAAATATTGTCAGGCGTATTCGCACCAGCACGCCAAAGGATAAGCAGAGCATTCGGCTGGTGTTCGAGCTGACGCAGGCGGGTAAAACCCGCGCGGTGACCCAGCGCAACGGCAGCAGCTATAACGTGGTGTTCACTATTCAGGGCAAGCAGCCCGTCAGCCGCGCCGCGCCGGTTTCTACCGCGACCACGACGCCGGGCCGGGCGGCACCGAGCCGACCCGCCGCCAACCCGTTCAACGCCAACCAGGTGACGGCGGTCAGCAATACCAACACCACCACGCGTCCAGGCAATGCGCTGCCCACCAGCAACGACACGGTGATTGTAGCGATCGACGCCGGCCACGGCGGCCAGGATCCCGGCGCTACCGGCCAGCGCGGACTGCATGAAAAGAACGTCACCATCGCCATCGCGCGCAAGCTGAAGGTGCTGCTGAACAACGATCCGATGTTTAAAGGCGTGCTAACGCGCGACGGCGACTACTTTATTTCGGTGATGGGCCGTTCCGAAGTGGCGCGTAAAGAGAACGCCAACCTGTTGGTTTCCATTCACGCCGACTCGGCGCCGAGCCACAGCGCCACCGGCGCGTCGGTATGGGTGCTGTCGAACCGACGCGCCAACAGCGAAATGGCAAACTGGCTGGAGCAGCGCGAGAAACAGTCGGAACTGCTGGGCGGGGCAGGCGATCTGCTGGCGAACAGCCAGGCCGATCCCTACCTGAGCCAGGCGGTGCTGGATCTGCAGTTCGGTCATTCGCAGCGCGTCGGTTATGACGTGGCGATGAAAGTTTTGCAGCAGCTGCGCGGCGTTTCGCCGCTGCATAAGCGTTTGCCGGAGCACGCCAGCCTCGGCGTGCTGCGTTCGCCGGATATTCCCTCACTGTTAGTGGAAACCGGCTTCATCAGTAATGCCTCGGAGGAGCGACTGCTCGGCAGTAGCGCTTACCAGGATAAAATTGCGATGGCTATCTACAAAGGCCTGCGCAATTATTTCCTGGCGCACCCGCTACAATCGCTCCCAAAGGAGGAAAACCGTCCGATCGGCTCATCGCCGACGGTGAGCGTCGCCAGTAATCCGGCGACCGGCACCACGCAGTATACCGGCACGGTGCAGCGTCATACCGTCACCCGCGGCGAAACGCTCTCCGGCATCGCCGCGAAATATGGCGTTAGCATGGGGACGCTGCGCGAGATGAACCGGCTGAAGCGCGATGTGGTCTGGGTCGGACAGCGCCTGAAGGTGCCGGCCAACAATACGGTGGCCGCGCGCGGCCCGGCGCGTCATAAAGTGGTGCGGGGCGACTCGCTGACGGCTATCGCCGCGCATTATGGCGTCAGCCCGCAGGCGATCATCCAGGCGAACAATATGAAGTCCTCAAACGTGATGTTGGGGCAAACCCTGAAAATACCCGCCTCCTGACGGTCAGCCCGGCCAGGCGCCGGGCCAGGCTCTACAAGGATAATCACCATGCCCATTCAAATTTTACCGCCGCAGCTGGCTAACCAGATTGCGGCGGGCGAAGTCGTCGAGCGTCCAGCATCGGTGGTAAAAGAGCTGGTGGAAAACAGTCTCGACGCCGGCGCGACGCGCATCGACATCGACATTGAAAAAGGCGGCGCGAAACTGATCCGTATTCGCGATAACGGCTGCGGCATCAGCAAAGAAGAGCTGGCGATGGCGCTGGCACGCCACGCTACCAGCAAAATCGCCTCGCTTGACGATCTGGAAGCGATTATGAGCCTGGGCTTTCGCGGCGAAGCGCTGGCCAGCATCAGTTCAGTTTCGCGCCTGACCCTGACTTCGCGCACCGAAGCGCAGAGCGAGGCCTGGCAGGCGTATGCCGAAGGCCGCGATATGGCGGTCACGGTTAAGCCAGCGGCGCATCCGTGCGGCACTACGCTGGAGGTGCTCGATCTCTTCTACAACACGCCCGCGCGTCGCAAATTTATGCGCACCGAGAAAACCGAGTTTGGCCATATCGACGAGGTGATTCGTCGCATCGCGCTGGCGCGTTTTGACGTCTCCATCTCGCTCAGCCATAACGGCAAGCTGATGCGCCAGTATCGCGCGGTCAATGACGAGGCGCAGCGCGAACGGCGGCTGGGAGCGATTTGCGGCACGACCTTTATGCAGCATGCGCTACGCATCGACTGGCGACATGACGATCTGCTGCTGCGCGGCTGGGTCGCCGATCCGGCCGGATCGCGCCAGCTGACCGATATTCAGTATTGCTACGTCAACGGCCGCATGATGCGCGACAAACTGATCAATCATGCGATACGGCAGGCGTTTCAGACGCAGCTGCAGGCGGACCAGCAGCCAGCCTATGTGCTCTACCTGGAAATCGATCCGCATCAGGTGGATGTCAACGTGCATCCCGCCAAGCATGAGGTGCGCTTCCATCAGTCGCGGCTGGTGCACGATTTTATCTTTCAGGGCGTGATGAGCGTGCTGCAGGAGAGCAGCGCGCCGACCCTGCCGTCGATTCAGGCAGAAGAGCCAGCGCCGCGCTGGCAGCCGGAAAATCGCCAGGCGGCGGGCGGCAACCACTTTTCCCAGCCCGCTGCGCCGCGCCGCAGCGAAGGCGGCGCGGCGGCGCCAGCATCACCGCCAGCCGCGCAGCCGGGCTGGCAGAATAAAGAGAATGGCTACAGCAAGCGCGAAGGCGCGGTCTATCAGCAGCTGCTGAAAACGCCGGCCGCAGGTCAGCGCGCGCCGGCTGAACCGGCCGCGCCGCCGGTTGTACCGCGCGCGCAGCCAGCCGAGGCGCCGCTTTCCTCGCATGCGCAAAGCTTCGGCCGCGTGTTAACGGTGGTGCGGGAGCGTTATGCGCTACTGGAGCAGGAGCAGGCGCTGCTGCTGCTGTCGCTGCCGGTGGCGGCGCGCTGGGTGCGGCATGCGCAGCTACAGCCGGGCGAGACGGGGTTGAAGTCACAGCCGCTGCTCATCCCGGTGCGCATGAAGGTCGCGCGGCCGGAGCGTCAGATCGCCGCAGAGAGGCAGAGCCTGCTGAACGAGATGGGCGTCGATCTGCAGCCGGAAGGCGACCACGTAACCCTGCGCGCGGTGCCTTTACCCTTGCGCACGCAAAATTTACAAATCTTGATTCCAGAGCTGCTAGGCTATCTCGCCCGGCAGCCGGAGAGCGGCGCCCCTCAGCTGGCTCAATGGCTGGCGCGACGTTGCGATACCGACGCGCCTCACTGGAATCACTCGCAGGCGATCACGCTGCTGGCGGAGCTGGAACGGCTCTGTCCGCAACTGTTGAAATCGCCGCCTTCTGGCCTGATTCAGGCCCTGGATATTGAGAGCGCGCTTGCTGCATTAACCCATGAGTGAACACAACCCGGCTGGCCGACCAAAGGCTATTTTTTTGATGGGGCCCACCGCTTCGGGCAAAACCGCGCTGGCGATAGCACTAAGAAAGCAGCTGCCGGTGGAACTTATCAGCGTCGACTCTGCCTTAATCTATCGCGGGATGGATATTGGCACGGCCAAACCTTCGGCAGAAGAGCTGGCGCAGGCGCCGCATCGCCTGCTGGACATCCGCGATCCCTCGGAAGCCTATTCCGCCGCCGACTTCCGCCGCGATGCGCTGGCGGCGATGGCGGAGATCGTTCAGAGCGGCCGCATTCCGCTGCTGGTCGGTGGAACCATGCTCTATTTCAAGGCGTTACTGGAAGGATTGTCGCCGCTCCCCTCGGCCGATCCTGAGATACGTCAGCGCATTGAGCAAATGGCGCGCGAAAAGGGGTGGGAGGCGCTGCATCGTCAGCTGTGCGACATTGACCCGGTGGCCGGGAGTCGTATTCATCCGAATGATCCGCAGAGACTTTCGCGAGCACTGGAAGTTTTTTTTATTTCGGGTAAAACTTTAACGGAACTGACTAAAACATCCGGCGAAGCGTTACCCTACGATGTGTATCAGTTCGCCATCGCCCCCGCGAGCCGTGAACTGCTGCATCAGCGCATCGAACTACGCTTTCAGCAGATGCTGGCGTCAGGATTTGAAGCGGAGGCTCGGGCCCTGTTTGCACGAGGTGATTTGCATACGGATATGCCTTCCATTCGCTGTGTCGGTTATCGTCAGATGTGGTCGTACCTGGCTGGCGAGATCGATTACGACGAGATGGTTTATCGGGGAATTTGCGCAACCCGGCAGCTCGCTAAACGCCAGATGACCTGGTTACGCGGCTGGGAAAATGTACGCTGGCTTGACAGCGACAGCCCAGAATCCGCGCGTGATGAGGTGCTTCAGGTTCTTAGTGCGAAGCATGGGTGATTGTGTACAATTGGCTGGTTATCGTGCGCAAATTTTTACGCAGTTTTTTCAGAACTTCGGTTCTACAAGTAATAAACAACAAGCATATAAGGAAAAGATAGAATGGCTAAGGGGCAATCATTACAAGACCCGTTTTTGAACGCACTGCGTCGTGAACGTGTTCCGGTTTCGATTTATTTGGTCAACGGTATCAAGCTGCAGGGACAAATTGAGTCTTTCGATCAATTCGTGATTTTGTTGAAGAACACGGTAAGCCAGATGGTTTACAAGCACGCCATTTCTACCGTGGTTCCATCGCGCCCGGTTTCTCATCACAGCAACAACACCGGTGGCGGCAGCAACAACTACCACCACGGCGGTAGCAACGCTTCTGCGCCGTCGCAGCCACAACAAGACGGCGATAACGCGGAATAACGCGCTACCCGTACAAGCCAGGGCGGGAGAACGCAGACCGTTTTCCGTCCTGGTCTTCTATTTTCTAAGCGAGGTTATAGCTTGTTTGACCGTTATGAAGCCGGTGAGCAGGCCGTACTGGTACACATCTGGTTCTCCCAAGACAAAGAGATGGAAGATCTCCAGGAATTCGAAACCCTGGTCTCTTCTGCGGGCGTAGAAGCGCTGCAGGTCATTACCGGCAGTCGTAAAGCGCCACATCCCAAATATTTTGTCGGTGAAGGAAAGGCAGCTGAAATTGCCGATGCGGTAAAATCAAGTGGAGCATCGGTCGTATTATTCGATCATGCCTTAACCCCTGCGCAGGAACGCAACCTGGAGCGCCTGTGCGAATGTCGCGTCATTGATCGTACCGGTCTGATCCTGGATATCTTCGCCCAACGCGCCCGAACGCATGAAGGTAAGCTGCAGGTCGAACTGGCCCAGCTGCGCCATCTTGCTACGCGACTGGTACGCGGCTGGACGCACCTTGAGCGTCAGAAAGGCGGCATCGGCTTACGCGGCCCGGGTGAAACCCAGCTGGAAACCGACCGTCGTTTGCTGCGCAATCGAATCAGTCAGATTTTGTCCCGCCTAGAACGCGTAGAAAAACAGCGCGATCAGGGACGTCAGGCGCGCGCCAAAGCGGACGTGCCAACCGTGTCGCTGGTCGGCTACACCAACGCCGGTAAATCCACCCTGTTTAACGCCGTCACCTCCGCTAACGTCTATGCGGCGGATCAGCTGTTTGCGACGCTCGATCCGACGCTGCGCCGTCTGAACGTGGCGGACGTCGGCGACGTGGTGCTGGCGGATACCGTCGGCTTTATTCGTCATCTGCCTCACGATCTGGTGGCCGCGTTTAAAGCGACGCTGCAGGAAACGCGACAGGCGACGCTGCTGCTGCATGTGATCGACGCCGCCGACGTGCGCGTCAGTGAGAACATCGAAGCGGTCGATGCGGTGCTGGAAGAGATCGAGGCGCATGAAATTCCCACGCTGCTGGTGATGAATAAAATCGATATGCTGGACGGCTTCGTTCCGCGCATCGATCGCAATGAAGAAAATCAGCCGATCCGCGTCTGGCTTTCCGCACAGAGCGGCGAAGGTTTGCCGCTGCTATGGCAGGCGCTCTCCGAGCGTCTGGCAGGCGAAATCGCGCAGTTCGAACTGCGCCTGCCGCCGGAAGCGGGGCGCCTGCGCAGCCGCTTCTACCAGCTGCAGGCCATTGAAGATGAATGGAATGAAGAAGAAGGCGGCATCGGCCTACGCGTGCGTCTGCCGATGGTTGACTGGCGACGCCTGTGCAAGCAGGAACCGGCGCTGCTTGATTACATAGTTTGACACGTTGCCCAAACGTCCTTACGCAATAGCTGGTATGGTGTAGCAGGCGGCTGCCGCTTTTCTGGGATCTTTTTCTTTAGCTCTTTAGGGCGAACAAAGGCAGCCAACACAGCTACAGCCTGAAAGCTGCAGGGTAAACAGCGCACTTACAATAAATGGAGTAGAACATGGCGTGGAATCAGCCCGGTAATAACGGACAGGACCGCGACCCGTGGGGAAGCAGCAATAATAAAGGCGGCAACTCTGGGGGAAACAAAGGCGGTCGTGAACAGGGACCGCCGGATCTGGATGATATCTTCCGTAAGTTGAGCAAAAAGCTCGGCGGACTGGGCGGTGGCAAACAGAGTGACAATGGCCAGCGCAGCGGCGGCAGCGGTGGCAAACTGGTCGGCATCGTTGCTGTCGCGGCGGTTGTAATCTGGGCCGCCAGTGGATTCTACACCATTAAAGAAGCGGAGCGCGGCGTTGTCACGCGCTTCGGCAAGTTCAGTCATCTGGTAGAGCCAGGCCTGAACTGGAAACCGACCTTTATCGATCAGGTGCGTGCGGTAAACGTCGAAGCGGTGCGCGAGCTTGCTGCCTCCGGCGTGATGCTGACCTCGGATGAGAACGTGGTGCGCGTCGAGATGAACGTGCAGTACCGCGTAACCGATCCTGAACGCTACCTGTTTGCCGTCACCAGCGCAGACGACAGCCTGCGCCAGGCGACCGACAGCGCGCTGCGCGGCGTCATCGGCCGCTCTACGATGGACCGCATTCTGACCGAAGGCCGTACCGTGGTGCGTAGCGATACGCAGCGCGAAATCGACGAAACCATTCGCCCTTACAACATGGGCATCACGCTGCTTGACGTCAACTTCCAGGCGGCGCGTCCGCCGGAAGAGGTGAAAGCCGCGTTCGACGACGCCATCGCCGCGCGTGAAAACCGCGAGCAGTACGTGCGCGAGGCGGAAGCCTATGCGAACGAAGTGCAGCCGCGCGCGAATGGTCAGGCGCAGCGTATCCTCGAAGAGGCGCGCGCTTATAAAGAACGTACCGTGCTGGAAGCGCAGGGTGAAGTGGCGCGTTTCGCCAAGCTGCTGCCTGAATACAAGGCGGCGCCGGACATCACTAAAGAGCGTCTCTACATCGAAACCATGGAACGCGTGCTGAGCCATACCCGCAAAGTGCTGGTTAACGATCGCGGCAATAATCTGATGGTGCTGCCGCTCGACCAGCTGATGCGCGGCGCAACCGGCGCGGCGCAGAGCGGCCACAAAGGCGCGAGTCTGAACACGCTGCCCGCTTCGCCTGGCAGCACTGCCAGCCGCAGCGACACGTCAGCCTACAATCCAGACAGCATCATGGATCAGCGTCGGGCCAATGCTCTGCGCAACGATACCCAGCGCGAAGGGAGAGAGTAATCGATGCGTAAGCCCATAATTGTAGTCATTATTGTTGTACTGGTGGCGCTCTACGCTTCACTGTTCGTGGTGCAGGAAGGCGAACGCGGCATCGTGCTGCGCTTCGGTAAAGTGCTGCGCGACGATGAAAACAAACCGCAGGTGTTCGCGCCGGGTCTGCATATGAAAGTGCCGTTTATCGAGACGGTAAAAACGCTGGACGCGCGTATTCAGACCATGGACAACCAGGCGGATCGCTTCGTCACCAAAGAGAAGAAAGACCTGATCGTCGACTCTTACATCAAGTGGCGCATCAGCGACTTCAGCCGCTACTACCTGGCGACGGGCGGCGGCGACGTTTCGCAGGCGGAAGTGCTGCTGAAGCGTAAATTCAGCGACCGTTTGCGTTCTGAGATGGGCCGTCTTGATGTGAAAGATATCGTGACGGATTCTCGCGGCCGTCTGACCACCGACGTGCGCGACGCGCTGAATACCGGCAGCGCCGGCAGCGACGACGACGTGCAGACGCCGGCGGCGGATGACGCCATCGCCAGCGCGGCGGCGCGCGTTGAGCGCGAAACCAACAGCAAAGAGCCGGCGATTAACCCGAACAGCATGGCAGCGCTGGGCATTCAGGTCGTCGACGTGCGCATCAAGCAGATCAATCTGCCGACCGAGGTCTCGGACGCGATTTACAATCGTATGCGCGCCGAGCGTGAAGCGGTGGCGCGCAGCCAGCGTTCTCAGGGTCAGGAAGAGGCGGAAAAACTGCGTGCGCAGGCGGACTATCAGGTCACCCGCACGCTGGCGGAAGCGCAGCGTACCGCGCTGATCACCCGAGGCGACGGCGATGCCGAAGCAGCGAAGCTCTTTGCCGACGCGTTCAGTCAGGATCCGGACTTCTACGCCTTTATCCGCAGCCTGCGCGCCTATGAAAATAGCTTCAACGACAATCAGGACGTGATGGTGCTTAGCCCGGACAGCGATTTCTTCCGCTATATGAAAGCGCCCTCTAACGCGACGCGATAAGAACTGCTATAACCTACGGGCCGACAATGATGTCGGCCTTTTTTTTGGGAATGGTAAATGAATCAAACCATATGGATGGCGCTGGCGCTGGTACTGGTGCTGGAGGGCCTGGGGCCGATGTTTCTGC
This sequence comes from Pantoea sp. NGS-ED-1003, assembly GCF_000738765.1. Classification (NCBI taxonomy): domain Bacteria; kingdom Pseudomonadati; phylum Pseudomonadota; class Gammaproteobacteria; order Enterobacterales; family Erwiniaceae; genus Pantoea; species Pantoea sp. NGS-ED-1003. The sequence continues at coordinate 57,911 of NZ_JPQA01000011.1, forward strand.
CGCGTATCTGGCGTCGTATGATCCTGAGTATGGCGCAGCTGCCGGATCGTCTGCTGCACCGTTTCGGCGGCGGACTGGTGGTGGCAGGCGTAGTCATTTACTACATGATCGGCGCGCACGGCGGCAGCTGATTGCTCTGCCAGCAGGGCTAAATTGTGCCTGCCGCGCGCCGCTTCCCCAGGATGTTGTAGTGCGAAAAACTCAGGCGAAAAATGCGCGCAAACGTATGCTAAAAGTGCTGAAAGCCGCAAGATCAGATGGTAGAATCCATTTTTAAGCAATCGGTGATTTTGAAAATGGGTAAGAACGTCGTCGTACTGGGCACCCAATGGGGTGACGAAGGCAAAGGTAAAATTGTAGATCTGCTGACTGAACGCGCTAATTACGTGGTGCGTTACCAGGGTGGCCACAATGCAGGCCATACGCTTGTCATCAACGGTGAAAAAACCGTCCTCCATTTAATTCCATCCGGCATTCTGCGCGAAAACGTTACCAGCATTATTGGTAACGGCGTGGTGCTGTCGCCTGAAGCTCTGATGAAAGAGATGAAAGGCCTGGAAGAGCGTGGCGTACCGGTACGCGAACGTCTGCTGATTTCTGAAGCCTGCCCGCTGATCCTGCAATACCATGTCGCAATGGATCTGGCACGCGAAAAAGCGCGCGGCGCCAAAGCCATCGGCACCACCGGTCGCGGCATCGGCCCGGCCTATGAAGATAAAGTGGCGCGCCGCGGTCTGCGCGTCGGCGATCTCTTCAACAAAGAGACCTTCGCCGTTAAGCTGAAAGAGATTGTCGATTACTACAACTTCCAGCTGGTGAACTACTACAAAGAAGACGCGGTCGACTACGACAAAGTGCTAAGCGACGTGCTGGCGGTAGCCGACGTGCTGACCAGCATGGTGGTTGACGTCTCCGATCTGCTGGATACGGCGCAGAAGCGCGGCGACCTGATCATGTTCGAAGGCGCGCAGGGCACGCTGCTGGATATCGACCACGGCACCTATCCCTATGTGACCTCCTCTAACACCACCGCTGGCGGCGTGGCGACCGGTTCAGGCATCGGTCCGCGCTGCGTCGACTACGTGTTGGGCATCGTGAAGGCTTACTCAACGCGCGTCGGCGCGGGCCCGTTCCCGACCGAACTGTTCGACGACATCGGCGAGTTCCTGTGCGCTAAAGGTAATGAGTTCGGCGCAACCACCGGCCGTCGTCGTCGCACCGGCTGGCTGGATGCGGTCGCCGTGCGCCGCGCGGTGCAGATCAACTCCCTGTCAGGTTTCTGCATGACCAAGCTGGACGTGCTGGACGGTCTGAAAGAGGTGAAAATCTGCGTAGGCTATCGCCTGCCGGACGGTCGCGAAGTGACCACCACGCCGCTGGCGGCAGAGAACTGGGAAGGCATTGAGCCGATCTATGAAACCCTGCCAGGCTGGAGCGAAACCACCTTCGGCGTGAAAACGCTGGAAGGGCTGCCGCAGGCCGCGCGCGACTATATCAAGCGCGTGGAAGAAGTAACGGGCGTACCGGTTGATATCATCTCTACCGGCCCGGACCGTAGCGAAACCATGATTCTGCGCGATCCGTTCGACGCATAATCCTGCAGAGGCCGGCGCTGCGCCGGCCTCTGTTTCCCGCTTAGCAAGCCGCTTTCTCTCCCTTCGCTTTGCCTCATCGCCCTTCGGCTGAAAAAAACACACTCTGGATTCGACTCTGGTTTATCATCTACAGTAGCCGCAAGCCGGTTTACTATTAAAATCAACCGCAACGCGGACGAAATGAATAAACACGTTATGGGTGATCTACCGAGGTAATTGTGCAGCTGACAAGTTTTACCGATTATGGTCTGCGGGCCTTGATTTATATGGCTAGTTTGCCGCAAGGCAGAATGACGAATATTACTGAAGTCACCGAGACCTACGGCGTGTCGCGCAACCATATGGTGAAAATCATCAATCAACTCAGCCGGGCGGGCTTTATCGCCGCGACGCGCGGCAAAAACGGCGGCATCCGTCTTGGGATGGATCCGCATAATATCGTCATCGGCGATGTGGTGCGCAAAATGGAGCCGCTACAGTTAGTAGACTGCGCGACTTGCGCCATCACGCCAGCCTGCCGCTTAAAAAAGGCGCTAAACGATGCGGTACAGCTGTTCCTGCGGGAGCTGGACAGCTATACGCTGGCAGACTTAGTCGAGGGGAATGAACCCTTATACCAAATTTTATTGTCCGAACCGCCGGTGGCAATGAATCTGAAATGACATCGGAGGAACCGCTATGTCAAACGATCCTTTTCAGCAACGAGAAGCTGAAAAATATGAAAACCCTATTCCGAGCCGTGAATTTATTCTGGCTCACCTGGAAAAACGCGAAAAGCCGGCCAGCCGCGATGAGCTGGCGCAAGAGCTGAACCTTACCGACGAAGAGCACCTTGAAGCGCTGCGTCGTCGTTTGCGCGCCATGGAGCGCGACGGACAGTTAGTCTTCACCCGCCGCCAGTGCTATGCGCTGCCGGAACGTCTCGATCTGCTGCGCGGCAAGGTCATCGGCCACCGCGACGGCTACGGCTTCCTGCGCGTGGAGGGGCAGAAAGATGACCTCTATCTCTCCGCCGAGCAGATGAAAATGTGCATGCACGGCGACGTTATCCTGGCGCAGCCACTGGGCGCCGATCGCAAAGGCCGCCGCGAAGCGCGCGTGGTGCGCGTGCTGGAGCCGCGCAACAACCAGATCGTCGGCCGCTACTTCACCGATGCGGGCGCCGGTTTCGTGGTGCCGGACGACAGCCGTCTGAGCTTCGACATCCTGATCCCGCCGGAAGAGACCCTGCAGGCGCGTATGGGATCGGTGGTGGTGGTCGAGCTGGTGCAGCGCCCGACGCGCCGCACCAAAGCCATCGGTAAAGTCGCAGAGATCCTCGGCGACGATATGGGTACCAGCCTTGCGGTCGATATGGCCCTGCGCACTCATGAAATCCCGCATAGCTGGCCGCCGGAAGTTGAAAAACAGGTGAGCAAGCTCAGCGAAGAAGTCCCTGAGGCGGCGAAAAAAGGGCGCGTCGATTTGCGCCAGCTGCCGCTGGTCACCATCGACGGCGAAGACGCGCGCGACTTCGACGATGCGGTCTACTGCGAGAAAAAACGCGGCGGCGGCTGGCGCCTGTGGGTAGCCATTGCCGACGTCAGCTACTACGTGCGTCCCGGCACGCCGCTGGACGACGAAGCGCTGCAGCGCGGCACCTCGGTCTACTTCCCGTCGCAGGTAGTGCCGATGCTGCCGGAAGTGCTCTCCAACGGACTCTGCTCGCTGAACCCGCAGGTCGATCGTCTCTGCATGGTGTGCGAGATGACCATCTCTTCCGCAGGCAAGCTGACCGGCTTCAAACACTATGAAGCGGTAATGAACTCGCATGCGCGTCTGACCTACAACAAAGTGTGGAATATCCTGCAGGGCAACCCGGAGCTGCGCGAACAGTACGCACCGCTGGTGAAGCCGCTGGAAGAGCTGCACAACATGTATAAGGTGCTGGAACAGGCGCGCGAAGCGCGCGGCGGCATCTCATTCGAGACCGAAGAAGCGAAGTTTATCTTCAATGCCGAACGCCGTATCGAGCGCGTAGAGCGCACCGTGCGCAATGACGCGCACAAGCTGATCGAAGAGTGCATGATCCTCGCCAACATCGCGTCGGCGCGCTTTGTCGAGAAGCATCAGGAGCCGGCGCTGTTCCGCGATCACGATCGCCCCAGCGACGACAGCATCACCAGCTTCCGCACAGTGCTCAACGAACTGGGCCTTTCGCTGCCGGGCGGTGCCAAACCCGAGCCCGTCGACTATGCCGAGCTGCTGACGCAGATTGCCGATCGCCCGGATGCGGAAATGCTGCAAACCATGCTGCTGCGCTCGATGAAACAGGCGGTCTACGATCCGGAAAACCGTGGACACTTCGGCCTGGCGCTGCAGTCTTACGCGCACTTTACCTCGCCGATCCGTCGCTATCCCGACCTGCTGCTGCACCGCGCCATTAAATATCTGCTGGCGCAGGCGGAAGGCGAGGTAAAAGGCAACACCACGGCGACCGGCGGCTACCACTACGAGATGGCGCAGATGCTGCAGCTCGGCCAGCACTGTTCGATGACCGAGCGCCGCGCCGACGAGGCCACGCGCGACGTCGCAGACTGGCTGAAATGCGACTTTATGCAGGATCAGGTTGGCAATACCTTTAACGGCGTCATCTCTAGCGTCACCGGCTTCGGCTTCTTCGTGCGCCTGAACGATCTCTTTATCGACGGTCTGGTGCACGTTTCCACGCTGGACAACGACTACTACCGTTTCGATGCGGTGGGACAGCGTCTGATCGGCGAGTCGGGCGGACGCACCTATCGTCTGGGCGATGCGGTTGAAGTGCGGGTAGAGGCGGTACATCTGGACGAGCGCAAGATCGACTTCGCGCTGATCTCCAGCCAGCGTCAGCCGCGCGGCGAAGGCAAAACCGCACGCGACAAAGCGAAGCGCGAAGGCAAAGCGCCGCCGAAGCGCCGCCGTCAGATGGGCAAAAAAGGCAACTTCGAGCCGAACGAAGCGTTCCGCGACGCGAAGCCGACGTCTGATAAGCCGAAGAAAGAGAAAAAAAGCAAAACCCCGTCGGAAAAAACCCGTAAAATCGCCGCCGCCACTAAGGCGAAGCGCGCCGCGAAAAAGCAGGCCTGATTCCGCCTGATGCGTTAACGGACGCTTTCTGCCGCGCAGAGAGCGTCCGCTGAAGTCCATTCAATTCCTAACTGAGCAGATCGATGAGCGAAATTATTTTTGGTATCCATGCCGTGCAGGCGCTGCTGGAGCGCGATCCCCAGCGCTTCCAGGAAGTCTTTATCCTCAAGGGCCGCGACGATCGTCGCCTGCAGCCGTTGGTGGCGGCGCTGGAAGCTCAGGGCATCGTTATCCAGCTGGCGAACCGCCAGTGGCTGGACGGTCAGGTTGAAGGCGGCGTGCATCAGGGTATCGTGGCGCGCATCCGACCTGGCCGTCAGTACCAAGAGGGCGACTTGCCGGATCTGCTGCAAAGTCTGGAAAAACCGCTGCTGCTGGTGCTGGACGGCGTGACCGACCCGCACAACCTCGGCGCCTGCCTGCGCAGCGCCGACGCCGCAGGCGTACATGCGGTGATCGTGCCGAAAGACCGCTCCGCCTCGCTGAACGCCACGGCGAAAAAAGTCGCCAGCGGCGCGGCGGAGAACGTGCCGCTGATCCGCGTCACCAATCTGGCGCGCACGCTGCGTCTGCTGCAGGAGTACAACATCTGGGTAGTCGGCACGGCTGGCGAAGCGGATCATACGCTCTATCAGAGCAAAATGACCGGGCCGATGGCGCTGGTGATGGGCGCGGAAGGCGAAGGCATGCGCCGCCTGACCCGCGAACACTGCGACGAGCTGATCAGCATTCCGATGGCGGGTAGCGTCTCATCGCTTAACGTCTCTGTGGCCACCGGCGTCTGCCTGTTCGAAGCGGTACGCCAGCGCGGGGCGTGATCGCCGCCGCAAAACCCCCTCAGTGCCAGGCATAACTGCGCGTCGCTCTCCCATACTTAGCGGGATACGCATCGCGAGGAGTGGTTATGACCTGGACAACCCATACCGTTTTTAATCAGCCGCAGCCCCTCAGCAACAGCAATCTCTTTCTTTCCGACACACCGCTGCGCGAAGCGCTCGCGCGCGAAGGCGCCGAGTGGGATCGCGAATGGCTGGCCTCGGTAGGCGCCCAGCTTGGCGGGGCCGAGTCGCTGGAGTTAGGCAGGCTGGCCAACGCCGCGCCGCCGGAGCTGCTGCGCTACGACGCGCGCGGCGTACGCATCGACGAGGTCCGTTTTCATCCCGCGTGGCACCTGTTGATGCAGGGCGTCTGCGCCAGCCGACTGCATAATCTCAGCTGGCAGCCCGATGTGCTCGATCGCGCCATGGTGGCGCGCGCCGCGCGCTTTATCCTCCACGCTCAGGTCGAAGCCGGCACGCTCTGTCCGGCGACCATGACGCACGCCGCCGTCCCGCTGCTGCAGCGCTGGCTGCCCGACGCTTTCAGCGGCTGGCGCGATCCGCTGCTCAGCGATCGCTACGACACCCACGCGCTGCCTGGCGATCAGAAGCGCGGCCTGCTGATCGGCATGGGCATGACGGAAAAGCAGGGCGGCAGCGACGTTACGACCAACACCACGCGCGCGGAGCCGCTGGCGGATCGCGCCCCCGGTTCGATCTGGCGCATCACCGGCCATAAGTGGTTCTTCTCCGTGCCGCAGAGCGACGCGCATCTGATCCTCGCGCAAAGCGGCAGCGGCTTAAGCTGCTTCTTCCTGCCGCGTCTGCTGCCGGACGGCACGCGCAACGCCATTCGCCTTGAGCGGCTCAAAGATAAGCTGGGCAACCGCGCCAACGCCAGCAGCGAAGCGGAGTTTCAGAAGGCCACCGGCTGGCTGGTGGGGGAAGAGGGCGACGGCGTACGGCTGATCCTCAAAATGGGCGGCATGACCCGATTCGACTGCGCGCTCGGCAGCCACGGCCAGATGCGTCGCGCTTTCTCTGTCGCGCTGTACCATGCGCACCAGCGCCAGGTGATGGGCAAAAATCTGGTGGATCAGCCGCTGATGCGTCAGGTTTTAGCGGCGCAGGCGCTGCAGCTTGAGGGCCAGACGGCGCTGCTGATGCGGCTGGCGCGCGCCTGGTCGCAGCCGGCGCAGCCGCTGGAAGGCGCGTTCGCCCGACTGTTCACACCGGCGGCGAAATACGCCGTCTGCAAGGCGGGCATGCCCTTTGTCGCCGAAGCGATGGAAGTACTGGGCGGCGTAGGCTACTGCGAAGAGAGCGAACTGCCGCGCCTCTATCGCGACATGCCGGTCAACAGCATCTGGGAAGGATCGGGCAACGTGATGTGTCTCGACGTGCTGCGCGTGCTGCGGAAACAGCCCGGCGCGGCAGAGATGCTGCATCAGGAGTTCGAGGCGGTCAGAGGCGTGAATCGCCTGTTTGACGCCGCCTGGCGACAGCTAAAGCTACGCCTGAACCGACTGCAGGAGAGTCAGGGGCGTGAGATCGCCCAGCGCCTGTTTCTGCTGGCGACCGGCGCGCAGCTGCTGAAATATGGTGAGCCGCCGCTGGCGGACGCCTGGTGCCGGCAGTGGCTCGATGCGCGCGGCGTCCGACCGCTGGAAAGTCAGATAGCGGAGCGCTTACTGCTGCGCGCCAGCGGCGGGTGACGCGCCGTAAAGGATCGCCGTGGCGTACCAGTATCCCGGCGTCACGGTTTCGTCCACCATGATGACCTGATAGTAGACCGCGCCGCGCTGATTGGCTTCCGCCGCCAGCGCGCGCTGCGCGTCATCCGGCGAGCCGCGAACCTGCGTGCTAACGCTGCCGAGCCTCGGCAGCCCGCTGCTCTGCGCGCGCGTGATCTCCTGCGCCTGATGGGTGGGCGCAGGCGGCGGCTGCGGCGTGGTTTTCAGCGCGGAACAGCCGCTTAACAGCAGCGCCATGGTCAGTAAGTAAGCGTAACGCATAAGGTTTACTCCAGAGGGACGGTGAAGTAAGTGTAAGCCACCGTCCCAAAGCGGGTCAGGATTTCAGGTGAAATACGCTGACCAGCTGCGTCAGATGATGACCTTTGTGACTCAGGTTCTGCGCCGACGCGTCTGCCTGCGCCATCAGCTCGCTGTTCTCATGGGTCGCCTGGCTGATCTGGTTCATCGCCTGATTCACCTGGCCGATCCCGGCCGCCTGCTGCTGCGCCGCGACGTTGATTTCGCTCATCAGCGCCTGCACCTGCTCGATATGCGACACGATATGGGTCATGGCGTCATGCGTCTGCTGCGACAGCTGATGCCCTTCCGAAACGTTGCTGATCGAGGTGGCGATCAGGCCGTCGATCTCTTTGGCCGCCTGGGCGCTGCGCTGCGCCAGCGCGCGCACTTCCGCCGCGACCACCGCGAAGCCGCGACCGTGTTCGCCGGCGCGCGCCGCTTCTACCGCCGCGTTAAGCGCCAGAATATTGGTCTGAAACGCGATCGACTCAATAACGTGGGTGATATCGGCAATGCTCTGGGAAGAGATCTGAATCGCTGACATAGTGTTTACCGAACGGCTCACCGTCTGGCTGCCGTGCGTGACCAGGCCGCTCGCTTCCGCCACCAGCGTCATCGCCTGGCGCAGGTTGTCGGCGGTATGCTCGACCGTAGCGCCGAACTGCTCCATGCTCGCCGAGGTCTCTTCGACGCTGCTCGCCTGGCGGCCAATCTGCTCGCTGATATTGAGGCTGCTGGCGGCGATGGTGTCGGTGCCGTCGCTGATCTCCTGCGCGGCGACGCGCACCTGACCCACGATCTTCTCCAGCCCGTCGCCGATGCCGTTGATAGCGGTAATCAGCTGGCCGACTTCGTCATGACGGCGCGTATCCAGATGGACGCGTAGGTTGCCCGCGGCATACTCCTCGGCCAGGTGAATGACCTGCTGCAGCGGACGCGTAATGGCGCGGCGGCTGTAAAACACAAAGCCCAGCGCAAAAAACAGCACCAGCGCCAGGCCGGTCAGCATAAACAGGTTGCGGCTATGGGTAATCGGCGCCAGCAGCGCGTCGCGGCTCACCTCGCCCACGACTATCCAGTTCCAGCCTGGCAGCTGCTGCCAGGCCAGCATCTTGCTTTCGCCGTCCAGCTCCGCTTCCTGCACGCCCTGCGGCTGGCTCAGCAGCGCCTGCTGCACGCTGGCGTCCCAGCCTGGCAGTTTGCCTTCATTCTGCGCGGCAAAAAGATATTGTCCCTGCGCTGCGCCCGGCGCGCCGTTCAGCACGTAGAAATGGCCACTGTCGCCTAGCTTGCGCGCCAGTACCTTGTCGCGCATCAGTGCGTACTGCTTATCGATCTGCACGCCGACGAACAGAATGCCGACTACCGCGCCGCTTTCATCTTTAACCGGCTGATACTGGGTGATATAGCGGTGGCCGAACAGCGTCGCCAGCCCGCGATAGATCTCGCCGTGGCTGACGCTTTTCCACGCCGCGCTGGCGCGATCGAGGCGAGTGCCGATGGCGCGGCTGCCGTCCTCTTTCTTCAGGGAGGTAGAGATACGGTAGTAATCGTCGCCGTCGCGCACGAAGATGGTGGAGACGGCGGTGGTGCGTTGTAAAAAGTCGTCGACCGCGACCTGATCGAGGTTCAGGGTTTTCAGACCGGCGCGCAGGGTCGGAGTCGAAAACTCCCCGACCTGAATACGCGAACTCTCGTCGCGGCTAAAGCGCTGCGGCAAAAAGCTGGCGAACAGCTGGGTGTAGTTGTTGACCTCTTCGGTGAGGGTGGCGTTGAACATCGACGCCATTTCGCTGATGCCCTGCACCTGATTGTGCATATCATCCGTGGCCAGGCTTTCCAGCTGACGGGCGGCGGTGTGGCTTTGAGTCAGTGTCAGGACGAGCAGCAGCAGCGCGACGCTGAGAGACGTCAGTACAGACAGCTTGACTCCAAGACTCATGCGGCTGAGAGAGAGACGCTTCATAAATTACCTTTAGATCGGTTTAATGGAGATTCGATTAACGGCATCGGCGGCAAAAGGTTTACGCCTTAAATAAAACAGCAGATGTGTGAAGTGGTTCGCAGATTAGGCGCGGGGCACGTAAACTCAGCGGAGGCGACATCCACAGCGGAGCGAGCATGATTGAACTGAATACGGAACGGCTGGCGGGCATTCAGGTGCTGCACGCCGCGCCTGCGGGCCAGCGCGACGCGGCGCTGCCGACGGTGCTGCTTTACCATGGCTTTACCTCCTCTAAAGAGGTGTACGCCTATCTGGCCGTGGCGCTGGCGCAGGCGGGATTTCGCGCCGTGATGCCCGACGCCGATCTGCACGGGGCGCGCGACAACGGCAACGACGCGGTGCGGCTTTCCCGCTTCTGGCAGATTCTGCAGCGCAATATCGACGAGATGCCGCAGCTGGAGAACGCGCTGCGCGCTGAGGGTCTGATCGATGGCGATCGCTTCGCCGTGGCGGGCGCGTCGCTGGGCGGCATGACCGCGCTGGGGGCGATGGCGCGCTATCCGCAGATCCGCAGCGTCGCCTGCCTGATGGGATCGGCTTACTTTATGCGGCTCAGCCACTCGCTTTTTCCGCCGGTAAGCGTCAGCTCCCCTGAGGATCGGGCGCAGTTCGATCGGCTGATGGCGCCGCTGGCGGCTTACGATCCCAGCGAAAAGCTGGACGCGCTGGCGAACCGGCCGCTGCTGCTGTGGCACGGCGAAGCGGATGATGTGGTGCCTTTCGCGGAAACCGCGCGGCTGGTGGAGGCGCTACAGAAGAGCGGCCAGGCGGACAAGATGACCTTCTTCGCGGAAAAAGGCATCAGCCACAAAATCACCCCTTTCGCGCTGCGCGCGCTGGTGGATTTCTTTAAGCGGAATTTATGACGCAGCCGGGCTGGCGGCGCGCCGTCAGCCCGTTGCCCTGCAGAGATCACAACTGATTCGATAATCGCTGCGCCGCGCTGGTGGTTGCGCTGGCGTGCGTATTGCCCGGCGCGTCCAGTCGATTGACATAGACATAGCCTGAGGCCGCTTTGCTGCTGTTACTTCTCATCTGCTGCGCACAGTCAGTCTGGCTGGCAAGGGCGGGTGGAGACAGGAAGAGACCCAGTAAAGTGGCGATGACGAACGTTTTCATGCCCGACTCCTCACTGATGGGAACACACTCTGCGACGCTGCTGATTAAAAAAGCGCCGTCATTGGTTAATTTTAGCGCGCGCCGTCGCCAATGCCAGACCGCGCCGTTGAACACCTTCATCAGGAAAATTGATAAAGGCCGCGCAACCCGCTGAATCGCCTGCCTTAGCACGGAAAGCCTCTTTAATGACGATTTAATGAAATGTGCGCTTGAGTTTAGCGCCCTGCGTCAGTATGATTACGCGTCAATTTTTCAGCTGCATTCAGGGGCGCGTTACATTCAGCGAATGTTTCACGACCTATAACGTTCCTTGCTTCCGTGGGCCGCAGCTGACCCTGACAGGAGGCTGAATAATCCGTAAGGAGCAATTTCGATGCGTCATTACGAAATCGTATTTATGGTCCATCCTGACCAGAGCGAACAGGTTCCGGGCATGATCGAGCGTTACACTGGTGCTATCACTGGTGCAGAAGGCACGATTCACCGTCTGGAAGACTGGGGCCGCCGTCAGCTGGCTTACCCGATCAACAAACTGCACAAAGCTCACTACGTTCTGCTGAACGTAGAAGCGCCGCAGGAAGTGATCGACGAGCTGGAAACGAACTTCCGCTTCAACGACGCCGTTATCCGCAGCATGGTTATGCGCGTTAAGCACGCGGTAACCGAAGCATCTCCGATGGTTAAAGCGAAAGACGAGCGCCGTGAGCGTCGTGAAGATTTTGCTAACGAAACCTCTGACGAGTCAGATGCTGGGGATTCTGAAGAGTAATCATCCGTGACGGCCAATCGACTGCGCCTGTCTGGCACCGTGTGCAAGACGCCGGTTCGAAAAGTGAGCCCGTCAGGAATTCCTCACTGTCAGTTCGTGCTTGAGCACCGCTCAGTGCAGGAAGAAGCCGGTTTCCACCGGCAAGCCTGGTGCAGAATGCCCGTGATTATCAGCGGCACGCTCCATCAGGAGATTACTCAACATATAACGGTCGGCACGCCGCTCATTCTCGAAGGCTTCATTAGCTGCCATCAGGCGCGAAATGGACAGAGTAAAATGGTGCTGCATGCCGAGCAGATTGAATTGATAGATTCTGGAGACTAGCCAAATGGCACGTTATTTCCGTCGTCGCAAGTTCTGCCGTTTCACCGCGGAAGGCGTTCAAGAGATCGATTATAAAGATATCGCAACGCTGAAAAACTACATCACTGAAAGCGGCAAGATCGTACCGAGCCGTATCACCGGTACTCGCGCAAAATACCAGCGTCAGCTGGCTCGTGCTATCAAGCGCGCGCGTTACCTGTCTCTGCTGCCGTACACTGATCGTCATCAGTAATCGGCAACTGTCCATTAACGACTTTAAGAGGATAAGGTAATGCAAGTTATTCTGCTTGATAAAGTAGCAAACCTGGGCAGCCTGGGTGACCAGGTCAACGTTAAAGCGGGCTACGCGCGCAACTTCCTGGTACCGCAGGGCAAAGCTGTCCCGGCTACCAAGAAAAACGTTGAATATTTCGAAGCTCGCCGCGCTGAACTGGAAGCCAAGCTGGCTGACGTTCTGGCTGCTGCTAACGCACGCGCTGAGAAAATCAATGCACTGGGTTCAGTGACCATCGCCTCTAAATCAGGCGACGAAGGTAAACTGTTCGGTTCTATCGGTACTCGCGACATCGCTGACGCTGTAACTGCGGCTGGCGTTGAAGTGGCTAAGAGCGAAGTTCGTCTGCCGAACGGCGTTCTGCGCACCACCGGTGAGCATGAAGTTGACTTCCAGGTTCACAGCGAAGTTTTCGCTAAACTGGTTGTGAATGTAGTTGCTGAGTAATTTTACTCGGTAATGCGAAAAAGCCGGCCTTGCGCCGGCTTTTTTGTTTTTGCCGCACGGCTACTGCGCGCGAATAAAGCTGCCGTCCGGCTGACGCGTAAAGAGCACTGGCCCGCTGGCACCGTCCACGGTCAGTCCCGTCACCACGCCCTGCGCATTCTGTCGAATCTTCACCTGCTGCCCGCTCTGCAGCGCGCTCAGCGGCTGATCGCTGCCCTCGACGCGCGCCATGGCGAATACGTCGCCCACCGGCAGATTATTATCGCGAAACAGCTGCGCCAGGGTCTGGCCTGAGGCGATGGTATAGTTGCGCCACTCGCCCTGAGAATCCGCTTTCGGCGGCTGCGCATTTTGCTGCGGCGCTTTCTGGTCGTAGATCTCCGCCTGCATAGGCACCTCTTTTTCGCCGCCTGTCGTCTGCGGACGCTCGACAGGATACTGCGGCGAGCTGGAGGGCCATAAAAAGGCCAGCAGCATCACCAGCAGGGCGATAACGATGCCGCGTCGGTGCGCGGGCGGCAGCGGGGACATCCAGCGGATAGTATCCGTATAGTGCCAGACCGTGCTGAGCCAGGCGGGCAAGCGGGAAGGCGCCTCTGAAGCCATTCGTGAATCCTCCTCATCGCCAGCGGCGCGCGACGGTTTAGCAGGCCGCCAGGCGAAGCGTTGGCGCAATGTGCGCAAAGTGCGTGGCGCGCGCGTCCTGCGGCGTTGTGGGGCGATTTGACCCATGTATCTTCTCTTCTGTCAGTACGCTGCCGAGGTTGCCCTCGTCCAGAGTTATAGTATGGGCAATACGGGCGCGACGTGCCTGTCAGCCTCAAGAAATATGACCTGCGTATTGTTTCTGTTTCACCGCCAAAAGTCACCTGCGCGGCGTGGGATTTTACGCCGGCGGCCCGCGCTGCTATGCTGCCGGTTCAAATTAGCGAAAGAGACAGGTATCAAGATGACGACCCCTTCATTCGACAGCGTCGAATCACAAGCAAGTTACGGAATTGGTTTACAGGTTGGCCAGCAGCTGCTCGAGTCCGGTCTGCAGGGACTTCAGCCGGAAGCGCTGCTCGCGGGCCTGCGCGACGCGCTGGAAGGGAATTCGCCGGCCGTGCCGGTCGACGTCGTGCATCGCGCGCTGCGTGAAGTGCATGAGCGTGCGGAAGGCGTACGCCGCGAGCGCGTCGAGGCGATGGCTGCCGAAGGCCAGACCTTCCTGGCGGAAAACGCGCAGCGCGAAGGCGTCAACAGCACCGAGTCGGGCCTGCAGTTCAGCGTGATCAAGCAGGGCGACGGTCCGATCCCGTCACGTCAGGATCGCGTGCGCGTGCACTATACCGGTAAGCTGATCGACGGCACGGTATTCGACAGCTCGGTCGCGCGTGGCGAACCGGCGGAATTCCCGGTGACCGGCGTGATTGCAGGCTGGATTGAAGCGCTGACCCTGATGCCGGTCGGCTCGAAGTGGGAGCTGACCATCCCGCACAACCTCGCCTATGGCGAGCGCGGCGCAGGCGCATCGATTCCGCCGTTCAGCACCCTGATCTTCGAAGTCGAGCTGCTGGAAATTCTTTAATCTTCGCCGCTTTTCAGCACGCAAAAGCCAGCCCGAGGGCTGGCTTTTTTACGCGCTTATTTCTGCTGTAAGTCGACTTTCCACAGCGCAAAGCCGATCTCATCGCTGCCCTGCGGCTGCATCGGATAGCGCGCATGGCTGCGAATAAAGGCGGTCGCCTTCTCACCCGGCGCGGTTTCGAAGCGGATATCAAGCGGAACGCTGCTCTCTATCGGCGCCAGCCGCCAGTTATTGTCCGCCTGCGGACGCACTTCGCCCTGTTTTTTGGTCTCGGCGCTGATATAGGCCGCGACTACCGCACGGTTCTCATCAGGCGAGGCGAAAGCGATAAAGCGATCGCCGGTGCCGGCAAACTTGCCGCCGTAGGCGCGATAGTTATTGGTGGCGACCAGGAAGGTGGCGTGCGGATCGACCGGCTTGCCCTGCCAGCTCAGGTTTTTAATGCGCGAAGCGTCTGGATGGATAAGCTGACATTCGCCGTCGTAGCGGGCCGGTTGGGTGACGTCGATCTGGTAGTCAACGCCGTCGATCACGTCGAAATTGTAGGTGCGGAAATCCCAGTTGATCAGCGACTGAGGATCGCGGCGCTGCGGATCGATCTGGTTGAACTGGCCTGCGGCGCACTCCAGCCACTCTTTTACCTGCGCGCCGCTGACTTTCATCACCACCAGCGTATTGGGATAGAGATAGAGGTCGGCGGCGTTGCGGAAGGTGAGCTCGCCTTTCTCCACTTCGGTGTAGCTGGCCGGATCGTTCTTGCGCCCGCCCGCCTTAAAGGGCGCGGCGGCCGAGAGCACCGGCAAATGGCCCAGATCGGGATCGCCCTGAATAAAATGCTCTACGTAGGCGCGCTGCGCGTTATTGACGATCTGCACGGTCGGATCGTCCTGCACCAGCGAAAGATAGCTGTACATCACGTCCGCCGACTTGCCGATCGGCTTCGCCACAAACTCGCGCGTGGCGCGATGATCGTCCGCCAGCACCTTCACCAGCGCCGGATCCTCTGCCGCCAGCGACTTTTTCTGCGCCGCATCGTAAATCGGCCGCGCGGCCGCTTTGCGATCGCTGACCTGCCAGCGGCCAGCTTCATTGGTCAGCACCAGATCCACCACGCCGAGATGATCGCCCCACATACCGGGCATTACCGCCGCAACGCCGTTCAGCGTGCCTTTCTCGATATCGGCCCCTTTGATGGCGGCGAACTCTTTGCCGGGAAAAACGGCGTGCGCATGGCCAAAGAGAATCGCGTCGATGCCTTCGACCTGGCTGAGGTAGTAGACCGAGTTCTCCGCCATTGCATGGTAAGGCTCGCTGCTGAGGCCGGAGTGAGGGATCGCCACCACCAGATCCGCACCCTGGGCGCGCATCTGCGGTACATAGCGACGCGCGGTTTCGGTGATGTCTTCGACGCGCACTTTGCCCTGCAGGTTGGCTTTGTCCCACACCATAATCTGCGGCGGCGCGAAGCCGATAAAACCGATCTTCAGCTGCTGCGGCTTGCCGTCGCGATCCGTCACCTCAACCGTCTTGATTAGCCAGGGCGTAAACATCGGCCGGTTGGTCTGGAGATCGATGATATTGGCGTTCACATAGGGAAAGCGCGCGCCCGCCAGCGCCTTGCGCAGGTAGGGCAGGCCGTAATTGAATTCATGATTGCCGAGGTTGCCGACGCTGTAGTCCAGCGTATTCATTGCCTTGTAGACCGGATGGATCTCGCCCTGCTGAAGGCCTTTCGCCGCCATATAGTCGCCGAGCGGGCTGCCCTGAATAATATCGCCGTTATCCACCAGCACACTGTTCTTCACCTCCTGACGCGCGGCATGGATCAGCGACGCGGTGCGCACCAGCCCGAACTTTTCGGTCGGGGTATCTTTGTAGTAGTCGAAATCCATCATGTTGCTGTGCAGATCGGTGGTTTCCAGCAGACGGAGATCAACGGTAGCGGCGTGCAAGCTCAATGAGAGACTCAGCGCCAGAAGGGTCATAGTCGGTTTAAACATGCGTGCTCCTGCTGCAAAAAGTTAAGTCTCTCAAATTAATGTAAAAGAATGATGATGTGTCAGAGGATTACGTGATGGGTTTAACGTTTTGCGCGTTGAATAAGCTGAAAAGCGCGCGGCATAGCGGCGGGTCGCAATCTATGGTATTGATATTGTTAAAATATTGAGAGTTTAGCGCCCGGAAGGCCGGGCGGAAGCGCAGTAGCTGCTAAAATTTAACCAAAGTAGCGCACGATAACCTCGTGCGGCTGCCACCGAAAAGGAGGTGAAAAATGTTAGAGCAAATTTGCCAGCTGGCGCGCGAAGCGGGCAACGCGATCATGCTGATTTATGAAAAAGAAACGCCGGTAGACGTTTCCCGCAAATCCGACGACTCCCCGGTGACCGCTGCGGATATTGCCGCGCACGATATTATTCTGCAGGGGCTTAAGCAGCTAACGCCAGAAGTGCCGGTGCTGTCGGAGGAAGATCCCCCTTCATGGAGCGAGCGCCAGCAGTGGCAGCGCTACTGGCTGGTCGATCCGCTCGACGGCACCAAAGAGTTTATCAAGCGTAACGGCGAGTTTACCGTCAATATCGCGCTGATCGATCAAGGCAAGCCGGTGCTGGGCGTGGTCTACGCGCCTGCGCTCGGCGTGCTTTACGCTGCCGCAGAAGGCAAAGCCTGGAAAGAAGAGGGCGGCAACAAGACGCAGATCCACGTGCAGGAGGCGCGACCGCCGCTGGTGGTGGTGAGCCGTTCCCACGCCGACGAGGAGCTGAAAGAGTATCTCAAGCAGCTGGGCGAACATCAGACCGTCGCCATCGGCTCCTCGCTGAAGTTCTGCCTGGTGGCGGAGGGTAAAGCGCAGCTCTATCCGCGCTTTGGGCCCACCAACATCTGGGATACCGGCGCGGGGCACGCCGTCGCCGTGGCGGCCGGCGCGCACGTTCACGACTGGACAGGCAAAACCCTGGATTACGCGCCGCGTGAATCCTTCCTTAATCCGGGATTCCGCGTCTCACTGTTCTGATCAAGAGGGGAGGCCATCGCCTCCCTTTTTCAGGATTTCAGCAGCGTCCGAACCAGGCTAATCACCTGCATCACTTCCTCCTGCGTCAGCGCACCATCTTTAACGAAGCGCACGCGGCCGCTCTTGTCCAGCACCACAATCGCCGAGCCGGCGTCCGCCAGCTGCCAGGCGTGCTTTACGTTGCCTTTGCTATCGACGATAAACTGCGACCAGGGATACTGCTTTTTATTGCTCTCAATACTGCTGCGCACAAACATCCCGGTGCCGGGAATGGCGTCGTCGGTATTGACGATGGTGGTGGTCTGGTAGCGATCGTGCGGGAAGGCAGCGGCTTTAATCGCCTCAATCACGGCGGCGTTCTTCTCTTTCGCGGATGAGCGTCCGGCGATGTGCTGAATCACGCGCACCTTGCCGGCGAGCTGCGCGCTGTTCCAGCGCTGATAGCGGAAATCATCCTGTTGATAGAGCAGCTCCCCTTTATCTTCGACACCAACCGCGGGCACGCGCTGGTCTTGTTTCAGGCTGTGAGCGAAAACGGCGCCAGGCAAGAGAACCAGCGCAAACAGAGTGCAGGCGAGTCGCATTATCAGTCTCCTCGGTGATCGGACCAGTTAGTCATTTTTCTGCAATAGTAAGCGGGGATGATGCGCCTGTCTTGTTAAGGTTTCAGGTTTGCTATGTATGCCACAATCTCTTAACAAGTTTGGATTTATACTGTGTTGGTAAAGCGACATAACAGACTATTCTGTAATGATGTGTCAATTCAGTAAAAAAGTTCAGTTTTCGGAACAATACCATCGTGGTGTGTTCTATAGTTTACCGGCACTTTGCGCTTCATGGGCTCGTACCGAACTTGGCAACGGCGAAGCGTATTTATAAATGTACAGGAGTTAGACAGCATGAAGATCTTCCAACGCTATAATCCATTGCAAATAGCGAAATACGTAAAAACGCTGTTCAAAGGACGGATGTATATCAAGGACGTTGGCGCGTTCGAATTCGACAAAGGAAAAGTGTTGATTCCGCGCGTAAAGGACATTCAGCATCTGAGCGTGATGTCCGAGATTAACCGTCAGGTTCTGCGCCTTCAGGCGGAGTTCAACTGATAAAAAAGGGCGCCGACGGCGCCCTCTGATTTTCTACTCTTCAGCTTCCGTGGCTTTCGCCACATTCAGCACCGGCGGACGATCGTCAATCCGCGTCACCAGCAGCTGATCGATACGATAACTGTCGATATCCACCACTTCGAACTTAAATCCGGCGAACTTGACGAAATCGGTGCGCTTCGGGATCTTGCGCAGCATATACATCATAAAGCCGCCGATGGTTTCGTAGTTGCCCGACTGCGGGAATTCGTCGATATGCAGCACGCGCATCACGTCGTCGATCGGCGTGCCGCCCTCTACCAGCCAGGAGTTCTCGTCGCGCGCCACGATCTGCTCTTCCAGCCCCTGGCCTACCAGATCGCCCATCAGCGTGGTCATGACATCGTTAAGCGTGATAATGCCCACCACCAGCGCATATTCGTTCATGATCACCGCGAAGTCTTCGCCAGCGGTTTTAAAGCTTTCTAGCGCTTCGGAGAGCGTCAGCGTATCCGGCACGATCAGCGCCGCGCGGATCTGCACGCCGCTGTTGAGCGCCATGCTCTGATTGCCCAGCACGCGCAGCAGCAGCTCTTTGGAATCGACATAGCCGACGATATGGTCGATATCGCCGTCGCACACCAGAAACTTCGAGTGCGGATGCTCGGCGATTTTAGTCTTCAGCGTGGTTTCATCTTCACGCAGATCGAACCAGACCACGTTTTCGCGCGAGGTCATCGAGGAGGGCACGGTGCGCGACTCCAGCTCGAACACGTTTTCGATCAGCTCGTGCTCCTGCTTCCGCAGCACGCCCGCCAGCGCGCCCGCTTCCACCACCGCGTAGATATCGTCGGAGGTGATATCGTCTTTACGCACCATCGGCAGCTTAAAGACGCGGAAGAAGACGTTCGCCAGGCCGTTGAAGAGCCAGACCAGCGGGCTAAACACCAGCAGGCAGAAACGCATCGGGTTAATGATGCGCAGCGCCACCACTTCCGGCGCGATCATGCCGACGCGCTTCGGCGTCAGATCGGCGAACAGAATAAAGAAGCTGGTGACGATGATGAAGGAGCAGATAAAGCTGAGCTGGTCGGCGAGCGCTGGCTCCATAAAGCGGCTAAAAAGGCTGCTGAAGGCGGGCGAAAAGGCCGCATCGCCGACGATACCGCCAAGGATAGCCACCGCGTTCAGGCCGATTTGCACCACGGTAAAGAAGGTGCCGGGCGTTTCCTGCATCTTCAGCACGCGCTGCGCGTTAATATTGCCTTCGTCGGCCAGCAGTTTGAGTTTGATCTTGCGGGCGGCCGCCAGCGAGATTTCCGAGAGAGAGAAAAAGGCGCTGATCACGATCAGCAACAATATGACAAGCAAGCTATCTAACATAGGGTTTCCAAAGGGTTATCCACTTGTCATTTTTGGCCTGGGCAGCGCGCCTGAAAGGCGTACCGTTCGTACTCACCTCATCGTCTGGGCTGTCCGTGCCAAAAATGTCTGCGCCTTATCGACGATGCGAAGCAGCGCCGGGGCAGAAATAGAGCAGGCGAAGCCTGCGCCGCTGATTATAGCAGCAGCGCCCTCAACGCCGCCAGAGTTCGCAGTAACGCCGTTGAGCTCAGATTAATCCGAGTGGCGCGCGCATCTGTTGCGCAGCGGTTGTATCGCTCCGGCCATTTGCCGACAATAGAGCGCTATTTGGCTTTGTTACCGTTTTTTCGCAGCCGCAGGCCGCTTTCTACGGCTATGATGATGACTGCGCCGCTGCGATGTTCTTATCCAGGGATATATCACGCCCCGCGGAATAGGGGTCGGCATGATTAACAGGAGTACGCGTGCCACGAATTCACGTCTGTTTTATGACCTGCCTGCTGGCCGCCGCGCCGGTCGCTGAGGCAGCGAAAGTGCGCCTTGAAGTGCAAGGCTTAACCGGGGACCTTAACAAGAACGTGCGTGCTCGCCTCTCGACCATCGGCGCCGACGAGGTGTCGAACGATGGCCGTTTTCGCGCGCGCGTTTCAGAGGCGATCCAGCAGGGACTCAAAGCGCTCGGCTACTATGAGCCCGATATCGACTTCGAGGCGCGTCCGGCACCGCCGCAGGGCGGACGGCCGGTGCTTATCGCCCACGTCAAACCCGGCGAGCCGGTTAAAATCGCCGGCAGTACCATCGTGCTCGAAGGCGACGCGCTGCGCGACCCCGACTATCAGGCCTGGGTGAAAGAGGGCACGCCGAAAAAAGGGCGGCAGCTCAATCACGGCGAGTATGACAAATTTAAAAGCGGCTTCTCGAACCTCGCGCTGCGCAACGGCTATTTCGACGGCGACTTTAAAAAGAGCCAGCTCGGCGTCTCCGTCGAGCGGCGCGAAGCCTTTTGGGATATCGACTACGACAGCGGTCAGCGCTACCGCTTCGGCGACGTCAGCTTCTCCGGCTCGCAAATCCGCGAGGAGTATCTGGAAAACCTGGTCCCGTTTAAAAAAGGCGACTACTACAGCTCGCGCGATCTCGCCGAGCTGAACCGCCGCCTGTCGGCCACCGGCTGGTTTAACTCGGTGGTGGTCGCGCCGGAGTTCGCGCAGGGGCGGAAAACCAAAGTGCTGCCGCTCAACGCCGCCGTTACGCCGCGCACCGAAAACACTATCGAAACCGGCGTCGGCTACTCTACCGACGTCGGGCCGCGCCTGAAGGCGACGTGGAAAAAGCCCTGGGTTAACGACAGCGGCCATAGCATGGCGGCCAGCGCCTATCTCTCCGCGCCGGAACAGCAGCTCGACCTGAGCTACAAAGTGCCGCTGCTGAAAAGCCCGCTGGAGCAGTATTACATCTTCTCCGGCGGCCTGAAGCGCACCGATCTGAACGACACCAAGGCCGACACCACCACGCTCGGCGTGTCGCGCTACTGGGAGAACAGCACCGGCTGGCAGAAAGCGGTCAACCTCAAGTGGAGCCTCGATCACTTTACCCAGGGCAGCGTCACCAACACCACGATGCTGCTCTATCCAGGCGTCAGCCTGAACCGCACGCGCTCGCGCGGCGGCCTGATGCCGACGTGGGGCGATTCGCAGCGCTACTCTATCGACGTCTCCGACACCACATGGGGATCGGACGTCGACTTCCTGATCATGCAGGCGCAGAACGTCTGGATCCGCACGCTGGCGGATAAGCACCGCTTTGTGGCGCGCGGCAACCTTGGCTGGATCGAAACCAACAACTTCGAAAAAGTGCCGCCGGATCTGCGCTTCTTCGCGGGCGGCGACCGCAGCATTCGCGGCTACAAATATAAAGATATTTCTCCGCGCGACGATGACGGCAAGCTGACCGGCGCCTCGAAGCTCGCCACCGGCTCGCTGGAGTATCAGTACAACGTCACCGGGAAATGGTGGGGCGCGGCCTTTATCGACTCGGGCGAAGCGGTCAACGACATCAAACAGAGCAATTTTAAAACCGGCGCGGGCTTCGGCGTGCGCTGGGCGTCGCCGGTCGGGCCGATCAAACTGGATATCGCCCGGCCGATTGGCGACAGCGAGGAGCATGGTTTGCAATTTTATATCGGACTGGGGCCTGAACTATGAAGCTGTGGAAAAAGGTCCTGATCGGCGTACTGATCTTTCTGGTGCTGCTGCTGGGCGGCGTGGCGTTTTTAATCGGCACCACGCCTGGCTTGCATCTGGTGCTGAACGGCGCGGCGCGCTGGGTGCCGGGCTTATCGATCAAGCAGGTCGACGGCGGCTGGCGCAACCTGACCATCAGCGGGCTGCGCTATGAGATGCCCGGCGTCAACGTCGATGCCGGCACTTTTCATCTGGCGGTCGATCTTAATTGCCTGCTGCACTCCTCGGTGTGCGTCAACGATATTGCGCTAAAAGACGTCAGCGTGGTGGTCGACAGCAAAAAGATGACGCCAGCGCAGGAGGCGCCGCCGGAAGAGGAGAGCGGCGGCGGCGATCTCAGCACGCCTTATCCGATTACGCTGCGTCATCTTGGCCTGCATAACATCAATGTGAAGATCGACGACACCGCTATCTCGCTGCTCGACTTCACCACCGGTCTGCAGTGGCAGGATCGCGCGCTGACGCTTAATCCGACCCACATCCAGAGCCTGCTGGTGGCGCTGCCGAAAGCGGCGCAGGTCGCCAACGAAGAGGTGGTACAGCCCAAGGTGCAGCAGCCGCAGCCGGATGAGAAGCCGCTGGGCGAAACGCTGCAGGCGATGTTCGCCAAACCGCTGCTGCCTGAGCTGCCCGACTTCCGTCTGCCGCTCGATATCGACGTGCAGGAGATCCTCGGCGAACAGCTGCGCCTCACCGGCGATACCGACATTGCGGTGAATCGCCTGCTGCTGAAGGCGAAAACCGCCGACCGGCGGCTGCAGCTGCAGACGCTGGACGTTGATTCGAACCTCGGCCAGCTTAACGGCAGCGGCGAAGCGACGCTGGCGGACAACTGGCCGGTGAATTTTACGCTTAACGGCACGGCGAACGTCGATCCGCTGAAAGGAGAGAAGATCAAGCTGGATCTCGGCGGCGCCATGCGCGACGAGCTGAAGCTGGGTCTGAATCTCTCTGGTCCGGTACGCGCCCAGCTCGACGCCGCCACTCAGCTGGCGGTGGCGGGGCTGCCGCTGTCGCTGCGCCTCACCAGCCCGCAGCTGCGCTGGCCGCTGACCGGCGCGGTGCAGTACCAGGCGGACAATCTCGACTACCAGTTCAAAGGCAAAGCCACTGACTATGTGATGTCGCTGCGCACGGCGGTGAAGGGCGACAGCGTGCCGCCCGCCACCGTGGCGCTGGACGGCAAAGGCAACGTCGAGCAGTTCAACCTCGACAAGCTGCGCATCGGCGCGCTGCAGGGCAACGTTGACCTGACGGCGCTGGTGGACTGGAGCAAAGCCATCAGCTGGCGCAGCGAGCTGACGCTCTCCGGCATCGATACCGCGCGCCAGTATCCTGACTGGCCGGCGAAGCTGGACGGCAAAATCGCCACGCGCGGCAGCCTCTACGGCGGCAGCTGGCAGATGAGCGTGCCGCAGCTGCAGCTGAAGGGCAACGTCAAACAGAATGCGGTCAGCGCCGAAGGCTCGCTGAAAGGCAACAGCTATAACCAGTGGGATATCCCGGGCGTGAAAATCGTGCTGGGCCGCAACAACCTGGACGTCAGAGGCTCGCTGGGCGACGCGCTTAATCTCGACGCCACCATCGACGCGCCCCATCTCGATAACGCGCTGCCGGGGCTGGGCGGCGTCGCCAAAGGCACCATCAAGGCGCGCGGCACGCTGCAGGCGCCGCAGCTGCTGGCCGATCTCAACGCCACCGGCCTGCGCTGGCAAAAGCTGCAGATCCGTCGCGTCACGCTGGACGGCGACGTACGCTCCAGCGATCAGGTGGCCGGCAAGCTGCAGCTGCGCGTTGAACAATTGCAGCAGGACGCGCTCAAGATCGGCCTGCTGACGCTCAACGCCGACGGCAATGAAAAAGCGCATCAGCTGAAACTTAACGTGCAGGGCGAGCCGGTCTCCGGCCAGCTGGCGCTCAACGGCAGCTTCGATCGCCAGCAGCAGCGCTGGCAGGGTACGCTTAACAATACGCGCTTTGATACGCCGGTGGGCGAATGGCGCCTGACGCGCGCGATGGCGATCGACTACCTCAACGCGAAGCAGACCGCCACCATCGGGCCGCACTGCTGGCAGAACCCCAACGCGCAGCTCTGCGTGCCCGAGCCGATTGAAGCTGGCCCGAGCGGCCACGCGCATATTCAGCTTAACCGCTTTGACCTCGCGATGATTAAACCTTTCCTGCCGGATGAAACCCAGCTGGCGGGCGTCTTTAGCGGCGATGCGCGCGTGAACTGGACGGCGGACGGCGCGCTGCCGACCGGCACCGTCTCGCTGAAAGGCAACGGCGTTAAGGTGCGGCAGGACGTGCAGGGCAATACGCTGCCTGTCGATTTCAGCGCGCTCAACCTTAACGCGGCGCTACGCAACGGCCGCGCCGATCTCGACTGGCTGATCCGCATCGCCAACAACGGCCAGCTCGACGGCAACGTGCAGATCGGCGATCCGCAGAACCGCCGTACGCTGGGCGGCAACGTCAACATCCGCAATATCTCGCTGGCGATGCTCAATCCGGCGCTGATGCAGGGCGAGAAGATCAAAGGCAGCCTTAACAGCGCGCTGCGCCTCGGCGGCAGCGTGAAGCAGCCGCAGATCTTCGGCCAGCTCGGCCTGCAGGGTGTCGACGTCGACGGCAACTTTATGCCGGTCGATCTCACCGCCGCGAACCTGAATATGGTGTTCAACGGCATGAGCTCGACGCTCAACGGTCTGGTGCAGACCGCGCAGGGCAATATCAACCTCAACGGCAATGCGGACTGGAGCCAGCTCGACAACTGGCGCGCCCGCATCGCCGCGCAGGGCAGCCGCGTGCGCGTGACCGTGCCGCCGATGGTGCGCATGGACGTCTCGCCGGATCTGGTTTTCGAGGCGACGCCGGCGGCCTTTAGCCTGGATGGCAGCGTCGATATTCCCTGGGCGCGCATCACGGTGCAGGAGGTGCCGGAGAGCGCCACCGGCGTGTCGTCGGACGAGGTGCTGCTGGATAAAAATCTGCAGCCGATTCAGCCGAAAACCGCCGCCATCCCGATTAACAGCAATCTGGTGATCCACGTCGGCAACGACGTGCGGCTGTCGGCCTTTGGCCTGAAGGCGAAGCTCAACGGCGACCTGAAAGTGGTGCAGGACAAAACCGGACTGGGCCTCAACGGCCAGATCAATATCCCGTCCGGCCGCTTCCACGCTTACGGCCAGGATCTTATCGTGCGCAAAGGCGAACTGCAGTTCGCCGGCCCGCCGGATCAGCCCTATATCAACCTCGAGGCGATTCGTAACCCCGAAGCCACAGAGGACGACGTGACGGCCGGTCTGCGCGTGACCGGGCTGGCGGATGAGCCGAAGGTCGAGGTCTTCTCCGATCCGGCGATGTCGCAGCAGGAAGCGCTTTCCTACCTGCTGCGCGGCCAGGGACTGGGCTCGGACGGCGACGGCAACGCATTAACCTCCGCCTTAATTGGTCTGGGGGTTGCGCAAAGTGGTCAGGTTGTGGGTAAAATCGGCGAGACGTTCGGCGTCAGCAATCTTGCCCTGGATACCACCGGCGTTGGCGACAGCCAGCAGGTGCAGGTCAGCGGCTATGTGCTGCCGGGTCTACAAGTAAAATATGGTGTCGGCATATTTGATTCACTGGCGACCTTAACCTTGCGTTATCGCCTGATGCCCAAACTCTATTTGGAAGCCGTGTCTGGTGTGGACCAGGCTCTTGATTTGCTCTATCAGTTTGAGTTTTAGCAATGCGAATAATTGTCTACGGCAGTTTACGGCGCAAACAGGGAAACAGTCACTGGATGACGAATGCGCAATGGCTGGGGGATATGCAGATTGAGGGCTACGAGCTCTACAGTCTCGGCCATTATCCGGGCGTGATCCCGGGCGAAGGAACCGTCTATTGTGAAGTTTACCGCATCGACGCCACGACGCTGGGCGAGCTGGATGCATTGCGCACTAAGGCTGGCGAATACAAACGCCAGCTGATGCAAACGCCTTACGGCAGCGCATGGCTTTACGTCTATCAGCGCCCGGTTAAGGGACGTGAGCGCATCGCCAGCGGCGACTGGCTACGGCGTGACGATCCTCCGTCAGACGCATAAACGAAAACACCGCCCAGAGGGCGGTGTTTTTTTATCACCCGGCGCACAAACAAAAACACCGTCCAGAGGACGGTGTTTTTTATCGGGCGGCGGCAGATTATTTCTGCTTGGCGCGCTCGAAAGAGGAGATGATTTCAGCTTTCGCCGCTTCGGCGTTATCCCAGCCTTCAACCTTCACCCATTTGCCTTTTTCCAGCGCTTTATACTGCTCGAAGAAGTGGGTGATCTGTGCGCGCAGCAGTTCCGGCAGGTCGTTCACATCTTTAATGTGATCGTACTCTTTGGTCAGCTTGGTGTGCGGCACGGCAACCAGTTTGGCATCTTCGCCAGACTCGTCGGTCATTTTCAGCACGCCAACCGGACGGCAGCGGATCACGGAGCCCGGCTGCAGCGGATACGGGGTCGGAACCAGCACGTCAACCGGATCGCCATCCAGGGACAGGGTGTGGTTGATATAACCGTAGTTGCACGGATAGAACATCGCCGTAGACATAAAGCGGTCTACGAACAGGGTGCCGGAATCTTTGTCGACTTCGTATTTGATCGGATCGGCGTTGGCCGGGATCTCAATGACAACGTAGATATCTTCTGGCAGTTCTTTACCGGCAGGCACCTGGTTCAAACTCATCGGGCATTCCTTCAATAGTCACATGTTGAGTGTCGGCTATTATAGCCAACTGCCTGGGAAAGTATGCCCCAATTTTGACCTTTCGGAATGCTCCTCGTCCTACTTCGCGACGACGAACAGCGAGACGATCCCCGCAGCAATCAGTGGTCCGACCGGCACGCCGCGAAAGAAGGCGACGCCAATCACCGTGCCGATTAACAGGCCGCCGACTACCGACGGCTGCGCGCTCATAAAGCTCACGCCGCGCCCGCCCAGCCAGGCGACGAAAATGCCGACCAGAATCGCCACGATCGACTGCCAGCTGGCGAAAGATTTCAGCAGCGACGAGGCGGGAAGCGAACCGCTGGCGAGCGGCGCCATTACGGCGACCGTCAGGATAATAATGCCGAGCTGAATGCCCTGTTTCTCGACGTAGGGAAAGAACTGCGACAGCGGGGTGAGCTTGATCGCCAGCAGGATCAGAATAGAGATGGTGACCGCGCTGTTGTGAACGAAATAGCTGAGGACCGCGAGGCCGATAAGAATAAGGGTAGAGGCGTACGCAGCCATGATTTCTCCCTGAAAATAGACGGATGCGCCAGCCGATGCCGACGCGTGAATAAAAGCACCGTCTCCATTTATCAACAATCGCCGCCGTCGGCGCAACTGCCTTTATTCATCGATCGCAGCAACAGCGCCTGATTACGCACCAGATCGACGCGCTGCGCCGCCAGCGAAATCTGCGCCAGCGTGCCCTGCGTGCTGTTGAAATAGGCCGCGCTCGCCGACTGCCAGCTGTCGCGATACGCCAGCCACTGACGCTGCGCGCCACGCACCTTATTTTTAGGCTCGCCGGTGAGCTTCTTCATTAACTGGCCATATTGCGTGTTCATCTCGCTATCCCATGCCTGGCTGGCGCGGTCATAGCACGACACCATCGCCACGGTGGTGGATGCGCCGTTGAGGCACTGCTCCAGCGCATGATCGATCGGATTTTGCGCTGCCAGCGCAGAGGTGCAGAACAGCAGACCGGCGGCGGCCATACCTTTTTTCATGCTGTGAATCCTTATTAAGAAAGGTTAAGCGTGGGTGATCATCAGGGAAATGACCATCAACGTCGGTAAAGTTTCCCTGAGCAACTGCCGATAACTTGTACGTTTTAGGGCGACTGGATTTTCTGCCTTTATATAAGCAAACGGAAAACAACATCATGAAAAAGCTCTCACTACGCACAGGATTATTAGCTTTACTCGCCTTTATGACTCTGCTGCTGCTGGCGGTCAGCGTCATGGGTATCATTGCCATTAACAAAGGAAACCGATCGCTGGATGTGATCAACCGCATCCAGGGTATCGAACTTAACGCGCTCTATCAAAGCAACGGCGACCTGATGCGCGCGCGCGCCACCGCCGCGCTGGCGGTGCGCAAAATCGAGATCGGCCTGCTGGACGAGGGCGCCGCCTCGGTGAAGCAGGCGCAGGCTGACGTGCAGGATTCGCAGCGGAATATGAAAGCTTTTATCGCGGCGGGAACGGTAACGGCGCACGGAAAAAAGCTGGCTGACGACATCGTATCGTCCTACAACGCCTACCTGGCGCAGGGTATCAAACCCATTATGGATGCGCTGGAAAAACAGTACACCGACGAATATTACAGCGTGCTGGAGGGCAATCTCGCGAAGCTCGCCCTGAATTACAGCAACGCGGTAGCGGCGTTCGGCAGCTATGCCACTCAGGTGACCGACGCGCAGCTGGCGCAGGCGGCCTGGAACGAAACGCTGATGAAGGCGCTTATCGGCACGGCGGTGGCGCTGACGCTGCTGCTGTTCGTGCTGGCCTGGGTACTGATGCGCCGTCTGCTGCTGCTGCCGCTGAACCGCGCCATTACCCATCTGGAGCAGGTCGCGGCAGGCGATCTGTCGCAGACGCTGCCGCCGACGGGCGACAACGAGCTGGGTCGCCTTAACCGCGCGCTAGGAGAGATGCAGCAGGCGCTGCGCGCTCAGGTAAGCCAGGTGCTCCACGCCAGCCAGCAGATCGACGTCGGCAGCCGCGAGCTGGCGGCGGGCAATGTGCATCTTTCCCAGCGCACCGAAGAGTCGGCGGCGTCGCTGGAGCAAACCGCCGCCAGCATGGAGCAGCTGACCGCTACGGTGCGCCTCAACGCCGCCAACGCGCAGCAGGCGAATAAGCTGGCGAGCAGCGTCTCCGACAGCGCCGACCGCGGCGCAGAGGTGGTGAGCTACGTGATGGAGAAAATGCAGGAGATTACCGCCAGCGCGAACCGCATCGGCGACATTCTCGGCGTGATCGACGGCATCGCCTTTCAGACCAACATCCTCGCGCTGAACGCCTCGGTAGAAGCGGCGCGCGCGGGCGAGCAGGGGCGCGGCTTCGCCGTCGTGGCCAACGAAGTGCGCACGCTGGCGCAGCGCAGCGCCAACGCGGCGAAAGAGATCCGCGGGCTGATCTCTGAGTCGCAGACGCGGGTGAAAGAGGGCAGCGATATGGCGACGCGCGCGGGCGAGACCATGGATGAGATCTCCAGCGAAGTGATGCGCGTCACGACGCTGATGAAGGAGATCTCCATGGCGTCTGATGAGCAGAGCCGCGGCATCGAGCAGGTGAATCAGGCGGTGACGCAGATGGACGAGGCGGCGCAGCAGAACGCGGCGCTGGTTGAGCAGGCCACGGCGGCGACCCAGTCGCTGGAGGCGCAGTCGCAGCATCTGCAATCCACGGTATCGCTGTTCCGGCTGGAAACGGCGTAAAAGAAAAGGGCGCGAGGTTTGCGCCCTTTTCTGTGTGAGTCAGATGGCCCGATCGCCCACTTTTATTTACTGTGCGGCGTCCGGGTATTCGCGCAGGAAGCGCTCAACGTCGTCGACCATCGCGTTATTGCCGCAGAAGAACGGGCAGCGCTGATGCAGGGTTTCCGGCTGGATGTCGAGGATACGCTTCGCGCCGTCGCTCGCCTTGCCGCCTGCCTGCTCGGCGAGGAACGCCATCGGGTTGCACTCATAGAGCAGACGCAGCTTGCCGTTCGGATGGCTGGCGGTGCTCGGGTAGAGATAGATGCCGCCTTTCAGCAGGTTGCGGTGGAAATCCGCCACCAGCGAGCCGATGTAGCGCGAGGTGTAAGGACGGTGCGAGGCATGATCCTCTTCCTGGCAGAACTTCAGGTATTTCTTCACGCCCTGCGGGAAACGAATATAGTTGCCTTCGTTAATCGAGTAGGTGTAGCCCGTCGGCGGATAGGTCATGCGCTCGTGGCTCAGGCAGAAAACGCCGAGCGACGGATCGTAGGTAAAGGCGTGAACGCCGCAGCCGGTGGTGTAGACCATCATGGTTGAGGAGCCATACACCACGTAGCCCGCCGCGACCTGCTTGTGGCCTGGCTGCATAAAGTCCGCTTCGGTGACCGGCGTACCAGGCGCGCTGACGCGATGGTAGATAGAGAAAATAGTGCCGACGGAGACGTTAACGTCGATATTGGACGAGCCGTCCAGCGGATCCATCAACACGACGTATTTGCCGCTCTCTGCTCCTTCGAAGATTACGAACTCGTCTTCTTCTTCCGAGGCGATCCCCGCCACGATGCCGCGCGCTTTCAGCGCCGCTTTCAGCTTCTCGTTCGCGAAGAGATCGAGCTTCATCTGCTGCTCGCCCTGGACGTTTTCAACGCCGCTTGCGCCGAGAATATCTACCAGGCCGGCTTTGTTGATGTCGCGATGGATGATTTTCGCGCCCAGCTTAATAGCGGAAATTAGCGCCGTCAGTTCACCTGTTGCGTGAGGAAAGTCGTGCTGTTTCTCGACGATAAATTCGCCTAACGTTTTCATAACACATTCCCTGAATCTTCGATGGAGTGGCAGCCTGCCTGGCAAACCGCCAACGTTTGCGTACGCAGTTTAGCCGAATGAACTTCAAAAACCATAGTCCTAATCCGTTTCTTAAGTCTGCGAGCGGGGTTACACTGTGCGCCGAACTTTTGAGTAATGGATCTCGTTATGCGTATTCATATCCTTGGGATTTGCGGCACGTTTATGGGCGGTCTGGCGATGCTGGCACGTTCCCTTGGCCATCAGGTGACCGGTTCGGACGCCAACGTTTACCCGCCGATGAGCACGCTGCTTGAGCAGCAAGGCATTGAATTAACTGAGGGTTATGACGCCTCTCAGCTCGATCCCGCGCCGGACCTCGTTATCATCGGTAACGCCATGACGCGCGGCAACCCCTGCGTGGAAGCGGTGCTGGAGCGCAACATTCCCTACCTGTCCGGCCCGCAGTGGCTGCATGACTTCGTGCTGCGCGATCGCTGGGTAGTGGCGGTAGCAGGAACTCATGGCAAAACAACCACTTCTGGTATGGTAGCCTGGATACTGGAGTCGTGCGGACTGGAGCCGGGCTTTATCATCGGCGGCGTGCCCGGCAACTTCGACGTCTCGGCAAAATTAGGAAAAAGTCCATTCTTCGTCATCGAAGCGGATGAGTATGACTGCGCCTTCTTCGACAAGCGTTCCAAATTCGTTCACTACTGCCCGCGCACGCTGATCCTCAATAATCTTGAGTTCGATCATGCGGACATCTTCGACGATCTGCGCGCCATCCAGAAGCAGTTCCACCATCTGGTGCGCATCGTGCCGGGCCAGGGCAAAATCCTGCTGCCGGAGCACGATCACAACATCCGCCAGGTGATGACGATGGGCTGCTGGAGCGAGCAGGAGAGCGTCGGCGAGGGCGGCCGCTGGCAGGCGAAGAAGCTGGTGCAGGACGCCTCGCGCTGGGAAGTGCTGCTCGACGGCGAAAGGGTCGGCGAGGTGAACTGGTCGCTGGTGGGCGAGCACAACATGCATAACGGCCTGATGGCGATCGCCGCTGCGCGTCACGTCGGCGTCAAACCTGAAGACGCGGCGCAGGCGCTCGACAGCTTTATCAACGCGCGCCGCCGTCTGGAGTTGCGCGGCGACGTCAACGGCATTAAGGTCTATGACGATTTCGCCCATCACCCGACGGCGATTCTGGCGACCTTATCGGCGCTGCGCAGCAAAGTTGGCGGCCGGGCGCGTATTCTGGCGGTGCTGGAACCGCGCTCAAACACCATGAAAATGGGCGTGAGCAAAAGCGACCTGGCGCCTTCGCTGGCGCGCGCGGACGAGGTGTTTCTGTTCCAGCCGCACCATATTCCCTGGCAGGTCTCCGACGTGGCGGAAGCCTGCATGCCGCCGGCGCACTGGAGCGCCGATATCGATACGCTGGTGGAGATGGTAGCGAAAGCCGCCCAGCCGGGCGATTCGATTCTCGTTATGAGCAACGGCGGATTTGGCGGCATTCATCAAAAGCTGCTGGATCGACTCGCTTAACGCATCGGGCGCCCATGTCAGGGCGCCTTTTTACTTCCCGTCAGCGCTGGCCTGTTTTTTTATTTTTTCAGACGGTCGCGTTAATATTTGAAACCGATCTCTCTACTCTCTCCGCTATTATTATTGCGATATCGATCGTCATCGCACCGCTAACCGTTTCGACCTCTATTTACGTAATAAAAGCGATCGGCTGACCACGGCCTATAAGCTGGTCTATAAGCATGCGGACGCGAAGCTTTTCGCCAATAAGCACGATGATTATGAGCAGGAGCTGCAGTTCGACTATGCGCTCGGCAACGATCGCGCCTGGGTACCCTATGTTACCTTCGGCGATATCGGCCGCGCGTCGACCTCCAGCGAACGCCAGCTGCGTCTGCGCGCCGGCATTCTCTACAACTATCGTTAACCGCTGTTCTGGCGGGCAGCTTTGCCCGCCTCGGCGTGGCTTAGCTTTCCGCCAGCTCGCGCAGATACTGGAAAATCTGACGTGACGATTTAGGCGCTTTATTGCCCGCTTTCTCTTTCTGCGCGTTGCGGATCATGCTGCGCAGCTGCTGACGATCGGCGTGCGGATAGAGCGTAATCACTTCGTTCATCGCTTCGTCGCCCTGTTCGATCAGGCGATCGCGCAGCGCTTCCAGCTTGTGGAACAGCGCAACCTGCTGGTTGTGACGGTTCTTCAGCTTGTCCAGCGCCTGACGGATCGGATCGACGTCGCGCGAGCGCAGCATTTTGCCGATCAGCTGCAGCTGGCGGCGGCGGCCCTCTTTCTTGATGCGCTGCGCCAGCTCGACGGCGGCCAGCAGCTCTTCATCCAGCGGGATCTTCTCCAGGGCGTTCTTGCCCAGATCGACCAGTTCGGCACCCAGGCGTTTTAGCTCTTCAGCGTCGCGTTTAATTTCGCTTTTACTGACCCAGATAATCTCTTCATCTTCTTCTTCCTGATTATCCGGCACATCGTCGAGCCACTCATCGGGCTGTTTGGTCATTTTCTGGGCTCCCCTAAAAAAAGAGGCTAATCCTATCAGTTTATCGGGTGACTGCGAAATTGTTCTCTGACTCTGATAGACTCAAAACTTTCATACTTAAGATTAGACGGCAGGCCGATGAACGTATCTACTCAGGTTGCAGAACAGCGAAAAGTGTTGGAACAGGCAGTGGCGCAGGCGCTCGATCTGGCGAAAGCCAGCACCGACGGCGCGGAAGTGGCAGTGACCAAAACCACCGGAATCGGCGTCAGCACCCGTTACGGCGAAGTGGAGAACGTCGAGTTCAACAGCGACGGCGCGCTCGGCATCACCGTTTATCATCAGAACCGCAAGGGCAGCGCCTCATCGACCGATCTTAGCCCGGAGGCGATCAAACGTACCGTGCAGGCGGCGATCGATATCGCGCGCTACACCTCGACGGATCCTTATGCTGGCCCGGCGGATGCCGATCTGCTGGCGTTCGACGCGCCGGATCTCGATCTCTATCATCCCTGGGAGATCGACGCCGATCGCGCCATCGAGCTCGCCGCGCAGGCGGAGCAGGCGGCGCTGAAAGCGGATCCGCGTATTACCAATACCGAAGGCGGTAGCTTCAACAGCCACGTCGGCATTAAAGTCTTCGGCAACAGCCACGGCATGCTGCAGAGCTACTGCTCGAGCCGTCATTCGCTCTCCAGTTCCGTTATCGCCGAGCAGGATGGCGATATGGAGCGCGACTACGCCTATACCATCGGTCGCGCCTTCGAGGATCTGCAAAGTCCCGAGTGGGTTGGCGCAGAGTGCGCGCGTCGCGTGCTGTCGCGGCTGGCGCCGCGCAAGCTCTCTACCATGAAAGCGCCGGTGATTTTCGCGCCGGAAGTCGCCACCGGCCTCTTCGGCCATCTGGTCGGCGCCATCAGCGGCGGCAGCGTCTACCGTAAATCGACCTTCCTGCTTGACGCGCTCGGCCAGCAGATCCTGCCGGAATGGCTCACCATTCAGGAGCAGCCGCATCTGCTGAAAGGCCTGGCGTCAACGCCGTTCGACAGCGAAGGCGTACGTACCCAGGCGCGCGACATCGTTAAGGATGGCGTACTGCAAACCTGGCTGATGACCAGCTATTCGGCGCGCAAGCTGGGCCTGAAAAGCACCGGCCACGCGGGCGGCATCCACAACTGGCGCATCGCCGGGCAGGGCAGCAGCTTTGAGGATCTCATCAGGCAGATGGGACGCGGCCTGGTGGTTACCGAACTAATGGGGCAGGGCGTCAGCGCCATTACCGGCGACTATTCGCGCGGCGCGGCCGGCTACTGGGTAGAGAACGGCGAGATTCAGTATCCTGTGAGCGAGATCACTATTGCAGGAAATCTCAAGGATATGTGGCGCAATATCGTCACGGTCGGTAACGACATTGAAACCCGCAGCAACATACAATGTGGTTCGGTGCTGCTGCCGGAGATGAAAATCGCCGGACAATAATAAAACTCGCTTCCTGAAAGCAGCCGCTCTGGCTGCTTTTTTTTTACCCACAATAAAAAGGATATACCGATGCGTAAGCGTGTGATTGCAATGTTGTCTCTCTCCTTGTTGTCTGGAAGCGCCAGCCTGTACGCGGCGGATTTAGAAAATGATATGGATACGCTGAAAGACGGGCTGAATACCGTGATGAAAACAGGCGACGCGCAGGAGATGCATAAAGCGCTGGGCGAGATGCGCCAGGCGGCGCAGGATGCGAAAAAATCGACGCCGGATAAGCTCGAAGGACAGCCGGCCGACAGCGCGCAGATGAAGGATTTCCATGCCGGCCTGGATTCGCTGATTGCGCAGATCGACGTGGTCGACAAGCTGGCGCAGGCCAACAACCTGGACGGCGCCAAAACCGAAGCGAAAAAGCTGGCGGAGATCCGCAACGCCAATCATAAAAAGTTCCGCTGACTCTCGGGCCGGTCCGCGCGACCGGCTTTATCGCGTCATCAGCTTTTCTTATCTCATCTTTTTTTACCGTCGTGCCACGCGCTGCTGCCTGCACACTTCTCTTTTGACACCCCTTTTTAACTTTTAAAGCACGCATAACGCGGCGTCTGTCACACAATCTGTGCGTCCTGCGATCTGGCGCACAGCCTGCCCTGCGATTTCCACTTCCATGCGGAAAAAGTGCGTCTGCACTTCCACCTCGTCACGCCGTAATTTATTCGCAACGCGAATTTTCGTGAACAGGAGTAGCAAGGTGAGCAGTAACGGAGCTTCGGTACGGCAGGCAACGCCGGAAGAGATTCAGGCCCTGGCCGACAAGGTGATGGCGCAAATCGCGGCGATCTACGCCCAACACGATATCGCGCCCAACGCGGTGCAGCAGCAGATGCTGGCGTCGCACGTACGCGCCATGGCGCTGCGCTCGCTAACCGGCGAACCCCTTCCCGAGGTGGAAGCGGAGCTGTTTGAAGATATTTCGCCGGAGACCATACAGCTGGCGCAGCAGGTGGTCGATCTGTTCGGCAATCTGCCGCGCGAAGAGGCCTGGCTTCTCTCCGTCCATATAGAAGTGGCTCGATCTAACTGACTGTATAAAGAGGAAATCATCATGGTAACCGTAGTGATTGGCGATCGTTTAGGTAAAGGACAGAAGGTAGCGGCGGGCGTAGAAAAGGCGGGCGGCCGCGCCGTCGTGGTGCCGGGCGTGGCGGCGGATATGAAGCTGGGCGACGTGATGAAGGCGGAAAACGCCGACTTCGGCATCTCCTTTTGCGGCAGCGGCGGCGCAGGCGCCATCACCGCGCAAAACAAATATGGCTACAAGGCGCGCCACGGCATGCGTTCCGTTGACGAAGGCGTCACCGCCATCAACGAAGGCGCCAACGTGCTCGGCTTCGGCTTTATGGACAAAGAAGAGCTGGGCGAGCGGCTGGTGCAGGCCTGGAACAAGAAACACGGCAGCTGATGATGAAAGAACAATACGTTACTCAGGTGACGGTGCAGGGCAAAGGCGACAGTAAAGAGAAAGCTTTTGCCGATGCTCTGAGTCGCGTGCAGAACCAGGTTCTGCGCGCGACGCAAAAAATTCTGCTGCGCATCGAACCCCTGGATGTTCGGGTGCTGCGCGCGCAGGAGAGCGTCAAAACGGAGAAGTTTTTGTTCTTCTTTCTGGCGCGCCAGCGGCGGAACTACAGCGTCGAGCTGGAGATCTCCGTCAGCGTCACCGTGATTGATACCGGGCAGGTGACATTCACGGCGGCACCGTAAAAACAGACGACAACAAAGGTAAAAAAACATGTTTTTAATTATTTTGTTTAAGTCGTTGATCATTGGGGGGCTTGTCGGTGTGGGCGTCGGCGCCGGTGCGGCGCGCATGTTCCACGCGCCGACCTCGCAGGGGATGGGCGCGTTCCGTACGCTGGGCGAGCTCAACTCTTGCGAAGGCGATCCCGCCTCGCACTTCTCCTTTGGTCTCGGCTTTTTCTTCAATGCCTGGGCATCATCCGTCGCGGCAGGCTCCTTCACTCAGGACGTCGACCACCGCATCATTCCTAACTGGGGCGCGGCCGCGCTGATGGTGAAAAACCGCAACCTGGCCGAAACCCTGCACGACCCGAAAAAGATGGCCATCGCCTGCGGCATTATCGGCATGATCGTCGTCGCCTTTCTTAACTCTACCGCCTCGGCGGTGCCGGCCGCGCTGCAGGTAACCGCGGTGAAAGTGCTGGTACCGGCGGCAAACCTGCTGGTCAATACCGTCATGCCGGTGATCTTCTGGCTGGCGGCCATCGACGCCGGCAAAAAATCGGGCTTCTGGGCGACGATTTTCGGCGGCCTGGCGCAGCTGATCATGGGCAACGCCGTGCCAGGCCTGGTGCTCGGCATCCTGATCGGCAAAGGCGTCGAGGAGAGCGGCTGGAACAAGGTGACCAAAGTGATGATGGTGGCGATCGTGCTGCTGTTCGTGCTGAGCGGCTTCTTCCGCGGCTTCGATATGAAACTGCTGCAGTCCTTCCAGTTGGGCATTCCCGGCTGGCTCGACGCGATCCACAACTCTCTGAGCGGCAAGTAAGGCTAACGACATGACTGAAAATAAAGGCTTCTGGTACGCCGACTGGTCTTTCCCGATCTTCGTCGGCCTGCTCTCGGCGGGCGTGTTCGCCGGTACGCACATGTATTACCTCTACGGCATCGGCGCGTTTAACGAAGTGGCGTTTGTTTCTATGCTGCGTGCCGGCATGGAAACCGGCGTCTACGGCGCGGTGGCGGCCTTCGGCGCGAGCTTTCTCTTCGCCCGTATCATCGAAGGCTCGCTGGTGGGCATCCTCGATATCGGCGGCGCCATTCAGACCGGCGTCGGCCTGGGCGTGCCGGCGCTGCTGCTGGGCGCGGGCATCGTCTTTCCAGTAGCTAACTTCGCCGCTTCGCTGGCGACCGGCCTGGTGATTGGCCTGGCGATCGGCTACATCATCATTCTGGCGCGCAAGTTCACCATCAACCAGAGCGACTCGACCTACGGCGCGGACGTGATGATGGGCGCGGGCAACGCCTCCGGCCGCTTTTTAGGGCCGCTGATCATTCTTTCCGCGATGGCGGCCTCGATTCCTATCGGCCTGGGCTCGCTGCTCGGCGCGCTGCTCTTCTACCTCTGGAACAAGCCGATCACCGGCGGCGCGATCCTCGGCGCCATGATCCTCGGCGCGATTTTCCCGGTCGCTATCTGAAGCTGGCGGCGGCTCGCCAGCGGGCCGCCGCGTTAAGGAGTTGCTATGTTCGATCTGATTCTTCGCCGCGCACGGCTGACGGATGAGCGGCTGGTGGATATCGCGCTGCAGGACGGCAAAATCGCCGCCATCGCCGACCGCCTGCCGGGCGAGGCGAAAAGCGAACGCGATCTGGTTGGACGCTGCTACGTCAGCGCAGGCTGGATCGATTCTCACGTCCACTGCTACCCCAAATCGCCCATCTATCACGACGAAGCGGACGCTATCGGCGTCGCCACGGGCGTCACGACGGTTATCGACGCGGGCAGCACCGGCGCCGATCATATCGATGATTTTTATGCCATTACCCGCGCCGCCACCACCCAGGTCTACGCGCTGATCAATATCGCGCGCACCGGCATCGTGACCCAGAACGAGCTGGCGGATATGCGGCAGATCGACGGCGACGCGGTGCAGCAAGCCGTAAAACGGCTGCCCGACTTTATCGTCGGCCTGAAGGCGCGCATGAGCAGCAGCGTAGTCGGCGAGAACGGCATTCAACCGCTGATCAAAGCCAAAGCGATCCAGCAGCGGGTCGGCGGTCTGCCGCTGATGGTGCATATCGGCAATAACCCGCCGGATCTGGCGGAGATCGCCGAGCGGCTCACCGCCGGCGACATCATTACTCACTGCTTTAACGGCAAGCCCAATCGCGTGCTGACGCCGCAGGGCGAACTGAAGGCGTCGGTGCGCAACGCCATCGCGCGCGGCGTCAGGATGGACGTCGGCCACGGCAGCGCCAGCTTTAGCTTTGAGGTGGCGCGCGTCGCCATCGCGCAGGGCATTCTGCCCGACACCATCAGCTCGGATATCTACTGCCGCAACCGCCTCAACGGCCCGGTGCATAACCTGGCGCACGTCATGTCGAAGTTTTTCAGCGTCGGCATGACGCTGCAACAGGTGATCGACTGCGTCACCTGGAAGGCGGCGGACGGGCTGCGCCTGACGCGCAAAGGGCGTCTTGAAGTCGGTTTCGACGCCGATCTCACGCTTTTCAGCGTTACCGAAGCGCCCCGCCTGTTTGTCGATTCCGAAGGCGAACAGCTCACCGGGGAGAAACATCTTACGCCGCTGGCCGCCGTGGTGGCGGGCAAGTGGTTCCTGACAGAAGAAGGGAAAGCCAATGTCTTCGATCTATGAAAAATATGGCCTGAAGCCGGTCATCAACGCCTCTGGCCGCATGACGATCCTCGGCGTCTCTACGCCGTCGCCGGACGTGGTCGACACCGTGCAGATCGGCCTCAGCCACTATTTTGAAATGAAAGATCTGGTCAACAAGACCGGCGCTTACATCGCGCAGCTGCTGAATGTGGAAAACGCGGTGGTGGTCTCCTGCGCCTCGGCAGGCATCGCGCAGTGCGTCGCGGCGGTAATCGTCAAAGATAACGACTGGCTGCTGGATAATCTGCATGCCGCGCCGCTTGAGGTGCCGCACGACATCGTGGTGCCGAAAGGCCATAACGTTAACTACGGCGCGCCGGTCGGCAGTATGGTGGCGCTGGGCGGCGGTCGTCTGGTGGAGGCGGGCTACAGCAACGAGTGTTCGCCCGAGCAGCTGGCGGCGGCGATCACGCCGCAGACCGCCGCCATCCTCTACGTGAAATCGCACCACTGCGTGCAGAAAAGCCACCTGAACGTCGAGCAGGCGGCGGTCGTGGCGCGCAAACACGGCGTGCCGCTGATCGTCGACGCGGCCGCCGAAGAAGATTTGCAGTGCTACTACCAGTACGGCGCCGACCTGGTGATCTACAGCGGCGCGAAGGCGATTGAAGGGCCGACCAGCGGGCTGGTAATCGGCAGAGCGCAGCCTGTGGAGTGGGTGAAGCGCCAGAGCAACGGCATCGGCCGGGCGATGAAGGTAGGCAAAGAGGGCATTCTCGGCCTGACGCAGGCGATTGAAAATTATCTGCGGCTGGAAAAAACCAGCGGCGCGCAGATGGTGGAGAAAATGACGCCCTTTATCGACAACCTCAATCAGCTGCGCGGCGTGAGCGCCCGCGTAGTGTGGGACGCGGCGGGACGCGATATCGCCCGCGCCGAGATCAAATTCGACGAGGCGGCCATCGGCCAGCGTACCGGCGACATCGTGCAGGCGCTGAAAAATGGCGCGACCGCTATCTATTTTCGCGGCTACAAAGCCAATGAGGGCATTATCGAGGCGGATGTGCGCAGCGTCAGCGCTGAACAGCTGCACACCATCTTCACCTCGATTCAAACGCTGTTGAACGGAGGAAAAACCGCATGAAGCTGACCCCGAATTTCTATCAGGATCGTCTCTGTCTTAACGTGCTGGCAGGCTCGAAAGCCAACGCGCGCGCCATCTGGGAGG
Source organism: Pantoea sp. NGS-ED-1003 (assembly GCF_000738765.1). NCBI lineage: Bacteria > Pseudomonadati > Pseudomonadota > Gammaproteobacteria > Enterobacterales > Erwiniaceae > Pantoea > Pantoea sp. NGS-ED-1003. The sequence continues at coordinate 97,771 of NZ_JPQA01000011.1, forward strand.
CAGCGGAAGGACATGTACTGGTGGGCGTGCTGTCGAAAAACTATAGCAGCAACGAGGCGGCTATCGCCGATATGCGCGACTATGCCGCGATGATCGACAACGCGCTCTCGGTCGGACTCGGCGCGGGCGATCCGAATCAGTCAAAAATGGTGAGCGAGATTTCCGCGGTGCTGCAGCCGCAGCACGTTAACCAGGTGTTCACCGGCGTCGCCACCAGCCGCGCGCTGCTGGGGCAGTCGCAAACCGTGGTCAACGGCCTGATTTCGCCGACCGGCACGCCGGGCCTGGTGAAGATCTCTACCGGCCCGCTCAGCTCGCAGGGCAGCGACGCGCGGGTGCCGATTGACAGCGCCATCGCGCTGCTGAAGGATATGGGCGGCAGTTCGGTGAAATATTTCCCGATGGGCGGACTAAAGGCGGTCGACGAGTACCGCGCCGTTGCCCAGGCGTGCGCGGCGCATGACTTCTGGCTGGAGCCGACCGGCGGCATCTATCTCGATAACGTCGAGGCGATCCTGACGATCGCGCTGGAGGCGGGCGTCAGTAAAATTATCCCGCACGTTTACAGCTCCATTATCGATCCCGTCAGCGGCGATACGCGCGTGGAAGATGTGCGCCAGCTGCTGGCCATTTGCAAAAAACTGCTGCCGTAGCGACAGTCACGTCGGCGCGCTTCACAGGGCGTCGGCGCTTGCCTGGAGGTCACGCGCCGTTCGCTTTAAGCTGCTATTTTTCGACATGATGCCGCTGAATGCATGCCAGCGCCGTAACAGGTAGACCGCCTTGAGATTTCCAAATCAACGCCTTGCGCAACTGTTTGACGCCCTGCAAAACGAAACGCTGCCTCAGGATGAGCTGGCGCGGCGCTTCGCCGTTTCAACGCGCACCGTGCGCGCCGACATCAGCGCGCTCAACGCGCTGTTAGAGGAGTACGGCGCGCAGTTCGTACTCAGCCGCGGTGCCGGCTATCAGCTAAAAATCGACGACGCGCAGCGCTTCCAGCGTCTGGAGCGGCAAAACCGCTCGCCGCTGCGCGTGCCGCGCACCTCCGCCGAACGGGTGCGCTATATGCTGACGCGCTTTCTGACCGCCGCCTGGTCGCTCAAGCTGGAGGATCTGGCCGATGAGTGGTTCGTCAGCCGCGCCACGCTGCAAAACGACATGACCGAGGTGCGCGAGTGGCTGGCGCGCTATCACCTGCATATCGAGAGTAAACCCCACTACGGCATGAAGCTGTTCGGCAGCGAAGTGGCGATCCGCACCTGTTTAACCGATCTGCTGTGGCAGATCGACCAGGAGCAGGCCGACAGCCCGCTGATTACTATCGAAGCGCTGCACAGCAATATTCTGGAGACGCTGCGCCCGCTGCTGCAGCAGTGCCTGACGCGCCATAACGTTCGCCTCAGCGACGAGGGCGAGCGCTATCTGCGCCTCTACTGCGCGGTCGCGGTGCGGCGTATCAGCGAAGGCTATCCGCTGAGCGATCCCGGCGCGGAGGATGTCGGACTGGACGTGCGCGAGGCGGCGCGCGAGCTGATTAATTTGCTGCGGCCGCTGGTGGGCAAGCCGGTGTCGCCGGCGGAAGAGGGCTGGCTGCGCGTTAATATCGCGGCGCGCCAGATGCAGGAGGTGGCGCCGAGCGCCATCAACGCCGATGACGCCGACGCGCTGGTGGACTATCTGCTGAGCTATATCAATACCCACTACAACTACGATCTGCAGGGCGATGAACAGCTGCGCGCCGATCTGCTGACGCACATTAAAACCATGATCACCCGCGTGCGATATCAGATCCATATTCCCAACCCGCTGCTGGATAATATTAAACAGCACTATCCGATGGCCTATGACGTGACGCTGGCGGCGGTCTCCAGCTGGGGCAAATATACGCCTTACGTGATCAGCGAGAATGAGATCGGCTTTCTGGTGCTGCATATCGGCGTCGGGCTGGAGCGTCATTACGATGTCGGCTACCAGCGCCATCCGCAGGTGCTGCTGGTGTGCGACAGCGGAAACTCCACGCTGCGGATGATTGAGGCGATGCTGCTGCGCAAATATCCGCAGCTACAGGTCGCCGGTCGGCTGTCGCAGCGCGAATATGAGGCGCGCGCGCGCATCGATGAAGATTTCGTTATCTCTACCACGCGGCTGAGCGAGAAGGATAAGCCGGTGGTGGTAATGTCGCCGTTTCCTACCGGTTTCCAGCTGGAGCAGATCGGCAAGCTGGTGCTGGTGGACCGCACCCGGCCCTATATGCTGGAAAAGTTTTTCGACGCGCAGCACTTCCTGATCGTCGATAAGCCGATGACGCAGTCGCAGCTGTTCCGCCAGCTGTGCGATCGGCTGGAGGCGGAAGGATTTGTCGACGCGAGCTTTTATCCCTCGGTAGAGGAGCGCGAGGCGATCGTCAGCACCATGCTGGGCGAAGGCATCGCGCTGCCGCACTCGCTCGGCCTGCTGGCGAAAAAAACCGTGGTCTATACCGTGCTGGCGCCGCAGGGCATTCCCTGGGGCGACGACACCGCCTCGGTCATCTTTCTGCTGGCGATCAGTAAAAGCGAATATGAAGAGGCGATGGCGATCTACGATCTCTTCGTGACCTTTCTGCGCGAAAGGGCGATGCCCCGGCTGCGCGACAGCAAAGATTTCGCCGCATTCAAGGCGGTGGCGATTGAGTGTCTGGGGCGGTTGTAACAGCAGGCTCCAGCCCGCAGGGCAGGCTGGAGCCGAAGGGCGGGGTTTAGCTTTTCTTCGCCAGCAGGCGCGGGATCTCGCGCAGGCACCAGGCTTTGGCTTCGCCCATGCTATCGCGGCGCCACGCCATAATAATATCCACTTCGCGGGTATATTCCGGGCTGACGACGCGCAGCCGACCTTCCTCAATATCTTTCTCTACCAGCGAATAGGGCATGGTGGCGACGCCGAGCCCCGCCAGCAGCGCGCGGCGCTTGTCGTCCATACTGCTGACCGTCAGACGCTGCTGTTTGTCCAGCAGCTGCACCGTCAGCACCGGGCGCTCGCGCGCCGTATCGGCCACGGCGATGCCGCGATACTTCACGCGCGTCACCTCAGACTGAGGTTCCGGCTCGTTGTGAATCGGATGGTCGGCGCTGGCCACATAGACGCTCATCATGGTGTAGAGCTTGCGCGTATTGATTTCGGTTGAGGCGCGGAAGTGCATATCGGGCGCGATAACGATATCGGCGCGGCCCTGCTCCAGCCGCTCCCACGCGCCCGCCAGCACTTCGGTTATCAGCGAAATCTGGGTATTGGCCTTTTCCGACAGCTTCTCCACCAGCGGGAAGAGAGCGTCGGTCGGCACCAGCGCTTCGGTGACGATGGTCAGATGCGTTTCCCAGCCGCGCGCCAGCGCTTCGGCGTCGGTGGTGAGCTTGTCCGCCGCTTCCAGCAGCACGCGTCCACGCTCCAGCAGCATGCGCCCGACGTTGGTGAATTTCGTCCGGTGGCCGGAGCGGTCGAACAGCACCACGTCCAGCTCCTCTTCCAGCTTTTGCATGGTATAGCTGAGCGCCGAAGGAACGCGCCCCAGCTCATCCGCCGCTGCCGCAAAACTGCCGCGGCGATCGATCGCATCCATTACGCGCAACGCTTCAAGGGTTAAGGCACGCTCTTTAGCCATCCGAACTCTCTTTCAGGAAATTTGAATATGCACGGCAGATTAACTGGCTAACAATACGGCGTCCAGCCTTTTACCATAATGGGTATCAAGTCTGCGGTCGTTCTCTGCCGCAGCGAGCTGGAGGTAAATCATGATAACGACGCGTAGTGCGTCCGCGTGCGGTCAGGCCGATTTCGGCTGGTTGCAGGCACGCTACAGTTTCTCTTTTGGTCACTATTTCGATCCCAAATTAATGGGCTACGCCTCGCTACGCGTGCTGAATCAGGAAGTGCTGGCGCCAGGGGCCGCCTTTCAGCCGCGCACCTATCCGCAGGTGGACGTGCTGAATATCGTGCTGCAGGGCGAGGCTGAGTATCGCGACAGCGAAGGCAACCATATCGTCGCGCGCGAGGGCGAAGCGCTGCTGCTCGCCACGCAGCCGGGCGTCAGCTACAGCGAAATCAACCTGCGCAAGGATCAGCCGCTGACGCGGATGCAGCTCTGGCTGGCCGCCTGTCCCGAGCGGGAAAACCCGACGCTGCAAAAGATCGCGCTGCCGGAGCGTGGCAATCTGCAGCTGATCGCCTCGCCGGACGGCGCGGGCAATAGCCTGCAGCTGCGTCAGCAGGTGTGGGTGCATCAGCTGCGGCTGGCGCCGGGCGAAGAGCAGTCGCTGACGCTGCGCGGGCCGCGCGCCTATCTGCAGTCGATTCACGGCTCGCTGGAGGCGGTCACGCGCGAGGATCGTCCGGAGAAGCTGGGCTGCGGCGACGGGGCGTTTTTGCAGGAGGAGCAGCAGATCAGGCTGCGGGCGAAAACCGCGACCTGGGCGCTGGTGATCGATATACCGGTATAAAAAAATTGATGGGGTAGCCCTTCGACAGACGGCTCACAAACCGTAAAAGCGGGTGATATGGACCGAAGAGCAAAGCGCCCGCGCCAGGGAGGGCGCGGGCCGAGCTGGCAGGGATGCCGTTTTTGCGTCTTTGCGATCGGGCCATATCACCCGCGCTGGCACAATGCCAGTGAAGTTAAGGGCGGCTAAAGCCGCCCTTTTGTGTATGTTGCCGCTGTGCCAGCGGATGAGCGGCCTGATGCACGCTTACTTCAGCATCGTAAACGCGGTGGTGACGTGCTTCACGCCGCTGACCCGGCTGGCGATATCCGCCGCCGCTTTCGCCTCTTCTGCCGTTACCAGACCCAACAGGAATACTTCGCCGTTCTCGGTGGTCACTTTCACGTTTGACGATTTCACCTGATCGCTGCCCAGCAGCTGCGAGCGAATTTTGGTGGTGATCCAGGTGTCGGAGGAGGAAGTGCCGAGGCTGACCTTCTGGCCGATGCGAATTTCGTTGAAGACCTCGGTGGCGCCGTCGACGCCCATGGCGATCTGCTTGGCGCGGCTGGCGATATCCTGCGACGGCGCCTGGCCGGTCAGCAGTACTTTGCCCTGATAGGCAGTGGCGATAATGCGCGCGTCGGTTTTAATCTGCTGATCTTTCGCCAGCGCGTTGCTGACGCGCAGCTCCAGCGTGCTGTCGTCAACCTGGGTGCCGACGGTGCGCGGATCGGTGGCGGTTTTGGTGGCGACGGCCGCGCCGCCGGCGACGACGGCAACGCAGCCCTGCAACAGCATGGCGGTTAACAGGATAGCGACAGCATTCAATGCTTTCATGTTTGCTCCTTCAGTCATTCCTGGTGTGGAAAAAGGGTGTTATCAATCAGGTCGCACAGACAGTTCAGCGTCAGCATATGCATCTCATGGATGCGGGCGCTGCGGTGCGACGGGATGCGAATTTCCACGTCGTGCGGGCCGAGCAGGCCCGCCAGCTCGCCGCCGTCATAGCCGGTGAGCGCAACGATGGTCATATCACGGGTAACCGCGGCTTCCACCGCTTTAACGATGTCTCGCGTGTTGCCGCGGGTAGAGATCGCCAGCAGGACGTCGCCGGCCTGACCCAGCGCGCGCACCTGCTTGGCGTAGATTTCATCGTGCTGACGATCGTTGCCGATCGCCGTCAGCATCACGTTGTCCGCGCTGAGCGCCAGCGCTGGCAGGCTGGGACGCTCGGTCTCGAAACGGTTGATCATGCTGGCAGCGAAATGCTGCGCGTTGGCGGCTGATGCGCCGTTGCCGCAGCTGAGGATTTTATTGCCGTTAAGCAGGGACTGCACCAGCGTCATCGCGGCGCGGGAAATGGCGTCCGGCAGCGCTTCTGCGGCGGCAATCTGGGTTTGAATACTTTCAGTAAAACACGCTTTAATTCTGTCCTGCACACGACCACCTGGTTCTAAACGTCTGCATTAAAGGCATTGGGCAGCCACTCCAGCGCCGTACCGGTAATGGCGATGATGTCGAAACGGCAATCCACCGTCTCAAAACTGCCGCCGCGCTGGGCGAGCCAGAGTGCGGCGGCGCGCAACAGCTTTTGCCGCTTGAGGCGAGTGACGCTGGCCAGCGCCCCGCCGTAGCGCGCATCGCGCCGGTAGCGCACCTCCACGAAGACCCAGCATGCGCCGTCGCGCATGATGAGATCCAGCTCGCCGCCGCGATAAGTCACATTGCTGGCGACCCAGCGCAGTCCGGCACGCTCTAAATAGCGCCGGGCGCGCTGTTCCTGTTCGGCGCCGAAGCGCCGGGTGTTCAGGAGGCGGGAACGATCTCGCCCTGACGATACTGGCTCCATGACAACGTCCTGTTGATCACGCAATCCTGATTCGCGCTCAGCTTGCCGGTATTGCCGTCGATGGTGAAGCCCGGCGTCTGGCGCACCTGGTTAAAACTGTTCGCCAGCGTCCAGGCGTCGATGCCCATCGCATAGAGGCGAACCAGAGAGTAGTCGTTGTTGAACGACTGCGCCGCGCGCTGCATTAGCGCCGGGTTACGGCCCGAGAGCAGCGGAATATCGCTGAACTGCAACCCTTCCATCTCCAGACGGAAGTCGGGACCCGCGCCCGCCTGGTAACTGCGCGAGCTGGCGTAAAGCGAGGCCGAGCTGCGGCTGCCGGTACGCATGGCGATCATCGGCTTAATCAGCTGCAGTTCATCCTGCGTCGACGCGATATAGACCGAATCGACGTTGCCGCCGCTCGCCGCCGCCGCCGGCTCGCTCTGCTGCTGCGGCGACGGGATCGTCAGCCCGGCAATGGTCACGCCCTGGGATTCGGCGGCGGCTGGCTGGACGTTGACCGGCGTGCCGCTCAGCGTAATGCCCGCGCCGCTGTTGATGCCCTGTTTCAGCTCAGCGGTCGAGCCGAAACGCTGCTGCAGCGGCGCCGTGCCGCCCAGCTTCAGCCACTCCTGTGCAAACGCGTTGACCACGCGATCGCCGAAGCTGCTGCGCGGCACCAGCAGCAGCGGCTGGCGCTTGCCCTGGTTCCACATATGGTGCGCGGCATCGCGCGCTTCGTCTTCAGGAGAAAGCGCAAAATAGCAAATATTCGGATGGTTCTGGATCTGCTCCGGCGCGTTGAGCGCCAGTACGTTGAGCGGTGTCTGGCTGTTGGCGACCGTTTCGACGTTGTTTTTCAGCAGCGGGCCGACCACCAGCGTCGCGCCATCCTGCTGCGCCTGCTGCATCACCTGCTGAATCGGCTGGCTGCTGGTGTCGTAGACCTTGATCTGCGCGCTGCTGGAGGGCGCGCTGGCTTCAGGCTGAGTCTGGGCAGCGGTGGGTTGCGCGGTCGCGGCCGGCGTAATAGCCGCAGCGGCCGGGCTGACCACGGCGTTGGCTTCGCTGGTCGGCGCAGGCTGCGCGCTTTCTGCAGCGGTCGGCGGGTTCGCTGGCTGCGCGGCCGGCTGCGGCGCGGCGTTCAGGGCGCCGTTTTTCGCATCGTTGAAGCCTTTTTGAATGGCGCTGGCGAAGACCTGCGCCTGACCATTCAGCGGCAGCAGCAGCGCGATGGTGCTGGTAGAGGCTTTGGTGAAATTCTGCGCCTGGCTCAGCGGCGTCGGCAGGGTTTTAGCCGCCGGATTTTGCGGATAGCGCGTCTGCCAGTCTTTCAGGGCGGATTTCAGCATCTCGCCGTCCTGCGCGTTGGCGCGCCAGACGTTAAGCAGATCCAGCCAGCCCTGCAGGGTGTTTTCATCGGCGTTGATCACCAGGCTGCTCGCCTCTTGCGGCGTCATCTGCGTCAGCGCCTGCCAGGTGGCGTCGATGTTTTTCTGACGATCGTCGCCGCTCAGCAGCGGCTCCTGCGCAATATAGGCGCGCAGCAGCGCCAGCGAGGGTTTGCCCTGCGCGGCCGCGATCTGCAGGCCGTAATAGCGTGCCTGCTGCTCTTTCGACAGGTCGTCGACTTTGACCTGATTCAGCAGCTGCGTTGCGCCCGGCACGTTCTGCTGGCTGAACAGGAACTGCGATTTAAGCAGCAGCAGCTCCTGCTGTTGCGTGTCGCTGAGCTGGCTCGGCAGCAGGTTGATCTGCTGGCCGGCTTGAGGATACTTTCCTTCTTTCATCAGGGCACGGATGGCAAGTAATTGCCAGTCTGTCCTGCTATCATCGCTGCTTTGCTGCACTTGCTGCAGATAGTAATCAGACCCGCCGGTAATGGGCCCCTGAATATTTACGTTTGAGGTTTGCGGCCCCTGACCGCTACAGGCGGCTAAAATCAGCCCAGCAAGAAGGACAGGCACAAAGCGTCCTGCTTTATGACGAACGACTTTTGAAGGAAGCATACTGTATCCAGTGATGTTTTTTTCAAGATGCTCAATATTAAATCGGCAATTCGGATGAAACAATGAAACAACTCGATCGGGCAGAGATTTCTGCCAGCACGCTCTACATCGTTCCAACCCCGATTGGTAATTTGGGTGATATCACCCAGCGGGCGCTGACGGTGCTTTCGGGCGTCGATCTGGTCGCAGCGGAAGATACACGTCATACCGGACTGTTGCTACAACATTTCGCCATCGCTGCGCGGCTCTTCGCACTTCACGACCACAATGAACAGCAGAAGGCCGAACTGCTGCTGGCGAAGCTGCAGCAAGGGCAGAGCATCGCGCTGGTCTCCGATGCCGGGACCCCGCTGATCAACGATCCGGGCTACCATCTGGTGCGCCTCTGCCGCGAGGCGGGCATCCGCGTGGTGCCGCTGCCTGGCGCCTGCGCCGCCGTCACAGCATTAAGCGCCGCCGGGTTACCGTCCGATCGTTTCTGTTACGAAGGGTTTCTGCCTGCCAAAACCAAGGCGCGCTGCGACGCGCTGCGCGCGCTGGCGCAGGAGCCGCGCACCCTTATTTTCTACGAGTCCACCCACCGTCTGCTCGACAGCCTGGAAGATATGGTGAAGGAACTCGGTGCCGATCGTTACGTGGTGCTGGCGCGCGAGCTGAGCAAAACCTGGGAATCGATTCACGGCGCGCCGGTGGGCGAGCTGCTCGCCTGGATCAAAGAGGATGAAAATCGTCGCAAAGGCGAGATGGTGCTGGTGGTCGAAGGGCATAAGGCGGATGAAGAGGCGCTGCCCGCCGAGGCGCTGCGCACGCTGGCGCTGCTGCAGAAAGAGCTGCCGCTGAAAAAGGCCGCGGCGCTGACGGCGGAAATCCACGGCGTGAAGAAAAATGCGCTCTATCGCTTTGCGCTCGATCAGCAAGAGGCGTGACAAATGCGGCCGAATGCCCTAATATCTCGCGCCGAAGCTGACCAGACAGTCGCCGCTTTGTCGTCGTCCCTCTTGTAGGGAGACGGGCAGAGGGGAGGAAAGTCCGGGCTCCATAGGGCAGGGTGCCAGGTAACGCCTGGGGGGCGCAAGCCTACGACCAGTGCAACAGAGAGCAAACCGCCGATGGCCCATTTATGGGATCAGGTAAGGGTGAAAGGGTGCGGTAAGAGCGCACCGCGCGTCTGGCAACAGTTCGCGGCACGGTAAACTCCACCCGGAGCAAGGCCAAATAGGGGTTCGCATGGTACGGCCCGTACTGAACCCGGGTAGGCTGCTTGAGCCAGTGAGCGATTGCTGGCCTAGATGAATGACTGTCCACGACAGAACCCGGCTTATCGGTCAGTTTCGACTTTTCAGGTGAAAACCCCGCGCAAGCGGGGTTTTTGCTTTCTGCTATGTGTTGCACGCCGGGCGCTTTGTCGCTTATCTCAATCCCGCCGCATTTCACGCTTCCTCGCGGTCAGACGACGCCACTGCGGTTCCCGCCATGCTAAACTGCGCCCCGGCAACGAAAGGAGCAGCCCGTGGCGAAATATCAGCAACTAACGGATGAGATTCAGCAGCAGATCGAGGCGGGCATCTGGCCGCCGGGCACAAAGCTGCCGTCGCTGCGTCAGCAGGTGGCGCAGCACGGGCTGAGCCTGATGACGGTGATGCACGCCTACGAGGTGCTGGAGAGCCAGGGCTGGATCGTCTCGCGGCCGCAGTCCGGCTACTACGTCGCGCCGCGCGCGCTGCAAACCGTGCAGGCGCAGGTGGCGCTCAGCGAGCAGGTCGATATCAACAACTTCGTCTTTGACGTGCTGCAGGCGATCCGCGACCCGGCGATTGTCCCGTTTGGCTCCGCTTTTCCCGATCCCGAACTCTTCCCCCAGCGTCAGCTGATGCGCTCGCTGACCAACGTCTCCCATCAGCTGACGCCGCTTGACGCGCTTAACAATCTTCCGCCAGGCAATGCCGCGCTGCGACAGATGCTGGCGCAGCGCTACGCGCGGCAGGGCATCACGCTGTCGCCGGATGAAATCGTCATTACCAACGGCGCGCTGGAAGCGCTCAATCTCAGCCTGCAGGCGCTGACTGAACCCGGCGACTACGTGGTCATCGAACAGCCGACCTTCTATGGCGCGCTACAGGCGATCGAGCGGCTCAAGCTCAAAGCGCTCGCGGTGCCGAGCGACGCGCAGCACGGCATCGATATGCAGCAGCTGGAAGAGACGCTGCAGCGCTGGCCGGTAAAAGCGTGCTGGCTGATGACCACGCTGCAAAATCCGCTCGGCGTGACGCTCTCGCCCGCGCGCAAAGCGCAGCTGGTGGCGCTGCTGGCGCGCTATCAGGTGCCGCTGATCGAGGATGACGTTTACGCCGAACTCTGGACGGGCGCTGAGGCGCCGCATCCGGCTAAATACTGGGATCGCGGCGGCGACGTGCTGCACTGCGGCTCTTTTTCCAAATGTCTGGTGGCGGGGTTCCGCGTGGGCTGGGTCGCGGCGGGGCAGCACGCGCAGCGTATCCAGCGGCTGCAGCTGATGAGCACGCTCTCCACCAGCGCGCCGATGCAGCTGGCGCTAGCGGACTTCCTCGCCACGCGCCGCTACGATACCCATTTGAAAAAACTGCGGCAGACGCTGGCGCGACGCAAAGAGTGGGTGCGCGAGGCGCTCTGCCGGGCGCTGCCGGCGGACGCCAGCGTAAGCGATTTGCCGGGCGGCTTCTTTTTGTGGGTGACGCTGCCGCGCGGCTATGACACCACGCAGCTCTATCAGCAGGCGTTGCAGCAGGGGATCAGCATCGCGCCGGGTCGGCTGTTTTCAGCGGGCGAGGAGTTTACCCACTGTTTTCGTATTAACGCCGCCTGGCCGTGGGATACGCGCGCCGAGGCAGCGGTCGAGACGCTGGGCAGGCTGATTGCCGACCAGCGGAGCGGTTAAACCTGCGCCGCCTGCTGGTGTCCCCAGGTCAGATAGTAAACATCATAGAAATCCACTTCGCCTTTCTGCCGCAGCAGGCGATGAATGCCGCTTTTCACCTCTTCCGGTGCGTCCGGCAAATTCAGGATCTTTTTTACGCCGCCTTCAGAGACCGGCTGCACGTAATACCACTCGCCGTTATAGCAGACGCGCAGATCCAGCGCGTCGATATCCTCGAAGCGATATTTCGGGTTGATATCCAGCAGCATCAGAAAGCTCATCACCAGCACGAACAGGGTAGCGAACCAGAAGGCGGGCCAGCCCAGCATCTCGGTGGAGAAGATCAGCGCCACGCACAGGCCGTAGCAGAGATACATCAGCGCCCAAAGGCCGGGGTGGGTTTTCAGAAAAGAGAAGCTAAAACGCGGCCGGTTATCGCGGCGCTCTTCACGATTAAGCGTCGCGATTTCGTCGATTAAGATTTGTTTAATGGCGTCCATTGTTCACCTCACCGTTATTTTTCTGCTCAGTAGAACAGATAACAGTTAGCCGGGGCAGACACAGAAACGCGCAGAATTTTTATAACAGTTGAGGCGCGCCGTCCCGGTAAGAACGGCGCGCGCGTTTAGCCGCGCCCGTGCGGCTCATCCCAGTCAAACGCCGGTCCCAGCGAAATCACGCCGTTCGGGTTGATGGTTTTATGGCTCACGTAATAGTGGTGGCGGATATGCGGCAGGTTCACCGTCTCGGCGATACCCGGCATCTGGTAGATATCGCGCAGGAAACCGCTCAAGTTGAGATAGTCGCCGATACGGTGGCGATCGCACTTAAAATGCGTAACGTAGACCGGATCGAAACGCACCAGCGTGGTCCAGAGACGCAAATCCGCCTCGGTGAGCTGGTCGCCGGTCAGATAGCGGTGCTGCCCCAGAATCTGCTCGAGGCGCGACAGCGAATGGAACAGCGCGGTCACCGACTCGTCATAGGCCGCCTGCGAGGTCGCGAAGCCCGACTTATAGACGCCGTTGTTGACCGTGTCGTAAATCCAGCCGTTCAGCTCGTCGATCTTTTCGCGCAGGGCGGGCGGATAGTAATCCCCGGCGCGCGCGCCGACGGCGTCGAAGGCGCTGTTGAACATGCGGATGATATCCGCCGATTCGTTGCTGACGATGGTGCCCTGCTGCTTGTCCCACAGCACCGGCACGGTCACGCGCCCGGTGTAGTGCGGATCGGCATGCAGGTAAAGCTGATAGAGAAATTCGTTCTGATAAAGCTTGTCGCCGGTGGCGTCAGGAAAATCGTCGTCGAACGTCCAGCCGTTCTCCAGCATCAGCGGATGCACCACGGAGACGTCAATCATCGACTCCAGTCCTTTGAGCTGACGCATCAGCAGCGTGCGGTGCGCCCAGGGACAGGCGAGAGAAACATACAGATGATAGCGATCGCGCTCGGCCTTAAAGCCCGCGTCGCCCGTCGGACCGGCGCTGCCGTCTGCGGTCACCCAGTTGCGCCAGACCGCTTCAGTGCGCTTAAAGCGTCCGCCGGTTGATTTGGTGTCGTACCAGGTGTCGTGCCAGACACCGTCAATCAGTTGGCCCATATCGCCTCCAATGCAAACAGGGCGAGGAGTATCCTCGCCCTGCTAAGTATATGTGGCATTACGCCAGATGTGTGCTTAACGCAGCGCCGCAGCTGGCGCAGATTTCTTACGCAGCAGGCTGTCGATGCTGTACGCGCCCGGACCGACAAGGCCCAGCACCAGGAAACCACCTGCGATAGAGAGGTTCTTCATAAACATCAGCTGGTTGACGCCTTCCGCGAAGTTGCTGTGGAACAGGAACGCCGTCAGGATGGTGAAGCCGGCGGTAAACAGCGCGGTGAAGCGGGTCAGGAAGCCGAACAGAATCGCCAGGCCGCCGCCAAACTCCAGCAGGATAACCAGCGGCAGCATAAAGCCCGGTACGCCCATCGCTTCCATATACTGCTGCGTGCCCGCATAGCCGGTAATTTTACCCCAGCCGGCCGTGATAAACAGGATCGGCATTAAAATACGCGCCAGCAGCAGACCAGTATCTTCGAATTTTTTCATCATTAACTCCAGGCTAGATTGTCGGCAGGGCAGTCGCGCCTGCGTTAGATAATTCCCAGCGAAAGGCGGCGTTGCCGTTTGCTGAGCTGATAGCTGGAGATAATAGTCGCGCAGGGGAAAGGTTGTAAGCGAGATATTCTGTAGGTGTTGTTCAGGAAATCTGATGAAGCGAAGCCGGCGATTTCGCACCGGCTGAATGCAGAGGGATTTAGCGCTGCGGCAGAGCCGATTTCAGCATACGCCAGGTGCTCCAGACGCCGAATCCGCGCTTGAGCAGGCGCATAAACTTATTCGGGCTGCGCACCGACCAGATAGCTAATGCGCTGCTGACGATGGCCAGATAGCGCCGCATGCTGAGAAACGTCAGCCAACCGCGATCGTACTGCGCCGTGCTCAGCAGGAAGTCGCGGCGGCTTGCGCTCAGGTCAAGCCGCTGCTGCTGTATTTCGCCGATTAAGTCATGAATGCGCGCTTCACGTTCCAGTTTGCTGCGGCTCATACGCGGTCATCCTCCAGCAGCTTGCGATCGGTCTCCAGCTCTTTGCGGGTGTGATGCAACAGCGTGGACTGACGCGATTTGCGCAGGCTCCACAGGCCGAAAATAATCGCCAGAAGAAAGAGAACGCCGGTAGTGATGCCGATCGCCATCAGGCGATACTGTGCGTCGACGGCCCAGATAATCAACACCATCAGGCTCATCAGCCCGAATGCGGTAAACAGCATGGTCAGACCAACCATCAGCAGCAGCTGAATCAGGTTGGCCTTTTCCGCTTCCAGCTCGACCACCGCCAGCCGTACGCGGGTCTCGACCATGCTGACCAGCGTAGTGACGATGCGCTGACCAATGTTGATGACCCCTTTGCCGGGGCCGTGGCTCTGCTGTGAATCCGCCATAATTAACGCCGTGAAATCAGCATGCCGATCGCCACGCCGATTGCCGCACCGATGCCAACGCCATGCCAGGGATTATCACGCACGTAGCCGTCCGCTTTCTGCGCGGCTTCACGCGTGGTCTGTGCCAGATATTCGCCAGAATCGCCCAGCTTCTCGCGCGAGCTATCGAGCGCGACGCGCGCTTTCTGACGCAGCTTATCCAGTTCGCCTTTGGACTTATCCGTTGTGCTGCTCAGCACCTCTTCCAGAGTGTCCGCCAGATTCTTTAACTCAGCACGCAAATGTTCTGATGAAGTGTCTTTTGACATGTAATGTTCCTTTTAGCTTCAGTGGTTGAGTCGGGTTAATAAGGCTCCGCCTGTAACTTTTTCAGCTCCTGGCGTGCTTCTTCCAGTTTACGTTCACGTTTGGCGATTTTTTCCTTATCGTCGCCATCCTGACGCTCCTCTTTCAGCTCGCGCTCGCGCTCTGCGACTTTCTCTCGCTGCGCCTTGATGCGCGCCTGGTGAGACGCTTTCAGTTTATTGTCGCTACAGTTAGCGCGCACTTCGGTCAGAGCGCGCTCCAGTCCGTTAACGCGACGCTGATTGTTATGCTGTTTCGCCATCGCAATTTCATGCTGAATATCCTGCTCTTTCTGCTGACAGAGCGATTCCGCCGCCATCAGCGAACCTGAGAGAGAAAACAGCGCGAGGCCAAGAAGTAATTGATGTTTCATCAGGCTTATTACCTTCCTTTGTTGTTGACCTGCCGCGAGCGGACAGCGTCATCTCCTGGCGTGTCAGATAGCTGAGCCATCCACTAAGCATAGACAGCGCCTGCAAAAAGTTCAAAAAAGACGGGGGGATACGGATTATTCTGTTGCCGCCCTGCCAGCGCAGGACGGCAATGTCGAGTCAGGAGATATTTAGCGTTGTCGAGGCGGCGGAAGCGGAGTCGGGATGTCTGGCGACCACAAAGCCCTCCGGCAGCAGGCGGCGCAGCACTTTTTGCGCGGCGAGGCTCTGCTCTTCGTTCTCGAAATGAATAATCAGCGCATCGCCCGACGGGGTAATGCTTTTAATGCGGATGCCCTGCGCCGTCAGCTGCTGATAGAGGTAAAACCCGTCCGGCAGCGGGCCGCCGGCATGGGATACGCGGATCTGCACTACGCTTTCGTGCCGCAGCAGCGTCGGCGTCAGGCAGATCGCCAGCAGCAGCAGCACGGCGATAGTCAGCCAGGGCAGCATGCGGCGGGGGACAGGGCCATAGATTTTCATGACTCGCCCTTGCCGTTCTGATTCGCCTGGCGTTTGCGCCACAGCACCACCAGCGATCCCACCAGGCCAATTACCAGCAGCACCAGCGGCAGCAGCATCAGGCAGAACATCAGCTCATCTTCATAGCGGCGGAAAATGGGCGTCTTGCCCAGCGCAAAGCCGAACACGGTCAGAATCAGCACCCAGAGCAGCGCGCTGACCCAGTTAAAAAACTGGAAGCGGGCGTTATTCAGCCCGGATAAACCGGCAATGGTCGGCAGCAGAGTGCGCACGAAAGCGATAAATCGGCCAATCAGCAGGGCCGACAGCCCGTGACGATGAAACAGGCTGTGCGCGCGGGCGTGATACTGCGCGGGAAGATGAGAGAGCCATTTCTGCACCGTCGGCGTGTTGCCGAGCCAGCGGCCCTGGATATAGCTGACCCAGCAGCCGAGGCTGGCGCCGGTGGTCAGCACCAGTACGGTGAGCGGAAAGCTCATGGTGCCTTTGGCGATCAGCACGCCCACCAGAATCAGCAGGCTGTCGCCTGGCAGAAAGGCGGCGGGCAGCAGGCCATTCTCCAGAAACAGGATCAAGAAGAGCACGCCGTAAATGGCCCAGACCAGCGTCGGATCGGAGAGGGTTTCGTAGTCCTGTTGCCACAACGCCTGCAGCAACGCTTGCAAAATATCCATCAATCATTCCTGAACATCATTGTTTAACGCGTCTTAAAAGACATAAGCGCAGACCGGCGGTTGGTTATCTGTTTTAGGAGCGCAGTCTGTGCAGAGTTTTCCGGATCCTTCCAGAATAGATTGTTAAATCAGCGAATTTTTAAACCCTGTCGCAAAGGGTAAGAAAGGGTCGATAACTGTAACAAAAATCACAGGTTTGAGACAGGGGAATGTGCCCGCCGCACAGGAGTTTTACCTGCTGACGCGGTCCGCCAAAAGGAGCTTTACACGACCTGACACTATTGCAGATTAACTGACTTTCCTGCGTGAAAACGCAGCAGAATCAAGGTTAATTGCTTGCGCCGTCCGGCAGGATGACGGGATTTTCGGCAAACATGTAACGATCCACATTAAATTCAAAGTCATCGGCGGTCGCGTTAAACAGCATCTGCTTAGTATTTTCCAGATGTTGCCACATCGCCAGTTTGCAGGCGGCGGGATCTTTGCGCATCAGCGCTTTGAGGATTTGATCGTGGTCGTCGCACCAGCTGAGGATGCTGCGCTGGTCGATATGCTCGTGGAGTTTGAGCCAGTAGGGGTTGTGCAGGCGATGCAGCCACATTTTTTCGACGATGGCCGCCAGCGCGCTGTTTTGGGTGGATTGTGCAATACGCACGTGAAACTGCATGTCCCACTGCGAGTCGCGAAAGTGATCTTCCTGACGCGCCTTTTCCTGAATCGCCATCAGTTCGATAATGTCCTGACGCGTCACCTGCGTCGCAGCGAACTCGGCGACGTTGCTCTCAATCAGCTGGCGCGCCTGCAGCAGTTCAAACGGGCCAAAGCTGGCGAATTCGAGCTGGCTGGAGGTCATCACTCGATTCTGCTGCTGACTGGCGATAACGTGAATACCTGAACCTTTGCGCACCTCAACGTAGCCTTCTACCTCCAGCATAATGATCGCCTCGCGCACCACGGTGCGGCTGACGTTCATCTCTTCCGCGATCAGGCGTTCCGCAGGTAGCTTGTCTCCCACCGGGTAAATGCCTGTTTCAATACGGCTTTTCAGATCGCTGGCGAGCTGTTGATAAAGTCGACGAGGTTCGGTCAGTTCCATAGCGCATTCTCGTGTCGCAAATAAAGTTGTTATACCACTTTGCGGCCGTTAAATAAAAGGTCCCGCGCAAGGATGGCGCGGGACGCTTTGCTCTTCGGTCAGCGCTGCTAGCCGCGTACCGGCGCGGCCTGCGGCGGCGTTATCTCTTTTTCCAGCTCCGAGACGGGCTTATTGCGCAGCACCGTCCAGATCACCACCGCGCCCAGCAGATCGAACACCGCCAGCGCGGCGAACAGCGGGCTGAAGCCCAGCGTATCGGCCAGCGCGCCGACCACCAGCGCGAACATGGTGCTGGCTGTCCAGGCCGCCATGCCGGTCAGACCGTTGGCGGTCGCGACTTCGTTACGGCCAAAAACGTCGGAAGAGAGGGTGATCAGCGCGCCGGAGAGCGCCTGATGGGCGAAGCCGCCGACGCAGAGCAGGCCGATAGCGACGTAAGGGCTGGTGAAAAGACCGATGGTGCCGGGGCCGATCATCAGCACCGCGCCCATGGTGACCACCAGCTTGCGCGACACGATCAGGTTCACGCCGAACCAGCGCTGAAACAGCGGTGGCAGATAACCGCCGAGAATGCAGCCGAGGTCGGCGAACAGCATCGGCATCCAGGCAAACAGCGCGATCTCTTTCAGGTTGAAGCCATAAACCTTAAACATAAACAGCGGGATCCAGGCGTTAAAGGTGCCCCAGGCCGGTTCCGCCAGAAAGCGCGGCAGCGCGATGCCCCAGAACTGGCGGTTGCGCAGGATCTGACGCGCCGTCATTTTTTTGGTATTGCCGGTCTGATGCTGCGCTTCCTGACCGGAAATAATGTACTGACGCTCTTCTTCGCTGAGTTTGGTCTGCTGCTTCGGATGTTTATAAAAGATCAGCCAGCAGATCGCCCAGAGCAGGCTCAGCACGCCGGTAATGATAAATGCCATCTGCCAGCTGTGCGCCACGATCGCCCACACGACCAGCGGCGGCGCCAGCATGGCGCCGATAGAAGAGCCGACGTTGAAGTAGCCCACGGCGACGGAACGCTCTTTAGCCGGGAACCACTCGCTGCTCGCCTTCAGGCCCGCCGGGATCATCGCCGCTTCCGCCGCGCCCACCGCGCCGCGCGCCAGCGCGAATCCGCCCCAGCTGCCGGCCATCGCCGTCGCGGCGCAGAAGATCGCCCACAGCACGGCGAATACGGCATAGCCGACTTTGGTGCCGAGCAGGTCGAGCACATAGCCGGCGACCGGCTGCATAACGGTATAACAGGCGGAGTAGGCCGCCACGATGTAGGAGTACTGTTGGGTGGTGATATGCAAATCGGTTTGGAGCGTCGGCGCGGCGACGGCGATGGTATTACGGGTGAGATAACCCAGCACGGTGCCCAGCGTCACCAGCCCGATCATATACCAGCGTAGCCCTTTAATCTTACGCATCATTTACCTCTTCCAGTGTTCTGTCTGCGGTCTTGCCGCTGTTGTTATCTGGAGCGGGACAACCGTGAGCCGACTTAATCTCACGCCCGCAGGTCGCGCAAAAGCGACCCTGTGTTTACCTTGCCATTACGGAGCGAGAGCGTAACTTGTTATACAACTTTAAAAGTTGAGAGCCATCACAAAAGCCCCTTTTGCAATGTGGGATACTTTAAACCTGCGTAATGACAGCCATTTAGCACGCTGCAGAGAGCAAAAACGTCCATGAGTTCAGTGAATAGCTGCTGTTTATGTGAGCGAGATCTCAAAGAATTCTGTGGCTGGTGAAAATTGGTATGATAACTTTGAGCGCATTAAGGCTCTATCCAAGAGGAAGCAAGTATGTCGCGTTTTATGACCGAGGATTTTTTGCTGGATACCGAATTTGCCCGTCGTCTTTATCATGACTACGCAAAGGATCAGCCGATTTTCGACTATCACTGCCATCTTCCCCCGCAGCAGATTGCCGAAAATTACCGCTTTGCCAACCTCTATGACATCTGGCTGAAAGGCGATCACTACAAGTGGCGCGCCATGCGCGCTAACGGCGTGCCGGAGGCCTTCTGCACCGGCGACGCCAGCGATCGCGAAAAATTCGACGCCTGGGCGCGCACCGTGCCGCACACCATCGGCAATCCGCTCTACCACTGGACGCACCTTGAGCTGCGTCGTCCTTTCGGCATTACCGACACCTTGCTCTCTGAAAAAACCGCCGACAGCATCTGGGAGCGCTGCAACGCGCTGCTGGCGCAGGATGATTTTACCGCGCGCGGCATCATGCAGCAGATGAAAGTGAAAATGGTCGGCACCACCGACGATCCGCTGGATGATCTGCAGCACCACCGCGCGCTGGCGCAGGACGGCAGCTTCGGCGTCAAGGTGCTGCCGAGCTGGCGTCCGGATAAAGCTTTTAATATCGAAGCGGAAAGTTTCCTGCCGTGGATTGAGAAACTGGAGTCGCTGACCGACGTCAGCGTGCGTCGCTTCGACGATCTGCGCCGCGCGCTCAGCAAGCGTCTCGACTACTTCGCCGAGCACGGCTGCAAAGTGTCGGACCACGCGCTCGACGTGGTGCTCTACGCCGAAGCGGACGATGCGACGCTGGACGCCATCCTGGCTGGCCGCCGCGCCGGCAAGGCGTCGGACGGGCAGGCGATCGCGCAGTTCAAAACCGCCGTGCTGGTGTGGCTGGGCGGCGAATATGCGCGTCGCGGCTGGGTGCAGCAGTACCATATCGGCGCGCTGCGCAACACCAACCGCCGCCAGTTCGAACTGCTGGGGCCGGACGTCGGCTTCGACTCGATTAACGATCAGCCGCTGGCGGAACCGCTGGCGAAGCTGCTGGGCGCGCAAAATCTGCATAACGCGCTGCCGAAAACCATCCTCTACTGCCTGAACCCGCGCGACAACGAAGTGCTGGCGACCATGGCGGGCAACTTCCAGGGCGAAGGCGAGGCGGGCAAAATGCAGTTCGGCTCCGCCTGGTGGTTCAACGATCAGCTCGACGGCATGCAGCGCCAGATGACGCAGCTGGCGCAGATCGGCCTGCTCAGCCGCTTTGTCGGCATGCTGACCGACAGCCGCAGCTTCCTCTCCTATACGCGCCACGAATATTTCCGCCGTCTGCTGTGCCAGATGATCGGCCGCTGGGTCGAGAACGGCGAAGCGCCGGGCGACGAGGCGCTGCTGGGCCAGATGGTGCAAAACATCTGCTTCAATAACGCGCGCGACTACTTTGGCATCGAGCTGGGAGCCTGATCATGCAGCGGCTAAACCGTCACGACTTTCCCGGCGCGACCTACAGCGAGCGCGTCATCCAGTTCGGCGAAGGCAACTTTCTGCGCGCCTTTATCGACTGGCAGCTCGACTGGCTGAACCAGCACCAGGGCACCGACGCGGGCGTGGTGGTGGTGCGGCCGCGCAACCGGACCGTCAGCGACAGCCTGAATCAGCAGGACGGGCTCTATACCACGCTGATCCGCGGGCTTAACGAGCAGGGCGAGCGCGTCAGCGAAACGCGCCTGATCCGCAGCCTGAATCGCGAGATCCAGCCTTACGTCCAGCACGAGGATTTTCTGGCGCTGGCGCGCGCGCCGCAGATGCGCTTCGTCTTCTCCAACACCACCGAAGCGGGCATCGCTTTTGTCGAGGGCGATCGCCTGACGGATGCGCCCGCATCCAGCTTTCCCGGCAAGCTGACGCAGCTGCTGTGGACGCGCTTTGAGCACTTTAACGGCGCTGAAGACAAAGGCTGGCTGATTGTGCCCTGCGAGCTGATCGACCATAACGGCGACGCGCTGCGCGAGCTGGTGCTGCGCTATGCGCGCCACTGGCAGCTGCCGGAAAGCTTCGCCGCCTGGGTGTCGCAGCACTGCGTGTTCTACAACACGCTGGTGGATCGCATCGTGACCGGCTTCCCGCAGGAGAGCGAGGCGCTCACCGCTCAGCTCGGCTATGAAGATCGTTTTCTGGTGGCGGGCGAGGTCTACTACCAGTTCATTCTGCAGGGGCCGCGCGCGCTGTTCGACGAGCTGAAGCTCGACGCGCTGGCGCCGCAGGTGCGGCGGGTGGATGACATCGCGCCGTGGAAGGCGCAGAAAGTGGCGATCCTCAACGGTGCCCACACCGCGATGGTGCCGGTGGCGTTTCAGGCCGGTCTGGAGAGCGTCGGCGAGGCGATGGCGGATCCGGCCATTGCAGGCTTCGTCGATCGCCTGCTGCGCGAGGAGATCATTCCCACGCTCGATCTGCCGCGCAGCGAGCTGCACGCTTTCGCCGACGCGGTCGAGCGACGTTTCCGTAACCCTTTTATCCGCCATGCTCTGCTCTCGATCGCGCTCAACGGCATGACCAAGTTCCGCACTCGCCTGCTGACGCCGCTGCTGGCATCGCACGCGCAGAGCGGCATCTGGCCGCCGCGTCTGACCTTTGCGCTGGCGGCGCTGATCGCCTTCTATCGCGGCGCATCGGCGGAAAAAAGCTGGCCGCTGCAGGATGACGCGCACTGGCTGGCGCGCTTTGAAAAAAACTGGCAGGCCCTTAATAACGACCAGATCTCCCCGGAACAGCTGGTGCGCGAGGTGTTAAGCGACGCGCAGCACTGGGGCGAAGATTTGACCCGGCAGCCGCAGCTGGTGGCCGAGGTCAGCCGACACCTGCAAAATATCATCGCCCACGGCATGCGTGAGGCGTTGAGCACACTGGGATAAAGCTATGCAAGACGCGATTAAGATTCACTCTCAGGACAACGTCGCCGTGGCGCTGCGCGACTTAGAAGCAGGGCAGACCATCGATCTGCAGCAGACGGCGGTGCAGCTGCAGCAGGCGGTGACGCGCGGCCATAAGTTCGCGCTGCGGCCCATCGCCGAGGGCGAGCTGGTGATCAAGTATGGGCTGCCGATCGCCCACGCCACGCAGCCGATCGCCGCAGGCGAGGTGATCCACTCCAGCAACGCGCGCACCAACCTGAGCGATCTGGACGAGTACGACTACCGGCCGGAGTTTGTCGAGGTGCCGCCGCAGCCGGGCGATCGCGAGGTGCAGATCTATCGCCGCGCCAATGGCGACGTTGGGATCCGCAACGAGCTGTGGATCTTGCCGACCGTGGGCTGCGTCAACGGCATTGCGCGTCAGATCCTGCAGCGCTTTCTCAAAGAGACCGACAACGCGGCGGGCACCGACGGCGCGTTTCTGTTTAGCCATACCTTTGGCTGTTCGCAGCTGGGTCAGGATCATGAGAATACCCGCACCATGCTGCAAAATATGGTGCGCCATCCTAACGCCGGCGCAGTGCTGGTGATCGGGCTCGGCTGCGAAAACAATCAGGTCGACGCCTTCCGCGAGACGCTAGGCCTGCCGGAGAGCGACCGTATCCAGTATATGGTGTGCCAGCAGCACGACGACGAAGTGGAAGCAGGGCTGGAGCATCTGCGCGCCCTGTATGAGGCGATGCGCCATGACAAGCGCCAGCCGGGCAAGCTGAGCGAGCTGAAGTTCGGCCTGGAGTGCGGCGGATCGGACGGTTTCTCCGGCATTACCGCCAACCCGCTGCTGGGGCGTTTCTCCGATCAGATGATCGCTAACGGCGGCACCACGGTGCTGACCGAGGTACCGGAGATGTTCGGCGCGGAACGTATCCTGATGAGCCGCTGTCGCGATGAGTCGACCTTTGAGAAGACGGTGGCGATGATTAACGACTTCAAGCGCTATTTTATCGACCATCAGCAGCCTATTTATGAGAACCCGTCGCCGGGCAATAAAGCGGGCGGCATTACCACGCTGGAAGAGAAGTCGCTGGGCTGCACCCAGAAGGCGGGCTCCAGCCAGGTGGTGGACGTGCTGAAGTATGGCGAGCGGCTGAAGACGCCGGGACTGAATCTGCTGAGCGCGCCGGGCAACGACGCGGTCGCCACCAGCGCGCTGGCGGGCGCGGGCTGCCATATGGTGCTGTTTAGCACCGGACGCGGCACCCCCTACGGCGGCTTTGTGCCGACGGTGAAGCTGGCGACCAACTCGCCGCTGGCGGAGAAGAAGCCGCACTGGATCGACTTTAACGCCGGTCGTCTGCTGGAAGGAATGAGCATGGATGCGCTGCTGGAGGATTTCGTCGACACCATCGTGGCGATTGCCAGCGGCGAGCTGACCAACAACGAGAAGAACGATTTCCGTGAGCTGGCGATTTTTAAAAGCGGCGTGACGTTATAGTTTGTCGGGCAAAAAAATGGCGGCCTGAAGGCCGCCATTGCTGTCTGTCAGTCTCGAGCCCTTCGCGGGTGGCAGGGTCCGATCGCAAAGTCGCTAAACGCATCCCTGCTCGCTCGGCCCGCGCCTTCCCTGGCGCGGGACGCTTTGCTCTTCGGACCCTGCCACCCGCTCTTTAGGCTATTAAGCTATCTGAACGATCAAGCCCGGCTGGTTTCGCGCTCGGCTTCCGCCTGACACACCGCCGCGGTAAACAGAATATCAGTCGAAGAGTTCAGCGCCGTTTCGGCGGAATCCTGCAGCACGCCGATAATGAAACCGACCGCGACCACCTGCATTGCCAGATCGTTGGGAATGCCGAACATATTGCAGGCGACCGGGATCAGCAGCAGCGAACCGCCCGCCACGCCGGATGCGCCGCAGGCGCACAGCGAGGCCACCAGGCTCAGCAGAATCGCCGTCGGCACGTCGACACTGATCCCCAGGGTATGCACCGCCGCCAGCGTCAGCACGGTAATAGTGATGGACGCGCCCGCCATGCTAATGGTGGCGCCCAGTGGAATCGACACCGAATAAGTATCCTCATCCAGATTCAGGCGTTTCGCCAGCGCCATATTCACCGGAATATTGGCCGCCGAGCTGCGGGTAAAGAAGGCGGTCACGCCGCTCTCGCGCAGGCAGGTAAAGACCAGCGGATAAGGGTTGCGGCGAATCTTGCTGTAGACCAGCAGCGGATTCACCACCAGCGCCATCAGTAGCATACAGCCCAGCAGCAGCGCCAGCAGATGCGCATATTGCCACAGCGCGCCGAAGCCGGTAGAGGCCAAAATCGACGCTACCAGGCCGAAAATGCCGATCGGCGCGCAGCGGATCACGCAGCGCACCAGCCAGGTTACGGCGTTTGAGGCGTCATTAAGCAGGTCGCGCGTGCTCTGTGCGCTGTGGCGAAACGCCAGGCCGAGGCCGATCGCCCACACCAGAATGCCGATATAGTTGGCCTCCATCAGCGCGGTGATCGGGTTAGCGACCATGCTCATGAGCAGGCCGCGCAAGACTTCGGTAATGCCCGACGGCGGCGTAATCTCGGTTTTACCGACCGCCAGCGTCAGCGTCTGCGGCACCAGATGGCTAAACACTAC
Source organism: Pantoea sp. NGS-ED-1003 (assembly GCF_000738765.1). Taxonomy (NCBI): domain Bacteria; kingdom Pseudomonadati; phylum Pseudomonadota; class Gammaproteobacteria; order Enterobacterales; family Erwiniaceae; genus Pantoea; species Pantoea sp. NGS-ED-1003. The sequence goes on from NZ_JPQA01000011.1 coordinate 122,261, forward strand.
CGCGACCACTGCCGCGAAAAAGGTGCTCAGCAGATAGAGCGCGATAATGGGTTTGATATTGGTTTTCTGGCCCTGCTGGTGATTCGCAATCGAGGCGATTACCAGCACCAGGACCAGCAGCGGGGCGACAGCCTTCAGCGCGCTAACGAACAGCTCGCCCAGCAGGCCGACGGCCAGCGCCGCATCTTTCGAGACCCAGGCCAGTGCCACGCCAGCCACCAGCCCTACCATAATTTGTTTCACCAGGCTTCCTGCGAGTAGCGCGCCCAGACGACCGGAAAATGAGTTCTGCATAATTGTTCTTTACGTTGTAGCGAGATGTGGCTTCAGAGGACGTCGATTAACGCGCCTGAAGCGGTTTGCCCGGCGGAGTATAAGGAAAAGAGCGGACGAGGAAAGAGATAATTCTGTCGGTGCGAGGGCGATCGGATTTCTATTATGCTGTATGAAGAGAGTGTGACAGAGCGATGAAATGTCGCATCCGGGGCTGGCAAAATAAAACAGGGGCATTACCTGCCCCTGTAGCGGATTATTGCGAGAGTTTTTTCTGGTCGTTTTTGCGATTCACCCAGGCGTTGATCAACAGGGTTGAACCGAGGATCACGCCGACAACGCCCAGCGAGATCGCCACCGGAATATGGTAGAACTCGACGATCAACATTTTAATGCCGATAAACACCAGCACGATCGCCAGGCCATATTTGAGCATCGAGAAACGCTCGGCGACGTTGGCCAGCAGAAAATACATCGCGCGCAGGCCGAGGATAGCGAACAGGTTAGAGGTCAGTACGATAAAGGGATCGGTGGTCACGGCGAAGATCGCCGGGATGCTGTCGACCGCGAAAATCACGTCGCTCAGCTCTACCATAATCAGCACCAGCAGCAGCGGCGTCGCAAACAGCACGCCGTTCCTGCGGGTGAAAAACTTCTCGCCCTCCAGCTCGTCAGTCATGCGCAGATGCTTGCGCAGCCAGCGTACCACCGGCTTATCGCCCACCGCATTCTCATCATCTTCTTTGGAAAAGGCCATCTTCAGGCCGGTCAGCAGCAGGAAAGCGCCGAACAGATAGAGGATCCAGCTAAACTGCGTCACCAGCCAGCTGCCCGCGAAGATCATAATGGTGCGCAGCACGATGGCGCCCAGCACGCCGTAAATCAGCACGCGGCGCTGCAGCGCGGCGGGAATAGAGAAGTAGCTGAAGAGCATCAGCCAGACGAAGACGTTATCGACCGCCAGCGCTTTTTCCAGTACATAACCGGTCAAAAATGCCAGGGTTTGCGTGGTGGCGACTTCGCGCCCGGCGCTTCCCTCGAGATACCACCAAAAGGCGGCGCTGAACAGCAGCGACACCGACACCCAAATCAGTGACCAGACGGCCGCCTGTTTAAAACTCATGGTCTGCGCGCCGCGTCGTCCCTGCAAAAAGAGATCGATCGCCAGCATAATCAGCACCACCACTGCAAAGCTGCCCCAGAGAAGAGGCGTTCCTACTGTCTGCATAGCGTTTCCTGCCCTGAAATAAAAAACGGCTGAAGTCAGAAGACGTCAGCCGCTTTACAGGGATGTAAGCAAACCTCGCCTTCCGGCAAGGTCTCACTTACAACGCAGAATCAGATTCCGGGTTGCCTGACGACCGGATGCTTACGCACCGTAATGACGATCGTGCAGCTTACAAGTTACTCCCCTTTGCTGTCCGTTAAGATAGGCGCTGGCCATGAAAGAGGCAAGCACAGCCATTCATATTTAGACATATTTACACAGCCGGCTCGTCGGCCGGGAAAACCACGCCGGTCTGACGGCGGATTTCGGTCAGCAGCGCGGCGGTGATGCGCGCGGTTTCCAGTCCAGGATGATCGACATGGCGCTGGCGCACCAGCTGCACAAAACTCTGGGCCTCATAAAGCATGGTATTGATATGCTGCGGCTGGCTGAGATCCTGCACCTGAGCGGCGCTCTGGCGCGGCACCAGGCTGACCGACTGCATCTCCGACAGCTTTTCGATCAGCAGCGAGCCCGCTTCGCCCTGAATTTCGCTGGCAATGCGCGAATCGCTGACCTTGGAGTGCAGCAGCGTGACGTCGAAGTCGCCGTAGTCGAGCAGCACGCTGCCGTGGCCGTCGACCCCGCTCGCCAGCAGCGTAGCGCGTGCGCTTACCGCCTGCGGCGCGCCCCACAGCGCCACCGCCGTCGCCAGACAGTAGTAGCCGATATCCATGATCGAGCCGTTGGACCAGCGCGGATCAAAGGTATTGGGATTCTCGCCGTCGAGATAGCGCTGATAGCGCGATGAATACTGGCAGTAGCTGAACAGCGCCTTGCGCAGCGGGCCGATGGCGGGCAGCGCCTGCTGCAGCTGTGCGAAGTTGGGCAGGCTGGCGGTTTTAAACGCCTCGAACAGCACCACTTGATGCTGACGGGCGCAGGCGATCATCCGCTCCGCCTCGTGCAGGTTGGAGGCGAGCGGCTTTTCGCAGATAACGTGCTTGCCGTGCGACATAAACAGCAGCGCCTGCTCGCAGTGGAGTGCATTCGGGCTCGCCAGATAAACCGCATCGATAAGATCGCTGGCGGCCAGCGCCTCCAGCGAGGTAAAGAGATGTGAACAGGGATAGTCTGCGGCAAAGGTTTCCGCCTGCTGCTGCGAACGCGAATAGATGGCGTTCAGGCGCAGATGGCCGGTTTCATGCGCGGCATCGATAAACTGGCGCGTTATCCAGTTGGTTCCCACAATAGCAAAACGGATCACGTCGGCTCTCCTGCGGCAAATAGCGGCAGAGTAACACGGCCGGCACCGGGCGCAAGCGCTGATAGTAAAGGCAATTTAATTATGCGATCCGCCTTCCAGTCAGGTACAAGCGACAGATTCCGGGAGGTAAAGAGCACATGCTGTTTAGAGGTGGAAAGCGATGCGTTTGCCAGAAGGCAATTCTACATCCAGGCTGAGCTTGCCCCCCATTGCCTCAATGTAGCGCTTAAGTGTTGCTATCTTAAGCTCGTTGCCGCGTTGCTCTAGCTGAGTAATCGCGGGCTGGCTGATGCCCATCGCTTCCGCAACGCTTTTTTGCGACAGTTGCAGCTCCTCTCGCATCATCTGTAAGCCGGTTTCGAGCACCATCTCGTCTGCCATATCGCGTATGCGCTGCTGGCTTTCCGCTGAGCGTGCGGCAATAGCGTCATCAAGCGTTCTCATCGTTTCCCCTTCAGGTTGTTCAGGTGCGCCGTGAATTCATCGTCGGCAATACGTATCATGCGCGGGTAAAAATTTTTATCATTGCTTTTATCACCTGCGCAAAGGATGACCGCTCTGCGTACGGGATCAAACGCGAAAAAAGCGCGTACCGGCTTTCCAGCGTATTAAATACGAAGTTCTTTCATATTCTTGTGTCGCGATCCATTCACCGAATCTGCATAAGGCCGAGGCAGCACAGGTCCGTACGTCCTGAGGTTGATAAGATCGGCAAGGATTTTTTCCTGTAAAGCCTCTTCCTGTTCTTCGAACCACGCATCGAATACCTTACCGAAAAGCACAGTCCACATAGAATATCCTTATAAGCTGTAGCTTATAAAAATGCTATAAGCTACAGCTTATAAAAGCAAGAGGCACGACATGATGGTTCATTGCCAGTCCATCCAGCCTTTGCAAGTGAGTCGCCTCTCACGCTTCACGCCAGCCTCCTTGTTACGTTTTATGATATATATCCCGCAAGAGGGAACCGCGCGATAGTGACGGCGACTGGCTGAAAAAGGTGGAGAACGCGCTTGAAAGGAAGTAAACACGCACTGAACTGGACCACGCTGCTGGTGGCGATCCCGGTCGGACTGGCGGCGTCGCTGGTGACGCTGGCGTTTCGCGGCGTTATCGAGCTGATCAACCGTTTGCTGTTCAACAGCGGCAGTGAGATTACCGTGGCGATGCACGTCTGGCCATGGATCTTCTGGCCGCTGCTGGTGGGCGCGGGCGGCGTGCTGGCGGGTTTTTTCCTGCGCTACGCGGTGAGTATCGAACAGCAGCAGCAGACGGTAAAGACCGACTACCTGGAGGTGATTAACGCGCGGCTCGACGCGGTGCCGACCCGCACCTCGCTGTTTCGCGCGCTCTCCTCTATCGCCAGCATCGGCTCGGGCGCCTCTATCGGTAAAGAGGGGCCGATGGTGCAGCTCTCCGCGCTGTGCGGCAGCGTGCTGGGCCGCTGGATCCCCGCCTCGCTCAACCTGAAAAACAGCGACGTGGTGGCGATGGCCGCCGCCGCCGGACTTTCATCGGTCTACCACGCGCCGCTGGCGTCGGCTATTTTCGTGGCTGAAATCGCCTTCGGCATTTCGGCGCTGCAGCGCCTGATCCCGCTGGTGATCGCCTCGTCGGTCGCCGTGATGACCATGTGGTCGCTGGGCTTCCGCAACGCGCTCTATCCGCTGGCGGACGCTAGCTTTCAGATGGACGTAAGCAGCCTGCTGCTGACGGTTGTCATTGGCCTGGCCGCCGGGCTGGCGGGCTGGCTGCTGATTAAGCTTATCGCGCGCAGCAAAGCGCTGTTCGGCCATATCCGTTCGCTGCCGCTGCGGCTGGGCGCCGGTGGGCTGGCGGTAGGGCTGCTGGCGCTGATCTCCACCGATATCCTGGGCAACGGCTACGAAGTGATCGTCAAAATCATGGCGGGCGACTATCTGCTGCCGGGCCTGCTGCTGCTCTTGCTGCTGAAGACGCTGGCGACCACGCTGTCGGTCGGCTCCAACGCGGTGGGCGGTCTTTTTACGCCGTCGCTGCTGATCGGCGCGCTGCTCGGCGTGGCGCTGGCGACGCTGGGCGCAGCGCTGCATCTGCCGCTCGGCAACCTGCTGCTCTACGCGGCCATCGGCATGGCGGCTGTGCTGGCTGCCGTCAGTCAGGCGCCGCTGATGGCGATCCTGATGGTGCTGGAGATGACCCTCAACAGCTCGCTGCTTTTTCCGGTGATGATCGCCGCCGTGCTGGCGTCGATGGTGGTCTATCGCCTGCAATCCGCCAGCACCTATCCGGTGGTCGGCAACCACTTTAACCGCTCGGAGGCGAAATATGACTTCGACAATATGCGCGTGGCGGAGCTGATTATTCCGGGGGCGGCGCTGCAGCCGCAGGAGTCAGTCGGGCAGGCGCTGGCGGTCAGCTCGCTGAAGCGCGAGCGCTACGTCTACGTGATTAACGCGGCGGGCGCTTTTCTCGGCGTGGTCTCGATCCACGATATCGCGCGTAAGGTGCTGGCGCAGGAGATCACGCTGGATTCGCCGGTCTCTACGGTCATGGACGACAACTTTCCCTTCGTCTACCAGAATCAGAGCATGCGCGAAGGCTGGGAGGCGTTCGCGCGCGTGACGCTGGAGCGCCTGCCGGTGCTGAATAATCCGCAGGAGAAGCGCTTTCTCGGCGCGCTGACCAAAACCAGCCTGATCCAGAAAGCGCAGGAGTTCCTTTAGGCCGCGTTGCCGCGCATCGCCTGATCCGTCATCCAGAGCCGGGCGTCGAACTCCAGCTGATGGTAGTCCGGCTCCATATGGCAGCAGAGCTGATAGAACGCCTTGTCGTGATCTTTCTCTTTCAGGTGCGCCAGCTCGTGCACCACGATCATGCGCAGGAAAGGCTCGGGCGCGAGGCGGAAAAAAGTCGAGACGCGGATCTCCGCTTTGGCCTTGAGGTTGCCGCCCTGAACGCGTGAAACGGCCGTATGCAGGCCCAGCGCGTGTTTCATCACCTTGATTTTATTGTCCCAGATGACTTTGCTGATCGGCGGCGCGTTGCGCATAAAGCGATTTTTCAGCGCCTGGGTATAGTCATATAACGCTTTATCGCTAACGATATTGTGGGTGTCGGGATAGCGCTGCTGCAAAAAAGCGCCAAGCTTTTCATGTTTGATCAGCGTCTGAACCTGCTGAAGGATGTTCTCAGGATAACCCTGCAGATAGATGAGTGAGGACATTAGGGATTCCCGGCGAAAGACAGTATACTGCGCCCCCTTTTTAGGGCGTAAAACAGCCAGATTGTACCAGCCGGAGAATTCATGAGCCAACTTGAACTAGCGGATCGCACCCTGATCCTGCATCGTTTTCCGCAAATGCGTGAAGAGAGTCCGCTTCAGGCGTGGGATGCGGCAGATGAATATTTGCTGCAGCAGACGCTGCCGGAAGGGCCGATCCTGGTGTTCAACGACAGCTTCGGCGCGCTCACCTGCGCGCTCAATCCGCGTCCGGTCTGGCACGTCAGCGACTCCTGGCTCAGCCAGCAGGCGACGCGGCAAAACCTGCGCCTCAATGAACTTGACGACGGCGAAGTGCGCTTTCTCAGCAGCCTCGACCCGCTGCCTGCCGCGCCGGCCGCGGTGCTGATCAAGGTGCCGAAAACCCTGGCGCTGCTGGAGCAGCAGCTGCGCGCCCTGCGCGAGGTGGTGACCGCCGATACGGTGATCCTGGCGGCGGCGCGCGCTAAAGAGATCCATAACTCCACGCTGCAGCTGTTCGAGAAGATCCTCGGCGACACCCGCACCTCGCTGGCGTGGAAAAAAGCGCGTCTGATCTACACCCAGTTCAGCGCGCCGACGCTGGCGCCGCAGGCGGCGACCACCGTCTGGCCGCTGGACGAGACGCCCTGGCAGATCCACAACCACGCCAACGTCTTCTCGCGCACCTCGCTGGATATCGGCGCGCGCCTCTTTATGCATCACCTGCCGGAAAATATCGAAGGCGAGATCGTCGATCTCGGCTGCGGCAACGGGGTGATCGGCCTGATGGCGCTGGAGAGCAATCCGCAGGCGGAAGTGCATTTTCTTGACGAGTCTTACATGGCGGTGGCGTCGAGCCAGCTCAACGTCGAGGTGAACCGCCCGCAGGATGTGACGCGCTGCGTCTTTCGCGTCAACAACGTGCTGAGCGGCTATCCGTCAGACCGTCTGCACGCGGTGCTCTGCAACCCGCCGTTCCATCAGCAGCACGCCGTCACCGATCACCTGGCGTGGCAGATGTTCCGCGACGCCAAACGCTGCCTGCAGTACGGCGGCGAGCTGCGCATCGTCGGCAACCGCCACCTCGACTATCACCACAAGCTGAAAAAACTGTTCGGCAACTGCACGCTGGTGGCCTCGAACCAGAAGTTCGTGGTGCTGCGCGCGGTGAAGATGCGCTGATCAGATAGTCAGCGCGAGCTGCACCGCCTGGGCGATTGCCCGGCGGGCATCCAGCTCCAGCGCCACGTCGGCGCCGCCGATAAGGTGAACGGACTTGCCATGGGCACGCAGCGCCGCCTCCAGCTCGCACTGCGGCTCCTGACCGGCGCAGATAATGACGTTATCCACTACGACTCTCTCTACTGCGCCGTCGCGGCGCAGCAGCAGCCCCTCATCGTCGATCGCCAGATACTCGACGCCGCCCCACATGCGCACGCCGCGCGCCTGCAGCGTGGCGCGATGGATCCAGCCGGTGGTTTTGCCCAGACCCGCGCCCGGTTTGCCCGGTTTACGCTGTAGCAGCCAGATGGCGCGCGTAGCAGGCTGCGGCTCGGCGTGCGTCAGGCCGCCGCGCTGCGCCAGCGTCAGGTCGATGCCCCATTCGCGGCAGAAGCTTTCGCTGGTCTGCGCTTCCGCCGGCTGAGAGAGGTACATGGCGGTATCGAAGCCGATGCCGCCCGCGCCGATAATGGCGACGCGGCTGCCCACCGGCTTTTTGTCGCGCAGGACCTCAAGATAGCTGAGCACGCTCGGATGATCGATGCCGGGAATCGCCGGCGTGCGCGGCTGAATGCCGGTTGCCAGCACCACCTCGTCCGCCTCGACCAGATCCGCCGCCGTCACCCGACAACCGGTTTGCAGCTCGACGCCGGCCGCGGCAAGCTGGTGAGCGAAGTAGCGCAGGGTTTCGCTAAACTCCGCTTTGCCCGGGATCTGGCGCGCGATGTTGAACTGGCCGCCGATAGCGTCAGCAGCTTCATAGAGTTGCACCCGATGGCCGCGCTGCGCCGCCTGCAGCGCGAAGGCCATGCCTGCCGGACCGGCGCCCACCACCGCGATAACCTTCGGCGCGGCGCAGGGCGTTACCGGCATCAGGGTTTCGTGGCAGGCGCGCGGGTTCACCAGACAGGAGGTGATCTTGCCGACAAAGATCTGGTCGAGGCAGGCCTGGTTGCAGGCGATGCAGGTATTGATGCTTTCCGCCGCGCCGCGCGCCGATTTGCTGACGAAGGCGGCGTCGGCGAGAAACGGACGCGCCAGCGATACCATATCGGCGCAGCCGCTCTGCAATAGCTGCTCGGCCACCTGCGGATGGTTGATGCGGTTGGTGGCGATCACCGGCACCGAAACATGCTGACGCAGCCGCCGCGCCGCTGAAGCGAAGGCCGCGCGCGGCACCGAAGTGGCGATGGTGGGAACGCGCGCTTCGTGCCAGCCGATGCCGGTATTGAACAGGGTGACGCCGCTTTTCTCTAGCGCGGTCGCCAGCGTCAGCGTCTCTTCCAGCGAGCTGCCGTCTTCCACCAGATCCAGCATCGACAGGCGGAAAATCACAATAAAGTCGCGGCCTACGGCGTCGCGCACCGCGCGGGTGACGGCCAGCGCGAACGCCTGGCGGCGCGGCGCGTCGCCGCCCCAGCGGTCGCTGCGCTGATTGGTGCGCGGCGCTAAAAATTGATTAATCAGGTAGCCTTCCGAGCCCATGATCTCTACGCCGTCATAGCCCGCGCGCTGCGCCAGCCGCGCGCAGCGTGCGAAATCGTCGATGGTTTGCAGGATCGCCTGCTCACTCATCTCCTGCGGCAGATAAGGATTAATCGGCGCCTGAATCGCCGAGGGCGCCACCAGATCCTGCTGGTAGCTGTAGCGGCCGGTATGCAGGATCTGCAGAGCGATTTTGCCGCCTTCCGCATGTACCGCGTCGGTAATCTGGCGGTGCCAGCCGCACTGCTCCGGCGAGACCAGCGTCGCGCCATGCTTCATCGCCACGCCCTGGGCATTGGGCGCGACGCCGCCGGTGACGATCAGCGCGACGCCTTCGCGCGCGCGTTCGCCATAAAATGCGGCAAGGCGCTGGGCGCCGTCGGCATGCTCTTCCAGTCCGGTATGCATCGAGCCCATCAGGAAGCGGTTGCGCAGCTGCGTAAACCCCAGGTCGAGCGGGGCGAACAGGGCAGGGTAGGCGTGACTCTTCACGGCGGCATCACTCTGGTAAGTGGTCGGATGAGTGTAATGTAGCTGCCGTGATGTTAAAAAAAAGTGAAAGTTTGCCGCGCTGTGAGGCGCATCATAAAAGCGAGCCTTAGCCGCCCCGACGGCGTATCCATGAGAAGCGCGACTGATAGCCGCTGTTGAAGTGGGTGTTGCGGCGATAGCTGGAGCCGGTTTCCGCCATGCAGTAGGTGCAAAAGCTGACGTTTTCGATGTTCGCCGCCGGCACGCCCGCCTCTGTCAGTCTTAGCGTCGCCAGCTGCGGCAGATCGAACCAGACGCCGTTGCGGGTCGCCTTCGCCTGCGGCCTGACGGCAAGCGGATTGTGCGGCTGCTCGCGGTGCCAGCAGGGCTGCTGCGATCCGGAGAGCGTGGGCGCGACGGCGCTCAGCATCTCCTCGCCCAGCTCATAGCAGCAGGGCGCGATGGCTGGCCCAATGGCGACATAAAGACCGTCCGGCGAGCTGCCCGTTTCGCACAGCCTGTCGACGGCGCGCTCCAGCACGCCCGCCAGCGTGCCTTTTAGCCCGGCATGCACCGCCGCCACGCGCCGCTGCTGCGTATCGGCAATCAGCACCGGCAGGCAGTCGGCGGTATAGACCGCGACCGGCCGGGCGCCCAGGCCGATAATCCCGTCGGACTCGCAGCTTTTCGGCGGCACGTTGGCTTCGTCATCCACCACCGTGGCGCTGTGGCGCTGACGGCCGTAAGCGACATCGTCGGGCGGCGCTTCGCCTGCGGGCTGAAAGGCATAGTCAACCCACTCCAGCGCATCAAGCAGGGTAGAGCGTACGCGGATTCCCATATGAATCTCCTCTGAGGCGTTTGGCTGCATTCAGCTTAGGTTAACTGCTACATTTTTAAAGCGTTACCTCTTCCCACTTTCGGCTTAAGGATAACAGGATGAAAATGACCGCAACGCTGCTGACCAGCGGCCTGATGGCGCTGATGCTGTCGGGCTGCGCCTCGCAGACAACGCAACATGCGCAGCAACAGCTCGGCCAGCAGTCGGTGCTGGCTCTGAACTGGTTCCAGCAGTCCGGCGAGTATCAGGCGCTGACGTGGCAGGCCTTCAACGGCGCGCGGCTGGCGTTCGACGCCGCGCCGTCGCTGACCGGCAAGCCCAAGGCGGTAATCGTCGATCTCGATGAAACCATGATCGACAACAGCGCCTACAGCGCCTGGCAGGCGAAAAACGGCCAGCCGTTCAGCGCGCAAAGCTGGTCGACGTGGACCCAGGCGAAGCAGGCGCTGGCGGTGCCCGGCGCGGTCGATTTCGCCCGCTACGTCACCTCGCACGGCGGCACGCTGTTCTACGTGTCGAACCGCGACCAGAAAGATTTCGACGCCACCGTCGCTAATCTGACGCAGCTCGGCTTCCCACAGGTCACGCCGCAGACCGTGCGCCTTAGCACCGGCAGTTCTAACAAGCAGGCGCGTTTCGACGCCATCAAAGCGGCGGGCTACAACGTGGTGCTCTACGTCGGCGATAACCTCAACGATTTCGGCGCGTCGACCTGGCATCAGGGCAACGCGCAGCGTCGCGCCTTTGTCAGCCTGAACCACGCGCTGTTCGGCACCCAGTTCATCGTGTTGCCTAATCCGCTCTATGGCGACTGGGAGAGCGGCATGGCGGAAAACTACAATAAGCTGACGCCGCCGCAGCAGCTCTCAACGCGCGATGCGCAGCTGAAAGCGTGGAACGGTAAATAATTCGTCAAGCGAAAGAGCCTGCGTCAGCAGGCTCTGCTTTTTATCCGCCGATATTTACGTTTACAGGTAACTATTTTGCTGCAAACTAATTTAATTATCTCTTACTTTCAAAACCACCTTTATTAAGTTTATTACGCTGCCTTTTTTGCCAGCAGCCAGTGTTAATCGCTATTGGTTAAAAAATTAATTCGGATTTTTCTGTAATAAAGTACCGCTGGTAACTGAGCATGTGTAAAAGCCAGCGCAGCTGGAATGTCATTATTTGTCAGCAGAAAGAGCTTTTAAATAATAAGGTTATTTCAATGCATTGATAATAATAATTTTTAATGGTTATCCCCGCATCGCTTAAATCAGGCGTACTTAAATAGTTTTACCTTAAATTTACCTCTGCTGAATTATTCCTTACAAAAAGCGGGCAGCCCTGGCCTGGAGAAAAATTACGGATGCGTAATTAATCATAAACGTCTATAAACAATTTCTGTGATCAACTGCGTTATTTCTTAAACCGACGCCGGCTAACTGTGAGCCGGTTCACCGCCTTGTTCGCCTGAATATTCGATCCCCGGTTGTTGAGAGAGACGATTGTGACGACACTGAAACCATTATTAGCGAAAAATCGCAGCTGGGCGCTCCAGCGCCGCGAGCGTAATCCTGACTATTTTGAAAAATACCTCCATCAACAAAAACCGCATTCACTCTGGATTGGCTGTTCAGACAGCCGCGTACCGGCCGAAGTCCTGACCGGCTCGCATCCCGGCGAACTCTTCGTTCATCGCAATATCGCCAACATGGTGGTCGACGGCGATGACAACCTGATGAGCGTGCTGCAGTACGCCATCATCTATCTTGGCGTAAAACGCATCGTGCTGTGCGGCCACTACGGCTGCGGCGGCGTTCAGGCGGCGCTTGACCTGCCGCAGAGCCCGCTGGCGCACGAAGACTCGGCGCTGGCGCGCCGTATCGCCGCGCTGCGTCAGGCATTGGGAAACGAACTGCCCGATGAGCCGCAGCCAGCAGCGGAGACGCTGAACCGGCTGGTGGAAGTTAACGTGCTGGCGCAGTTCGCCCGTCTCGCCGCCGCCGCCCCGGTGCGCGACGCGTGGCGCGCGGGCCAGACATTAGATCTGTTCGGCTGCGTTTACGATCTGCAGTCGGGCCACCTTAAAGAGTTAATCCAGCAATCAGCAGAGGAATCTTCGCCATGAATGTGAATACGCTTCGTCAGGATATTCCTGCCGGCCTGGTGGTTTTTCTGGTGGCGCTGCCGCTCTGTCTGGGCATCGCGCAGGCGAGCGGACTGCCGCCGTTCGCCGGCCTGCTGACCGGAGTGATCGGCGGGCTGCTGGTCACCGCGCTCAGCCCGTCGCGCTTTGCCGTTAGCGGCCCGGCGGCGGGTCTGGTGACAATCGTCGTCGCCTCTATCGAGACGCTCGGCAGCTTCAGCGCTTTTCTTACCGCGCTGGTGCTGGCCGGCCTGATGCAGTGCGGCCTCGGCCTGCTGCGCGCCGGTCGTTTTATCTCGCTGGTGCCGGGCAGCGTCATTAAAGGCATGCTGGCGGCTATCGGCATTTTGCTGATTATCCAGCAGATTCCGGTGGCGTTCGGTATCGAGGGCGATGCCGGTCTGGCCGGATTCGCCAGCGGCGCCGCGACCTTTTCCGCGCCCGCCATGCTGGTCGCCGGCGGCAGTCTGGCGATCCTCTGGCTCTGGACCACGCCGCTGGTGAAAAAGGCGGGCGTGCTGGGCTGGATACCCGGTCCGCTGGTGGCGGTGCTGTTCGGCTGCGCCGCCACGGTGTTCGGCGGACGGCTGATGCCGGAGATGGCGGATCAGCTGTCGCGCATCGCGCTGCCGCAGTTCGACAGCCTCTCCGCGCTGGCGGCGCAGCTGGAGAGTCCGGCCTGGAACGCGTGGCAAAATCCGTCGGTCTGGGTGGTGGCGGTGACGCTGGCGCTGGTCGCCAGCCTGGAGACGCTGCTGAGCCAGGAGGCGCTGAAGAAGCTGCGCCCGCAGAATCCGCCGCCGTCGCCCAATCGCGAGATGTTCGCGCAGGGGATCGGCAATCTCAGCGCCGGCCTGCTGGGCGCCATGCCGATTACCGCGGTGATCGTGCGCAGTTCAGTGAACGTCAGCACCGGCGCGCAGACCAAGCTCTCTATTCTGATCCACGGCGTGCTGCTGCTGATCTGCGGGCTCTGGTTCAGCGATATGCTGAACGCCATTCCGCTGGCCAGCCTGGCGGCGGTGCTGCTCTATACCGGCTATAAGCTGGCGACGCCGCGCCTGTTTGTGGAGCAGTTCCGCATGGGCGCACAGCAGTACGTGCCGTTCCTCGCCACCATCGGCGGTATTATCCTGTTCGGCATGCTGGCAGGTATCGGCATCGGTCTGGCGACGCAAATGCTTTACAGCCTCTACAAGAGCCACCGCAACGCGCTGCAGCTGACGCGCTATGACGATCACTATGTGCTGCGCTTTCAGCAGAATCTGACCTTTCTGCACAACCCGAAGCTGCAGGGGCTGCTGGCGGAGATCCCGGAGAACAGCGTAGTGATCGTGGATCACGATAACGCCGAGTATCTGGATCCCGACGTGAAGGCGGTGCTGAAGGATTTCGGCGACAACGCAGATAAGCGCGGCATTCGCCTCAGCCAGTGGCCGGTGGCGGTGAAGTAAAAGAGGGATTCGCCTGTTAGGCACCCGCTAGTTTGACTCAGTTGCTGTCTGAAAAATCGGATATCTCGGATAGCCGATTTTTTTATTTAAGGCATAATTTTCGCGCCGTAAGCCAGACGGCGCAGCCCAGATTGCGAGTAGCGTCGATCTCTGCCGTTTATTCACTGAATTGCCCAGGCGGCGAATGCGGTTTAATGGCGTGCGACAATCGTCCGAAACAGGCAGGGAGCGGGGAAATTACAGGCTACAGGGTTCAGACCTATGCGCGTTAAGCTGTTTGCAGAGCACAACACCACAATAAATCTCCTCTCGCTGTTTCTGATCACCCTGCTGTTTTGCTTTTTGGGCAGCCATCTGCGCGTGCCTGCGGAGCTTTCTCTCTTCTGGCCGGTTAACGCCATCGTCGCCGCCGTCATCGTTCGGCATCCCTGGCTGCACCGTATTCGCTACTATCTTGCCAGCTTCGCCGCCATGGTGGTGAACGACACCCTCTTTTCCGGCTGGGCGTGGCCCGCCGTGACGCTTAACGTCGCCAACCTGCTGTTTATCATTATCTCCATCTCGATGCTGGTGAAGCACTACCTGCGCGACTCCGACCGCAGGCAGATCAGCAACGCGCTGCGCATCTTTCCCGCCTGCCTGCTGGCCGCCTTTGCCTGCGCCACCTGGGGCGGGCTGGCGCAGGATTTGAGCTTCGACACCCGCTTCGCCACCGCCTGGGGCGACTGGTTCAGCGAACAGTTCTCTACCGGCGTGATGCTGCTGCCGTTCCTGCTGGCGCGTAACTGGCGCGGCCTGTCGTTTGCCGCGCTGCTCTCGCCGGGCAAATGGCTGCCGCTGCTGAGCGTGGTGCTGTCGCTGGCGGTCGGGGCGATGATGGGCGGCGCCGGCAGCCTGACTTTTCCGGTTCCGGCGCTGATCTGGTGCGCCATCGTCTTGCCGATCCCGGTCACCAGCCTGGTGATCCTGCTGACCGGCATCAGCGAAATCGTGCTGGTATCGCACGGCGTCATGAACATTCAGGGCAACGATAACCTGCTGCATTTAAGTCATCTCACCTCGGCGCGTCTCGGCGTCGCCACCGTCGCCATCAGCCCGCTGATCGTCGCCGTCAGTATGGATGCGGTACGTCAGCTTAATCAGCGTCTCGCGCTGCGCGCCAACTACGATTTTCTTACCCAGCTGCTGTCGCGCTCCGGGCTGTATGAAAGCCTGAAAGAGGAGCCGTTCTCGGCGCAGCGCAACGTCGGCGTCATCCTGCTGGATGTCGACTATTTCAAAGCCATCAACGACAACTTCGGTCATGACGCCGGCGACGGCGTACTGGAGGAGATTGCGCTGCGCATGCAGCAAGTGGTGGGCCAGCAGGGGCGCATCTGCCGCTTCGGCGGGGAAGAGTTTGCTATCGTGCTGTTCGACGCGCGTCCCGAGCGCCTCTACCAGCTGGCGGAAGCGGTGCGACAGGCGATCGGCAAAGAGAAGTTCTGGCTGCAGGGCAACACGGTTACCGTCACCGTCAGCCTCGGGCTGGCGCAGGGCAAGGCGGGCGAAGAGCGCGACTGGCACAGCCTGGTCAACCAGCTGATCTCCGCCGCGGATAAAAACCTCTATCTCTCCAAGCGCAACGGGCGCAATCAGACCACGCCCGCCTTCAGAACCCTTGCGCTGGCCACCAGCGACGTGGCGTAACGCGACGCTTCGCCACTAAACGCTGCTTTTCAGCTGACTGGTTTGCTGATGGCGCTCCAGCGCCAGCTCGATCAGGCGGGTAATCAGATCGCGATAGCTCAGTCCCGCCGCCTGCCACAGCTTGGGATACATGCTGATATTGGTGAAGCCGGGCAGGGTATTCACCTCGTTGACGATAATCTCGCCCGCTTCCGTCAGGAAAACGTCGACGCGCGCCATTCCGCTGCACTCCAGCGCCTGAAACGCCTTAATCGCCACGGCGCGAATCGCTTCGCTGTGCGCGTCGTCGATAGCGGCAGGCACCTGCGTCTGCGCGCCGGTTTCGCTGATATATTTGGTCTCGTAGGAGTAGAAGGCGTCGTGCACCACCACTTCGCCGCACGGGCTCGCCTGCGGATCGTCGTTGCCCAGCACCGCACACTCGATCTCGCGGCCTTTGATGCCGGTTTCAATCAGCACCTTGCGATCGAAGGTAAAGGCGAGATCCAGCGCGCGGTCGAAGTCGTCGATGCTGTCGACTTTGCTGACGCCCACTGAAGAGCCCTGATTGGCCGGTTTGATAAACAGCGGCAGGCCGAGCTGCGCGACGATCTCCGCCGCCTGAATACGCGACCGCTGCGCCTGCGTGACGCTAATCCAGGGTGCGATCTGCAGCCCGGCGTCGCGCAGCAGACGTTTGGTGAAGTCTTTATCCATGCTGACCGCCGAGCCGAGCACGCCAGAGCCGACAAAAGGCAGCGACGCCATGCGCAGCAAGCCCTGCAGCGATCCATCTTCGCCGAGCGTGCCGTGCACGATAGGGAAAATCACATCGATCTGCGACAGCGCATGACCGCTCTGACGGGCGATCACCTGCTGCTGCGACGCGCCAGGCACCAGCGCCACGCTTTCGCCAGCGCGGTTAAGCGCGATGAGCGCCGGATCCTGCGCATTGATGAGAAAGTTCGAGGCGTCGTTAAGATGCCACTGACCCTGTTTATCAATGCCTAACAGCACCGGCTCAAAACGCGTTTTATCGATCGCATCAAGGATATTTTTAGCCGACTGTAACGATACTTCGTGCTCGGCCGATTTGCCGCCGAACACAATGCCTACCCGCAGTTTTGTCATGAGAGCTTGCCTGAAAGGATGTTGCGAAACCCACAAGATAACACGCGGATTTCGCGCTGTAACGGCGTGGCGCAGCGTAGCGTCGGCTTAATTCAGCGTCGCGGAGAGCAGGGCGCGGCACTGGGCGGCGTCGGCGCTGGCCTGCGTCTTTTGCTCAGCGCTCAGCGTCTGCCAGGCGTCCGCCACGTGCTGGCCCAGGCGCGGCTGGAAGTGAATTTTTTGCAGCGCGTAGTCGGAGTTGCCGCCTTCGATAACCGTGCGCATATCCGCCACAAAGCGGCGGCTGTCGTCATGGTGAATCGCGCAGAATACCGAGATGTAATAGGCCTCATCCTCTTTGCTGTAGTGTGGCGTCAGCCAGTACCAGCCGGCGGCTACGCAGAGCAGGATAAGGGGGATGAGAATGTTAAGTCTGAATCGCATGTATCGGTTCGGTTCGCCGGGGCGAAGCGCGGCTCCTTTAAATTAACGTCATCACCACGATGCCGGTGGGGGAAATCTCGTTCAGCGCGCACTCAAACTCCGCGTCGCCGCCGCTGATTCTGACCCGCCCGCCAGGCAGGCGCGCGAGATTGCGCAGGCTGGCCATGCCCTCGATATCCAGCAGCCATTTGCCGTCCACCACCGCCTTAAAGCTGCGGTTAACGATGTACTGCTGCTCGCCTTCAATCACCGCCAGCAGATTGCTGTGAGGCGCCACCTTATCCAGGAACAGCTTGCTCTCCAGAGTCACAAAATCGACAGGCGCCAGCTCACCATTTGTTAATTTCACTCGCTCAATATCGGTGAGGCTCTTCATCGGGTGACTTTCGCTGCCTTTTTCCGCCGTCTGCGCCTGCACCGCGCTAGGGGGATTGCCCTGGCCATAGAGGATCCAGTTCAGTTCGGCATCGGTATCAATAAGGCACTGCACCACCAGATCAGCCGGGAAAGCGTCTCTTTTATAACGCATTGCCAGGTTGCTCGAAGAAAGGCCGACATGCTCGGCATACTGCGACTTCTGTTTAAACCCATAGGCCTGAATCAGCCTGTCGAGGATAGCCCCGCCGCTCCCGTTAAAATTAGTGACTAACATTTTTGAGCTTCCTCTTGTGTTACTAACATATTTGAATTAGCATCACTGCGTTGTGAATGTTATCGCATATAACTGACATTACGTTAACTGGAGATGATGCCCTATGAGGCCTGATATTACAAATGCCATAGCTGCGCTCCTTTTATTACGGATCGGCGTAAAACGCCCCGTTTCAGCGCTTTTTATTCAGGCAGAGCGCCTCTTGCCTGTGTTTTGCGGCAGGCTCAGCACATCGGCTATAGCGACGCGCGGCATGCAGAGCGCGCCAGCGCGGGCAACAAAAACGCCCTGTTCTTTTTCTGTTAACTTTCAGCCAGCCTGATTCACTTATGATGAATAG
This sequence comes from Pantoea sp. NGS-ED-1003, assembly GCF_000738765.1. Lineage (NCBI taxonomy): Bacteria > Pseudomonadati > Pseudomonadota > Gammaproteobacteria > Enterobacterales > Erwiniaceae > Pantoea > Pantoea sp. NGS-ED-1003. Next base: position 140,048 of record NZ_JPQA01000011.1, read on the forward strand.
CCATTCTGAACCTGCGGCGGCCATGAGCTTCGATGAGTTCCGCAAAAGCTGGCGGCGAATGCGGAGCGACAGCCGTAATCCGGCGCTGGTCGCCTTTAACCGACAGAGCGAGGAATTTAAGTTCTGCGTGCTGACGCTGGCGAACCGGGAAAAACCGGGGAGCTTCCGGCTACAGGAGGTCGGCGACGCCTTTGAATCCTTCGATGAGCCGCGCCGCGCGCTGATTATCGCCGCCATGAACAAACTGGTGCGCTGGGGCAGGCTGCTGCCGCGTCCCTTTTCCGACGCCGACCAGTATCTGTCTGAGTAACTGACCTTAACCGCAAATCGATGACGTCAACCCGTCGGGCTTCCCTTTGCCCGCATTCAGGAGAGATAAGATGAAATACCCGAATCCTCACGCCGACAACGACGCGCTGAACGTTCTGCTAACTGCCGCGCGCTGCGACGAACGCAGAGGCCGCGCGCAGGCGGTCGCCGATCGTCTGGCCGCGATGGCGACGCATATCGGCCGCCAGGGACTGAGCGGCGTCGAGGCCGTCGAGCTGCTCCGCTATGAAGCGCAGCGCTACCGCGATGAATCGCAGGAGCTGCGCTAATGGTCGACAGCATGGACATTGAGCAGCAGCGTCAGGCGGAGCAGCTGGCGCTCGATATCGCCGCCGTGACGCAGCGGCCAAAAGGCGTCAGCGCCTTCTTCTGCGAGGAGTGCGACAGCGCGATCCCCGAGGCGCGTCGCCGCGCCATCGGCGGCGTCTCCCGCTGCGTCGCCTGTCAGGAGATTGCCGAGCTGCGTGGCCGTCACTATCAGGGCGGCCGGTAATGCAGCGCGTCTTCTGGCCGTGGAACGCGCCGCGTCAGGCTATCGCCTCGCCATATCCCACGCACGCCGCGATGCAGCAGCGCAGTCGCGAGCTGGCGGCGTTGTCGCAGGCGTGGAGATCGCTGGAGCAACAGCCGGCGCTGGTGCAGCGCGCTATCAGGCTGCGTCACGGCCAGCTCACGCGCGAGCGCGGCCCGGCCCGCGCCGCATCTTATTTGACGACCACTTTTGCCGAGCGCCTGCTGCCGCGCGTGGAGCGGGTCAACGCGCAGTATCGGCTCGGCGCGATGCGTCGCGGCGTGGCCGCGCGGCTGAGCGGCCACGCCGCACAGGAAAAAGGCGCGGCAGAGACGGCAGGCGCGCTGTGGGAGCTGATGCGCCGCTTTAACCAACTGCCCGATATGGCGCGCGCCGATGTCGATCGGCTGGCGGGCGATATCGCCAGCTTTATCTTTGCTGAGCTGGTGCAGCTGCACGCGCAGAATCGCGGCGAATCGGACTGGCGCTACAGCCACAGCCTCTATATGACCGCCGCGCTCCTGACCCGCGAATTCGGCCAGACGCCGCCGCTGTGGCAGAAGGTCACCACGCGCCTCTTCGCGCCGGAAGAGGTAACGCCGGCGATTATGCGTATGCAGGGAGAGACGTGGTGGAAAGGGCGGCTGCGCCGCATCGCCGCCGAATGGCGCGAGCATCTGCAGATTGCGCTGGCGCAGGTCAGCAAAACGCGTTCGCCCTACGCCAGCCGCGCGACCATTGCCGAATGGCGCGATCAGAAGCGCCGCACCCGCGACTTTTTACAGAGCATGGAGCTGGAGGACGAAGAGGGCAACCGCATCAGCCTGATCGACAAGCATGACGGCAGCGTCGCCAACCCGGCTATCCGCCGCTGCGAGCTGATGACGCGTATTCGCGGCTTTGAAACCATCTGCCATGAGATGGGTTACGTCGGCGAGTTCTGCACGCTGACCGCGCCGGCGCGCTATCACGCCACGCTCGGCAGCGGCCAGCACAACCCGAAATGGCGCGGCGCCAGCCCGGCTGAGACGCAGCGCTACCTCTGTCAGCTCTGGCAAAAGGTGCGCGCCAGGCTACACCGCGAGCAGATCCGTCTGTTCGGCATTCGCGTTGCCGAACCCCACCATGACGGCACGCCGCACTGGCATCTGCTGCTGTTTATGCGCCCCCAACAGGCTGCGCAGGTGCGCCAGATCCTGACGGAGTACGCCTGCCAGCAGGAGAGCGAAGAGCTGACCAGCGAACAAGCGCGCAAGGCGCGCTTTCACACCACCGCCATCGATCCGAAGAAGGGCAGCGCCACCGGCTACATCGCGAAATATATCGCCAAAAACATCGACGGCTACGCGCTCGACGGCGAGCGGGACAGCGAGAGCGGCGAGCCGCTGCGCGACTGCGCCGCCGCGGTTTCCGCCTGGGCGGGTCGCTGGCATATCCGTCAGTTTCAGTTTGTCGGCGGCGCGCCGGTGACCGTCTGGCGCGAGCTGCGCCGTCTCACCGACGGCGAGGGGCTGCGCAGAATGAGTGACGAGCTGGCCGAAGCGCGCGCGGCGGCGGACAGCGGCGACTGGGCCGCCTATGTCAACGCCCAGGGCGGCCCGTTCGTGCGACGCGATGCGCTGGCGGTGCGCGTCTGGTACCAGCAGGCCGAAGAGCGCAACAGCTGGGGCGAAGAGATCACGCGCATTAAAGGTGTCTACCTCAGCGCCACGGGCAGCGAGAAACCGCTGCTGACCCGACTGGTTAACTGGAAGCTGGTGCCGAAGCGTAAAGCGGAGGCTGAAAAGAGCGAGCAGGGCGCATCAGCTTGGAGTTCTGTCATTAACTGTACACGGATATCGCGCCCGCCAGGCGTATTAGCGCGGTTAAATCATTGGCCTGATCCGGCGGTGAAAAAAAGGACGAAACCGGCTGGCGATGGCGCTTTATACAGCCAAAATACGCCGCCCTGACGCGCTTTTTCCGCCTTTTTTACTAATTTGGCTTAGGGGTTATCACGCCAAAAAAGTTTCTATATCAATAGCCTAAAGGCAGGTCGTTCAGATCTTAATTTTCTTTATATCAGATTGCATGCTGTGCTACTGTATAGATATACAGTTATAAAATGGGGGAGGGAAAGTGGATACTGATTTACAAGAACAGGTAATGCTTGAGCGCGTCGAGCTCATTGCACGTCTGACCACTGAAGGAGTTTGCAGGGAACGCGACCGGGAAGTGGCCCTCGCTTTGATCGCCGAGATTGCCGGCGACATGATGATAAAAAACAAGGAATTTGCCGTTTCGTTCTCCGCGATACCCACCAATAAATAACAATGCAGGTATAGCGATGAGAGGCGATGGCTCGACGCATAATAAGCGGCAGATCCCACACCTTTCCTTTGACGCTCGCGCCGTCTGACGACGGCTGAACGGAAGCAATAACGGCACCCTCGGGTGCCGTTTTTTTTTGCGCCGCGATCTGGCTGTTTGCCCATATCCCAGCGGGCGGGCCGGCGTTGAGCCGTCGCCCCGCAGCGAGGAGACTGGCTATGCCGGATAGCGCGCAAGCGCCGCCGCACTTAACGGCCCGAACCCGGGTCTGCCGACACCACCTCCAGCGGGGAACAACAACAGTGACGCACCATTTTAGCGTGCCCGTCCGCGGGTCCGATGGGGAGCTATCGCCATGAATATCTACGCGCTCCAGGGCGATACGGTCGATGAGATCTGCTATCGCTACTACGGCCGCACGCAGCAGGCGGTCGAGCAGGTTTACGCCGCCAATCCTGGCCTCGCCGAGCGCGGCGTCGTCCTGCCGCACGGCTGTGCGCTGACGCTGCCCGAACTGCCAGACGCAGCCACCGGCGAAACCGTCAATCTGTGGGACTGAAGATGGAGAAAACCAGCTCGCTGATTAACTACCTGGTCAGCCTGTTTCTGATGTGGCTCGGCCGCCACACCATTCAGGATATCGCGTTTCTGGTCGGCTCCGGCGTGGCGGTCATTACCCTGATCGTCAACGTAGCGACCTTTTTCATCAACTGGCACTACCGCCGCAAAACCTATGAGCTTCAGCGCCGGCGCGCAGGGAGGCTGTCGTGAGCCAGACCGCGAAGCGCTGCGCCGTGGTCGCCGTGCTGGCGATCGCCGCGCTGCTGCCGCAGTTTCAGACCCTGAAAATCTCCTCCGGCGGTTTGCAGCTGCTGGCCGACGCGGAGGGGTGCCGCACCTCGCCCTATCAGTGCAGCGCCGGCGTCTGGACCAACGGCATCGGCCATACCGCAGGGGTGACGCCGCAAAGCATCGTCAGCGAGCGCCAGGCGGCGGTCAATCTGGTCGACGACCTGATACGTGTCGAACGCCAGCTCTCTCTCTGCGTGCCGGTGGCGATGCCGCAGCCGGTCTGGGACGCGCTGGCGAGCTTCGCCTTCAACGTCGGCGCCGGCGCCGCCTGCCGCTCGACCCTGGCCAGCTATCTCAATCAGCAGCGCTGGCGCGCGGCGTGCGACCAGCTGCCGCGCTGGATCTACGTCAACGGCGTGAAAAGCGCCGGGCTGGCGCAGCGGCGCGAGCGGGAGCGCGCCTGGTGCCTGCGAGGCGTCCCATGATGCGCCTCTGTCTTGCGCTGTTGGCGGCGCTGCTGCTGGCGCTCGCCTTCACCGGCTGGCGCGGCGCGCAGGTCGGTGCGCAGTTACGCGAGGCGCAGCGCGCCAGCGCCGCGCTCTCCGCCGATCTCGCCAGCCGTGACCAAACGATCGCCCGCCTCAATCAGGAGGCGCAGGCGAACAGCAAACGCGAGGCGGCGCTGCGTCAGCAGCAGAGTCAGGCCAGCCGCCTCGCTCTTAACCGCGAAGTGCAAATAGCGAGGGAAACCGATGCAAACCAGGCGTTACGCGAGTGGTCTGCTGCCGCTCTGCCTGACGATCTTATCCGGCTGCACAGCCGTCCCGCCTTCGACAACGCCCACGATTATCTGGGCTGGCTGTCCGCGCGTGAACAGCTGTCCAGTGCCGGGCAACAGCCTGCAGACGCAGGGCGATCTGGCGGCAGATAACCGCCAGCTAGAGGCTGCGCTCGCGTCTTGCGGGCTGCAGATTGAAACCATTAAAGCGTGTCAGGAGCAACAGGATGCAGAAACCTCAACAGCTACGCGCGGCGCTGAGCCGCAGCGTGCCGCTGCTACAGCAAAACCCGGAGCGGCTGACCATGGCGATCGCCGCCGGAACGGTGGTGGCGACCAGCGCGCCGTCGCTCTCTTTTGAGTATCGCTACCGGCTGGAATTGACCCTCGTCGACCTGCAGCAGGATATCGAGGCCGTTATCGTGCCGCTGCTCGCCTGGCTGCGCGATAACCAGCCGGAAATGATGGGCAACGCCGAGAAGCGACGCAGCGATTTTACCTTCGCCGTCGACGCCGCCGGCGCGCTCCGCATCGGCCTGCAGCTGACCGAGCGCGTGCTGGTCACGCAGCAGGATAGCGCGCTGCAGGTCACCTTTCCCGGCGAGCCGACGCCGCCCGCTAATGACGACGCGCCGCTGCAGCTCTGGGTGCACGGCGCGCTGGTCAGCGAGTGGCAGCGCTAAAGCTGTTCTGTCATCTCTCAGCGGTCGGCGTCGCGTTGCTGGCCGCATGCACCGGAGGTAACACTAGCGACATGAACGAACATATCAGCGAAATCCTGCGCCTGCTGCGCAACCTTATCCGCATCGGCACCGTCTCGGCGGTGGATCCGCAGAGCGGGCGCTGCCGCGTACGCAGCGGCGACAATGAAACCGGCTGGCTGCCGTGGCTCAGCGCCCGCGCCGGACGCTCTCGCGCCTGGAGCGCGCCGTCAATCGGCGAGCAGGTGCTGGTGCTGAGCCTGGGCGGCGAGCTGAATACCGGCTTTATCCTGCCGGGTATTTTCTCCGACAGCCATCCTGCGCCTTCCGCCTCGGCTGATGCGCTGCACTGGGCGTTTCCCGACGGCGCGGTTATCGAGTATGAGCCGCAGAACGGCGCGCTCAGGGCGAGCGGCATTCAGACCGCTCGCCTGCAGGCGGCGACCAGCATCCTGCTCGACGCGCCGCTGGTGGAGTGCAGCGCAAAGCTGAAAACCGCCACGCTGGAGGTGACCGGCGGCGGCACGCTGCAGGGCAACGTGACCCACAGCGGCGGCAGCCTGAGCTCTAACGGCATCGTGGTGGACGCCCATCAGCATGGCGGCGTGAAGTCGGGCGGCGATCTTTCTGGAGGACCGCAGTGATGGCCGAAAGATATATCGGTATGAACCGCGACAGCGGCGCGGCGCTGGCGGAGCTGGAGCATATCCGCCAGTCGGTGCGCGATATTTTGACCACGCCGCTCGGCTCCAGAGTCATGCGTCGCCGCTACGGCTCGCTGCTGTCGGCGCTGATCGACCAGCCGCAAAACCCGGCGCTGCGCCTGCAGATCATGTCCGCCTGTTATATGGCGCTGTTGCAGTGGGAGCCGCGCATTCAGCTGAGCGCTATCAGCTATGAGGCGTCGTATGACGGCGGCATGACGGTAGAGCTTACCGGCAGCCGCAGCGATACGGCGCAAGCATTTTCCCTGACCATTCCCGTGAGCTGAACCTATGGCAACCATTGACCTGAGCCAGCTGCCTGCGCCCGACGTGGTGGAGGCGCTGGATTATGAAACCCTGCTGGCCGAGCGTAAGGCGACGCTGATTTCCCTCTATCCGGCCGAGCAGCAGGCGGCGATAACCCGCACGCTGGCGCTGGAGTCGGAGCCGCTGGTGAAGCTGCTGCAGGAGAACGCCTATCGCGAGCTGATCCTGCGCCAGCGCATCAACGAGGCGGCGAAAGCCAATATGGTCGCCTGGGCGACCGGCGCCGATCTCGACCAGCTGGGCGCCAACAACGGCGTGACCCGACTGACGCTTAGAGCGGCGGACAACAGCACGCTGCCGCCGACCGCGGCGGTGATGGAGAGCGACGACAACTTCCGCATGCGCATCGCCGCCGCGTTCGAAGGACTGAGCGTGGCGGGGCCGAGCGGCGCCTACGAGTATCACGGCAAAAGCGCCGATGGACGCATAGCGGACGTTTCCGCCACCAGTCCGGCGCCGGCGGAGGTGGTGATCACCGTGCTGAGCCGCGAAGGCGACGGCACCGCGCCTGCCGATCTGCTGACCATCGTGGCGAACGCGCTCAACGATGAGGATGTGCGTCCGGTGGCCGATCGCGTTCGGGTGCAGGCGGCCGCTATCGTCAGCTATCGCGTCGACGCGACGCTGTTTCTCTATCCTGGCCCGGAAGCGGAGCCGATCCGCGCCGCCGCCGAAGCGAAGCTGCTCGCCTTTATCAACGCCCAGTCGCGGCTGGGACGCGATATCCGCCAGTCGGCGCTCTACGCCGCGCTGCATGTAGAAGGCGTGCAGCGCGTCGAGCTGGCGCAGCCGGCGGCCGATGTGGTGCTGGATAAAACTCAGGCTGCGTACTGCAGCGGCTACAGCATCACTGTAGGAGGTTCCGATGAGTGATCGGCTGCTGCCGACCGGCTCTTCGCCGCTTGAGGTCGCCGCCGCCAGGGCGTGCGCCGATATCGAGGCGATGCCGGTGCCGCTGCGCCAGTTATGGAACGCGCAGACCTGCCCGGTGGCGCTGCTGCCTTATCTCGCCTGGGCCTGGTCGGTTGACCGCTGGGACGCCGGGTGGAACGAGGCGACCAAACGCAACGTCGTGGCCGCCTCGGAGTACGTGCACCGGCATAAAGGCACCATCGGCTCGCTGCGGCGCATCGTCGAGCCGCTCGGCTATCTGATCCGCATTATCGAGTGGTGGAAAACCGGCGACGCGCCGGGCACGTTTCGCCTTGACGTCGGCGTGCTCGATACCGGCATAACCGAGGAGATGTACAACGAGCTGGAGCGGCTGATCGCCGATGCGAAGCCGTGCAGCCGGCATCTGATCGGCCTTTCTATCAATCTCGATTCAAGCGGAACGCTGCCGGTAGCGGCCGCCAGCTACAGCGGCGACGAGCTAACGGTTTATCCCTACACCCCTGAAATCATCACCGTGAACGGGCCAGGCTACACCGGCTCAGCGGTACATTTAATTGACCTGACGGAAGTGCGCACATGACAACGAAATATTATGCCCTGCTGACCAATCAGGGCGCGGCCAAGCTGGCGAACGCCACGGCGCTCGGCACTAAGCTGCAGATCACTGACATGGCGGTAGGCGACGGCGGCGGCGCGCTGCCGACGCCGGATGCCTCGCAGACGAAGCTTATCGGCGAGAAACGCCGCGCGGCGCTGAATTCATTAAGCGTCGATGCGGCCAACAGCAGCCAGATTATCGCCGAGCAGATTATCCCCGAGAACGAAGGCGGCTTCTGGATCCGCGAAATCGGGCTGTTCGACGCCGACGGCGTGATGATTGCCGTCGCCAACTGCGCCGAGACCTATAAGCCGCAGCTGCAGGAGGGCAGCGGCCGCACGCAGACGGTGCGCATGATTATCATCGTCAACAGCGCCGCGTCAGTGACGCTGAAGATCGACCCGTCGGTGGTGCTGGCGACGCGCCAGTATGTGGATGATGCAGCGATCGAGGTGAAAGCTTATGCGGATGACTTGATGGCAAAACACATTGCCGCAGCTGATCCGCACAAGCAGTATGCGCCAAAAGAGAGCCCGATTTTTACCGGCGCGCCTAAAGCGCCGACGCCAGTCAGCGGCAATAGCACTACGCTGATTGCCACTACGGCATTTGTACAGGAAGCAATAGCGCGGCTAGTAGATTCCGCGCCAGCTGGGCTTGACACGTTAAATGAACTGGCTAACGCGCTAGGTGATGATCCAGATTTTGCTACGACCATAACGAATCAGATCGCTTCACGAGCGCTAATCGCAGGGAATGTTAATCAACAATTTTTTGTCAAAGATTCTACTGCTGACGGTCATGCGGTTAACCGTGGCCAAATGAATACAGCTCTGGCATTGCGGGCATTACTGACTGGTTCTGTGTCGCAGAAGTTCTGGGTAATGAGTGCACCGGCAGATAGCAATGCTGCCGTTCCGGTTTCATTACTCAACGATGGATTAAATAAAAAAGCCAATCTGAATGGTAATGACCAGACAGATTTTTATGTACGTAATAATGGTGAAACAAATGCGGCAGTGAACAACGCGCGTCTGAATTTCGTGCTGGGAAACTATGCGTACAAAGGCGGTGATGCAAACCAGGGATTTGCAGTGGCAGGGGGTAATAATACTTATAGCGCTGTGGCTTATGGGCAGTTTCAGTCAGGTGTAAACGGTAACGGCGCATGGACTAAGTTGCCTGGCGGCGGGCAGTGGTGTCGTCAGAACCTTAACATCTCATCTAAAAGCAGCTTTAGCTGGACATTTCCGGCTGCTTTTGGCAGTACGCCTGCCGTCTTTATTTCTGCCATCAATGGTGATCCTGCTGTCTGGTGCGCAGGCGTCGGGGCACAGAGCGCGATTTTATATAACAACAACGATACAACCCTGAACGTAAACGTTTTGGCTATCTGGTGATCAATATGAGCGAGCAGAAAAATATCACGTCTGAGCAGAGAGATACGGCCCCATTTGCGGCATATAAAAATCGTTATTTCGTCGCGATAAATAATGAAAATTATATTAATGGCATGCTGATTGCTTTTACCGAGGCGGAGGCACAAAACTATAAGTCGCAGAGCCTGTCTGAGGTGTCGCAAGAGCAGTTTGAATCCATCGGGCCAGATTACCAGCTTGTTGATGGCAAGATTGTAAAGGGAGAACCACTTATACCTGTACTATCCAAAGAAGCTAATCAGGCGATACTATTTGCACGGATTCGAGATGCCAGTGAAAAAATACAAACGCTGGCTGATGCGCTTGATTTTGGGATGGGTCAAGAAGGCGATAATGAACGACTGACCGCCTGGAAAAAATATCGCGTTTTGTTGAGCCATGTTGATATATCTAAGCCATTGCCAGAATGGCCTACAGCTCCATTAGCAAGCACAGCAGCTTAAACATGAGCCCCATGACTGGGGCTTTTTTTTGCGTTTGCTCTAGAGTCATTTTTACCTTTGTTCACTCATCCTTCAGTAAACTCTAACCGCATGATTTCTCTCACCTGACCTGACAATCTGAGCGCACCCTCAACACGGAGTGCATCAGATGTCTGATTATCATCACGGTGTACGCGTTGTCGAAATTAATGACGGCACGCGCACCATTTCTACCGTATCCACCGCCGTAGTCGGCCTGGTCTGTACCGCAGACGACGCAGACGCCTCGGCTTTTCCGCTCAACACCCCGGTGCTGCTGACCAACGTGCAGGCCGCTATCGCCAAAGCCGGCAGCAAAGGCACGCTGTCGGCGTCGCTGCAGGCGATTGCCGACCAGTCGAAACCGGTTACCGTCGTGGTTCGCGTCGCCGAAGGGGCGACCGCCGCGGAAACGATCTCCAACCTTATCGGCACCACCGATGAAAACGGCCAGTACACCGGCATGAAGGCGCTGCTCACCGCGCAGACGCAGCTCGACGTTAAGCCGCGCATTCTCGGCGTGCCGGGGCTCGATTCGCAGGAAGTGGCGACCGCGCTGGCAGGCATCGCGCAGCAGCTGCGCGCCTTCGCCTACGTCTCCGCCTGGAACTGCAAAACCATCAGCGAGGCGATGAACTACCGCAAAAACTTCAGCCAGCGCGAGCTGATGGTGATCTGGCCCGACTTCGTCGCCTGGAACACCGCGACCAACGCCGCCGAAACCGCCTTTGCGACGGCGCGCGCGCTCGGCCTGCGCGCCAAAATCGACAACGACACCGGCTGGCATAAAACCCTGTCGAACGTCGGCGTCAACGGCGTGACCGGCATCTCCTCATCGGTCTTCTGGGATCTGCAGCAGAGCGGCACCGACGCCGACCTGCTGAATGAAGCCTGCGTCACCACGCTGATCCGCAAAGATGGCTTCCGCTTCTGGGGCAACCGTACCTGCAGCGACGATCCGCTCTTTGTCTTTGAAAACTACACCCGCACCGCGCAGGTGCTGGCCGACACTATGGCCGAAGCGCACATGTGGGCCAACGACAAGCCGCTGACGCCGGTGCTGGTGCGCGAAATCGTGGCGGGCATCAACGCCAAATTCCGCGAGCTGGTTAACGCCGGCTACCTGCTGGGCGCCTCCTGCTGGTATGACGAAAGCGCTAACGACGCCGCTACCCTGAAGGCGGGCAAACTCTTTATCGACTACGACTACACGCCGGTACCGCCGCTGGAAGATCTGACGCTGCGCCAGCGCATCACCGACACCTATCTGGCGAACTTCGCCGCATCCGTTAACAGCTGAGGAGCCGGATAAATGGCACTACCCCGCAAACTGAAAGGGTTGAACCTTTTCAACGATTCAAACAGCTATCAGGGCGTTGTCTCTTCCGTCACCCTGCCAAAACTCTCCCGCAAGCTGGACGCCTATCGCGGCGGCGGCATGAATGGCGCCGCCTTTATCGATAACGGTCTGGACGACGACGCGCTCGATATGGAGTGGACCATCGCCGGTATGGACGACCTGGTGCTGACGCAGTGGGGCGGTTCCGCCGTACCGCTGCGCTTCACCGGCTCCTACCAGCGTGACGACACCGGCGAAGAGATCGCGGTGGAGATTGAGGTGCGCGGCCGTCATCAGGCGTTCGACTTCGGCAAAGCCAAACAGGGCGAAGATACTGAAACCAAAATCACCACCAAAAACACCTACTTCAAACTCACCTGGAACGGTAAAGAGCTGATCGAGATCGACACCGTCAACATGGTCGAGAAGGTCAATGGCGACGATCGCCTTGCCCAGCGCCGTAAAAACCTCGGCCTGGCTTAACCCTGACGCCAGCGCCTGGCGCTGGCTTTTTCACCTGTATGAGAGAGAAACATGGAACAGCAAGAGAATATGGTTGAGCTGGAAACCCCGCTGAAACGCGGCGATGCCACGATCGCGCAGGTTGAGCTGATTAGGCCGAGCGCCGGCTCGCTGCGCGGCGTGCGCCTTGCCGATCTCGCATCAAGCGACGTCGATGCGCTGCTGACGGTGCTGCCGCGCATCACGCTGCCTGCGCTGACCAAAGCGGAGTGCAACAGCCTTGACCCGGTAGATCTCATCGCGCTCGGCGGCAAGGTGATTGGTTTTTTGCAAGCGAAGTCGGCAGCGTCGACTGGCCCGGCGGACTGACGGTCAACGATCTGATGGCTGATATCGCCGCCATTTTTCACTGGCCCCTTTCTGAAATGAACGATCTGCCGCTGGCCGAGCTGCTCGACTGGCGGCATAAAGCCCTGATCCGCAGCGGAGCAAATACGGATGAGTGAAGACCTCAAACTGCAGGCGCTGCTGAAGGCGGTTAATCAGGCACTGCGCCCGCTACAGAGCCTCCAGAACGAAACGCAAAACGTCGCCAGTTCGATTGCCGATACGCAACAGAGCCTGGCGGCGCTGCAGGCGCAGTCGGCGAAAATCGATGGCTTTCGCGCCGCCAGCCGCCAGCTGAGCGACACGCAGCAGCAGCTTAAACAGGCGAAGGCGGAAACGGCGGCGCTGGCGCTGGCGCTGGCGATGCGCGCCAGCGGTCAACCTGCGGAGCAGCAGAGCCGCGCGCTGGAAAAGGCGCGTCAGCATACCGCCGCGCTGCAAAGCCAGGCGCAGAGCCTGCGTCTGGCCGTGCAGCAGCAGCGCGCGAGCCTGAACGACGCGGGCATCTCCACGCGCAGCCTGAGCAGCGAGCAGCTGCGGCTGAAAGCGGCCGCGGCGCAGGCCAACCAGCACCTTAACGGTCAGCAGCAGCAGCTTCAGCGGCTGAACCATCAGCAGGAGCGCCAGAACCAGACGGCGGAGCGCTACCGTAAAGGGCAGGCGCTGGCGGGCCAGATCCGCAGCGCCAGTGCTGCGGGCATTGGCCTGGCGAAAACGGGTTTTACTGCCGGCGCCGCGCTGCTGCGTCCCGGCTACGAGCTGGCGCGCGCCGATGCCGCACTACAGGCCAAAACCGGCCTGCAGAAAGGATCGCCGCAGGCCGTCGCACTGGATAAACAGGCGCGCAGCCTCAGCGTGCAGACCGGCGTTCCGGCGCAGGCGGTGGCGCAGACCCAGCTCGATATCGCCCAGGCGGGCGGCTCGGTCGATGACATCGCCTCCGCGACGCCGGTGGCGCTGAACATGGCGCAGGTCAACAGCCACTCGGCGGCGGACAACGCCGGTCTGCTGATGGACGCGAAAAGCGCGTTCGGCCTCGACAGCGGCGATATCGCCCACCTTGGCGATGTGCTTAACTCCACCCTCGACCAGACCGGCATGAAGTTTGAAGATCTGAGCAGCGCGCTGAGCAGCGTCGCGCCGGTGGCGAAAAGCGCCGGCGTCGGCGTTGAGCAGACCTCCGCCATGCTGGGACTGCTGGCGCAAAATCATATTACCGGCGCGGCGGCGGGCGAAGAGGTTAGCGCGATCCTGACGCGGCTGCAGACACGCGACGGCAAGGGCGCTATCGCCGCGCTTGGCGTGTCCACTCGCGACGAAAACGGCGACACACGGCAGATCCTGCCGCTGCTGAAAGATATTCAGGCCGCGTTCGCCAGTAAGGGGATGGATGCGGCGCAGCAGGCGGACGCGCTGAAGAGCATCGTCGGCGCGAAGGCAGCCTCGTCAGCCTCGCTGCTGACGCGGGGCGCTGCCAGCGGCGAACTGGAAACGCTCACCGCCTCGGTACAACACGCCGACGGCGGGACGGCGCGCATGGCGCAGGCGCAGCAGGACAGCCTCGGCGGGGATCTGCAAAAGCTGGACGCCTCGAAGGCGGCTATCGGCGTTGACCTCTTTGCACCACTTGAAGGCCCGCTGCGCACGCTGACGCAGGAGGCGACACAGTTCCTGCAGACCATTGACCAGTGGCTGCAGGATAACCCGACGCTGGCGAGCGGCATCGCAACGGCGGCGGCGGTGGCGCTGACCTTTGTCGGCGCGCTGGGCGCTATCGGCATGGCGGTCTGGCCGGTGGTCAGCGGCGTCGGCGCCATCATGGCCGGGGTCGAGATCCTCGGCGGCCTGTTCACCGTGGTGGGCGGCGCTATCGTCACCGCCATCGGTGCCATCACCTTGCCGGTAGTCGCTATCGTTGCGGCCATTGTCGGCGGCGCGCTGCTGATCCGTCAGTACTGGGAGCCCATCAGCGCCTTTATCAGCGGCGTCGCACAGGGTTTCTCCGCGGCGATGGGGCCGATCGGCGACGCCTTTGCGCCGCTGCAGCCAGTATTTGCCTGGGTGACGGATAAGATTAAGTCGGTGTGGAACGGCTTTACGCAGCTGCTGGAGCCGGTGAAAGCGACGCAGGAGCAGCTGGCCGCCGCCGGCGATATGGGGAAAAGCTTTGGCAATATGCTCGCCGAGGCGCTAAAGATCCCCGGCCACGCGCTGGACCAGCTCACCAGCGGTATCGACTGGGTGCTGAACAAGCTCGGTATCGCCAGCAGTAAAAGCAAAGCGCTAAAGGCGGATCTGCCGCCAGACGCGGCGGCCCCTGAGAGCAGCGCCGCGCCCGCCGCCAGCGGGCTGCAAAGTAACCTGCTGACCAGCGGTCCGACCTACCGGCCGGTAGTGGCGCCCGCCGCGGGCAGCATGACGCAGCAGAACGCTTACACCAGCAATATTACGGTCAATGCGCCAGCTGGCATGGATGCTCATGAGATTGGACGGGTTGTGCAGCAGCATTTAGATCAACAGCAGTTTGAGCAGCAAAACCGGCAGCGCAGCGCCATGACAGGAGGATTCTATCCATGATGATGATCTACGGCATGCTGCCCTTTATGCGGCAGACACTGCCCTATAACCAGCTGATACACAGCAGCGGCTGGAACTGGACCAGCAACAGCCGCGTCGGCAGGCGCCCTGCAGCGCAGTTTACCGGCAAAGACAGCGACAAAATCTCTCTGAGCGGCGAGCTGCGCCCGGAGCTGACCGGCGGTCCGGTTAAGGCGCAGGCGTTTCAGCTGCTGGCTGACGAAGGGCGCGCCTGGCCGCTGATCGGCGGCGACGGCACCATCTACGGCATGTATGTCATCGAGAGCTTTAAGACCACGCACAGCGACTTCTACGCCGACGGCAGCGCGCGCGTGATTGCCTTTACCCTCGACCTGATGCGCGTCGACGAGTCGCTGGTCTCGATGTTCGGCGACCTGAAAGCGCAGGGCAGCGCGCTGTGGGCGAAGGCGGAAGCGGCGGCGGGCAATCTCTCTTCAGGCATTGCGGCGGGAGGCTTCTCACTGTGAGTGAACTCGGCGCGATGGCGATTAAGGCGGGCAGCCGGCCGGCGCCCGATTTTATGCTGTGGATCGGCAGCAAAGATGTAACGCCCAATCTGCGCGATCGGCTGATCTCGCTGACGCTTACCGATAATCGCGGCTTCGAAGCGGATACGCTGAACCTTGCTCTGGACGACAGCGACGGCCTGCTGCAGCTGCCGCAGCGCGGCACGGTCGTATCGCTGTTCCTGGGCTGGGTTGGCCAGCTGCACAATAAGGGCGACTATACGGTCGATCAGGTGAGCCATGGCGGCGCGCCCGATGTGCTGACCATTGTGGCGCGCAGCGTCGATTTTCGCGGGGAGCTGGGCAAGGCGCGTGACCTCTCTTATCACGACGCCACGCTTGGCAGCATCGTGACGCAGATAGCCCAGCGCTGCGGATTGATTTTGCAGATGGCGGAAGGGTTTGCCGGGATCAAGATCGATCATATCGATCAGACCCACGAAACCGATCCCAGCTTTGTCACTCGCCTGGCGCAACGCTATGGCGCGGTCGCGGTTATTAAAGCGGGGCGGCTGCTTTTTTTGCGGCCCGGCAGCGGCCAGTTAGCCAGCGGCGGCGCGATACCCACGGTGACGCTGACGCGCCAGGATGGCGATAAACACAATTTCATCATCGCCGATCGCACCACTTATAGCGGCGTGCAGGCGCGATGGCTCTCAACAAAAGAGGCGAAAACGCATGTGGTGCAGATGCAGCGCAAGGCAAAGGCCACGAACGAGGCTGCGGTTGCCCATCCCGATGCGCAAAGCGCGCCGCAGTTAACGGGTAAGCAGGAAGGGGATTATCTTTCCGGCGCGAAAGAGAGCCTGCTGGTGCTGCCGGACGTTTTTAGCAGCGAAGAGGCGGCGATGCAGGCAGCGCAGGCGAAGTGGAACGAGATTCAACGCGGCGCGGCTCACTTTACCTTTCAGCTGGCAAGCGGACGCGCGGATCTCTATCCTGAAACGCCGGTCAGGGTCAGCGGCTTTAAAGCGGTGATTGATGCCAGCGCCTGGGTGATCAGCAAGGTGACGCACAATCTGACCGTTAACAACGGTTTTACCACCACGCTGGAGCTGGAGAACGACATCACGGATGTGGAATATGAGAGAATTAACTAACTAATAGTTAATTAATTTGCTTTTTGTGAGTTATTTGAGTGATAATGACCGCGTCAACTACTGAGGAACTCACAAATGATGCATTGTCCGCTGTGTCAGAGCGCTGCCCACACGCGCAGTAGCCGTTACATCTCTAACGAGACCAAAGAGCGCTATAACCAGTGCCAGAACATCAACTGCAGCTGCACCTTTAAAACGCATGAGAGCGTGACCGGCATGATTGTGACGCCGGGTAAAATCGAAAAGGTGGCGATAGCGAAGAAGCAGCCTGAGGTTCGAGCCTGAGCGTTTGAGTGTTTGAAAAGCAAAGCCCGCGTAAGCGGGTTTTTTTATGGCGGCAGCGCCGCCTCTTGGAGTTCTGGCGATAAGTGTATGGGGGGCAGGGAGCTTGCCGCGTTAGCAATAACTATTACCGATAAAACTCTGGCTAACACAAACCTTCTGAGAAGGTGGTTTGTGTTTATTACCAGCTAAGTTCTTGTTTGGTGGCTTTGGCGTTCTGTTTGTACATCATTTCAAGCGTTGTGTAGGTGCACATATCCAGCGTTCCCTGACAGTAATCTTTGATGACGCGATCTAATACGGTCCTGTCGCTCACTTTTGTGAGTTTTTTAAATGCAGTCAGGTTCTGCTTTTCCATCATGCGTAAGGTGGTCGGCTGGCACATATCTAGCTGACCGTCGTATTGTTATTCCCTTACTGCGAAAAGTGGAGGAATAGGTGCGGGCGTTAACGCTTCCGCCCCCGATTTTCCCTGTATATACTACAGAAAGTGGGAAGTAGTAAGACCTGTTAGGTGCTTATTCATACTTTCCCGGTGTCACTAGTCACTTAGTAAAATCCATACTGATATTTCGCTTTTTTCCTGAAGCGAATGCCCAATTAGAAGTAGAATACAGCACTTTCATATGACTTGACCATAATACCAACGCTCTTCGGTATACCATTCATCACGATCCTCACTCCCGTAGTATTCGAGTGTAATACCAAGTTCTTGCACATTAGCTGGAAGAATCAGACCCCACTCAGTAGCAAGGCTGCGTTCTTTAATCAAAGTAGAGGCACCATTTTCAGAACGGTCTTCAGTAATAAAACTTTGGTAATAGTCTTCTGAATGATACAGACAGATTTCGCTTGCAAACATATCAGGAAGGCATATAGCAGCTGTAATACGAGGACGTAAATCCATATCTGCAGTTACCGCTATAAGATTTGAACAGGCGTTAATCATGGCTTGCGCGCAAGCTGCCTTATTTTCAAGCGTACTATACTTTCCCTGAACAAGATTGACATCCACAGGGATTTTGAAATTCCAGTAATGCTCATTTTCAGGAAACAGGGCTCGCTCAGGGCAGTTAAAAGTATTAGCCCAACGGTTAAGAGCTTTCAAGCGGCGTGGAATGTTTCTAATTTTGGTTCGGTGATCTCTGTTAAGCCGCCTGCTCATAGATATTTTATATTTTAACCTGTTCAAATGGTTTAGGCTGTAATGCAGCACAAAATCATAGTGTGCTCAAATTCCAGCTAATTGTACATATTAATGTAACTCATTTGCCTAAATTTGAAATCTCTTATGTCTGCTTTCCGCTCAAAGCGGATATTACATTGCTGAGCAGCTTCATGTCACAGGTGACCTAATCGTTACGTAGCCTTAGGGTTATATCAGCTTAAAGCAATGAGATTGCCTGATGTTGGGGGGAAGAGCGACTTTGAACTACTTCAGGCTGGTCTCCTATGAGTATTCTGGAAACCAACTTTATGTAAGTCTTTAATAATTTGGTGGCCCCTGCTGGGTTTGAACCAGCGACCAAGCGATTATGAGAACTATGCGCAGCAACGGAAAAACAATAGTTTGCGTTTAAAATCAGGAACATATTGTGACAATGATAGCCTCTATTTGCCATCATTAACCATCTCTACCGCCACTTTACCGCCACTTGTAGCCAGCGGGTTTAGCTTTGCAGCCTCTTCTAAATGGTCTGGCGCGAAGTGGGCATAGTGCATTGTCATTTTGATATCTGTATGCCCTAAAACGCGCTGTAAAACTAAAAGATTTCCGCCGTTCATCATAAAGTGACTTGCAAAAGTATGGCGTAAAACATGCGTAAGCTGGCCTGCAGGTAACTCAATTCCCGTTCTTTCTAATGCTGAGCGAAATGCGCCGTAACAATCTGAGAATATTCTGCCGGTCTTATTATCAGGGATGATTTTATAAATATCCTCAGTGATGGGGACTGTCCTGTTTTTTCGGCCCTTAGTTTTTGTAAAGGTGATTTTGTATTTAGTGATCTGACTTCTTCTCAGACCCTCGGCTTCTGACCAGCGCGCGCCAGTTGCAAGGCAAATTTTTACCAAAGCTTCTAATTCTTTGTATTCACTCTTTTTGCATTCAGACAACAAGCAATTAATCTGCTCATGAGTGAGCCAGGCCATTTCGGATTCTTCGGTGCGGAATGGCCGTACGTGTTTTAGAGGATTATCACCTTTCCATTCACCTAATCGGCTTAGCTCGTTAAACACGGCGCGGAAATAGGCAAGCTCTAAATTAAGCGTGCGCGGCGAAACTTCGGTTACACGATTTGAGCGAGCAAAATCACCTTTCAATCTGCGCTCACGATAGCGAGAAAACATCTGCGCATCGAAATCTTTAGCCAGCGGTTCCCCCATACATTCAAAGGCATGATTCATGGCTTTCTGTCGCTTTTCACCATCCTTTAAGGTGATCCCGTGCGCGCCATACCAAGAGGTTATCAAGTCCTTCAGTGTGCGACGGTCTTCTTTTTCCTCATGCCAGGGCTGTTGAACCTTATGCTGCTCGTAGGCGATTGCCTCACCTTTGGTGGCGAATTTGGTGCGAGTGCGCTTGCCGTTGTGATAAATCTCACAGAGCCAGCCGCCAGAGGGCAATTTCCTTACTGACATTAAGCAACCTCTTTGAAAATACCAACGACACGCCCTAAAACCTTGATCTCATCCATCCCACATTCGAAAGAAACTTTCCCGCCAGCAACATGCAATTTCTTACCGGGAAGAACAGTAAGTTCTCGTACGCTGACTACTCCATCCACATCAATAAGCTTAAGGCCATCGGTGACGGTCGGGCTCTCATCGACAAAGTAAAGGGAGGATTCGGCCGCAATACACCTGAGATTTTCCAGATCATAAGAAGAGTGGCGAGTGTCTAATTTGTAGTCACCAGAAGCCTGTAATTTGCCTTCACTCAATGTGAATTTTTTAAGCGAAGCAATACCATTTTTCGGTAGTCCGCCGGGCGAGTTGGCTTCGGGCTTCTCGCCTTCCCCTGTCAGAATCCAGTGAAGATCTACGCCCGTTTCAAGAGCGCAAATCGCCGCAAAATCATATGAAACGCTATCTCGTGAATAGCGATTTGATAAAGAACTAGCTGCAATATCGAAGTGGCTCGCCAGCTGGATTTTTTGGGTAAAGCCATAGACAGAGCAGATTCTGTCAAGGATTTGCACGTTGTCTAACTTCGATACATCGAATTTCATTTGTTTATCCGTATTGACCGATTAGCTAATCGGTAGTAAATTTCGGTTTATCGAAACGCACTGATGGCAAACGTTGGCAAAACTAGGCAATCAGTGACAATCATTGGCTAACTGGGAATGATGCAATATGGCTTCTGAAATCGCAATCATCAAAGTGCCAGCGCCTGTCGTAACTGCTGAGCAGTTCGCAGAGCTGGAAGGTGTTTCCCGTCGTACCGTTTATCGCTGGACTACCGGCGACAACCCGAAACTGCCAATCGAGCCGCGCACCATCCGCAAAGGCTGCAAGAAGGCGGGCGGGCCGATCCGTATCTACTACGCACGCTGGAAAGAAGAGCAGTTGCGTAAAGCGTTCGGGCATTCCCGTTTCCAGCTCATTATTGGCGGCTAATTCACATTAAGTGAATAGGGAGATTCGCACATGTTTGATTTTAAGACTTCCACCCATAACCACTATGACGACGCCTGCCGCAAGTTTGCGCTCACGCACAACATGGCAGAACTGGCGCAGCGAGCAGGTATGAAAGTGCAGACCCTGCGCAACAAGCTTAACCCGGAGCAGGTGCATCAGCTGACCGTTCCAGAAGTGCTGTTGCTTACCGACCTGACCGAAGACGCCACGCTGATGGACGGCATGCTGGCGCAGCTGCAATGTCTGCCGTGTGTACCGGTTAACGAGCTGGCAAAAGAGAAGTTTCCGACGTACGTGCTTAAGGCGACCGCCGAAGTCGGGCATATGGCCGCTAACGCCGCGAACCCGGAACGCATTACAGCAACCTGTCGTCGCGGCATTCTTGAAGCGGCCAATACCGGGATCCGCTGCATGATGCTGGCCGCGCTCGCCGTGCAGAATCGCGTTCACTCCAACCCAACTTTAGCCTCAACCGTTGACGCTATCAGCGGGCTGGGTGCTTCGATTGGCATCAGCTGAGGGCGCACGATGATTTCATTTGCGGCACGCCTCAAGCGTCAGAGTCCGTCAATGTCATACGGGCATGGCTGGATTATGGGCGAGAACGGCAAGCGCTGGCATCCGGTACTGAGCCAGCAGGTACAGGTAAAAGAGCAAAGAGGTAAAGCATGGCTATCGAGGGCGATTCAATGCTGGTTGAGCTTTCTGCCGGCCAACGGGTTTCGGCGCTGAATCACGTTGCCTTAATCCGCGCGCAGCTGATGGGCGGCAACTGTGAAAAAGATATGACCCGTTTTTTCTCTGAAATGCGCGATGTGACAGACAGTAATTATCAGGACAACAAGCGCGCACTGAGCGCGATTCTCTTCCTGGCAAACATCGGTAAAGACAGGCACGAGGCTGAATTTAGTGAACTGACTACTGATGAAAGAGCGGCGCTTATTCGTGCAATGAATCATCTAAAAGCAGTCGTGAGTTTATTTCCGAAGCGAATGGCTCTGCCTAATTAAATAACCCCAAGCAAATAAATGGCGTACACCCGCCGGGCATTCTTTTGCCCAAATTCTGGAGAAAGTGAAATGCGAAATATCGAGAAATTTAATTTTGACGCTGACACCGAGGCGCTGGCCGCAGTTATCACCAAGGCGCGCATTGAGGAGCGCAAAGACCGCGCGCTGGCCGTGTCTGAGCGCCTTGTTGAGCTGGCCGTGCACGTACATCAGCGAGGGCTTTCCGGCATCGAAGCTGCTGACCTGATCCGCCGCGAGGCAGAGCGCTATCAGAACGAATCACAGGAGCTGCACTAATGGCCGACTCAATGGACATGGCGCAAGCGCGCGCTGAAGAGCTGCTGGCGCGCAACATCGCCAGCGTGGTTAATCGTCCGGTCAGCGTTGGGGCTTCATTCTGTGAAGACTGCGACGCCCCGATCCCGGAACAGCGCCGCCGCGCCGTGCGTGGCGTAACTCGCTGTGTCAGCTGTCAGGACATGGCCGAACGGTACGCGAAAGTTTTAAAAGGTGGTGCAGCATGAGCGCAATTCATGATTTGAAAATTGGGCCTTTGTATTTCGAGGCGGTATCAAGCGGCAATAAAAAAGCTGAATTAAGAAATAATGACCGAGATTTTAAATGCGGTGATTATCTGCTTCTACGTGAATGGGAAGGGGAATATACAGGGCAGAAATTATTAGTGGTTGTTACTCATATTCTGCCAGTTGAAAACCTGATCCCCGGCGCAGGGAGTTGGGTAATCCTTTCTTTTAGGAGTATTGATGAAAACGATACTTTTAAAATCTTGTCCGCTAATTTTGGAGGCGCTGTATGAGCACCATCCTGAAATGGGCGGGCGGCAAGACCCGCGTAATGCCGAAGCTGCTTACGCACCTGCCAGCAGGTGATCGCCTGGTCGAGCCCTTCGCCGGTTCCTGCGCGGTGATGATGAGCACCGATTACCCTTCCTATCTGGTTGCGGATATTAATCCCGACCTGATCAACCTGTACCGCCAGATAAAGGAGCACACCCGCCCCTTTATCGTTGTGGCGGCCAGCCTGTTCAATCAGAACACAACCGGGGAAAGCTATTACGCTGTCCGGGAGGCGTTTAATCACAACCCGGCGCTGCCCCTGCTGGAGCGCGCCGCGCACTTCCTGTACCTGAACCGCAACGGCTATCGCGGCCTTTGCCGCTATAACCGTCGCGGCGAGTTCAATATCCCTTTTGGTAATTACTCAAAACCCTATTTCCCGCTGGCAGAAATTGAGGCATTCGCGGAAAAGGCGCAGCGTGCGACGTTTATCTGCGCCGACTTCCGCGAGACGCTGCGCCTGACTAAAGCTGGCGATGTGGTGTACTGCGATCCGCCATATGACGGGACGTTTTCGGACTACCACTCAGCGGGCTTTAACAAGGATGAGCATCACGATCTGGTCAGCATGCTGATGGACGTCTCCGAGCGCTGCCCGGTTGTCGTTTCAAACAGCGACACCCTCTACACCCGCAGCATTTTTCGCGCATTTGACATTACCAAAATCAGCGTAGCCCGCTCGGTTGGCGTTGCCGCCGGTGAGGGCAAGCGCGCCTCGGAAATCATCGCCGTGCGCCGTCCACAGGGGAGCGCAGTTTTTGTCGGCGTTGATCCGGCGGCAGGCGCTGGCTGGTCTGCAGAAGTGCAGGCGGTTCAATGATTCAGGAATACGCTTACCCGTGGAATGCTCCACGGGAAGCCATCGCCAGCCCGTACCCCACCTATGAGGAGGTGCACAGCCGCAATCAGATGAATGCGGCTTTGGCGCGTGCGCAGGAGCTACTCGAAAAGCAGCCGACGCTGATCCAGCTCGACGTCAGGCGTCGCGTCAGCGAGCTTGAAAAGACCCAGGGCATTGCCCGTGCCAATGCGTACTTAGCAAAGACATTTGTTGAGCGCACATTGCCACGCGTTGAATGCGTCAGTGAGCAGTACCGCCTCGAGGAAATGAGCAGCGGCACGTTTAACCTGCTGGCAGGCAACGCCGTTCAACAGGCTGGCGCGGCCAGCGCGGCCGGTACGCTGTGGGAACTGATGCGCCGCTTCAACCGCCTGCCGGATATGGCGCGCGCCGACGTCGATCTGCTGGCCGGGGATGTGGCTAATTTCATCCTCGCCGAGCTGGTACAGGCGCACGCGCAGGCCAGCGACGAGTCGGATTACCGTTACACACACCGCGTTTACATGACCGCCGCCACTATCACCCGTGAACTGAGCCAGACGCCGCCGCTGTGGGAAAAGGTCACGTCCCGCCTGTTCGACCCGGAGGAAGTGACCCCGGCGATCATGCGTATGCAGACCGAAAAGTGGTGGAAGGGCCGCCTTCGCCGCGTCGCCGCGTCTTGGCGCGAGCACCTGCAGATTGCCCTGGCTAACGTCAGCAAAAAACATACCCCCTACGCCAGCAGCATGACCGTCTCAGAGTGGCGCGAGCAGAAGCGCCGCACCCGTGAGTTTCTGAAGGGCATGGAGCTGGAAGACGAGGAAGGCAACCGCATCAGCCTGATCGAAAAGTACGACGGCAGCGTAGCCAACCCGGCGATCCGCCGCTGCGAGCTGATGACCCGCATTCGCGGCTTCGAAAACATCTGCAACGAGATGGGCTTTATCGGCGAGTTCTACACGCTGACCGCCCCGGCGCGCTATCACGCCACAATCAAGACCGGCCATCGCAATCGCAAGTGGAATGGCGCCAGCCCGGCCGACACCCAGCGCTACCTCTGCGGCGTCTGGCAAAAAATCCGCGCCAAACTGCACCGCGAAGAAATCCGCATCTTCGGGATCCGCGTTGCCGAGCCTCATCACGACGCGACCCCGCACTGGCACATGCTGATGTTTATGCGTCCCGAACAGGTTGAGCGCGTGCGCGAGATTATGCGCGACTACGCCTGGCAGGAAGACAGCGGCGAGCTGAAGACCGACAAGGCCCGCAAGGCCCGCTTTCACGCGGAGGCTATCGACCCGGAGAAGGGCAGCGCGACGGGCTACGTTGCTAAGTACATTTCCAAGAATATCGACGGCTACGCGCTGGACGGCGAGACGGACGACGAAAGCGGCAAAGACCTGAAGGAAACCGCCTCGGCCGTTTCCGCCTGGGCGGCCCGCTGGCACATCCGACAATTCCAGTTTGTGGGCGGCGCGCCGGTGACGGTTTACCGCGAGCTGCGCCGCATGGCTGACAGCGACACCGCGCACGGCCTCAGCGTTGAGTTTGCGGCCGCGCATGACGCTGCCGATGCGGGAGACTGGGCAGGATACGTCAATGCACAGGGCGGCCCGTTCGTTCGCCGCGACGAGCTGGCCGTGCGCACCTGGTATCAGGCCAGCGATGACGTGAACGAATACGGCGAGGAAACCGTGCGCATAAAGGGCGTTTATGCAACTGAAGTTGGCGAAGATACGCCGATCCTCACCCGTCTCGCGCAGTGGAAGATTGTGCCGAAACGTGCCGTTGATTTGGGTTTTGAATTTAAGGACGCGTCCGCGTCCTCTCGGAGTTCTGTCAATAACTGTACGGGAGGTTTGAGATCTGAGGATCCGAACCCGCCGGAAAGTTTCGACAATATCGACCTGGACGGCATGAGCAGACGAGAAAGACGGCAGCTGCTGAGCCGGATCAGGGCACAGGAGCCAGAGAAAAGACATCGGCAGCTGAGGCGGTCGGACAAAATCGAGGCCGCATGCGACAACGTGATAGGCCAGGTGAAGGAATTATGCGGTGAAACCATCAGCCGCGGTCTGGCCGTGCGCCTGATTGGCGGCACGCAGACCAAGATCGCCGGCCGCCTGTTCCGCAGCTCGGCTTATGGCGATCTGTTCCGGCCAAAAGTTGAGGCCGATAAAGCAGGAATATTAGAAAGATTTAACAGACTCGCTGAATTGGCCAGGTCTAACAAAGCCTGATTGATGGGCCGTTTTGGTAAAGCATTGACAAAAAATTGATGTAGATACGGTTTTGGGCGATAGGGGTGCGATGTAAATAAAACGCATCTATATCAGGTAGATAAAAAGTGCTTTTTGGTGAGACATTTTTCTTTCGAAGATTCTGGAGCCTGTGCTACTGTATAAATAGACAGTATATTTATTGGGGAGGGCGCATGGATAACGTTTTGAAAGAGCGGGTAATGCTTGAGCGGGTAGAGCTGATAGCGAGACTTACATCAGAAGGGATCTGCAGAGAGCGGGATAGGGTGATTGCTTTAAATCTCATTGCTGAGATAGCGCGTAACACCTCGATAACCAACAAGCAGTTTTCGGTCGTGTTTTCGGCCGTGCCGTTTGAAGAATAACGAGCGAGGTTACGACTGTATGCGAATAGAAATCATGCTCGATAAAAATCAAAAGATAAGCCAGCCAGTTATAGATGCTTTTGATGCCGAGGTTAGCCGCCGCGTTTGCGCTCTTTTCCCCGACGCCGAGGTGCAGGTGCGCCAGGGTAATCATACAAGAATAGAAATGCCGGGCTTAAAGCTCGATGAGGACAGAAGCCGCGTGAACGAGCTGCTGCAGAACGTGTGGGAAGATGAGAGCTGGCTGATCGAGGTAACGCTGCCAACGTCAAAAGCTTGATTTTGGCGGCGGCGGAGTTGAACAACGAGCATTGCGAGGCGTTAGGCTATGGCTAAGAGTGCAGATAAATTCAAAATCGTGCATCGTGGCGAGTCGCTAACTTACTACACGCCGGGCGAATGGGTCTTTTTTCAAAGATCCAAAGAAAGCGGTGGCGGGTACTGGCTCGGCAGGACATACGATTTTGTTTTCATCATTGAGTTGCCTCAGCCCGTTTCGCTTCATCAGGGTATCCTTTTTCTTAACAGCCTGGAGCCGCAAAGCACCTTTAAGCTGGAGTCAGCAGACAATTTTAAGCTGCAGTGAGCTATGCATGCATAACGTGCATGGATCTGCATGCGATTACCACAGCTGAAAACATGCGACGAGGCCAGTGCTGGCCTCGTTTTTTCTGTCTGATGCAACTGCATCAAAAGCGATGCACAAAGCGGGCAGGCGTGGCGGGGATAGCATTGCGCGCGGCGTACAGACGCTACATTCTTTATATGCGCCTTCCAGCTTAACTTTACATGCCAACAACCCTGTTGTACGTTAACTCATCAAAAAAATATTTGGGCCGCTCATCAAATGAAAGGAAACTCTCTAGGTGATATAAGAGCAGAATCTGATACCAACATGCTCGAAAAAGCTTTTTGGGAAACAGCTGACTACAAATCCATATTAGAATCAAGCGATCGCTGTATTATTGTTGGCAGACGCGGCACAGGAAAAAGCGCCCTGGTACATATGCTTTCAAAAAAATGGAAAGCTAAACCTAAAACAGCAGTTATAACCATTGCCCCTGAAGAAGAGCAAATAATTGGTTTGAGGGATGTTTTTTCTATATTTGGAACTAATTACTCTCAGATAAAAGCTGGTATAAAACTTTCTTGGCGTTACGCTCTTTACATGGAAGTAATTACAGAAATAGCCAATCATTATAAATTAAAAAATGATTTGGATGTATTGTCTATACAAAGTCATATCCAAGGGTGGGGGGCTCGTCGACAAGCTATTGCTACAAAAATAAGGAAGAAGCTCAATACGATTATAGATAAAAATAAAACCCCTGCATCATTAATAGCTGACCTATCTGATATATTTGAATTTGACTTGCTTGAAGAAGTTATTTTAGAAGCCCTTGAGAAATCAGACTATCAAATGATCATTCTTGCCGATCGATTAGACGAAGGTTATAGCCCTGATGATTTGGGTGTAGCAATTGTTGATGGCTTTGCTCAAACGGTAATTGACTTAAAAGCTAGAACTAAAGAAAGGATAATCTCATATGCTTTTATAAGAGACAATATATATCGTTCCATATCAAAGATGGATCCTGACTTTACCCGTAATATAGAGGGTCAAACTTTAAGACTTCACTGGGATGAATATAATTTGTTCAATGTGGTTTGTAATCGACTTAGAGTTGCCTTTGATGTCCAGAAAGAAAATAATTTAAAAACTTGGAATCAATTTGCCGCCAGAGAGCTAAAAGGCATGGAAGGGTTTAGAACCGCATTGAAGTTAACGTTATATAGGCCAAGAGATATTCTAGTGCTGTTAAACGATGCCTTTTTACGTGCTGGCTCGAACGATCGAAATACTATAATACTGGATGATATTGACTCAACTGCAAAGTCAATCTCGATAAACAGGCTTAACGATTTACATAAAGAATACGATACAATTTTCCCTGCACTCGAAGAGTTTACTAGAAAGTTTAATGGGCATGATCCTGAAATGTCTTTAGGAAGCGCTTCAATAATATTAAAAGAAGTTTTAGATAATGACGATTTGCCTAGGGATAAACTTCAAGATATATTGCTTTTCGACGGGCCGATACAGGTTATTCAAAGGTTATATAGCGTAGGTTTTATAGGTTTATATAATGATCAAACGTCATCATTCGTTTTCTGTCACGATGGAAAAGATCCAGATCGAGATTTCAAACATGAAAGCAGAATACTCATTCACCCTTGCTATTGGTTGGCATTAGGGCTTTCTCGAAGTGAAATCAAGCTTAGTGAGGCTGAAGATATACATGATGAATATGATATTGAGGTTAGCTCTATATCAACCGAACAGCGTAAACAAAAAATAGGGGCTTTGCTCAGCGAGCTAAATTCAATAGATTCTGGTGTGGCGGGTGCTCACGACTTTGAATCGTGGTGTTTAAAAACCTTGAGGATACTTTTCGCTGGGGATTTACATAACATAGAGTTGCACAGTAATAAGAATGGCATTCAACAACGAGACATTATAGCAACTAATTCTGGTGAGCGTTCAGTATGGAAAAGGATTATTGAAGACTATCAATCAAGAATGGTTATCTTTGAGATAAAGAATTATGTTGAACTTCGCCAAGCAGACTACAGGCAAGTTAATAGCTATCTAAGCAATGAATATGGGAAAATTGCATTTATTATAACTAGGGATCATAAAAATGAACTTGATAAACACAAGGAGTTGGCGTGGGCGCAAGAAATATATCATACGCACAAAAAGTTAATTATTAAGCTTTCTTATAAATTTATTGAAAAGCACTTATCTAAAGCTAGAAACCCTCAGAAACACGACGCAATCAACACTGAGGTTAACAAGCTTCTTGATACTTACATTAGACAATACTTACAAATAAAAAGTAGATGATATTATTGTTGGTGCGGCTCTTAACGAGCCGCTTTTTTGGGGCTAACTCTCCAGTATGTAAGGGCTAAATTTAATCACTTCATCTTCGAGCCAGAAATTAATCTCTTTCATCCTTTCCTGTAATGGTATTAATTCGTTACGCACGAACACCTGAGACGCCTTCACCGCGTCGCCGAACCCGCCGGAGTTATCCGGGATAATTCCCATCATCTGCGGCGGCACGCGGTGCGCGCTGAGCAGATCGTCACGGCTGGCTTTCTTGATGTTAAAAAAATCGTCTTTCGTCGCGACTTCGCTGAGAGGCAAGATCTTGATACCGTCCGGCTTGCCGTTCGGAGCGTACATGAACAGGTTACGGAAATTCCCCAGTCCTTTGGTGTCGCGCATTGCCTGACGCATCCGATCGATATCGCTGCTGCTCTGCGCCGCGTCGGTCATGTAGAGGATGTACCCGGCGTGGGCGCCGTTCTGGTAATACTTGCGGCGGAACAGTGTCGCCGCCTCATTCAGCCAGGCGGAGTTAAGCGCGCTGAGATATTCCGGCAGGCCGTACAGCTCCTGATTGATATCCGGCTCCAGCAGATGAAACACGCTGCCCGCCGTAAACTCATGCGGCTCTTTCCAGTCGTTTACAAACCAATAGACGCCTTCCCCAATGCCCTTGCGAGTGAATTTTGCCGGTGAGGTTTCAAGGCGGAGCGGCTTGCCCAGGCTGTTGCGGCGCAGCTCGGCAAAAGCGTTACCGAAAACCAGATAGTCCAGGGCGAACTTGCTGAATTCCTGTTGACTCATCATCGGGTGTGGAATGAAGGTTGAGGCCAGTATGTTGCGCTTCACGTAAATCGGCGAGCTGTGATGCACGGCCGCGCGCAGGCTTTTCGCTAATCCGTGAAAGCTGACCGGTGGCTCATACCAGCGCCCGTTACCGATGCACTCTGCGTAATCCAGAATATCGCGCTTGTCCATCACGGGCGTGGGCTCGCCGAAGGTGAACGCCTCGGCGTGCTGCTGAGGTGCGGTTGCCTGTACCGGTTGCGCGGTGGCGGAATGGGCCTTGCGGCCCCTGCGTTTGCTCATTAGTAAAACTCCAGAATTGAGGGGCTGGCGCCGCCGCTGGCTGCGGTAAGCGGTTCGTTTAAGAGAGCGTGCATAATCGCCCAGGCGACGTCCGCGTGGCTGGCTTCCTCGCTGCGGCTCGCCTCATAGGTTGAGCGGTTTCCGCTGGCCGTCATGGTTTTGCGGATCGCCATAAAGGATTGCGTGATATCCGTCGCCCCGGCGTCATACTCAAGGCGCCCGCTGCTGATGGTGTCTTTAGCCTTCAGCACCATTGCGGTTTTCACCTCCGGCGAGTATTTGATTTCGCGCGCCGCCGGGTAAAACTGGCGTACCAGCTGGAAGACGCCCTGCCCGATGCCGGTTGCATCAACGCCGATATATTCCACGGTGTACTTTTTCGTTAAGTCCTCAATGGATTTCGCCTGCGCAGCAAAATCCATGCCGCGCCACTGGTGGCGCTCCAGCACGCGAAACTTACCGCCCGCCACAACCGGCGGCGCGATGACGGCGCAGCCTGCACTGTCGCCGGTGTGCGACGGGTCATAGCCGATCCAGACCGGGCGGTAAGCAAACGGGCGCGGCAGGTACGGGTTAAAGTCTTCCCACTCCTCCAGGCTGTCGATCATGCAGGTCTGCAGCTCGGCGAACGGGAACACGCTCGCCTCATCATCGACAAACTCACACATCAGCAGGTTCTGATATTCCGCCGGGCTGTATTCAAGCTGCAGCTGGTCAATGTCGAACAGGTTGCAGCCGCCGGTCAGCGCGTCCTCAACCGTGACAATCTGGCGCCACTGGCCGTCACCGCACAGCGCGCCTTTCGCCAGGTGCGAATGCGAAAGGTCTATCTCGATGCGGTCATCTTTGCTGCGGCGTCCTTTGTTGAACAGCGCGCCCGACCAGAACGGATAGGCGCTGTGTGACAGGCTCGACGGTGTAGAAAAGTAGGTGGTGCGCCACTTCTTGTGCAGCGACATCCCGCTGGCAACCTTGCGCAGCTCCTGAAATTTCGGGATCCAGAAATATTCATCCAGGTACAGATTGCCGGTGTAGCTCTGCGCGGTGCGCACGTTCGTGCCGAGAAATATCAGGCGGGCGCCGTTCGGCAGCACGATGGGATCGCCTTTCAGGTCAACGTCTGCCTGCCGGGCAAAGTCGAGGATGTAGTTTTTAAAGACGTGCGCCTGCGCCTTGCTGGCCGACAGGAAAATCTGATTGCGGCCGGTGGTGAGCGCATCTATCAGCGCCTCGCGGGCAAAGTAGAACGTCGCGCCAATCTGGCGAGACTTCAGAATGTTGCGGATGCGGTGAGTCAGCCCGGCCCGGTGCCAGTTGAGCTGATACTCAAAGCAGCCATCCATAAACAGTTCGGTAAGTTTCTCCGTCTGTTCGTCGCTGAAAACGTTTTTAGCCGGCGGCTGGCGCTCGCCCTTATTGCGGTTGCGCACGTTCGGGTTTAAGTCCGCCTCGTTGCCGCTGCTGCGGTAACGCTCAACGCGGGCAAGGCGCTCTATCTGACGGCCGAGCGCATCTATCTCCTTGTAGTCACCATTCCCTTTGACCTCTTTCATGATGAGCTGAATCAACCGGGCTTCCATGCTGGATTCCACGCGACTGATGGGCGCAACGTCATCCCACGCGTCGCGCAGCTTCCAGCTCTGCACGGTTGGCGTTTTCTGTTTGAGCGTCTCCGCTATCTGGCGCACGGAATAACCCTGCCAGTAAAGCAGCGCGGCCTGACGGCGCGGATCGCTGATGATGGTGGTCGGTGTCATGTTCATGCAGCCAAGGCTACCGGCGCCGAAAATGGCGCGCCTGCTGTCTCTGTTTGCTGATGCATGAGCGGTCTGGCATTCGTTGAGGGATTGTGTCGCGGCGGGGAAACTGGCCCCGAACCGACCCTACACCCTGACCGGAGCCTGATTAATGGCAACTAAAGCAAAGCGTTTTCGCATCGCAGTTGAAGGCGCAACCACAGACGGCCGCAATATTTCCCGCGACTGGATTTCTCAGATGGCGAAAAACTACGACCCGACCGTGTATGGCGCCCGCATCAACATGGAACACATCCGGGGTTATGCCGCTGACAGCACGTTCCGCCGTTTCGGCGACGTGACCGGCCTCGAGGCCGAAGAAATCGGCGACGGCCCGCTCACAGGCAAGCTGGCGCTTTATGGCTGGATTGATCCGACGTCGGAGCTGGTCGAGCTGACCAAAGCGCGACAGAAAATCTACACCTCTATCGAAGTTAACCCCGATTTTTCCGACACGGGCGAGGCGTATCTGGTCGGCCTGGCTGTGACCGACGACCCGGCGAGCCTCGGCACGGAAATCCTGAGCTTCAGCGCCACGGCCAAAGCTAACCCGCTGGCGTCACGCAAGCAGGACAAAGGCAACCTGTTTACCGCCGCTGAAGAAACCGTGATCGAGTTTGAAGAGGTGGCTGACCCGTCCCCGTCCCTGATGGCACGCATTTCCGCATTGTTCTCCGCCAAAAAGAAAACCGACGGCGAGCAGTTCGCCGACGTCGGCGCGGCGGTGACGGTCGTAGCCGAGCAGGTGCAGCTGAACGCGGAGAGTCAGACGCAGAAACTGTCGGCGCTGGAACAGTCCGTCAATGCGCGACTGGAGGCTATCGAGCAGCAGGCCGGGGAAGACCGTGCCGCTTTTGCTGGGCTGCAGGAGCAACTGTCGCAGACCGACGGCAGCTTTAACCGTCGTCCGGCGTCAACCGGCAGCGATCCAAAGTCCGGCGCCCAGACAGACTGCTGATCAGGCGTGGCCTGAACGACAAAACCCAACACAGAGATAAACAGGAACGCCAATGCGCAAGAATACCCGCTTCAAGTTTAACCAGTTCATGACCCGCCTCGCCGAGCTGAACGGCGTAGAAACCGACGACATGAACAAAAAATTCACCGTGGAGCCGTCAGTCACGCAGACCCTGATGACCCGCGTGCAGGAGTCGTCCGCCTTTCTGACCCGCGTCAACATCGTGCCGGTGTCCGAAATGAAGGGCGAGAAAGTCGGGATCGGCGTGTCCGGCTCGATTGCCAGCACGACCGACACGGCAGGCGGCGACGAGCGCGAAACCGCTGACTTTGCCGCGCTGGATAAGCAGGGTTATGAATGTGTGCAGGTCAACTACGACTTTCATATCCGCTATAACACCCTCGACCTGTGGGCGCGCTATGAAGATTTTCAGGCCCGTCTGCGTGACGCCATCGTGAAGCGCCAGGCGCTCGACCGCATCATGATTGGCTTCAACGGCGTAGAGCGTGCCAAAACCTCTAACCGTGCGAAGTTCCCGATGCTGCAGGACGTGGCCGTAGGCTGGCTGCAGAAGTACCGCAACGATGCGCCTGAGCGCGTGATGAGCAAAATCACCGACGAAAGCGGCGCCGTAGTGTCTGCAAAAATCCGCGTCGGCAAAGGTGGCGACTACGCCAACCTCGACGCGTTGGTGATGGACGCAACCAACACCCTGATTGAGCCGTGGTATCAGGAAGACCCGGAGCTGGTTGTAATCGTGGGCCGTCAGTTGCTGGCCGACAAATACTTCCCGATCGTCAATCAGTCGCAGGCCAACACCGAGCAGCTGGCCGCCGATCTCATCGTCAGCCAGAAACGCATCGGCAACCTGCCAGCGGTGCGCGTGCCGTATTTTCCGGCAAATGCGTTGATGATTACCCGCCCGGATAACCTGTCGATTTACTGGCAGGAAGGCACGCACCGCCGCCTGATTGACGAGGTGCCGAAGCGCGACCGCATCGAAAACTACGAGTCCATCAACGAGGACTACGTGATTGAGGATTACGCGGCCGGTTGCCTGGTTGAAAACATCGAGGTCGGTGAGTTCAGCGCGGCTGCAGAAACCCCGGCAACACCGGAGGCGTAACGCATGTTAAGCCCTGCCCGACGTCACCGCATGCGCCAGGAGGCTATCGAAGCCTCGCAGAACGCCGACAACCCGCTGCGCCACGCCAGCGGCTATGAGCAGATGCTCATCAAGCTGAACGACGACAAGCGCCGCCTGAAGAAAGTGCACTCCAACGAGCGCAAGGCGGAAATGAAACGGCAGCTGCTGCCTGAGTACGTGCCGTGGGTATCCGGCGTGCTGGAGAAAGGCAAAGGCGCACAGGATGCCGTGCTGATGACCGTCATGATCTGGCGGCTCGATGCGGGCGACGTGACCGGCGCGCTGGAAATCGCCCGGTACGCGCTGGCGCATGGTCTTGTCTCGCCTGACGGCTTCAAGCGCGCCAGCCTGCCGTATCTGCTGGCTGAGGAAGTCGCCAGCGCGGCAACGCGAGCCTGGACGGCAAAAGAGCCGGTCGATGTCTGCCCGCTGCTGGCGACTATTGCGATGACGGAATCCGAAGACATGCCCGATCAGGTGCGCGCCAAGCTGCACAAGATAACCGGGTATGTGCTTCGCGATGCGGGCAGGGCTTCGGAGGCGATGACCCACCTTGTACGGGCGCAGCAGCTGCACGACGGCTGCGGCGTCAAAAAAGACATTGAGCGGCTGGGAACGGCGATGAAAAAGCAGGCCATCGCCAGCCGCTGACCGAACGCGACCCCGCGCACGGGCGGCAGGACGGCAACGCACTTTCAGTGTCTGCGCCGACCTCCACCGCCCACCTATTTTAAAGGCCGATTATGCATAACACGGTTGTTATCCCCGCCCCGCGACCGGCAGAGACTGCCGAGCCGCCGGTGAAGAATACGTTTTTCTGGCCTGACGTTGACCTGCAGCAGCTGCGCGAGTCGCTGCGCTATGAGGGAACGGTCACGGCGCAGCGCCTGCGTCTGGCCGTGAAAACGGCGATCTCGGAAGTGAACGCCGAGCTGTACGACTGGCGCGCCACACAAATAGCCGCGGGCTTTAAGCTGCTTGCCGATGTACCGGCGGAATCGCTCGACGGCGAAAGCGAAAAGGTGACGGCGTACCTTGCCGCCGTCGGCGCCCTGACCGCTGCGACCATTGTCGAACGCTATCGCGGCTATGACGCCAGCGGCACAAAAAAGGCGGGCGAGATTGAGGCGAGCGCCGACGAATACTGGCGCGACGCGCGATTCAATATCAGCCGCATCGCCGGGAAACCTGGCTGCATTGTGGATCTGCTGTGATGAACGTTTACGCGCAGCAGGGCGATACCGTTGACGAAATCTGCCAGCGCTATTACGGGCGAACGGGGCAGGCGGTCGAGCTGGTTTATGCGGCTAATCCGGGCCTTGCGGAAAGCGGGCCGGTGCTGCCGCACGGCTGCGAGGTAACGCTGCCCGATCTGCCGGACTCTTCAACGGGTGAAAGCGTCAACCTGTGGGACTAAAAAATGGAAAAAATCAGCTCTGTGATCAACTACCTGATTGGCCTCATCCTGATGTGGTTCGGCCGTCATACGCCACAGGATATCGCCTTTATGGTCGGTTCGGGCGTGGCCGTTATCACGGTTGTCATTAACGTGGCGACGTTTTTTATTAACTGGCATTACCGCCGCAAAACCTACGAGCTGCAGCAGAGCATGCGGGGGGTGAGCCTTGAGCCAGACCGCTAAGCGCTGCGCCGTGGCGGCGGTGCTGGCTATCGCCGCGCTGCTGCCCCAGTTCAAAACCCTGCAAACCTCCGAGGCCGGGCTGGCGCTTATCGCCAACGCAGAAGGATGCCGCACGTCGCCTTACCAGTGCAGCGCCGGAGTCTGGACGAACGGCATTGGTCACACAGAAGGCGTTACGCCGCGCAGCCAGGTCAGCGAGCGGCAGGCTGCGGTTAATCTCGTTTATGACGTGATGCGCGTCGAGCGCGGGATCGGAGCCTGCATGCCGGTTGATATGCCGCAACCGGTTTACGACGTGACCATATCCTTTGCGTTCAACGTCGGCGTGCATGCGGCCTGCGGATCGACCTTTGCCCGGCATATCAGGGCGCAGCGCTGGGCTGATGCCTGCAACGAGCTGCCCCGCTGGGTATTCGTCAACGGCGCGCGCAATCGTGGGCTGGAAAACCGCCGCGCGGCGGAAAAGGCGTACTGCCTGCGGGGTGTGAAATGACGCGCCTGATAGCGGGACTACTGGCCGTAGCGCTGCTGGCGCTGGGACTGACCGGCTGGCAGTGGAAAGTCGCAAAAGATGATCTCAGCAGCGCGCAGCGCATCATCGGCACGCTGTCGGCAGGTATCGATAGCCGCGACAAAGCGACAGCCAGGCTGGACGCGGATGCGAAGGCCAGCCAGAAACGCGAGGCTGAGCTGCGGCTGATGCAGGGGCGCGCCAGCACGGCCGCGCTGAACCGTGAAATGCACATACAGAGAGAAACCGATGCGAATCCGATATTGCGTAACTGGTCTGCTGCTGATCTGCCTGACGATGTTATCCGGCTGCACAGTCGCCCCGCCTTCGCCAGCGCCAGAGATTATCTGGATTGGGTGTCCGCGCGTGACAAGCTGCCCGGTGCCGGGAAACAGCCTTAAAACGGCCGGCGATCTGGCGGCGGATAATCGCCAGCTAGAGGCCGCACTCGCCGCCTGCGGGCTGCAGGTCGAAGTTATCAAAGACTGCCAGGAGCAACACGATGCTGAAACCGCAACAACTACGCCGGGCGCTGACCGACAGCGTGCCGGAGCTGCAGCGAAACCCTGACGCGCTGAACGTCTTTATCGACAGCGGGCGCATTGTCTCGACGCTTGCCAGCTCGCTGTCGTTTGAATATCAGTACCGGCTGAACATGGTGATTACGGATTACGCCGACAATATCGATCTGCTGATCGTGCCACTGCTTGAATGGCTGCGGACAAATGAGCCTGACATTATGGCAACCGAGGAAAAGCGCCGGACGGGCTTTACCTTCACAGCGGACGTGATCAGCGACACGACCAGCGATATCAGCATAGAGCTACAGCTGAGCGAGCGCGTGATCGTGAAACAGGTAGACGGCGCGCTGCACGTCACGCACGTCGGCGAGAATCCGCTGCCGGATAACGACGCGCGGCCGTTGCAGCTGTACGCAGGCGGCAAGCTCATCAGCGAGTGGCAATCATGAGCGACCTGCAGCTGGTAAACGACCGTCTGGAGGCACTCATCAGCAGCCTGTCAGCCCCGGCCCGCAAAGAGATGGCGCGCAGCATTGGGCGCAAGCTGCGCGCCCGTCAGCAGCAAAATATCAAGCGCCAGCAGGCGCCAGACGGCACGCCGTTCAAGCCCCGAAAAGCGCAGCCGGTGCGCAGCAAAAAGGGGCGCATCAAGCGCGAGATGTTCGCAAAGCTTCGCACAGCGAAATATATGAAGACCCAGGCCAGCGCCAGCGAAGCGGTGATCGAGTTTACAGGTAACGTGCAGCGCATGGCCCGCGTACACCATTACGGGCTGCGCGACCGGCCATCGCGGAAGGGTAAAAAGGTGCAGTATGAGTCACGCCTGCTATTAGGAATCAGCAAGCATGATATTGAGATGATTGATGAGCTAGTCATCAATCATCTATACTAATTATTTGCTACCTTTTATTACGCGCTCTGAATATTCGCTCAGTAAAGAAGTTATGTCCAGTTTGTGCGGCTTGAAGAAGTTGTGAACTGTTGCTTCGTCTAAAGAATGGATGTCGTAACTTTTAAGTTCCTTAAAAAAAGAACGTGTATTTTGTTTGAGATTTTTCAATTTCGCAGGCCTCATTACTTCAACCGGATAATTAAAGTCACCATAATAAGATAAGATTTTACTGCTAATCACCATTATATTCTTGCACGCTGCATCATTATATTCATCCCTGAACCAGCCACAGTGGTTGTTCATCTGACCTGCTTCGTGTTTATTAATTTCCTTGCGATCTTCTTTAACTTCATTTTTGCATTCTATGAGAAAATATTGTTTATCGACCCCTCCCCAAAGAGCATCGGGACCTTTCTTTATTTCTTTGTCTGGTCGCTGGCTAATAAAACCAAGCATTGTCCCAAGATCAGAGATAGCCTGCTCAAACTTTTCTGATTGAACACCAAATGATAGATTCTGAAGTATGCCATCAACCTCAATCATCATAGACTCATATGTTTCATGAGAATTAATCCAATTTATTACTCTCATTACTCGTGAAGAGTTAATGCTTTCAATTTTTTTATAGGTGACACCATCTCTTGGTTTTAGCAAGTTTATATTTTTCTGAAATGCAGATTTTTGTATTCTGTCAGAATCTACCTTACTTGAAGTATAAGTAAATCTAGCTTGCAACTGGAGATACCATGCCTTTTCCATTTCATTATTTGTAAACTCATCACTAATTCGCTGAATCAATTCACAAGCCTTTTTCACTTCTCCCTTTTGCAGTTCTTTCTCAGCTAAGTATTCAAGATTAATCAAGTCATACAAAGAATTTTGATAAGCAGGTAATGATACCTCGTTCATTGATTCTTGATAATACTCTTTCCATCCCTCGTCCCTTAGTAAGGATTTATTAATCAAATCTATAAAAATCTGCTTTGGTTTTGCACCTTTGCTTATATCTTCCTGAGTAAAAGATACTATTTGCTCACCTAGCTCAATTTGCATTTGAGTTTGTGGTGAAAAATATTTTTTTGTTAAAGGGCTTTTGAGGAACTGTACTAAATCTCCTCCGGTAATAACAATTACGCTATAATCTTTTTCACCCCTTACACTTCTACCCAAACCTTGCTCTACTTTTTGAGCAGTCAATATGTTAATTATATCACTGCTTGGGCGACATTCTTCTTCGTATCTTTCAGCAAGACTTTCTGAGTATGGCTTAGAATCTACTATAAGGATACGGCATGAGCTATCAGGTAAGTCAATACCATCATACCTATTTGCAAATACCATTGAGTGACTAAAGTCACCTGCTTTTAATTTTTCTATATTAGAAAATATAGTATCCGTTGTTGATACAATTGCTCCATATTTTTCATATTGTGCTTTGTTATTAAAACTAGGAGCAAGACAAACTGTGCCAAATCTTCTTTTGTCCCGGGGTTGCAATAACATACTTATGACTTTATCACGGTCTAGTGATTCATCTATAAGTGAAGGTATTAATACCATTTTCTCCCCTGACCAGATTAAATCAGGATTAATAAGAGGATCTCTAACTGAGTCAACATCAAATCTCAGGCCTTTTATAAAGAAAGAATCGTTTTGAGTTGTGGCAGACATAAGGAATCGATGTTTGGCTTGACTGAATGTACCAAATACATCAATTAAAGATACTATTGGTGAGATCTCTAACGATTCAGATGATATAAAAGCTTGGCAATTATGAAGGTTATCTTTAATAAGCGGCCAAGTATATTTTACATTCTTATCTGAAGCGTGCTGGATTAGGGTTTTTGCAACTACTTCTTTTTTGTCAATCCATGACCAATAAGGAATCGGCAAAACTGAAGAGTGACCTATACCACTTTCGATTTCTAAAAAACTTCCTTCGCCTTGTTCTTTCAATTCATCTGCGAAAATGTTCATGAATTGATTATATATTTCATGCTCTCTATTTATCTTAATTGTGAAGCAGTTTTTTATTGCATCGATACATGCCTGAGAGTCATCTAATATAATAGAGTTAGGTACGATTGATTTTGCACCTAATCCAAAGACAGTAACTCCGTTAAATATTTTTTGCACATGAGTTATGAGGATCTTTTTTCCTGCAAGGAAATCATCAGGAATTTTTTTTGATGAATCAATTATGCAATAAGGTATGCCAAACTTTTCTGCATCTATTACAGCTTGTTTGGCTAGATAGATGTTGGGGCATACATATATACAAGGTGCGCCAGTCTCATTCAATTTTGACTGTAATATTAACAGGCCAATAAGAGTTTTACCCTCTCCGGTATGTAATTTTATTATATTATCTCTTCGTTCTTTTTTTTCGCTAAACCACGAGTTAAGGATCTTAATTTGAGATGGCCTCAATGGCCCAGCATCACTTTTTCTATCCAATGTATCATAAATTTCAACCGGGTTAACTCTTTTAGGTAACTCTTTCTTTCTCAGTTTATTTTTAAAATCAACCATTTAAACTCTCCATTTTCTAGGTTAAGTCTTGTTGATTCAACAAGTATTGTTAATGTATTCCTGGTTTGTACGTTGTTCAATAGCAGAACAGCTCTGTATTCAAATTTGATGATTTTACTTTCAAAGTAATGGCATGAACTCAAATGAAAAAATCAATGAAATTCAGCGCCTGCTGCGCAACCTGATCCGTATCGGAACAGTGTCAGCCGTCAATCTAACCGACGGACTTTGCCGCGTCGATACGGGAAATAACACAACTAACTGGCTTCACTGGCTGAGCGCCCGCGCGGGTAAAACCCGTTCTTGGAATGCGCCGTCTGTGGGCGAGCAGGTGATCGTCTTATGCCTGGGCGGCGAACTCGATACCGGCTTTGTGATGCCGGGAATCTTCTCGGACGACAACCCGGCGCCGTCGGCGTCGGCGGATGCGCTGCACTGGTCATTTCCTGACGGCGCTGTGATCGAGTATGAGCCGGAAAGCGGCGCACTGACCGCAACGGGCATACAGACGGCAACCATTAAGGCGGCGGTAAAAATCCTGTTCGATTCACCAGAGGTGGAGTGCACCAGGCTTCTGAAAACCGCGCAACTGGAAGTCACCCAGGGCGGCACGATGAAAGGAAACGTGTCGCACAGCGGCGGCAGCCTTAGCTCTAACGGTATCGTGGTCGATGCTCATCAGCATGGCGGCGTGAAGTCGGGCGACGATCTATCGGGAGGGCCGCAGTAATGGCAGAAAAATATATCGGTATGAACCGCGATAGCGGTAGCACCCTGACCGATCTCGATCACATCCGGCAGTCAGTGCGTGACATTCTGTTGACGCCGCTCGGCGCCAGGGTGATGCGCCGTCAGTATGGCTCGCTTCTTTCCGCACTGATTGACCAGCCGCAAAACGAGGCGCTGCGCCTGCAGATTATGTCGGCCTGCTATCTGGCGCTCCTGCAGTGGGAGCCGCGCATCAGGCTGACCGCCATCAGTTTTGAGACGGACTATAGCGGCGCAATGGTGGTCGAGCTGACGGGCAACCGCACCGACAACGCGCAGCCTCTTTCCTTAACCGTTCCTGTGAGCTGAGAACATGGCAACTATCGACCTGAGCCAGCTGCCCGCGCCTGACGTGGTGGAAGCGCTGGACTATGAATCCCTGCTGGCCGAGCGCAAGGCGACGCTGGTTTCCCTTTACCCGGCAGAACAGCAGGACGCTATCGCGCGCACGCTGGCGCTGGAGTCGGAACCTATCGTTAAGCTGCTGCAGGAAAACGCCTATCGTGAGCTGATCCTGCGCCAGCGTATCAACGAGGCGGCAAAGGCCAATATGGTGGCGTATGCGCTGGATGGCGACCTTGACCAGCTCGGCGCAAATAATGGCGTTTCTCGCCTGATTATTACCCCGGCCGACGATACGACCATTCCGCCGACGGCCGCCGTGATGGAAAGTAATGACGATTTCCGGCTGCGCATCGCCGCCGCCTTTGAAGGGCTGAGCGTAGCCGGGCCGACCGGCGCCTATGAGTACCACGCCAAAAGCGCCGACGGCCGCGTGGCGGACGCCTCGGCCATCAGCCCGTCGCCTGCCGTCGTGACCGTGACCGTGCTCGCCCGCGAGGGCAACGGCGCCGCCGGTGACGACCTGCTGGCCGTAGTAAGCGCCGCGCTTAACGACGAGGACGTGCGCCCGGTCGCTGACCGGGTGAGCGTGCAGTCGGCGGAGATCGTGAACTATGAAATCGAAGCCGAGTTGTATCTCTATCCGGGGCCGGAGGCAGAACCTATCCGCGCCGCCTCTGAGGCAAAGCTCGCCGCCTATGTCACCGCGCAGAAACGCCTCGGCCGGGATATTCGTTTGTCGGCGCTTTATGCCGCCATGCACGTTGAGGGCGTGCAGCGCGTCAACCTGATTAAGCCATCAGCCGACGTCGTGCTCGATAAAACGCAGGCGGCTTACTGTACTGGCTACGTGCTGACCGTGGGAGGCTCGGATGAGTGATCGCCTGCTGCCGACCGGTTCATCAGCGCTTGAGGTTGCCGCTGCCGAGGCGCTGGCGAGCCTGGGCGCCATGAACGTGCCACTGCGTCAGCTGTGGAACCCGCAAACCTGTCCGGTTGTGCTGCTGCCTTATCTGGCGTGGGCGTGGTCGGTTGATCGCTGGGATTCAGCCTGGAGCGAATCGACAAAGCGTAGCGTGGTTGTTGCCTCGCAGTTCGTGCACCGACACAAAGGCACAATTGGCGCTATCCGCCGTGTCGTTGAGCCTTTGGGGTATCTGATCAAGGTTATCGAGTGGTGGAAAACCAACGAGGCGCCAGGCACGTTCCGGCTAGATGTGGGCGTGTTGGATACCGGCATTACCGAAGAAATGTATAACGAGCTGGAGCGGCTGATAGCTGACGCGAAGCCTTGCAGCCGTCACCTTATCGGCCTATCCATCAATCTTGATGCGAACGGTATTCTGCCGGTTGCCGTTGCCAGCTATAGCGGCGATGAGCTGACGATTTACCCTTACACCCCTGAACTTATCAGCGTCGGCGGGCCGGGTTATTCCGGCGCGGCCGTGCATCTTATTGACCTGACGGAAGTGAGCGCATGACGACTAAATATTTTGCCCTGCTGACCAATCAGGGCGCGGCTAAGCTGGCGAACGCCGCCGCACTCGGCACGAAAGTGAATATCACCTCTATGGGCGTCGGGGACGGTGGCGGCACGTTGCCGACGCCAGATCCAGCGCAGACGAAGCTCATCGCAGAGAAGCGACGCGCGCAGCTTAATTCCATGACTGTAGACGTGGCGAACAGCAGCCAGATTATCGCCGAGCAAATTATCCCCGAAAGTGAAGGAGGATTCTGGATCCGCGAGATTGGCCTGTATGACGCCGACGGCGTGCTGATTGCCGTGGCGAATTGCCCGGAAACCTACAAGCCGCAGCTGGCCGAAGGCAGCGGCAGAACGCAAACCGTGCGCATGATTTTGATTGTGAACAGTACCAGCGCGGTAACGCTGAAGATAGACCCGGCTGTTGTGTTGGCGACCCGACAATATGTTGATAGCGCCGTGATTGAGGTGAATTCCTATGCTGACAGCCTGATGGCCGCGCATGTGAAGGCCGACAATCCGCATAGTCAGTATCCGCTGATCAAGAACGCGCTGAAGGAAATGGCTGATGCTGGTTTGCTGCCGGACGTTCTCAAAAACCTCGGTTTAGGCGAAGCCGCGAAACGCGCCGTCGGCGCTGGCGTAAACCAGATACCGGACATGTCATTTTATGACCTGACTGTGAGCGGGGATTCCAGCTCAAGGAAGCTGACTGCGAAGTTACCCAACGGCTTTATTATCAAGGCCGTCTTAGGCTCGGCCGACCAGAACGGATGGTTTGATATTGCGTTTGATACGCCGTTTCCAACGGAGATTTTATTTGCATGGGGGGCTGAGCGTGCGCCTAACAGCAACCTCAACCAGACCTCCACAGTGGCGGTCAATCTCAGCCTTTCGTCAGCAAAGCACATCGTCGGGCAGATGCGATCAATCACTTCGGGCGTCAGTTCTCTGGCGGGCGGTCTTTCAGCATTTGCATTAGGAAGGTAACAGCATGAATTACATTTTCTCAGCCGTTAACGATAAATACAGCCCTCCGGTGCTAAACGCTTTTTATCGTATCTCCGATAAAACAGATTATGAAAATGCTGGAACATGGCCGAAAAATTACACGGCAATCTCTGATGAAGTTTACGAAGAATTTAACCGGACACCTCCTGCCGGTAAAACTGTAGGAGTATCCGACGGGCTGCCTGCATGGGTAGACATTCCGCCACCGTCACATGATGAAATGATCGCCACGGTACAGCAAAAAAAGCAGGCTCTGACAGATGCCGCCATGCTGTCAGTGAGCGTTATTCAGCTCAAACTGCAGGCCGGAAGAAAGCTCACCGAAACAGAAAGCGTAAAGCTCAATGCGGCCCTTGATTATATAGACGCAGTGGCAGCAATAAATCCTGAAGACGGGCCAGATATAGACTGGCCGGTACTTTCTTGATTGCAGTCTGCAAGATGGCTTGAATTTATTTCCCCTTAGAATTAAGTGGTTTGCGTCTCCGGGTATTGCGTAGGCGCATTGTTATCTGTGGCGTATTCCTTCAGGTGAGCGGGATATGCCACAGATACAGATCGCCCTGAAAAATGAAACTCTTCCGCGCCCCATATAATTGCCTGCCGTAAAAACGCCTCTACCGCAGCCGATACTTCAACAGCATCAGCTGGGGCGTTCATGTCTTGAAGGAAAAAACCAACCGCGCCCGGACTAAAAAGCATGTTTTTCATATCAGTACCCTATTGATTCAAAATGAACGGTCGGCGCTTCGCCGAGAACGGACGTTGTGTACGCCACGGTAAATCGCGTTTTTGACACGTCGCTACCGGTATCGGTATCACGATGAATAGCCAGCGTTCGACCTGCCATTGACCCCTGCACCGTGTAGGCCGGGCTGGCAAGCGTGGCATTCGTGGAAACCTGCGCATTCAGGTACTGCCTCGGAAAAGCGACGCGGTAATAGTGGGTGTAATAATCAACGCCGCCAATCGTCTGCTTATTAAAGTTGCCCACGGGGGCCAGCGTCGCTGTTCCAAACTGCCTGATCATACCGTTGGGTAACGCATCCCAGCCGTTTTGCCCGTTTCGGGAAAAGGTGAAAGTGGACATGTCCGGTATCTGGTTTACGCCAGCGCCGACGGCGCGTTTCGCGGCTTCGCCTAAACCGAGGTTTTTGAGAACGTCCGGCAGTAAACCGGCATCAGCCATTTCCTTCAGGGCGTTCTTGATTAACGGATACTGATTATGCGGATTGGCAGCTGCTACATGGTCTGCCAGAAGCTGATCCGCGTACTGCCTGACCGTCAGAATGTTGTCATCAACATATTTACGGGTAGCCAGCACCACGGAGGGGTCAATCTTCAGGGTGATGGCGTCGGTGCTGTTGACGATGATGAGCATCCGCACGGTCTGCGTGCGTCCGCTGCCCTCCTGCAGGGCGGGCTTGTAGGTTTCCGGCGTATTACAGACCGCTATCAGCGTTCCGTCGGCATCAAACAGGCCCATTTCCCGGATCCAGAATCCGCCCTCCGTTTCGGGGATCACCTGCTCGGCTATCACCTGGCTGGCGTTGGCCGGATCGATGCTCAGCGTGTTGATGGCTGCCCGGCGCACCTCGTTTACCAGCT
Organism: Pantoea sp. NGS-ED-1003; assembly: GCF_000738765.1. Classification (NCBI taxonomy): domain Bacteria; kingdom Pseudomonadati; phylum Pseudomonadota; class Gammaproteobacteria; order Enterobacterales; family Erwiniaceae; genus Pantoea; species Pantoea sp. NGS-ED-1003. The sequence goes on from NZ_JPQA01000011.1 coordinate 184,721, forward strand.
TTGTCTGGCTGGCGTTCGGCGTGGGCAGCGTGCCGCCGCCGTCGCCCACGGCCATCTGCGTGATATTCAGCTTTGTGCCGAGCGCGGCGGCGTTGGCAATTTTGGCTGCGCCGAGGTTGGTCACGATTGCATAAAATTTTTGTGTCATTGTCCGACTTCCATCAGGTCGATAACGTGAACCGCCGCGCCCGCATACGTCGGGCCGCTGACGGAAAGAATTTCCGGGGTGTACGGGTAAATCGAGAGATCGTCACCGTCATAGCTCGCGGCGGCTATACGCGTTTCGCCGCTCACCTGCAGGTTGATAGACATGCCCAGCAGGTGACGGCTGCAGGGTTTGGCGTCACTGATGAGCCGCTCCAGCTCGTGATAGGTTTCTTCCGTAATGCCCTGGTCCTGCACGCCGATGTCCAGGCGAAACGTGCCGGGCGCTTCGCCGGTTTTCCACCACTCAATAACGCGGATCAGGAACCCGAACGGCTCCACCACGCGCCGGATAGCGCTGATGGTTCCCTTGTGCTGATGAATATAAAACGCATCGAGCACCACCTGTCGCTTGACACTTTCCGCCCAGCCTTCGTCCCATCGGTCCACCGAAAACGCCCAGGCGAGATACGGCAGAAAGCTGACCGGGCAGGTTGCCGGGTTCCACAGGTCGCGCAGGGGCACGTTCAGGCCGGTAATGCCGCTGCAGGCTTCCGCCAGGCGGCGCTCCAGCGCGGACGAGCCGGACGGCATCAGGCTGCTGTTGCTCATGTCAGCACCTCGTCAGCCGCCACCGAAATGTCCGTGCCGGTGCAGTTACCCGCCGCCGTACGGTCCAGGATGATGTCCGCAGCCGGTTCGATCATTTCCACCCAGTCCACGCCGGGCACGCGCAGCACCGCCCCGTAGGACTCGCGGCGCACGCTGCGGCCCAGCTTTTTCTGCTCGGTGAGGTAAGCGGCCAGCTGCGCGTTTGCCGCCTCCAGGCAGGGGCCAGCCGCCACGCCATCAAACAGGTGCAGCTTTGCCTTCACGCTGTAGTCATGAATGGTCGCGCCCTGCACGGTGACGCGGTCCGCTACGGGCCGCACCGTTTCCGCGTTCAGCGCGGTGTTCACTGTAGCCAGCAAATCCGCCGGCGCTTCGCCATTGCCTTCGCGGCTCAGGACGGTTATCAGCACGCTGGCCGGTGACGGGCTGGTTGCCGATACGTCCTGGACGCGGCCGTCCGCGCTCTTTGCGTGAAACTCATAGGCCGCCGTCGGCCCGGCCACGCTCAGCCCCTCAAACGCCTCCGGCACGCGCACGCGCAGGGCATCGTCGGTTTCCATCACGGCATCGACCGGCGGCACCGCGTCAGGGTCAGCCGGGGTCACGGTCAGGCGCTGCACGTTATGGTTTGCGGCCAGCTGGTCCAGATCGCTGCCGAGCGCGTACGCCACCATGACCGCCTGCGCCGCCTCGTTGATGCGCTGGCGCAGCAGGATTTCCCGGTAGGTGCTTTCCTGTAGCGTCTTCACCATCGGATCGGACTCCAGTGCCAGCACGCGGCGCACCGCCGCCTGCTCCTCCGTCGGGTAGAGCGCGATCAGCGCCTCTTTGCGCTCGGCCAGCAGGGTTTCAAAGTCCGGCACCTCAATCACTTCAGGCGCGGGCAGCTGGGAAAGGTCAATTACTGCCACTGTTCACCCCCGTTGAAACAGACATGGCAACCGGCGAGCCGTCATCCCGCTGGCCGGTCAGTTCAACCACCATTGAGCCGTCGAAGGCGCTGGTAATGTTGACGGTGTTCAGCCTGATACGCGGCTCCCAGCGGCTGAGCGCGGTATACACCGCCGCCATCACCTGCAGGCGGATCACGTCGTTTTGTGGCTGGTCAATCAGCACCGACAGCAGCGAGCCGTATTCCCGGCGCTGCAGTCGGCTGCCTTCTGGCGTCATCAGGATGTCGCGCACGCTCTGGCGGATATGGTCGATGTCGGTGATCGCCTCGCCGGTGTCGCGGTTCATGCCGAGATACATCATTGCGGCCCTCCTGACATATCGCTGCCGGACTTCACGCCGCCGTGCTGATGGGCATCCACCACGACGCCGTTTGAACTCATGCCGCCGCCGCCCTGCGTCACCGCACCGTTCATCACGGTTTCGCTGTTGATCCGGGTCTGGTCAGCGTCCACGCCAAACTGCTCAGTGATGAGCTGGATCCCGTCGGCCGCCTCTATGCGCATGCTTTTGATGTTCTTTATCAGCAGCTGGCCGGTTTCCGGCTCGTACTGAAACCAGCCGCCGTCCTGAAACACGGTTGTCGCGCCGTTTTCTGAGTAGTCCGGCGGCGGAAAGGCGTCGGAATAGATGGCGGGCAGCGCAAACGCGGTTTCGAGGTTGCCGCCCAGGCTCAGCAGCACAACCTGCTCGCCGACGGTGGGTTTCCACCATGTGCGGGTGTTACCGGCGCGCGTGGTGAGCCAGTTAATCCAGTTGGTTTCGATGTCGCCCGTTTTCACCCGGCACAGCCAGTTCACCGGGTCCACCTCGGACACGGTGCCGGTGCGGATCAGGTTGGTGATAAGGCGCATGATTTCGGTCAGTTTTTCGTTCATGGTCTGAGAGTGTCACTAAGGCAGGGGCCGGGCATCTGCCCGGCATTGTCTGAGGTATGGCACAACGACGGGCGGCTACTCTGTCAGCCAGCGCAGCAGGGTGTCGCGCACTGAGCTTTCAACCTCGTCATTTACGCCCAGCAGCGGGCGCTCCGCATATTTAACCATCGTGCCGCGCCGGTTTACCCGGTCGCGAAGGCCGTAGTGATGCACGCGGGCCAGCTTCTGCACGGCAGGCGCAAAGGCTATTTCGGCCTGATCGGCGCTGGCCTGCGCCTTCAGGTATTTTGTGGTTTTGAGCTTCGCAAACATCTTGCGCCGGATCCGGCCCGGCTTCGTGCGGGCCGTGGCGCGGCGGGGTTCCCATGCGGTGCCGTCCGGGGCGCGCTGCGCTGTGATGTTCGCCTGCTGAATGCGGCGCACGTCGCGCGCGACCTCGCGCAGCATCCTTTTTCTGGCCGACGGTTCAAGCTGCGCCAGCAGCGAATCCAGCCAGGCGTCAACCTCATGCAGTTCAGCCATGGCGCGTCGTCCAGAACTCCTCCGGCACGTCCGGCTCCGGCACGGCCTCAATGGTCATTTTCCCGTCCACCTCCCGCGCCAGCACCCGCTCGGTCAGCTTCAGGTTCATGCTGATGTCGCAACGGTCATTGCCGAGGATGTCGGCCTCAAAGGTAAAGAGCTTTTCCCGCTCGCCGGGGTTCTGCAGGGCGTCCGGCTGATTTTCCCGCAGCCAGAACATTACCGGGGCCATCAGCAGGTTCTGGTCGCCGGTAAAGTCGGTAATCACCACGTTCAGGGTGTAGCGGTATTCCCATGAAATCGACGCGGCGGACGTGGCAACCAGCGCACCGTTATCCACGAACAGGTGCAGCCGGTCGGGATTGTCCGCCACGTAGGGCACGGCTTTATTCAGGGCGTTTCGCAAGGACTGCGGCTTGTTCATCGTCTTTTTCCTGACAGCTGATGATGGTATCGACCTTATCCGCGCACGCCGCCCAGGCGGCCTCGGTTTCATCCAGCAGGGCGTTCAGATCGCCGTTACTGCGCGGCGCGGCCGGGTCCAGCTGGCAGCGGGTGATTTTGGGACAGCCACTCACGGTAAGATTCACCTCCGGTGAGGGCCGGTCGCTGGCGCAGCCGGACAACAGGATCAGGCAGAGGGGAATCAGCCCAGCGGCGCAGGTCTTCATTTTCACGTTTAAGCTCCTCAATGGTGCGTTGCCGGTCGCGCAGCAGTCTGCCGTTTTGCTCGGCGGCGGCATAAAGCTGCGTCTGCGCCTGGCTGTTCGTCTGCGTAAGAATGTTCAGGGCGATCAGCTGGCCGTTCTTCTGCGACAGCTTTTTGCCCTGTTCCGCAATCGCCGCCTGCTGCGTGCTGATGGTGTGGTGCGCATTGCTGAGCCGCCATGACTGCACGCCGAGCGCGGCCAGCATGAGAAGGGCAAGCGCTGCTGCCAGCAGCACCCGCCTCATGCGCCCGCGCCCCTGAGACACCACGCCATTTCACGCTGGCGGCGGTTCTCCAGCCCCTGATTAAATACGCCTTTGACGTAAACCCAGCGCGGCAGCTGTCCGCAGGCCTCACGCCATCGCCCCTGTTTCAGCAGCGCTACCATGGTCGAGCCGCAGGCGTTGCCGGTGCCGACGTTGAACGCCAGCGACACCAGCGCGTCATAAACCTGCTGCGGCATTGATACCTCCACGCAGCGCGCCAGTGCCGCCTCGACGCGTAACACGTTTGTGATGAAGTTGCCCGCCGCCTGCCGCTCGGTGATGGTTTTCCCCGGCACCACGCCGCGCGTGTTGCCGATCCCGTCGGTCCAGACGCCGGCGCTGCACTGGTACGGCTGCAGGCGGCAGCCCTCATAGTCCGCGATGAGCTTCAGCCCCTCCACGGAGGTGTGCAGCTGCTGAAAGCCGGGCAGCGTGGCGGCCAGCGCCAGTACCACGCCCACGGCGCAGCGCTTAACGGTTTGCAGATTCATATTCCTCCCGCGTGATGCGCCCGCTTGCCAGCAACAGATAGGTTTTGCGTTTGTAGTACCAGCTGATCACCGCCATCAGAATGCCGATAAGCAGGCCAGCCACGGTTGAAATGTCTTTCAGCGACATGTCGCCCAGCCACGCCATACCCACGGCGATAAACCAGACGATCCCGGCGCGAATGCGTTCCCACATAGTTCAGTCCCAAAGCTGGACGGCCTGCACGGTTGCCGTCGTCGTCACGTCCGGCAATTCCAGTTCCAGCCCGTGCGGCAGGATGGGGCCATGCTCAGACAGCCCCGGATTCGCCCGTATAACCTGCTCGGTCATGCCCTGCGTGCGCCCGTAGTGACGCCAGCAGATCGCGTCTACCGTGTCGTACTGCTGCGCACGCACTTTCATCAGATAAGCTCCACGGTGCTGTGCGGCAGGCTCTGCACGCGGCTGATGGCCCAGCGCGCGTCCCGCCACAGGTCGCCGGTCGTGTCGGCCAGCTCTTCGCCGCGCTTCGCCGCAGCGGCGGTCGCGTCAAAGTCCTGATAGCGCTCGTTAAGCACCGCACGGGTCCAGCACCACACCGCGTTAACGTAGTGATGCAGTCGCACGCTCTCACCGGCCAGCTTCTCCGCTGGCACGTCGGCCAGGGTGTTAAACCCGCGCAGCTCCTGCCGCTCCCGCCATGAATAAAGCTCGGTATTGACCTCCGCCATCGCGGTGAGCACCACCTGCTTTAAGCGCTCCGGCGTAACGGTGCCGTCTACGCGCATTACGCTGCGAAACTGCGCCAGATCGACGTCCGGCCAGAACGAGTTGTTAGGGATAATTTCCGGCGTTCCCGTCGCCTTCTGCGGCGCTACGAATTCCATAGCCTTGATACTCCTGAAAAGGTTGGGCGGTGGACGGGGTTTTGATTAGGCTCAGCCTGTCGCCACCCCGTGCCGCCCCGCGCGTGGGCACGTCCGGTTATCAGCTGGCGTTGCGGATTTTCCGCTCCAGCTGCTCAATGTCTTTTTTCACGCCGCAGCGCTCGTCGAGCTGCAGCGCCTGCTTAAGGTGATTCAGGGCCATCTGGGGCTGGCTGCCGGTGAGCACGTAGCCGATGGACTTGTGCAGGCGGGCGCGCGACTGGTCCGGCATATCCAGCCCGTCGGTTGCCTCCAGCGTCTGCATCAGCAGGGCAGGATCAAAGTCGCTTTCTGCCATCAGGGCATTTTTAGCGGCGTCGGCCATCTCTTCAGCCAGCAGGGTCTGCACGTTGCGGTTAAACCCCTGCGGCATAGACCAGCCGTGCTTAAGTGCATGGCGGCCAACGGCCAGCGCCCCGGCATAATCCCCGGCGTCAATGCGCCACAGCATCGCGTACATCAGCACGTCATCCTGCTGCGCGCCGTCGGCGGCCAGCACGCCGTCTACCCAGGCGGCATATTTCGGCAGCACTTCCACCTTGATTTCGGCTTTTTTTACGTTGGACTGAATGCCTTTGAGGCGGCGGCGGTCTTCACCCAGCTGCATTAGCATCAGCTCGTAGCCGTTCGCGTGCCGGGCAGAGCCGCCCGTACGGGCGGCCTGCTCAGCCTGAACGCGCAGGCGGTGCTGCCGTGCGGGACTCAGGCTCATGGTTTACGCTCCGGCACCGGCATCAGCTGGCGCGCTAAAGTCGCCGATGGTGATGTTTTCGATCAGCGCGGCGCAGCGGTAGTCCTCCACCACGTACGCTTCGTTAACCGACTCGTAGTTCTCGATGCGGTCGCGCTTCGGATTGTCGATAACCGAGCGGCGGCGGGTGTCCTCCTGCCAGTAAATCGACAGGTTATCCAGACGGGTGATCAGCAGGGCGTTCGCCGGGAAGTACGGCGCGCGCACCGCCTGCAGGCCGCCCATGCGTTTCTGGCTGATGATGAGATCGGCGGCCAGCTTTTCGGTGTTGGCCTGCTCACTGTTGACCAGCGGGAAATACTTGTCAGACAGCAGCTCACGCCCACAGATAACCACCATTTCGTCATCGTCCTGGAAGATGGGATCGATAAGCTCGTTAACCGTATCCATGACCAGCGCGTCCAGGTTGAGATATTCGCCGCCTTTGCCGACCTTCACCGATCCGGCGGTGGTTTCGCCGTCTTTAGTCGTGCTACCCATCACGTTGTCCGGGGCGTCTTCGCGCAGCTTCTGCAGCCAGCCTTTGTTGACGTCCTGCAGCAGCGGGTTCTCTGCGCGGTTAGAGGTTTTGGCACGCTTCACGCCGTTGAAGCCGATCATGATGCGGTCCAGCGCCTGGCGCTTCACGATGGCGTCGCGGATGCGGGTCTGGAAGTCCTGAAACTTCGCCCACATGTCCAGCTTCGCGTAGGTAATGGCCGTGTCGAAGTTGGTCTGCTCGCACTTGTACTCGGTGTCGGTCATCGCCGTTGGATCGGTCGGCTCGCGGTCCTTAGAGCTGGTATCGGTAGTGCCTGCAATGGTGCTGCCGACGCCGAGGCCCAGCAGCTGGCCGGACTGCTCGGATACGGCGATAACGTTAACCAGCGTCAGAAACGCGGTGCTCTGCTGGATGGTGTCCTCCAGCGTCTGCGCCACGGACGGCTCCACGCTGAACTTGCTGGAAAGCTCCGCAATCTCTACGGAATAGATGCGCGCCAGCTGGCTCAGGTAGGCGTTAAAGGCGAAACGGGTCTGTTTTTTCATGGGGTCTACTGCTCCTTAGCAGTTGGTCAGGTGAGCGGCCGGCGCATCGCCGCCCGGTGCGCGCTGGCGGTAGTCGGGGCGGCTGTCTGCGCGCTCCAGCTGCTCTTTAAGTTCGTTAAAGGCTTCCTTCTGCGCCGACAGATCATCCAGCTGCGACTGCAGGCTGCTTTCCAGCTGGCTCAGGCGCTCGGCCTGCTCGCCCAGCGTCCTGTCGGTGCGGGTGCCATAGTTCTGCTGCTCGCTGGCAATCAGCTCGACCGCCTGATGCACGTCGCTGAAACGGTCATCGTCGGTCTGCTTTTGTTTGGCAAACATCGCCTTGATGCGGGTAAACAGGGCGGGCTTTTCCTCCGGCACCTCTTCCAGCTCGATCACGGTTTCGGTGGCGGCGGTAAAAAGGTTGTCCGGGTGCTGTTTGCGGTTTGCCAGCGGGTTCTTTTCCGCCGACGCGCTGAACGCCAGCATTTCGGTGCCGAGGCTCGCCGGATCGTCCGTGGCAGCCAGGCCGACCAGGTAGGCTTTGCCGGTGTCGGCAAATTTGGTGCTGACCTCCATGGAGGTGAAAAGCTTCTGGCCCTTTTTGACCAGCTCGACGAGCGAATCCGTTGGCAGGATGTCGGCGTAGAGCGCCATTTTCCCGGCCAGCGGTCCGTCGGTGATTTCCTCCGCAACCAGCGCGCTCACCGAGCCGTAGCGGTTAAAGGTGCTGTCCGGGGCGTAAGACTTGATGTGCTCCAGATTAATCAGCGCGGTGTAGACCTGCGGGTTGTACGCGGCGGCCATCTGCACGAGCCACTCGCGGGAAATTTCGCGCCCGTCCGTGGTGGCACCTTCCACCCCGATCCGAAAACGCTTTGCAGTTACTGTCATGAGCCAGGCTCCGTTGTGAAAAATCGCTTTGAGGCTCTATGTTTGCGGCGGGAGGGGTATCGAAACAACGCGGGGCCATTGTGCGGAAAACCATACAATAAGGGGCGGCGGAAAAGGGGCCGCCGGGGCCGTATTTTGGGGCCATGACAACGACACTCGCCCCCGAAGACCTCGATCCCCGCAGGCAGGCCTTGCTCCTGTACTTTCAGGGATACCGTATCGCCCGCATTGCTGAAATGCTGGGAGAGAAACCCGCAACCGTTCACAGCTGGAAGAAGCGCGACAAGTGGAACGACTACGGCCCGCTTGACCAGATGCAGCTCACTACCGCCGCGCGCTACTGTCAGCTGGTTATGAAGGAGACGAAAGAAGGGAAGGACTACAAGGAAATTGACCTGCTGGCGCGCCAGTCCGAGCGCCACGCCCGCATCGGCAAGTTCAGCAACGGCGGGAACGAGGCGGACCTTAACCCGAAGGTGGCAAACCGAAACAGCGGCCCCCGTAAGCCACCGGAAAAAAACGTATTCAGCGACGAACAGATCGAGAAGCTGCAGGAGATTTTCCACGGCTCGATGTTCGGCTATCAGCGCCAGTGGTGGGATGCGGGCAACAAGCACCGCATCCGCAACGTGCTTAAATCCCGTCAGATCGGCGCGACGTTTTATTTTGCCCGCGAGGCGCTGATCGATGCCCTGACCACCGGGCGCAACCAGATTTTTCTCTCAGCCAGCAAGGCGCAGGCGCACGTCTTCAAGCAGTACATCATGGAGTTCGCCAAAGAGGTGGATGTAGAGCTGAAAGGCGACCCGATGACGCTCAGCAACGGCGCATGCCTGTACTTTCTCGGCACCAATGCTCGCACCGCGCAGAGCTACCACGGCAATCTCTACCTGGATGAATATTTCTGGATCCCGAAGTTTCAGGAGCTGCGCAAGGTAGCGTCCGGCATGGCCCTGCACAAAAAATGGCGGCAGACCTACTTTTCCACCCCGTCCAGCCTGACGCACAGCGCCTATCCGTTCTGGTCCGGCGCGCTCTTCAACCGTGGGCGCGCTAAGGCGGACCGCGTGGACATCGACCTGACCCACGGCAACCTGTCGCCGGGCCGCTTCTGCGATGATGGCCAGTTCCGCCAGATTGTCACGGTTGAGGACGCCGTGCGCGGCGGTTGTAACCTGTTCGACCTCGAGCAGCTGCGCCTGGAGTACAGCCCGCCGGAATATCAGAACCTGCTGATGTGCGAATTCGTGGACGACCTGGCGTCCGTGTTCCCGCTGCAGCTGCTGCAGAAGTGCATGGTAGACAGCTGGGAAGTCTGGAACGACTTCGAGGCGCTGGCGCTGCGCCCGTTCGGCTGGCGCGAAGTCTGGATCGGCTATGACCCGGCGAAGGGCACGCAGAACGGCGACAGCGCCGGATGCGTGGTTATCGCGCCGCCCGCCGTGCCGGGCGGTAAGTTCCGCATTCTGGAACGGCACCAGTGGCGGGGCATGGACTTTCGCGCGCAGGCCGAGTCCATCAAAAAGCTGACGCAGCAGTATAACGTCACCTATATCGGCATCGACTCCACGGGCGTCGGCCTCGGTGTCTATGAAAACGTGAAGATGTTTTTCCCGGCGGTGAAAGAATTTGTCTACAACCCGAACGTGAAAAACGCCCTGGTGCTGAAGGCGTACGACATCATCAGCAGCGGCCGTCTGGAGTTCGACGCCGGGCACCTCGACATCGCGCAGTCATTCATGGCCATCCGCCGCGCCACCACGGCCAGCGGCAACCGCCCGACCTACGAAGCCAGCCGCAGCGAAGAGGCAAGCCACGCCGATCTCGCCTGGGCGACGATGCACGCGCTGGCAAACGAACCGCTGCAGGGCGAAGCCGCCCACAGCCGCAACATTATGGAGATTTACTGATGAGCAAACGCAGGAACCGTACGCGCACCCAGCCTGTGCAGCAGCAGATGACCGGCGGCGCGGCGGCAGAAGCTTTTACCTTCGGCGACCCGGTGCCGGTACTGGACCGCCGCGAGCTGCTCGACTACGTAGAGTGCGTCATAAACGATCGCTGGTATGAACCGCCGGTGAGCTTTGACGGGCTGGCGCGCACGTTCCGCGCGGCCGTGCATCACAGCTCGCCGATCAACGTGAAGCGCAACATCCTGACCAGCTCGTTTATCCCGCACCCGTTACTGAGCCAGCAGGCTTTTAGCCGGTTTGTGCAGGACTATCTGGTGTTCGGCAATACGTATCTGGAGAAGCGTACCAACCGCCTCGGCGGGGTGATTGGGCTGGAGCCTGCCCTGGCGAAGTTTACGCGGCGCGGAACCGATCTCGACACCTACTGGTTTGTGCAGTACGGCCTGAACACGCAACCTTATAAGTTCACGCCGGGCAACGTGTTCCACCTGATGGAGCCGGATCTGAATCAGGAGGTTTACGGCCTGCCGGAATATCTTTCGGCCATCCCGTCTACGCTGCTGAACGAGTCGGCGACGCTGTTCCGCCGCAAGTATTACCTCAACGGCAGCCACGCGGGTTACATCATGTACGTTACTGACCCCGCGCAGAATCAGGAAGATGTGGACGCCATGCGCAAAGCCATGAAAAGCACGAAGGGCCCTGGCAATTTCCGCAACCTGTTCATGTATTCGCCGAGCGGTAAAAAGGACGGTATTCAGATCATCCCGCTGTCAGAGGTAGCGGCTAAAGACGAGTTTTTGAATATCAAGAATGTGAGCCGGGATGACATGCTGGCCGCGCACAGGGTGCCGCCGCAGATGATGGGCATTATCCCGAACAACACCGGCGGGTTCGGTGACGTGGAGAAAGCCAGCAAAGTGTTTGTGCGAAACGAACTGATGCCGTTGCAAAAGCGATTTGAAGAACTGAACAGCTGGCTGGGTGAAGAGGTAGTTCGTTTTGAACCTTATAATCTAGAGGCTGGTTAAATTTCATGCACAGATTATTGATATGCAAATAATCTGTGCATCATTTTTATACTGCGGGGTTTAAATAATCACCCACTTCGTCGGCCTGCAAGCTAATGTACTCTACTCGCCATTGGTCCATTCTTCTTAAGGCGTATAGATTAAACTCAATGTCTGGAACAGGGTTGCAAGACATAAGAGCAATGAGTTCACTTTGTGCCGGATCACCATGATAACCCATGAAAAGCTCTGTTATATGTGTAACAGCCTTTTCTGCTTCCTCTCTCGCTACCGGACCACTATCAATCGCATCATAAACCACATGAATGTTTAACTCATATGGTATACCTTCTTCCAAATCACTAAAGCGATCCTCACCCAAATCAAAAAACACGCCTAGCAAATAATCCGAATGTGCGGCAATGATTTTTGCCAGCTCTTTTTCAAATTTAAATTTCCCGCGATCAAAGGTACGAAGCCTACTCTCGAATACATCGGGAAACGCCGGACGCCCATAGCGTGCCGCAAGCCATTGTTTCAGGGCTTGCTTTTCTTTAGGAGATATGGCGTAAAACTCATCGCACGCTGCGCTCGAAAGCTTTTCTTTTTCAATTTTAAACTTGTTAACTTGCTTGAGTTCTACAGCGCTCTGATTTACATCTAAAACCTGTTCAAAATTTAAATGCAGTATTCGCGGATGCTTAGCGTGAGAGTAATTGCCAGCCCCTTTTATTAAGGGGCCAGCTATGAGTTCAACTTCTGGCTCAGAACTTTGTAAGTCGCAGTCATGACTGATAACGACAACTTTAACGCCGGTTTGCTCTTCCGAAATTATACCTAAGGAAACAGCATCCTCATGCTTAAGAACGTGGCCTTGGCGCCATGTTGTACCAGAGTCAACCATATACGACTATTTACTCCTTAAATCCTGACCCAGGGATAGAAACCGAAGACATCCAGCCATCGGTTGCCACTCCTTTACTACCTACCAGATTTGCTTTGGTTCCAGCTTCTTTTAGAGTGCGAGCCTCTTCAATCAAGACATTAACTGATTGCTGCCAGTCATCGCCACGTTTTATCAAATCTATGATAGAAAGACCTTCAAACGCTTTCATCTTCGACATCAGTTTAGCGTTTTCAATACCAGCCTCATTAAAGCGGTCAGAGACTCTGCTCAATTCAATGATATAACTTGCTTTTTCTATGTCATCGGGTTGGCTTTCACCTGATAACCATTTATAAAGAGCCTGCCGAGTAATGCCTAAATCTTTTGCTAGTTCCGACATGGACGGAGCAAGGGTATCTCGAACATTTTTCAGATGGTCAGATACAGTCCTAACATCTACCAATTCGTTCTCAATATCATTATCAAATTCAGCTTCAGATTTCATCAATCCAAACTGAACCTTAGATTGCACGTAGCCACGCCACTGGTTCACATCTTTAACTGAGAAATTGGAACCGGTGCTGCTCAAAAATAAAGAGGATGCAACCATTAATGCTCCAGCGACTGTTGGAGCAAACCCGGGCGTTTCATAGAAACTTCCAGTCATAGATTGACGCATATCACACCTCCTCGGCGTTATGACCACTTAGCAGTAGCGTACGGCGAAATCATCTTATTAAACGTACCTTTTATCACACTATGTAGGGAAGTGAATTGTTCCTCAACCAAATCGATGGATGGGGGCACATTTCCTTCAACATAATGATCAGTATCTATAATGCCATGCCACAAGGGGGTCGTAGTCTTGAATCGCTCAAGCATATCAACACCAATAGGCACCATGTCAGGTGGAAACCCTAACTGACCATTCATTTTATGTAAGCGAGTAACTATAAAACCATTACTAATAACTGGACCAACATTTGTCTGAAAAACCATTTCGTTAACCGATTGAACTTGCTGCAATTTTAAGTCGAGGCCATGTAGCCCCTCACATAAATATTGTTCAATCGTTTCACCTGCTTCAGGTAAAACTGCATCTAAGTAACGAAGTCCTAGCCGAGTAATCAGGGCTGGCTTTGGATTGTTCATGACTACTGTAAGACCTTTCATCAACTCTTTAAGAAAAGGTTGGTGCGTTTCATAATCCGTTGTGTGATACGTTATGAAATCGTTACCTAAAACAAAGCCTGAAGTCCTGTTCAGATCCGACATATACCATTGTTGAACCGTTTCAAAGGCAGGCTGTGCCGGCTCATTTGGAGCACTAAACTCAAATTTGATTTGGATAGATTCCCTACTCTCAAAAAGCGGGTAGCCTTGCAAGCGTAACGCGTCTTGTATGTCATCAACATACTTTTTCATCGCCTTAACCGGCGTGAATTTTATTTGTGCAAGCACATAGTAAACGGGTGCATTGGACATACGTTTGTTGTCGCTCATGTCGCCCTCCTAATTTGTCATATCAAAAAAACATCTACCAACTACGTACAGTTTACATCTTGGTTGACACTTTAACCACCACTTAGTTTCAATCTGTTTCGATTCAAACCATATTCTTCTTTATCGTAGCTGGCGCGCGCTCGTACCCCCGCCACGCCTGCCCGCTTTATGTAGTGGTTTTCATGCAGGTGCATGACATAAGCAAAAGCCCGCCATTACTGGCGGGCCGGGGCATAAACGATCCTTTCGGGATCATGCGAATTCATGCGGCATAGTCATGCAGTGCCGGGAAACATTAAAACAGGGGCAACTGGTCATCAGGCTCTGACTCTGGCACTTCAACTTTTCGCCTGGTGAAATCCATGACAAGCAGAAGAGCCTCCCGGTAAGTCAGGGGAAACGGCCGGCCCAAGATAAACGCATTTTCGAAAGTCTGCCCCAGCCAGAAACCACCGCCACACTCGCGCGACCGTTGAAACATAACCCATCCACCTGGACGGAAATATGGGAGGGTTTCACCACGGAAAACAACCTGAAATTCAGAGTCTCGTCCCCCCATAACCTAACGCCTCGCTCGCTCGTTGTTCAACCCTGCCGCCGTCAAAATCAAGCTTTTGACGTCTGCACGGTTATCAGTGTAGCCAGCTGTCATCTTCCCAGACGTTCTGAAGCAGATCATTTAGCCGCCGCCTGTCCTCGTCGAGTTTAAAGCCAGGCATTTCTATTCTTGTGTGGCTTCCCTGCCGTACCCGCACTACTGCTTCGGGGTAAAGCGCCACTACGCGCCTGTTTATCTCGTCATGAAAAGCTTCAATCACTGACTGGCTTAGTTTTTGATTTTTATCAAGCATAATTTCAATGCGCATAGTCTCCCCCCTAATTATTCAGATACTTGTATAGATCGTGAATATTCGTGGCTTCTTACCTTACGCATCAGCTCATCAGTCAGCTCTGAAACCCACTGAATCGCGAGCTGTTTCTCATCTTCACTGCAATCACTTGCCGCAACAAGTTTCATAAATAAATCAATACGCTGGAGCTTCATTGACTCCAAAAAATAGTCTCGCATAATCCCTCCGCACAATGAACAACTGGTTATGCATACAGTATATTACGATTTTCCAAATGTGAAATGATTTTTTATGGTCAATAAGACTTTATCTGAAAGCAGGCTCTTGAAGTTAGGGCGTTAATTGGCTTCTTTCGTACCCTTAGAGGCACGAGCCAAGCGCCCTATTCGCTCCAGAATTTCATAATTTTTAAGTCCAGCACGAGGCCTCACTAACTCACCATATGCAGAGCTGCGAAACAGTCGGCCAGCAATTTTCGTCTGCGTGCCGCCAATCAGGCGCACGGCCAGTCCGCGGCTGATGGTTTCACCGCATAAATCCTTCACCTGGCCTATCACGTTATCGCACGCGGCCTCAATTTTGTCCGACCGCCTCAGCTGCAGGTGCCGCTTTTCTGGCTCCTGCGCCCTGATCCGGCTCAGCAGCTGTCGCCTTTCTCGCCTGCTCATGCCGTCCAGGTCGATATTGTCGAAACTTGCCGGCGGGTTCGAATCCTCAGATCTCAAACCTCCCGTACAGTTATTGACAGAACTCCGAGAGGACGCGGACGCGTCCTTAAATTCAAAACCCAAATCAACGGCGCGTTTCGGCACAATCTTCCACTGCGCCAGACGGGTGAGGATCGGCGTGTCTTCACCCACTTCCGTTGCATAAACGCCCTTGATGCGTACGGTTTCCTCGCCATACTCGTTCACGTCTTCGCTGGCCTGATACCAGGTGCGCACGGCCAGCTCGTCGCGGCGCACGAACGGGCCGCCCTGTGCGTTAACGTATCCTGCCCAGTCTCCCGCATCGGCGGCGTCATGCGCGGCTGCAAACTCAACGCTGAGGCCGTGCGCGGTATCGCTGTCTGCCATGCGGCGCAGCTCGCGGTAAACCGTCACCGGCGCGCCGCCCACAAACTGGAATTGCCGGATGTGCCAGCGGGCCGCCCAGGCGGAAACGGCCGAGGCGGTTTCCTTCAGGTCTTTGCCGCTTTCGTCGTCCGTCTCGCCGTCCAGCGCGTAGCCGTCGATATTTTTGGAAATGTACTTAGCGACGTAGCCCGTCGCGCTGCCCTTCTCCGGGTCGATAGCCTCCGCGTGAAAGCGGGCCTTGCGGGCCTTGTCGGTCGTCAGCTCGCTGCTGTCTTCCTGCCAGGCGTAGTCGCGCATAATCTCGCGCACGCGCTCAACCTGCTCGGGACGCATAAACATCAGCATGTGCCAGTGCGGGGTCGCGTCGTGGTGCGGCTCAGCGACACGGATCCCGAAAATGCGGATTTCTTCGCGGTGCAGCTTGGCGCGGATTTTTTGCCAGACGCCGCACAGATAGCGCTGGGTGTCGGCCGGGCTGGCGCCGTTCCATTTACGGTTGCGATGACCGGTTTTGATTGTGGCGTGATAGCGCGCCGGGGCGGTCAGCGTGTAGAACTCGCCGATAAAGCCCATCTCGTTGCAGATGTTTTCGAAGCCGCGAATGCGGGTCATCAGCTCGCAGCGGCGGATCGCCGGGTTGGCCACGCTGCCGTCGTACTTTTCAATCAGGCTGATGCGGTTGCCTTCCTCGTCTTCCAGC
This sequence comes from Pantoea sp. NGS-ED-1003, assembly GCF_000738765.1. Lineage (NCBI taxonomy): Bacteria > Pseudomonadati > Pseudomonadota > Gammaproteobacteria > Enterobacterales > Erwiniaceae > Pantoea > Pantoea sp. NGS-ED-1003. The sequence continues at coordinate 200,783 of NZ_JPQA01000011.1, forward strand.
TCCATGCCCTTCAGGAACTCACGGGTGCGGCGCTTCTGCTCGCGCCACTCTGAGACGGTCATGCTGCTTGCGTAGGGGGTATGCTTTTTGCTGACGTTAGCCAGGGCAATCTGCAGGTGTTCACGCCATGACGCGGCGACGCGGCGCAGGCGGCCCTTCCACCACTTTTCGGTCTGCATGCGCATGATCGCCGGGGTCACTTCCTCCGGGTCGAACAGGCGGGACGTTACCTTTTCCCACAGCGGCGGCGTCTGACTCAGCTCGCGGGTGATGGTGGCGGCGGTCATGTAAACGCGGTGCGTGTATTTGTAATCCGACTCGTCGCAGGCCTGCGCGTGCGCCTGTACCAGCTCGGCGAGGATGAAATTAGCCACATCCCCGGCCAGCAGATCGACGTCGGCGCGCGCCATGTCGGGCAGGCGGTTAAAGCGGCGCATCAGCTCCCACAGCGTGCCGGCCGCGCTGGCCGCGCCAGTCTGTTGAACGGCGTTACCTGCCAGCAGGTTAAACGTGCCGCTGCTCATTTCGCCGAGGCGGTACTGCTCACTGACGCATTCAACGCGTGGCAATGTGCGCTCAACAAAGGTTTTTGCTAAGTACGCATTGGCACGGGCAATGCCCTGGGTCTTTTCAAGCTCGCTGACGCGACGCCTGACGTCGAGCTGGATCAGCGTCGGCTGCTTTTCGAGTAGCTCCTGCGCACGCGCCAAAGCCGCATTCATCTGACTGCGGCTGTGCACCTCCTCATAGGTGGGGTACGGGCTGGCGATGGCTTCCCGTGGAGCATTCCACGGGTAAGCATATTCCTGAATCATTGAACCGCCTGCACTTCTGCAGACCAGCCAGCGCCTGCCGCCGGATCAACGCCGACAAATACTGCGCTCTCCTGTGGACAGCGCACGGCGATGATTTCCGAGGCGCGCTTGCTCTCACCGGCGGCAACGCCAACCGAGCGGGCTACGCTGATTTTGGTGATGTCGAAAGCGCGAAGAATGCTGCGGGTGTAGAGGGTGTCGCTGTTTGAAATGACAACCGGGCAGCGCTCAGAGACGTCCATCAGGATGCTGACCAGATCGTGATGCTCATCTTTGTCAAAGCCCGCTGAGTGATAGTCCGAAAACGTCCCGTCATATGGCGGATCGCAGTACACCACGTCGCCAGCTTTAGTCAGGCGCAGCGTCTCGCGGAAATCGGCGCAGATAAACGTCGTACGCTGCGCCTTTTCCGCGAATGCCTCAATTTCTGCCAGCGGGAAATAGGGTTTTGAGTAATTACCAAAAGGGATATTGAACTCGCCGCGACGGTTATAGCGACAAAGGCCGCGATAGCCGTTGCGGTTCAGGTACAGGAAATGCGCGGCGCGCTCCAGCAGGGGTAACGCCGGGTTATGGTTGAACGCCTCACGGACAGAATAATAACTTTCGCCTGTGGTGTTCTGATTGAACAGGCTGGCCGCCACAACGATAAAGGGGCGGGTGTGCTCCTTTATCTGGCGGTACATGTTGATCAGGTCGGGGTTAATATCCGCTACCAGATAGGAAGGGTAATCGGTGCTCATCATCACCGCGCAGGAACCTGCGAAGGGTTCGACCAGGCGATCACCTGCTGGCAGGTGCGCCAGCAGCTCCGGCATTACGCGGGACTTGCTGCCCGCCCATTTCAGAATGGTGCTCATGCCGCACCGCCTTTTGAAACTTTCGCGTACCGCTCAGCCATGTCCTGACAGCTGACACAACGAGTCACGCCACGCACGGCGCGGCGGCGCTGTTCCGGGATCGGTGCGTCGCAGTCTTCGCAGAATGAAGCCGCAACGCTGATCGGGCGATTAACCACGCTGGCGATGTTGCGCGCCAGCAGCTCATCGGCGCGCTGCTGCGCCATGTCCATTGAGTCAGCCATTAGCGCACCGCCTCACGAGCTTCGTTCTCATAGCGCTCTGCTTCAGCGCGGATTAACTCAATAGCCTCAAAGCGACTCGAAGATTTACGCTCAATCTGATCGGCCAGCGCAACCAGGCGGCGCGCTACGAGCAATCCACGCTCTGCGCGCTCTTCCAAACGCGCAGCAGTGAGAAGCGTTGTCAGCTGCTCAACGTCAGCGTTAAAGGTTTTAATTTCGATATTTCGCATTTCACTTTCTCCAGAATTTGGGCAAAAGAATGCCCGGCGGGTTTACGCCATTTATTTGCTTGGGGTTAATTAATTAGGCAGAGCCATTCGCTTCGGAAATAAACTCACGACTGCTTTTAGATGATTCATTGCACGAATAAGCGCCGCTCTTTCATCAGTAGTCAGTTCACTAAATTCAGCGGCGTGCCTGTCCTTACCGATGCCAGCCAGGAAGAAAATCGCGCTCAGCGCGCGTTTGTTGTCCTGGTAATTACTGTCTGTCACATCGCGCATTTCAGAGAAAAAACGGGTCATATCTTTTTCACAGTTGCCGCCCATCAGCTGCGCGCGGATTAAGGCAACGTGATTCAGCGCCGAAACCCGTTGGCCGGCAGAAAGCTCAACCAGCATTGAATCGCCCTCGATAGCCATGCTTTACCTCTTTGCTCTTTTACCTGTACCTGCTGGCTCAGTACCGGATGCCAGCGCTTGCCGTTCTCGCCCATAATCCAGCCATGCCCGTATGACATTGACGGACTCTGACGCTTGAGGCGTGCCGCAAATGAAATCATCGTGCGCCCTCAGCTGATGCCAATCGAAGCACCCAGCCCGCTGATAGCGTCAACGGTTGAGGCTAAAGTAGGGTTAGAGTGAACGCGGTTCTGCACGGCCAGCGCGGCCAGCATCATGCAGCGGATCCCGGTATTGGCAGCTTCAAGAATGCCGCGACGACAGGTTGCCGTAATACGCTCCGGGTTCACGGCGTTAGCGGCCATATGCCCGACTTCGGCGGTTGCCTTCAGCACGTACGTCGGAAACTTCTCTTTTGCTAGCTCGTTAACCGGCACGCACGGCAGACACTGCAGCTGCGCCAGCATTCCGTCCATAATGGTGGCGTCCTCTGTCAGATCGGTAAGCAACAGCACTTCTGGAACGGTCAGCTGATGCACCTGCTCCGGGTTCAGCTTGTTGCGCAGGGTCTGCACTTTCATACCTGCCCGCTGCGCCAGCTCCGTCATGTTGTGCGTAAGCGCAAACTTGCGGCAGGCATCGTCGTAATCGGTATGTGTGGAAACACGAAAATCAAACATGATTATTCCCTTTCGTTATCCCAGTATGGGTCCGTCAAGCCTGAACTGTGATGTGATAGCCAGACGCGGCCTCTACGATTAACGCAAGCATGTTGACTTCAATCAGGCCGTTTGCGCCTTCTTTCTTTCTGATTGGTAAGCGGTTTTCTTGGTACATCTTACGAGCAGTACGCTTGCAGATGCCGGTGCGTCGGCAGTACTCATCCAGAGAGATGAAGGGCTCAGAAATCACAAAGTTGAGATTTGGTCGCATTGAAAAATCACGCTTCATAATGCAAGATTCCTTTTGGGTTTGGGATGTATCTATTTGTCACTATATGGCACAACTCACGAAACGAAATATAGGATCACAAAACGCCAATGTCAACACACAACAACACTAAACGGAATGAATCAAACCTGGTTCGTGAATCCGTGGAAAGTAACAAAGGCGGTAAAGAGGTTATTTTTCGCATTGTTGAAGCCTATGGATTCAGCAGCAGACAGGCTTTATGCAACCATTTAGGCGTTTCACAAAGCACGCTTGCTAACCGCTCAGCACGCGATACATTTCCTGCTGATTGGGTCATTATTTGTCATGTTGAGACTGGCGCATCGCTAACATGGCTTTCCACAGGCAAAGGCGTACCGTTTGAGGATGCCCCGAATTCACGAACAGTGATTTTAGAAAGAAAGAAAATCTCAAATGGGATGCTTGAGGATGCAGGAGATTACCTTTTGGATGGTGAGCATCTACAAAGTGGATTGACGTCTCCATTTATCGTAGAAGCAGATAGAAGCACCTACCTCGTAGATTCTTATGAAGGCGACATCGTAGACGGATTGTGGCTGATTGAATTTGATAAACTGGTTAGCATACGTGAGCTAGTACGCTTTCCAGGTGGCAGGGTTCGCGTCGAAAATGGCAAGGCTTCATTTGAATGCCAGGCAAATGAGATCAGAACCTTAGGCAAAGTCATTTCAAAAACTGAGTATCTCTAAGAACTATGGCTGTCAGTAAACTAGCTAATGGAAAGTGGCAGGCGCAGTTTTTCCCTAACGGGCGAGACGGTAAACGTATCCGCCGTCAGTTCGCCACAAAAGGCGAGGCGCTGTCATATGAGAAACACATTAAAGCACAAGCGCAAGATAAGCCTTGGCTTGGTGAGAAGACAGATAAAAGACGAGTATTTGATTTAGTTGAAACTTGGTACAACGCGCACGGCATAACACTATCAGACGGACAAAAGCGAAAAGATGCAATGGAGTTTGCCTGTAAAGCTATGGGTGATCCGCTTGCCACAGAGTTCAATGCGCGCGTCTTTTCAGCATACCGCGAGCAACGATTGTCAGGAAAAATTACCCGCTCAAACCGCGTTAAAACGGTAACGCCCAGAACGGTTAATCTTGAATTGGCATATTTTCGGGCTGTATTTAATGAGCTTCGCCGCTTAGATGAATGGACGGCACCTAATCCGTTAGACAATGTCAGAGAATATAAAATAGCCGAGTCAGAAATGGCCTATCTAACCAGTGAGGAAATAAGAGCATTGCTAAAAGAATGTGAGCAAAGCCGTTCTAAAGACTTGCTGGCAGTGGTGAAATTATGCCTGGCTACCGGCGCGCGCTGGGGTGAGGCTGAAACATTGAAAGGAAATCAAATACGAGCCGGTAAAGTTATTTTCATTAAAACGAAGGGTAAGAAAAACCGCGCAGTTCCGATTAGTGATGCGTTGCTGGAAGAGCTTCCATCAAGCCGGAAGGCAAAGCCTCTCTTTTCATCTTGCTATGCCGCCTTCCGCTCTGCATTAAAACGAGCAGAAATTGAAACGCCTGCGGGCCAATTAACTCACGTTTTACGCCATACCTTTGCATCACATTTTATGATGAACGGCGGAAACATTTTGGTGCTGCAACGCATCTTAGGGCATACGGATATTAAGGTAACAATGCGCTATGCCCACTTTGCTCCTGACCATCTTTCTGAGGCAATAAACCTCAACCCATTAAACGGGCTTTGATGGCAGCAAAATGGCAGCAGAGCATGTTACTATTTGTCATTAACTGCCACTATATGGCAGACTAATAAAATTAAAAATCAGTAACTTACTGTTTTTTCTGAAAACATTTTCGGACTCATAATCGCTTGGTCGCTGGTTCAAACCCAGCAGGGGCCACCAAATTTACCCAATAAAATCATATGCTTAAGCCGCTCACCGAAGCGGTTTTTTTGTATCTGGCTTTTCGAGTGGCGGTAAAGTGGCGGTGCATTTTCACCGCCACTGACGCCCCCCCAACAGATTCGCCAGGCAAACTCACCTCAAAAGGACGTTTGATAATGCGATTACATATAGCTCTGCTCAGCACTTCATTATTATTTTCTTCGGTCGTTGCGGCTCAATCATCAGACGTCACTACACTGCAAAATAAGCTAAAACCCTGGCAACCTTTGGAAGTTAATCTTAAGCAGGATCAGATCACGGTCGTGTTACCCGCCGCATCCGTCAATGATCAAACCTATAATGCAATAATCTCCAGTGGCGTATGCTCACCTATCTGGACAAAAGGCGTACCTGCTGGCTACCTCAAAAAAATCAAATTAATCAACGTCACCAATAAATTCAAAGCTAGCGGATATTCCTTTGAAAACCCGCTATCGACGTGCGATGAAATGGGTAAATTGATGGATGAGCCCGCTACGGTAGTAATGCTAGGCAATACCCACACTTACAAGGGTGGCGAATAGCACAAACAAAAAACCCCGTCAGTGCGGGGTTTTTTATCGGCATTGCATTTTAGTGCAGTAATGATGGCTGATATTCGTGCTTAGTATGCAAGGGCACGGGATTAATCTGCCCTGGCGTTACAATAATCACTGCCAGCGTTTCATGCGTTTTGAAAGAACAACTGCAGTTGATATTCTGGCACTGGTGATAGCGTTCTTTTGTCTCTTTAGAAATATAACGGCTGCTTTTAGCGTGTGCGGCGGTCTGGCAAAGCGGACAATGCATCATTGGTGGCGTCTCCCTGTAAGCTCGTAGCTTTAATACTCCAAATCCCCAAAATGAGCAACAACTTTCACTTATTGTGAATCATCTTCGTCTGATTCTGCCTGATACTCGACGTCTGACAACAGAACTTCAAAATCCAGCTGCGTGGTATAGCCGCTGCTGCTAAGGCTATGCGTTACCTTGCTGATGAGCCACGGCTGCGCATCGATCACCGACTTGAAGCCGCTGACTTTGACCGGCGTTTCCGGGTACAGGTCAGCGCGCCCCATCGCGAGCGTGAGCGAAAACTCCGCAACGCCGCGCTGCAGCTTATCCCATTTTGCCTTAGCTGCCCGCATTGCTGCTGCCTTTGTCGCGTAAACAGTCGTCAGCGTGAATACGTTGTCTTCAGTTCCCGCCAGGTAATCCCCCTCCCTGGCCTCCGGCGTTTTGGCCTCGGCCGCCTTTTTCTTCTTTGCCGCCGGGTGCTCCAGCGCACGCAGGTGCTTTATCTTCGGCTTGCGCTTTATCTTTACCTTTTTTGGCTTTGGGTCTTTGGTATGCAGCCAGCTCGCCGAGACGCCGGTATAGGCGCCACGGTCTGCGATACTGAAGCTGTGCCGGTCGCCATCCTGCCGCGTGATAGTCATCTGCGGGATGGGCTTGCCGCTGATAGTGACGCCGTTACCCGGCCGGATGAACAACAGACGCCCAGCCTTTACCGCCGCTACCGCGCCGTAAAGCGTGGCGAGGCGCGTCAGGAATTTCGCGTCGGTCTCCTGCGTCTGGTCGATGTGCGCCACGGAGATCCCGGCGAAACCGTCGGCCAGCATTGGCTTAAGCTTATTCCGCTCGGCTATCTGCGTCACGATCTCGCCCAGGGTTGTATCGTGATAGGACACTTCCCGGCGGGAATTGAGCGTGCCGCGAAAATCCGCGCTACGGGCGCGAATAGTCATGGTATCCGGCGCGCCGTGGTGCTCAACCTCATCAACGGTAAAATCACCTTTACCGAAAAGCGTTTGCCCCTTCCAGCCGAGGAACAGCTTTATTACTGCGCCGCGCACCGGCATAGCCAGCTGTCCGTCGGCGTCATCCAGCTCAATATCCAACTGGTCAGCCTCAAAGCCGCGGTTGTCGGTCAGCGTCATCGAGATAAGCCGATCCCTAATATTGGTCGTAACGTCCTTAGAGTTAACCGTCAGCATAAAATCAGGCGTAAGTCGCGCTCCGGCCTGCACTGGCAGGCTGCTTATTCCGATCATCCGAGTAGCCCTCCCGCTGAGGAAACCAGATTCCCGGCCGCCGATTTCACGCTGTCGATGGCTGACGTAAGCTGCCCTGGCAGATTACCGGCGCCACTGATAAGCCCGTCGGCCTGCTTTTTCAGGTCGCCAAACATTGACGTCAGAGACTCATCAACGCGCTTGAGGTTCAGCGTGAACATGATTTTACTGGCCGTCCCGTTAGGGAAAAACTCGCTGAAAGAGTTGGAAATGCTCTCGATCACATACATGCCGTAAATCATGCCGCTGCCGCCAATCAGCGGCCACGCCATCCCTTCGTCGGCAAGCAGGCGAATAGTCGTCAGCGACACAGCCCCGCCGGTAATCTCTGGTCGCAACTCCCCGGACAGCGTGATTTTCTCGTCGCCGGGCCCAATAAACTGCGCGGCCGGCCGCTGCCCGAATCGGCTGTTAGTCGGCCAGCGGTAATCGATATTCTGCTGCAGATCCCCGTAAGGCAGGGTCTGGCGCATAAACGGCAGCATGCCATAAATCATCATCATCGTTTAATCCTCCCAGCCCATTTTGCTGCGGTTCTGCGCCTGCCGGTTGCGCTGCTCTTTTTCCCTGTGTTGCGCCATCAGCGCCAGCGCATCGTCTTTGCTCATGCCGTCGTGCATGTTGATTTCATACTGGTAGGTATTTTGGCTGCGGTCGGTATACCCGCCCCCGGCAGACGGCGAAGGAACCGGCTTGTACGAGCCGCCGCCGTAAGCAAAGTTATACTGCTGCCCGCCGGTATCGACGCCCGCGCCGCCTGTCGCCATCGGATCCGAGGATTTTACTTTGTCTTTCAGGCCGTCGGATTTAGTGTCGATGATGCCGAGCTTTTCCAGTACCCAGTCGATACCGCTGCGTAGCTGGCTCAGCGCCTCACCGGGTATTTTCAGCGCCTGCGCCAGCATGTTGCCAAACTTCTTACCCATCTCACCGGCAGACGCCAGCTCAGACTGCGTGGATTTCACCGGCTCCAGCAGTTTACCGAACCAATCCCACAGCTCTTTGAGCTTATTGCCCACCCATTCAAAGACGGGCTTTAACGGGCTGAATGCATCCCCTATCGGCCCCATCGCGGCGCTGAACCCCTCAGCAACGCCAGCGATAAAGGCTTTGATTGGCTCCCAGTATTTCCGTACAAGAAGCGCCCCGGCCACAATTGCCGCCCCAACGGCGACTATTGGCAGCGAGATGGCGCCGAACGCTGTTGCGATGGCTCCGCCCGCAATGCTGAATGCCGTACCGAGAAAACCCGCCCCGGCAACAAGCAGGTTAACGGCCGTAATAACCGGCCAGGCAACAAGCCCGATGGCGCCCAGCGCGCCTACGATAATCATTCCAGCTGCGGCGATTTTGGCTATGCCACTTGATAGATTTGGATTGGCCTGCACCCACTTATCTATCTGCAGCAGAAAGTTTGTGGTGTCCTGCGTAAGCGTGCGCAGGCTGTTGTCCATCTGGTCAAAGATATCAGTGCCGAGCGCCTCATAAGCTGACTGCAGCTCTTTGAAATCGCCGCCGAGGTTGTCCTGCTGCACGTCAACCAGTTTTCCCGTGCTGCCGTCGGATCCCTGAAACGTCTTTGTCAGCTTATCCAGTTCACCATTGGCCGCGTTTTTCATCAGGGTGACGGCGGACGATGCCGCCTCTTCCCCGAAGATGGTTTTCAGGTATTCCGCCTGCTGCGCCGTGCCGAGTTTGTTTTTCTCAAAGGATTTCTGCAGCTCCTTCAGGATAGTGAAGAAGGGGCGCATGTTGCCTTTGCTGTCGGCGGTTTTGACGCCCAGCTCCTTGATGGCTTTGAAAGCTTCGCCGGTTGGCGCCTGTACGCGCAGCAGCATTGCGCGTACCCCCGTTCCGGCCATGCTGCCCGTTGTGCCTTCTTTTGCGAGCGCCCCGATCATGGCCGTCGTCTGCTCGACACTGACGCCAGCGTTTTTCGCAACCGGCGCGATGTAGGTCAGCGCATCGTTTAGCCCGTCAAAGTCGGCGGCGGTTTTGTTAAGCGTGGCGGAAATCACATCGCCCAGGTGGGCAACCTGACTGTTAGCCAGCCCGAAAGCGTTTTTCGTGCTCATCAGCAGCTTGGCGCTTTCTTCCATCGTGCGGTTATTGGCAAGCGACATATTCAACGTAACCGGCGTCGCCGCCTTGATGTCGTCAACGCTCCCGCCGGATTTGGCGATGATGATTTGCGCTTGCGCGGCGTCGTTCGCCGAGGCGGCGGTGTTGTCGCCGATGCTGCGCGCCTGGGTTCGCAGGGACTGGAACTCAGGCGAATTTTTATCAAGGCCGAGGGTTGCCTGCAGTGTGGAGTTTGCCAGGGCGAAGTCATAACCGGGGCGCAGCACTGTTGACGCGGCCACGGCGCCAACCGTAGCCGCTCCGACACCGGCAGCGCCCGCGTTGCGCACTCTGGCGGACAGCTCCTGCCCTTTGCGGTAGCGCTCGCTGGTCAGGTTCAGCCGCTCCTGCTGCGCGTTCAGGCGTTGCAGTTCCTGCTTCTGGCGGCTCAGGCTGACGGTAGCCTGCGCCGACGCGGTTTTAAGCCGCTGCTGCTCGCTGCTCAGGCTGCGCGTGGAAATCCCTGCGGCCGTCAGCGCCTCCCGCTGCTGCTGCACCGACAAGCGCAACGCATTGGATTTGGTCTGCAGCTCAGCGGCTGCCTGCCGGGCCTTCTCCAGCGCGCGGGCCTGCTGCGTAGTTGGCCGCTCGGCACTCTTGAACGCCAAGGCCAGTGCTGCCGCCTCGGCCTTTGCATCCTTGAGATTTTGCTGCGTGACGGCCAGCTGCGCGCTGGCTTTGCGGAAACCGTCAATTTTGCCCGCCTGCGCGTCCAGCTCCTTGATGGTTGACTGTGTCTGGCGTATGTCAGACGACAGATTTTTGGCGGCGGTTTGTACGGCTTTAAAGGGGCGCGAGGCTTTGTCTACCGCATTCAGCAGCACCTGCACCTTGAGGTTATTGCTCATCCGGGTTTGCTCCGCTGCGGATAAAGGCTTTATGCCGCCAGTCCATCAGCTCGGCCAGCGGCATGTCGTACATCTCGGAGGGTTGCCAGTGGAATATCGTGGCGATGTCGGCCATCAGGTCATTAACCGTCAGGCCGTGCGGCCAGTCTATTCGTCCGACTTCGACTGCAAAAAACCGATCACCTTGCCGCCCAGCACAATTAGGTCAACCGGATCGAGGGCGTTACACTCGCTCTTTGTCAGCGCTGGCAGGGTGATGCGCGGCAGCACGGTCAGCAGGGCGTCTACGTCCGACTGGCATAGATCAGCCAGGCGTACACCGCGCAGGCTTCCGGCCGTTGGCTTAATGACGTCAATCTGCTTGATTTCGGTTTCGCCGCGCTTCAGCGGGGTTTCCAGTACAACGGTGTTTTCGTTCTGTTCCATGTTCGCTTTCTCTGTTCACTGTAGTCAGGTAATGCCAGCGCCGGGCGCCAGCGTCAGGGTTAAACCAGGCCGAGGTTCTTGCGGCGCTGCTCCAGTCGGTCGGTGCCGTTGACCTTTTCCACCATGTTGATGGTGTCAATCTCAATCAGCTCTTTGCCGTTAAAGGTCAGCTTGTAATAGGTGTTCTTTGAGGTGACTTTGATTTCCGTGTCCTCGCCCTGCTTGGCCTCACCAAAATCAAAGGTCTGGTGTTTCCCGCGCACCTCAATCTCTACCGCGATTTCCTCGCCGGTATCGTCGCGCTGGTAGGAGCCGGTAAAGCGCAGGGGAATGTCAGAGGCGCCCCACTGCGTGAGAACCAGCTCATCCATGCCGCCGATGCTCCACTCCATATCAAGCGCGTCATCTTCCAGACCGTTATCAATAAAGGCCGCGCCGCTCATGCCGCCCGCGCGGAACGGATCGAGCTTGCGCGCCAGCTTGGGCAGCGTGACGGCAGTCACGACGCCCTGATAGCTGTTGGCGTCGTTGAAAAGGTTCATGCCCTTTAGTTTGCGTGGCAGTGCCATTTATCCAGATCCTCAACTGTTAACGGACGCGGCGAAGTTCGCCAGATAGGTGTCGGTGATGCGCTGGCGAAGGGTCAAATCTTCAAGCGGTGGGACCGGCGTATAGTCGTAGTCGATAAAGAGTTTGCCCGCCTTCAGGCTGTCTGTGTCGTTGGCGCTCTCGTCGTACCAGCAGGAGGCGCCCAGCAGATAACCGGCGCTGACCATCTCGCGGAATTTGGCGTTGATGCCTGCGATAATTTCGGTCACAAGAATCGGCGTCAGCGGCTTGTCTACCGCCCACATGTGCCCCTCTGCCATCGTGTCGGCCAGCACCTGCGCGGTGCGGGTGTAGTTCTCAAACTGGAACAGCGGGTCATCGCTGCAGGTGCGGTTGCCCCAGAAGCGGAAACCGTCTTTACGGATCAGCGTGGTGACGTCCGCCTCGTTGAGCAGGTCAGCGTCGGTGCCGGTCTGCTGCAGATCCCAGAATACCGACGCGGAGATGCCGGTCACGCCGTTAACGCCCACATTGGACAGGGTTTTATGCCAGCCCGTGTCGTTGTCGATTTTGGCGCGCAGGCCCAGCGCGCGAGCGGTCGCGTATGCGGTATCGGATTTGCTGGTCGTGGTGTTCCAGGCGAGAAAGTCCGGCCAGATCACCATGACTTCACGCTGGCTGAAATTCTGACGGTACAGGCGGGCCTCGGAAATGGTTTTGCAGCCCCATGCTGAGACATAGGCAAAGGCGCGCAGCTGCTGCGCGATGCTCGCCAGCGCGGTTGCCACTTCCAGTGAATCCAGCCCCGGCACGCCGAGAATGCGCGGCTTGACGTCAAGCTGGGTCTGCGCAGCAAGCAGCGCTTTCATGCCGGTATACTGGCCGTTTTCATCCGTGCCGCCGATGATATTGGAAATGGTTTCGGCCTCGTCGGTGCCTTCGGCCACGCGAACTACGACGGTGACGGGCTTAGACTGATCGGCGATAGCCTGTAGCGCGGCGGCGAGCGTGCCTTTCTTGCCAGCCTTGCCGACGGCGCCCTGCACGTTGGTGATCAGCACGGGCGTGTTAAGCGGGAAGGTTGCCGCGTCCGCATCCTGCGCGGTGCAGACCATGCCCACGATTGCGGTTGATACGGTGGAGATGGTGCGCGTGCCGTCGTTGACTTCGACGACGCGGACACCGTGATGATAATCTGCCATCTGTTGCACTCCTGATTAAAGGTGTGCTCAGAGTGTCAGGTCAGGCAGGGCTTCGCATTTTGTCATGGCCCGCTGGTATATCAGCAAACAGATTCACGCAGGCTGCGCTGCCGCTTCGCCGGGATATAGCGATAGAGCGTTTTTACAGATACTTCAAGAACAAGAGACACCTGCTGCAGCGTCGCCCCTTTGGCGATCATTCTTTCAGCTTTGGCTATCACTTCGCCGGTCATAATCCGGCGCCTACCTCCAATTCTTCCATGTTCTCGCGCTGCGGCCAGCCCGGCGCGGGTGCGCTCCACTATTAATTCACGCTCCATTTCTGCCAGGGCGCCCATGATGTGGAAGAAGAAACGCCCCATTGGCGTGATGGTATCAATGCTGTCGGTGAGGCTGCGAAAGTTAATTCCTCGCGCCCTCAGTTCCTCGGTCAGCATTACAAGATTCCGCATGCTACGACCGAGCCGATCCAGCTTCCACACAACCAACGTGTCGCCCGGCTGCAGGCAGCGCAGCGCTTTCTTTAGCCCCGGCCGATCTGTGCTTTTGCCGCTTTTCCTGTCCTCGAAAATCAGCTCACAATCTGCGCTCTGCAACGCTAACCGCTGTAAATCCGTATTCTGGTCATTTGTTGACACCCTGATGTAACCGATTAGCACTCTGGATTCCCCGTAAATGGCCGCAATTTTGCCAGCGCGGGCCAGTACAGGGCCAGGGCTTTGCTTCTCACAAACCTCGGTTTAGGCGAAG
>NZ_JPQA01000012.1:0-127044 GCF_000738765.1 Pantoea sp. NGS-ED-1003
AAGAGCAAGCTCTTCTGTGCTGCCGTTCGACTTGCATGTGTTAGGCCTGCCGCCAGCGTTCAATCTGAGCCATGATCAAACTCTTCAATTTAAGTTTGATTTGCTTAAACAAGTTAAGCGGTGCTCATCTGTAAAACGTCATAATGAATGTCATTATGTGTCCACTCGTGAGGCTTGATATTTTTTAAGCCCGAAGGCTTTGATATCTGCTCTCGAGTGCCCACACAGATTGTCTGATAAATTGTTAAAGAGCGGTGCAGTCAGCGGCGGAGCCTGCTGCTGCGAGGTGGCGTATATTACGCTACTCTCCTTCGGAGTCAACCCCTTTTTTCAGGGATTTTATCCGGCGACTCAGCGAACCGAATCTCCTGAACACCGCATTCCGTAAGCCGTTGTGCCGTGTCAGTGGAGGCGCATTATAGGGAGTTCTTCCGGGCTGACAAGCATTTCTTTGAAAATAATTGCCGGATGCCTTTTTTTTAATCGAACGGGTTAAAAGCAGACATTTCCGGGCGAAAAAGCGCACAGAAACAGCCTTTCGCCGTGGAAAATTGCCAACCAGCCCTTTTATGCCGATGCTATGCTGTCACTTCGGTTTCTTGCCAGCTACTGACACCTATATAGAAGGATTTTCGATGATACGATCCGCGCGCAGTATGGCCGGTCTGCCATGGATAGCCGCCATGGCGTTTTTTATGCAGGCTCTGGATGCCACCATTCTTAATACTGCGCTACCCGCTATCGCGACCAGCCTCGACCGCTCTCCTCTGGCCATGCAGTCCGCCGTTATCAGCTACACCCTTACCGTCGCCATGTTGATTCCTGTGAGCGGCTGGCTTGCCGACCGCTTCGGCACGCGCAAAGTCTTTATTATCGCAGTGTCGCTATTTACCTTTGGCTCGCTGGCCTGTGCTTTATCGCAATCGCTGACGATGCTGGTGATCTCGCGCATCGTTCAGGGCGTAGGCGGCGCGATGATGATGCCGGTGGCGCGCCTGGCGTTGCTGCGCGCCTATCCGCGTAGCGAACTCCTGCCGGTGCTGAACTTCGTCACCATGCCCGGCCTGGTAGGGCCGATACTGGGGCCACTGCTCGGCGGGTTACTGGTCACCTATGCCACCTGGCACTGGATATTCCTGATTAACATTCCCGTCGGCATCCTTGGCATTTTTTATGCGCGCAAATATATGCCGGACTTTACCTTGCCCAAGCGCCGCTTCGACTTTCTCGGCTTCCTGCTGTTTGGTGCCGGATTAGTCTTGCTGTCGATCGGCATCGAGCTGTTCGGCGAGCGTATCGTCTCCGCATGGCTGGCGTCTGGCGTACTGGCGGCAGGCGTAATATTGCTGCTTCTTTATATCCTTCATGCGCGCCGCCACCCAGCGCCGCTAATCAGCCTGCCGTTGTTCAAGACCCGCACCTTTTCGGTCGGCATTATCGGTAATATTGCGTCGCGCCTCGGCACCGGCTGCGTCCCTTTCCTGATGCCGTTAATGCTGCAGGTTGGTTTTGGTTTCTCGGCGGTGGTGGCGGGCTGTATGATGGCGCCGACGGCCATCGGCTCGATTCTGGCCAAATCCACGGTAACTCAGGTGCTGCGCCTGTTCGGCTATCGCCGTACGCTGATCGGCATTACCGTCGTCATCGGCATTCTGATCGCCAGCTTTGCGCTGCAGTCGCCGTCTGAAAGCATTATTCTGCTGCTGCTGCCGCTGTTTATTCTCGGCATGTCGATGTCAACGCAGTTCACCGCGATGAACACCATCACGCTGGCGGATTTGAATGATGATAACGCCAGCGGTGGTAATAGCGTGCTGGCGGTGACGCAGCAGCTGTCGATTAGCTTTGGCGTGGCGGTAAGCGCCGCGGTGCTGCGCTTTTATCAGGCGTTCGAAACCGGCACCGTCGAGCAGTTCCATGCGACCTTCCTGACGATGGGCATCGTCACGGTGATTTCGGCCTTTACCTTTGCGCTGCTGCGGCCGGGCGACGGCCGCCATCTGATCACCAATCGCGATAAAAAGAAGAAAAGCGCTTAAGTCGAGGCGCGCACCACCAGTTCCGGCGTCAGCACCAGCGTTTGCTGGCTGGCGTCGGGATCGTTCAGGCGATGGATTAAGGTATCGATCGCCAGCTGGCCCAGCTCATCTTTCGGCTGATGAATCGTGGTCAGCGGCGGCGTCAGATAGCGCGCCAGCTCGATATCGTCATATCCCATCACCGCTATATCCTGCGGAATACGCAATCCCGCCTCAAACAACGCGTGATAAACGCCGACCGCCATGGCGTCGTTGCTGGTGAAAACCGCCTGTGGCGGCGACGCCAGCGCCAGCAGTTCTTTCATGGCGCTGTAGCCGCCCTGAAATTCGAAGTCGCTGTTAATCACGTAGCCGGCCGGAATTGCCAGCCCGTTTTTCTCCATCGCATGGTAATAGCCCTGCAGACGCATCCGTCCCGGAGTTTTATCCAGCGGGCCGGAAATACAGGCGATGCGGGTATAGCCGCTATCAATCAGATGTTGCGTCGCCAGTTCGCCGCCCAGCAGCGCATTGTCCTGAATAATATCGCCTTGCCCTTCAAACGGCGCCCAGTCCATCATCACGGCAGGAATAGAAGGATAGCGATTAAGGATGGCTGCCGAGGGCAGATGACTTTCGGTGCACATGATCAGCAGGCCGTCGACGCGCTTTTGCAGCAGCGTTTCCAGGCTGCGGTTCATGCGCTCCTCGTCGCCCGCCGTATTGCAGAGGATCAGGCTGTAGCCGCGCTCGTAACAGCTGTCTTCGACGCCGCGTACCACTTCGGCGTAAAAAGGGTTGCTGCTGGTCGTCAGCAGCATGCCGATGGTGTGCGTCTGGTTAAGCTTGAGGCTGCGCGCCAGCGCTGAAGGCGCGTAGTTCAGCGTGCTGATCGCCCGATCGACCTTCTCGCGCACCGCTTCGCTAACAAAGCGGTTGTTGTTGATAACGTGCGAGACGGTGGAGGTGGAGACGCCCGCCATGCGGGCGACATCTTTCATGGTAGCCAAGGCTTAACCCTGCTGAAGTAGAAAATCGTCGATTTCCGCGCGCCAGGGCACGGAGGGCTGCGCGCCCGGACGCGTGACGGCGATTGCCGCCGCCGCATGGGCGAAGCGTACCGCCTCATGCAGGCTTTTGCCTTCCAGCCGCGCCGTAATAAATGCGCCGTTAAAGGTGTCACCTGCCGCAATGGTATCGACTGCCTTCACCGTAAAGCCGGCAATGCGCTCGCCTTTTTCGCCCTGCTCGCTCAGCCAGACGCCGCGACGTCCCAGAGTGATCAGCACGGTGCCGATGCCTTTAGCGTGCAGCGCCTCAGCGGCGCGCGCAGCGTCCTCGTCGCTGGAGACGGCGATGCCGGTCAGGCTTTCCGCTTCGGTTTCATTAGGCGTAATGATATCCACCAGCGCCAGCAGCTCATCGTCGAGCGGCGTCGCCGGCGCGGGATTGAGGATCACCTGCGTCTGATGAGCGCGCGCGATCTTCGCCGCAGCCAGCACGCTCTCCAGCGGCGACTCCAGCTGCATCAGCAACGCCGAGGCGTTGACGATGACCTGCTGATGACGCGCCACGCAGTCAGGCGTTAACGCCGCATTGGCACCCGCGCAGATGCCGATGCTGTTTTCCCCTTCGCCGTTGACGAAAATCATCGCCACGCCGGTGGGTTCGCCGCTCACGGTTTCAACCGCGGCGGTCTCGACGCTGTCCCGCGCCAGCTGCGCGCGAATACGCTCGCCGATGGCGTCATCGCCAAGGCAGGCGATAAAGGCGATATCTGCGCCAGCTCGCCCGGCGGCGACCGCCTGGTTCGCCCCTTTGCCGCCAAACGCAACGGTATACTGCTCCCCGATCACCGTTTCGCCGGGACGAGGAAAGTGCGTCAGGTTAAGAATGTGGTCAGCATTAATGCTGCCGAGAACGGCCAGTTTTGCGCTTTTGCTCATAGGGTGTGATCCAGAAAGAGTGCGCCACCGGATTAGGGTGGCGCATTGCCCTGCTTTTCTTTGAGTTATTTGGTGACCAGTTTCAGGTCAACGGGATTGATGGCCTGCACTTTTTCACCTTTCAGCACTTTATCGGCGGTATCGACGCCAATCATGCCGATCTTATCCGGCATCTGAGCGACCGTCGCCGCCAGTTTGCCGCCTTCGACCGCTTTCACGCCGTCGGCGGTGCCGTCAAAGCCGACTACCACGACATCAGATTTCCCGGCGGTTTGCAATGCGCGTAACGCGCCAAGCGCCATTTCATCATTTTGCGCAAATACCGCCTGCACGTCCGGGTGCGCCTGCAGCAGGTTCTGCATCACGTTCAGACCCTTAGTGCGATCGAAGTCCGCTGGCTGGCTCGCCAGCACCTGGAATTTATGCGCGTCCGAGGCCTGTTTAAAGCCTTCGCCGCGCTCACGCGCCGCAGAGGTGCCGGCAATACCCTGCAGTTCAATAATTTTGGCGCTGTCGCCCAGACGTTTAGCGATGTAGTCGCCCGCCATTTTACCGCCGAAACGGTTGTCGGAGGCGACATGGCTCACCACTTTGCCCTGTGCCGCGACGCGGTCCAGCGTGATCACCGGAATATTGGCCTGGTTGGCCATTTTTACTGCGTTGCCGACCGCATCGGAATCGGTTGGGTTGATCAGCAGCAGTTTGGCACCGCGCACGGTCAGATCCTGCACGTTTGCCAGTTCTTTCGCCGGGTTGTTCTGCGAATCCAGCACCACCAGGTTATAGCCCAGTTTGTCAGCCTCTTTCTGCGCGCCCTCTTTCAGCGAGACGAAGAAGGGGTTATTCAGCGTCGATACCACCAGCGCGATGGTATCTTTCGCCACTGCGCTGGCGCTTAATGTCGCGCCGAGGATCACAGCCAGTGCGGTCAACTTTTTCATCATTTCATCCTGTGTAAAGGTCAGAGTTATTTACTGCTTTTGTTATCCACCAGTACCGCCAGCAGGATTACCACCGCTTTTACGATCATCTGGTAGTAGGAAGAGACGCCCATCAGGTTCAGGCCGTTATTCAGGAAGCCCAGGATCAGCGCGCCAATCAGGGTGCCCATAATGCGCCCTTTACCGCCCGCCAGACTGGTGCCACCCAGCACCACCGCCGCGATAGCGTCCAGCTCGTAGCCGGTGCCCGCCGTCGGCTGCGCCGAAGAGAGGCGCGCGACTTCAATGGTGCCCGCCAGCGCGGCCAGCATGCCGCTCAGGGCGTAGACAATCACTTTTACGCGGTTAACGTTGATGCCGGAGAGACGAGTAGCCGCTTCATTGCCGCCCAGCGCGTAGATGTAACGGCCAAGGCGCGTATGGTGCAGCATGTACCAGGCGAGCAGGAAGACGACGGCCATCAGCCACACCGGCGTCGGAATCCCCAGCGGACGGCCGATGCCGAACCAGCCGAAGAGATCGGCGTTGTCGTTAAAGCCGGTATTAATCGGGCTGCCGTCGGTGTAGACCATGGTGACGCCGCGCAGCAGCAGCATCATCACCAGCGTGGCGATAAAGGCCTGCACTTTGCCGCGCGCCACGATAGTACCGGTTACGGCGCCGATCGCCGCCCCCAGCGCCAGCGCGCCCGCGACCGCCACCAGCGCGTTGACTTCCATGCCCACCAGCGAGGCGGCCACCGCACCCGTCAGCGCCAGCAGCGATCCCACCGAGAGATCGATGCCGGAGGTGAGGATCACCAGCGTCATGCCGACCGCCATAATGGCGTTGACCGAGGTCTGCTGCAGAATATTGAACAGGTTCGCTACGGTGAAAAAGTTAGGGCTCTGGCTCGCCACCACCGCGATCAGCACGATGAGCGCAATCAGCGATTTTTGCTCCATCAGCCAGGCTTTGCTGAACCAGCGACGGCTGGACGGTAAGGTTTGGGTGCTCATACAACTAAATCCTCGCTGTGTTGCTTGCCTACGGCTGCCGCCATTAAAGATTCCTGCGTCGCCTGCTCGCGGGTAAATTCGCCGCCGGAACGGCCTTCATGCATCACCAGAATGCGGTCGCTCATGCCAAGCACTTCCGGCATCTCTGATGAGACGAGAATGATGCTTAGCCCTTCGGCCTTGAACTGATTGATAAGCTGGTAAATCTCTTTCTTCGCCCCGACGTCGACGCCGCGCGTCGGTTCGTCCAGGATCAGCACGTTGGGACGCGTCATCAGCCCGCGCGCGATGGCCACTTTCTGCTGATTGCCGCCGGAGAGCAGGCCGATCGCCTGTTCCATTGACGGCGTTTTGATATTGAAAAGACGGATAAAATCGCCCACTGCCAGCTGCTCGGCGGCATGTTTCAGCGTGCCGCTGCCGTTGCTGAAATAGCGCAGCGCCGTCAGCGACATGTTCTCTTTTACCGACATGCCCAGCACCAGCCCGTCGCGCTTGCGATCCTCGGAGATATAGACGATGCCGTTGGCCAGGCCATCCTGGGGCGCGCGCGTCACTACTTCGCGGCCGTCGAGCCAGACGCGGCCTTTGCTGCGCGGCAGGGCGCCGTAAAGCAGCTTCATCAGCTCGGTGCGTCCGGCGCCCATCAGCCCGGAGACGCCAAGGATCTCGCCTTTGCGCAGCGTAAAGCTGACGTCATGCACGCCCGGTCCGCTAAGGTTTTCGACCTTGAGGCGAACGTCTCCCGGCGCCTGGTCGAGGCGCGGGTATTGATCTTCCAGCTTGCGCCCGACCATCATCTCGATCAGGCTCTCTTCGCTGAGCTCCTTCACCGGACGTTCGGCAATAAACTGGCCGTCGCGGAAAACCGTCACGTCGTCGCAAATCTCGAAGATCTCTTTCATACGGTGGGAGATATAGACAATGCCGCAGCCCTGCGCCTTCAGCTCGTTGATCACGCGAAACAGCGACAGCGTTTCGGTATCGGTTAGCGCGTCGGTCGGCTCATCCATAATGATCACCTGCGACTTAAAGCTCAGGACTTTGGCGATCTCCACCATCTGCTGATCGCCGATTGAAAGATCGCCCACCAGCTTGTGGCTGTTAAAACGCAGGTTAAGACGCTTCAGCAGCGCGTCCGCCTCGGCGTACATCCGTTTCCAGTCGATACGGCCGAAACGGTTAACGAACTCGCGCCCCAGAAAAATATTTTCCGCCACGGTCAGCTGCGGGATGAGGTTCAGTTCCTGATGAATAATGCCGATACCCGCTTCCTGCGACGCTTTCGGGCCGCTGAAGGTGGTCTCTTCGCCAAGCCAGCGCAGCGAACCCGCGTCGCGGCTGTAGATGCCGGTCAGCACCTTCATCATGGTGGATTTGCCGGCGCCGTTCTCGCCTACCAGCGCCATCACGCGTCCTGGATAGACCGCCAGCGACGCGCTCTTTAACGCCTTAACACCGGGAAAGGATTTCTCAATCCCCTGGAGCTGTAATAAGGGTTGCATAACGGCCTCAGAAGGTGACGCCAGCGCTCAGGATGACATTCGCAAACGGAGAGCACTCTCCGCTGCGAATGACCGCCTGACTGCGTTGAGTCTGTTGTTTGAACTGTTCATGACTGGTGTAACGCACTGCAATAGTGTTTCCCTGGTGCTGTTGCAAGGCTTCGAGCACGGCGAGAAGCTCGCTATGGAGCTGCGGATTGTGCTGCTTAATCTCTTCCGCAATCAGGGCGCTTTCCACCTGCATCTCCATCGTGACGGCTTTTACCACCTGCATAAAATCGGGCGTGCCCGGCGTCAGCGCCAGATCGATGCGCTGCGGTCCTGCCGGGATCGGCAAACCGGCATCGGCAATGGTCAGCATATCCGTATGGCCCAGACGGGCAATCACGTAAGAGAGTTCAGCGTTTAACAGGCGACCTTTTTTCATTTTCTGCTCCAGAGCGAAACGTTTCGCTAGCGGCAGTGTATGAAATGGCGGCAGTAACTCAACGGGGGAAATCGAGAAGTGTGATCGTTATCGAAACGTTTCGCTCGCGCGAAGGCGAATTTGACTTAGGCGATAAAAAGGGCCGCTGAAGCGGCCCGGCAGGGAAGGCGTTACGGCGCTTTGCGCACCTGCTTAACGTCAAGTTCGATGCTATTGAAATCTTTATCCAGCTCGCCCGTCAGCTCAACGCGATCTTTCGGCGTAATGGTCAAACCGTCCCAGCGCTTGTGGTCGATCTCAACTTTCATGGTGCCGGTGGCGTCGCGAAACAGATAATCCTCGTCGCCTGTTTGCTTCTCCAGCTGGCCGCGCACGGTGATCCAGCTGTCGTCTTTCATCTCTTCCGCCTGCTTAACGGTCACCACGCTGCTCTGGTCGTTTTGAAAACCTCCCTGTTTCGCCTGAACGGCAGGCGCATTCGCATCGACAAATCCGCCCTGAGTCGCGGCAAAGACCGGCGCAGTGGTCAGCGCCAGGATAGCTAAAAGTGCGGCATGCTTTTTCATATAGTCACCTCGTTTCCATGAATGTGTGTTTGGTACGCTTCCTATTAAAACAGCGACTTCTTAACAGGATCTTAAGAGGTAAAAATAAGCGAAAAGTGGCGATATCGCCTGTACAAGCGTCGTTCTCCTTCGTATAAAGCCTTTGCGAACAAAGGAGGGAAGATGCGCATTTTACTGATTGAGGATGACCGGCTGATTGGCGACGGCATCAAGGCGGGCCTGGGTAAATTAGGTTTCAGCGTCGACTGGTTTGTTTCCGGCGATGAGGGTTTCGCCGCGCTGCATGCGGCGCCCTGGGATGCGGTGATCCTCGATCTTTCGCTGCCGCAGCGCGACGGGCTGGAAATTTTGCGCGACTGGCGACAACAGGGCGCAGACGTGCCGGTGCTGATCCTGACCGCGCGCGATGCCCTCGATCAGCGCGTGGAGGGTTTGCAGCTGGGCGCGGACGATTATCTCTGCAAACCCTTCGCCCTGACAGAAGTCGCCGCGCGGCTACAGGCGCTCATCCGGCGTCGCCACGGCCAGCTGCAGCCGGAGCTGCGTCACGGTAACGTCATTATGCAGCCTGCTAGCCACAGCGTGACGCGCGATGGCGAGCTGGTTCCGCTTAAAAGCCGGGAGCTGGCGCTGCTGGAACTGTTTTTACGCCATCCAGGCCGCGTGCTGACGCGCGCGCAGCTGGAAGAGAAGCTCTACAGCTGGGATGCCGACGTCTCCAGCAACGCGGTAGAAGTGCATATTCATCACCTGCGTAAAAAGCTCGGCGCGACCTTTATCCGTACCGTGCACGGCGTCGGCTATATGCTGGGAGAGCCGCAATGAGCCTGTTTCTCCGGCTTGGCGTCGGCTTCGTGCTGCTGCTCGGCCTCTGCTGGGGCAGCGCCAGCCTGAGCGCCTGGCTACAAACCCGCGACACCATCAACGAGCTTTTCGACACCCAGCAGCTGCTGTTCGCCAAACGCCTGATGGCGCTTGACCTCGCCGCACCCGCTGACGCCACCCTGCCCGAAAACAAGGCGCTGCTGCGCCACCATCGCGGCGATCAGGATGACGACGCGCTCGCCTTTGCTATTTTCACCCGAGACGGCAGACCAGTGCTGAACGACGGCGAAAACGGCAGAATGCTACCGTTCGACGCCGAGGCGCAGGGATTTCACGACGGGCGGTTAATCGACGACGACGACGCCTGGCGGTTTGTCTGGCTGACGACGCCGGACGGCCAGCACCGCATCGTGGTGGGCCAGGAGTGGGAATACCGCGACGATATGGCGAAAGCGCTGGTGCAAAGCAGCATTCTGCCCTGGCTTATCGCGCTGCCGCTGATGCTGTTGCTGCTGCTCGGCCTGGTGTGGCGCGAGCTGCGCCCGCTCAAGCGCATCACGCAGCTGCTGGCGCTGCGCGCGGCGGACGACGACAGGCCGCTGGACGCCGGGCGCGTGCCGCTGGAAGTCAGACCGCTGACGGAAGCGTTGAACGGGCTGTTCAGCCGCATCAGCGCCATGGTGCAGCGCGAGCGCCGCTTTACCTCCGACGCCGCCCATGAGTTACGCAGTCCGCTGGCGGCGCTGCGCGTGCAGAGCGAAGTAGTGCAGCTTGCCGCTGACGACGAGGTGATGCGCCAGCACGCTTTGCGCCAGCTGGACGCCGGCATTCAGCGCGCCACGCGGCTGGTGGATCAGCTGCTGACGCTGTCGCGCGCCGAAGCTGAGGATGCACGCGGGGCGTTTCAGCCTGTCGACCTCCATAACCTGCTGCAGGAGGCGCTGGCCGAGCAGTTGCCGCACGCCGATCGCGCCGGCGTCGCGCTGCGTCTGGAAAGCCTTGCCGAGCCGGTTATTCAGGGTCATCCGCTGTTGCTGTCGCTGCTGGCGCGCAACCTGCTGGACAACGCCATCCGCTACACGCCGGAAGGCAGCAACGTCAGGGTAGTGCTGGAGAGCCGCGGGTTGCGCGTCGAGGATAATGGCGCGGGCCTGAGCGAGGCGGAGATGCAGCGTCTGGGCGAGCGCTTCTGGCGGCCGCCGGGACAGGAGAAGAACGGCAGCGGGCTGGGATTATCGATCGTGCGGAACGTCGCGCAGCTGCACGGTATGCAGCTGCGCTTCAGCCAGAGCGAGGGCGGCGGACTCTGCGTCGCCCTGCGCTGGTAACCATCAGATCTCGACCTGGGTACCAAGTTCGATTACCCGGTTCGGCGGGATCTCAAACTGGTCAGGCGCGCGCAGCGCATTACGCTGCAGCGCCAGGAAGAGCTTGCCGCGCAGGCGCAGATACCAGGGGCGTTTGCCCATAATCAGCGACTCGTGCGACATAAAGAATGAAGTTTCCATCATCCGGCAGTTAAGCCCTTCCAGCCCGCAGCGGTGGAAGATCTCCTCGACATTCGGCGTTTCGCGCCAGCCGTAGCTGGCCACCACGCGCCAGAAAGTCGGCGACAGCTGTTCGATGGCGACGCGGCGCACGTTATGCACGTAAGGCGCATCCTCGGTGCGCAGCGTCAAAAAGACCACGCGCTCGTGCAGCACCTTGTTGTGCTTGAGATTGTGCAGCAGCGCAAAGGGGATCACGTTTAGCGCACGCGACATATAGACGGCGGTGCCCGGCACGCGCACCGGCGGCGATTTCTCCAGCGAGGCGATCATCGCCTCCAGCGAGTTGCCGTGCTCGTGCATCCGGCGCAGCAGGCGAAAGCGTTCGCTCTTCCAGGTCGTCATAATCAGGAACATGATCAGACCCAGACAGATGGGCAGCCAGCCGCCGGAGAAGAGCTTAATCAGGTTGGCAGAGAAGAGCGGCACGTCGATGCAGAGAAACAGCGTCAGGATCAGGCCGACCGCCAGCCGGTTCCAGTGCCAGTTTTTCACTGCGACGGTACAGGAGAGAATCGAGGTCAGCACCATAGTGCCGGTGACCGCGATGCCGTAAGCCGCCGCCAGGTTGCTGGAGTGCTCAAAGCTGATAATCACGATCAGCACGGCGAAATAGAGCACCCAGTTGATCATCGGCACGTAGATCTGACCGGACTCCATCTCCGAGGTATGGATAATGCGCATGCCAGGCAGATAGCCCAGACGCACCGCCTGGCGCGTCAGCGAGAAGACGCCGGAGATCACCGCCTGCGAGGCGATCACCGTCGCCAGCGTCGCCAGAATCAGCAGCGGGATCAGCGCCCAGTCCGGCGCCAGCAGGAAGAAGGGATTTTTTATCGCTTTGGGATCGCTGAGCAGCAGCGCGCCCTGACCGAAATAGTTCAGCACCAGCGAGGGCAGCACTACGATAAACCAGGCGATGCGAATCGGCATTTTGCCGAAGTGGCCCATATCCGCATAGAGCGCTTCCACGCCGGTAATCGCCAGCACCACCGCGCCCAGCGCAAAGAACGAGATGGTTTTGTAGTGCACGAAGAAACTGACCGCCCAGGAGGGATTAAGCGCCTGCAGCACTTCCGGATTCTTCATGATGCCGGTAACACCCAGCACCGCCAGCGTGGCGAACCAGATCAGCATCACCGGGGCGAAGAGTTTGCCCACCATGCCGGTGCCGTGCTTCTGGATCATAAACAGCAGCGTCAGCACCGCGATAGAGAGCGGGACGATAAAGGGATCGAGCGAGGGCGCGGCGATCTCCAGCCCTTCAATCGCCGACATCACGGATATGGCGGGCGTAATCACCACCTCGCCATAAAAGAAGCTGCCGCCGATCAGGCCCATAATGACCAGCACCGCCGTGGCGCGCGCGCCGGTATTGCGGCCCGCCAGCGACATCAGGGTTAAAATGCCGCCCTCGCCGGCGTTGTCCGCGCGCATGACGTAGCTGATATATTTCAGCGACACCACCAGCAGCAGCAGCCAGAAAATCAGCGACAGAAAGCCGAAAACCGCTTCGCGCTCAACGCCGAAACCAAACTGACCGGAGAGGCATTCACGCAAGGTATAGAGCGGGCTGGTGCCGATATCGCCATACACTACGCCAATCGCGGCCAGCGTTAACGCACTAAGTGATTGCTTGTTATCCGAGCTCATAGAGTTATCTTTTGTTGGAGCAGAGAGGCGCAACACCCCATCGCTCTTGCTGTCAAAAAGCGCACAGTATGCACCTGTTTTCTAAAAAACCCATCCCGCACTTTCATCAATGCTATTAGCGCTGACGATTTTTCTGGCGGCATTATGCGATGATTGGATTTTGTGACACAAAAAAAGCGGACGGCAATCAACGCTTTCACGCATCATAATCAGTAGAGTAGTGCGCCTGACACAATAAGACGGCAGCAGTAACAGAAGGACAATGAAGTGATTATGGCTCAACCCCATCTTTTGGCAGAAAGAATTTCTCGTCTCAGCAATGCCCTCGAGAAGGGTCTGTATGAACGCCACGACGCTATTCGCCTCTGCCTGCTGGCGGCGCTGAGCGGTGAAAGCGTGTTTTTGCTTGGCCCGCCGGGCATCGCCAAGAGCCTGATCGCCCGCCGCCTGAAATACGCTTTTCAGCACGCCCGCGCGTTTGAATACCTGATGACGCGCTTCTCGACGCCGGAAGAGGTGTTCGGCCCGCTGTCGATTCAGGCGTTAAAAGATGAAGGCCGCTACCAGCGCCTGACGAAAGGCTATCTGCCTGACGCGGAGATCGTGTTTCTCGACGAAATCTGGAAGGCGGGACCCGCCATCCTCAATACCCTGCTGACCGCCATTAACGAGCGCCGCTTCCGCAATGGCGACAGCGAAGAAAAAATTCCGATGCGCCTGCTGGTCACCGCCTCGAACGAACTGCCGGAAGCGGACAGCGGGCTGGAAGCGCTCTACGACCGCATGCTAATCCGTCTCTGGCTCGACAACGTGCATGAGAAGCAAAACTTTCGCAGCATGCTGACCCACCAGCAGGATGAAAACGCCAATCCGGTCGCGGAATCGCTGCGCATCAGCGACGAGGAATATCATCAGTGGCAGCAGGGCATTAGCCAGGTCAGCCTGCCGGATAACGTCTTCGAGCTGATCTATCAGCTGCGCCAGCATCTGGAAACCCTCCCCGACGCGCCCTACATCTCCGATCGCCGCTGGAAAAAAGCGATTCACCTGCTGCAGGCGAGCGCCTTCTACAGCGGCCGCAGCGCCATCGCGCCAATCGACCTTATCCTGTTGAAAGATTGCCTGTGGCACGACGTCGCCTCTATGCAGGTGCTGGAGCGCGCCATTGACCAGCTGATGACGCAGCAGGCGTGGCAGCAGCAGACGCTGCTGCTCAGGCTGCAGCAGCTCAAGGCGCGACGCCTGGCGCTACAGCAGCAGCAAAGCGTGGCGCAGGCGATCACGCTGGAAAAACACAGCGGCATGTTCAGCCGCAAGCCGCACTACGAGCTGCCAGCCAGCCTGGCGGAGCCGCAGCTGACCCTGATGCTGCAGCAGCCGCTGACGCTGCACGATATGCAGGTTACCCATGTGGTGATCGCCCGCGAGGCGCTGGAGCAGTGGCTGCTGAAGGGCGGCGACGTGCGCGGCAAGCTGAACGGTATCGGTTTCGCCCAGACGCTCGATCTGCTGGTGGACGCGCAGCACTGTCTGGCGCTGCGCGACGTCAGCCTGCAAACGGCGCGCCTGACGCTGCCTGGCGCCGTTGCGCACAGCGAACTGCCGGCTGAAATCAGCGAGGCGCTGGACGAGCTGGATACCCAGCTGCGCGCGCAGCGCCATCAGTTCAGCCAGCATCAGCGCTGCCTGTTTATCAGCGATGACTGGCTGGCGCGCATCGAAACCAGCCTGCAGGACGTGGCCGATCAGCTGAAACAGGCGCGTAAATGATCTCGCTGGAGACGCTCAGCGCGCTGCTCTCCATCGGCGAAGCCGAACTGATTGAAGAGCTGATCCTCGCGCTGCTCGCCTCCCCGCAGCTGGCGATCTTCTTTGAAAAATTCCCCGGTCTGAAGCAGGCGATGTTGCGCGACGTGCCGCGCTGGAAAGCGGAGATCAACGCCGAGCTGAAAGCGACGCCGGTACCGGAAACGCTGGCCGACGAGTTTCAGCTGTTTCAACGCGCGCAGCTGCTCAGCCATCACGACTTCAGCCAGCAGCTGCCCGAGATACTCGAGGCGCTGACTCAGCTGCCTTCGCCCTTCCTGGAAGAAGCGCAGCGCCTGTTGCAGCATACCGACGCGCATCAGCTAAGCGGCGCGCAGCATACGCTGTTTCTGCAGCGCTGGCGTCTCAGCCTGACGCTGCAGACGCTGACGCTTAACGAACAGCTGCTAGAGCAGCAGCGCGAACGCCTGATGGCCGAGCTGCAGCAGCGTATGGCGCTGAGCGGCCAGCTGGCGCCCTTGCTGAGCGACAACGACGAGGCGGCGGCCGGCCGCTTATGGGATATGAGCAAAGCCCCGCTGCAGCACGGCGACTATCAGCTGATGCTGGAGTATGGTGACTTTCTGGCGCAGCAGCCGGAGCTGCTGGCGCTGGCGCAACAGCTGGGCCGCAGCCGCGAGGCGAAATCGGTGCCATCGCAGGATGCGCCGCTGGAGGCTTTCCATCAGCTGGTGCGCGAGCCGGACGCGGTGCCTGAAGAGGTGAGCGGCATTCACCAGAGCGACGACGTGCTGCGTTTGCTGCCGCCGGAGCTGGCGACCATCAGCATCAGCGAGCTGGAGCTGGAATTTTATCGTCGCCTGGTGGAAAAACGGCTGCTGACTTACAAACTGCAGGGCGATGCCTGGCATGAAAAAGTCACGCTGCGCCCGGTCAGCCACCAGCAGCACGAAGAGCAGCCGCGCGGCCCCTTTATCGTCTGCGTCGATACCTCCGGCTCGATGGGCGGCTTTAACGAGCGCTGCGCCAAAGCGTTCTGCCTGGCGCTGCTGAAGGTGGCGCTGGCCGATCGCCGCCGCTGCTACATTATGCTGTTTGCCCACGACGTTATCGGCTACGAGCTCACCGGCGACGACGGGCTGGAGCAGGCGATCCGTTTTCTCAGCCAGCGCTTTCGCGGCGGCACCGACCTCGCTGCCTGTCTGGCAGCCGTGGCAAAGCGTATGGAGGGCGCGCTGTGGCAGGACGCCGACGCCGTGGTGGTCTCCGATTTTATCGCCCAGCGCCTGCCCGACGAGATCGTCAGCCTGATTAAGCTGCGTCAGCTGCAACAGCAGCAGCGCTTTCACGCCGTGGCAATGTCGGCCCACGGCAAACCCGGCATTCTGTGCATCTTCGATCATATCTGGCGCTTCGATACCGGCATGAAAAGCCGCCTGCTGCGCCGCTGGCGGCGTTAGTCACGGGGCAGAAACCCCGATTTGCTATAGTGAATTACCCGCTGTGTTTATTCAGCTAACGGAGTTCACTGTGACAACCGCACAACAACATCAAAATCTACCGGCGCCGACCCGTACGGTACGCCTTTCCGGCAGCAGCGTTGCAGAGAAACGCGCCGAGCTGCTGGCTTACTACACGCAAACCTGGGAATTGTATGAAAGCCTGTTCGATTGCCTTGCCGACGAGCGCGCCTGGTTTACCAAAGCCATTACGCTGCGCCATCCTTTAATCTTCTATTTTGGCCACACCGCCTCTTTCTATATCAATAAGCTGATGGCGGGCCGCTATATCGATGCGCGCGTCGACGATCGCATCGAGGCGATGATGGCGATCGGCGTGGATGAGATGAGCTGGGACGATCTCGATGAGAGCCACTACGCCTGGCCCAGCGTGCAGGAGGTGCGGGACTACCGCGGCAAAGTGAAAAGCCTGGTGACGCGCTTTATCGAAACCATGCCGCTGACGTTGCCGATCGACTGGGAAAGTCCGGCCTGGGTGATCCTGATGGGTATCGAGCATGAGCGTATCCATCTGGAAACCTCCAGCGTGCTGATGCGCCAGCTGCCTGTCGAATGGGTTAAGCCGCAGCCGCAGTGGCCAGCCTGTCAGGAGGCGCGACGCGTACGCGACGCGGTGCCGGCCAACAGCCTGGTCGCCATGCCTGGCGGCGTCGTGACGCAGGGAAAAAGCGACGATACCTACGGCTGGGACAACGAATACGGCAGCCAGACGACAGAACTTCAGCCGTTCAAGGCCAGCAAAATGCTGGTCAGCAATGCCGAATTTTTCGAATTCGTCGCGGCGGGCGGTTACCAGCAGCGCCAGTACTGGGACGACGAAGGCTGGGGCTGGCGCAGCTTTGCCGAGGCGCAGATGCCGACCTTTTGGGTTGGCGATGTGCAACAGCCGGACGCGTTAAAGCTGCGTCTGATGACCGAAGAGGTTGCGATGCCCTGGGACTGGCCGGCGGAAGTCAATCAGCTGGAGGCCGCCGCGTTTTGCCGCTGGAAAGCAGAGCAGACCGGCGCCGCCGTGCAGCTGCCGTGCGAGGCGGAATGGATGCAGCTGCGCGAGCAGGTCGAGGGCGATCAGCCTGAGTGGCAGCAGGCGCCGGGCAACCTTAACCTGGCCTACTGGGCCTCATCCTGCGCCGTCGATCGTTTCGCCCAGGGCGACTTTTTCGACATCGTGGGCAACGTCTGGCAGTGGACCACTACGCCGATCAACGGCTTTGAAGGATTTCGCGTGCATCCGCTCTACGATGACTTCTCTACGCCGACCTTCGACGGCAAGCATTCGATCATCAAGGGCGGCAGCTGGATCTCCACCGGCAACGAGGCGCTGAAGTCGTCGCGCTACGCCTTTCGCCGCCACTTTTTCCAGCATGCGGGATTCCGCTACGTCGTCTCCTCCCATAAAGAATCGATGACGCTCAACCCCTACGAAACCGACGATATGGTGTCGCAGTATCTCGACTTCCAGTACGGCCCGCGCTATTTCGGCGTCGACAACTACGCTGAATCGCTGGTGGCGCTGGCGCTGCCCCACTGCGCGTCACGCGGCAGCGCGCTCGATATCGGCTGCGCCACCGGCCGCGCCAGCTTCGAACTGGCACGCCATTTCGAACGGGTGATCGGGATGGATTATTCGGCGCGTTTTATCGACGTGGCGCTGCAGCTCGCCTCGGGCGAGGATTTCCGCTACGTGGTGCCGGAAGAGGGCGATCTGGTGGACTATCGCCAGGTGCGCCTGAAAGATTTTGGTCTCGACGTCGAACAGGCGCGGCGTATTCAGTTCGTGCAGGGCGACGCCTGCAACCTGAAACCGCAGCCTGCTCAGTACGATCTGGTGCTGGCCGCTAACCTGATCGATCGCCTGCGTCAGCCGCAGCGCTTTCTACAGGATATCGCGCCGATGATACGCTCCGGCGGTCTGCTGCTGCTCGCCTCGCCTTATACCTGGCTGGAAGCCTTCACGCCGAAAGAGAACTGGCTGGGCGGCATCCGCGAAAACGGCGAGGCGCTCACTACCCTGCAGGCGCTGCAACGGCTGCTGGCAGCGGAGTTCGAGCCGATCGGCGCGCCGCAGGACCAGCCTTTCGTGATCCGCGAAACCGCGCGCAAGTATCAGCATTCGCTGGCTCAGGTCACGCTGTGGCGTAAGCGTTAATCCTGACGGCAGCGGCAAACGCCGCTGCCGGAGATTGCCTGACGCCGCTTTTTACTGCACATTCTCCTCTGTTCAAAGAAGAAGAGCTGACATGAGGATGATATGGCCGAATCACTGCAACTGGACAACCTGGATCGCGGGATCCTGAATGCGCTGCTGGACAATGCCCGCACCGCTTACGCCGAGCTGGCGAAACAGTTCAACGTCAGTCCGGGCACCATCCATGTTCGCGTGGAGAAAATGAAACAGGCCGGCATTATTCTCGGCACCCGCGTGGAGATCGATCCGCGTCAGCTGGGATTCGACGTCTGCTGCTTCATCGGCATCATTCTGAAGAGCGCGCGCGACTATCCTGCCGCGCTGAGCAAGCTGGAGGCGCTCGACGAAGTGGTCGAGGCCTGGTACACCACCGGACACTACAGCATCTTTATTAAGGTGATGTGCCGATCCATCGACGCGCTGCAGCAGGTGTTGATCAACAAGATCCAGACCATTGACGAAATCCAGTCCACCGAAACCCTGATCTCGCTGCAAAACCCGATCATGCGCACCATCAAACCCTGATCCTTTTTTTCTGTGCACAACCTTATCCCACGCGAACGCCGCCAGCGCCAACGGCTGCGTTCGCATCCTCATTTCTATTAACCCTGTTTTCCACAGGTGGATCACGGCTTGATCACAGCGTACAATGCTCGCCTTTATTCCAGGAGAGCATCATGGCCGACATTACTTTAATCAGTGGCAGCACGCTGGGCAGCGCCGAATATGTGGCCGAACATCTGGAAGAGAAACTGCAGGAAGCGGGTTTTTCCACGCAGCTGCTGCACGGCCCGGCGCTGGACGAGCTGCCGCAGCAGGGGATCTGGCTGGTGGTGAGCTCTACCCACGGCGCAGGCGAACTGCCGGATAATCTGCAGCCTTTATATAAGGCGATTGTTGACACCCAGCCCGACCTGTCGGCGTTGCGCTTCGGCGCGATTGGTCTCGGCAACCATGAATACGATCTCTTCTGCGGCGCCATTCGTTCGCTGGACGCGCTGTTGATCGCTCGCGGCGCGCAGCGCATCGGCGAGCGGCTGGAAATCGACGTGCTGGAGCATGAGATCCCTGAAGATCCGGCCGAGGCCTGGCTAAGCGGCTGGATGACCCATCTCTGAGCGGATCCTTTGCCACAGGGGATCGGGTATTTCGCAGGATCCCCAGTTAAAACGTCTGTTTTTATTCGATCGCTTTCGCTTTTTTTGTGGATAACTAAGCTTGATTGCTGCGTAAAACCGGTAGTTATCCCAAGAACAACCGCTGGTACTTTTGTGAGCTGTGCATAACTCGCTATATTGATCCCAGCTTATACGGATCAGGATCACCGGTCATTCACAGCAAAGGATCCTTGCTACCTGCCTGATAGTTTTCAGCTTTTGACGCTTATCCACAGGCAGTCGCGGTCCTAATAAAAAGATCTAACAGAAAGATCATATACAGAATAAAGATCCTTTCTTTTAAACCCGCAGATCCCGCCGCTTTCACCCTCGGCGGAATTTCAGTAGAATCCACCGCCCAGGGCAACGATCCCTGCCAGTTCATCAACGAGGTACCACTTCATGTTTTATCCAGATCCTTTTGACGTCATCGTAATCGGTGGTGGTCATGCGGGCACAGAAGCCGCGATGGCCGCTGCCCGAATGGGTCAGCAAACTCTGTTACTCACCCATAACATTGATACGCTTGGACAAATGTCCTGTAACCCGGCGATTGGTGGCATTGGAAAAGGACATCTGGTTAAGGAAGTGGATGCCTTAGGCGGCCTGATGGCCACAGCGATCGACAAGGCGGGCATTCAGTTTAGGATACTAAACAGCAGCAAAGGCCCGGCGGTGCGCGCTACCCGCGCGCAGGCGGATCGCGTGCTGTATCGCCAGGCGGTACGCACCGCGCTAGAGAACCAGCCCAACCTGATGATCTTCCAGCAGGCGGTAGACGATCTTATCGTCGAAAACGATCGCGTCGTGGGCGCCGTCACGCAGATGGGGCTGAAGTTCCGCGCCAAAGCCGTGGTGCTCACCGTTGGAACCTTCCTCGACGGTAAAATTCATATCGGGCTGGATAACTACAGCGGCGGTCGCGCAGGCGATCCGCCGTCGATTCCGCTGGCGAAGCGCCTGCGCGCGCTGCCGCTGCGCGTCAGCCGTCTGAAAACCGGTACGCCGCCGCGCATCGACGCGCGCACTATCGATTTTTCCGTGCTCAGCCCACAGCATGGCGACAACCCGATGCCGGTCTTCTCGTTCATGGGCGATGCCTCGCAGCATCCGCAGCAGGTTCCCTGCTGGATCACCTATACCAACGAGCAGACCCACGAGGTGATCCGCAATAACCTCGATCGGAGCCCAATGTATGCCGGGATTATCGAGGGGATTGGCCCGCGTTACTGCCCGTCGATTGAAGACAAAGTGATGCGTTTTGCCGATCGCAACGCGCATCAGATCTTCCTGGAGCCAGAAGGGCTGACCAGCAACGAAATTTACCCGAACGGCATCTCTACCAGCCTGCCGTTCGACGTGCAGATGCAGATTGTGCGCTCGATGAAGGGTCTGGAGAATGCGAAAATCGTTCGCCCGGGTTATGCGATCGAGTATGACTTTTTCGATCCGCGCGATCTCAAGCCGACGCTGGAGAGCAAATATATTCACGGGCTGTTCTTCGCCGGCCAGATCAACGGCACTACCGGCTATGAAGAAGCCGCGGCGCAGGGGCTGCTGGCGGGACTCAACGCCGGACGTCATTCCGCCGACAAAGAGGGCTGGGCGCCGCGTCGCGATCAAGCCTACCTCGGCGTACTGGTGGACGATCTCTGTACGCTCGGCACC
Source organism: Pantoea sp. NGS-ED-1003 (assembly GCF_000738765.1). Classification (NCBI taxonomy): domain Bacteria; kingdom Pseudomonadati; phylum Pseudomonadota; class Gammaproteobacteria; order Enterobacterales; family Erwiniaceae; genus Pantoea; species Pantoea sp. NGS-ED-1003. The sequence continues at coordinate 20,727 of NZ_JPQA01000012.1, forward strand.
AAAGAGCCGTACCGCATGTTCACCTCGCGCGCCGAGTATCGTCTGATGCTGCGCGAAGATAACGCCGATCTTCGTCTGACCGAAACCGGCCGTGAGCTGGGTCTGGTGGACGACGCCCGCTGGGCGCGCTTCAACCAGAAGCTGGAGGCGATTGAGCAGGAGCGTCAGCGTCTGCGCGATATCTGGGTTCATCCGAAATCGGAAAATGTCGCGGAAGTGAACACGCTGCTCAATAGCGCGCTCACCAAAGAGGCGAGTGGAGAAGATCTGCTGCGTCGTCCGGAGCTCACCTACGCTCAGCTTACTGCGCTGCCGAGCTTCGGCCCGTCGCTGCCTGACGCGCAGGCGGCCGAGCAGGTTGAGATTCAGGTGAAGTACGAAGGCTACATCGCGCGCCAGCAGGAAGAGATCGATCGACAACTGCGCAATGAAAATACGCTGCTGCCGGCCGAGCTGGATTATCGTCAGGTCAACGGCCTGTCGAACGAAGTCATTGCCAAGCTCAACGATCATAAGCCTTCATCGATCGGCCAGGCGTCGCGCATCTCCGGCATCACGCCGGCGGCGATTTCGATTTTGTTGATTTACCTGAAAAAACAAGGGCTGCTGCGCAAAAGCGCCTGACCTGAAACGGGGCGAGGCCGCTCGCCCCCGCTGACTGGATTTATGCTGTGATCACAAAACTCGCTTCGCTGCTTAAGGCAGCCGGTATTTCCCTCTCCGATCAACAAAAAGAGCAGCTGGTCGCCTACGTCGGCCTGCTGGATAAGTGGAATAAAGCCTACAACCTGACGTCGGTGCGCGATCCACAGCAGATGCTGGTGCGCCATATTCTCGACAGCATCGTGGTGGCGCCTCATCTGAAGGGCGAACGCTTTATCGACGTGGGCACCGGACCTGGCCTGCCGGGCATTCCGCTCGCCATCGTGCTGCCGCAGGCGCACTTTACGCTGCTCGACAGCCTGGGCAAACGCGTGCGTTTTCTGCGCCAGGTTCAGCATGAGCTGGGTTTACCCAACATCACGCCGGTGCAGAGCAGGGTAGAGACGTTTCCCTCTGAGCCGCCATTCGACGGCGTTATCAGCCGCGCGTTCGCCTCGCTGCAGGATATGGTGAACTGGTGTCATCATCTGCCTTCCGCGCAGGGACAATTTTATGCGCTGAAAGGGGTACGTCCCGACGATGAAATCGCCAGCCTGCCAGCCGGTTTTCGTCTGATTTCAGTCGAGGCGCTACAGGTTCCTGAGCTGGACGGCGAGCGTCACCTGGTGATCATCGGACGCGAATAGCCCTAAACAGCGCAGGGATTAAGGCGTTCAACGTCATTTGCCTTACTCAATGCGCTGGTCATAAAACCGGCAGTTGATTTCCCAGTACGCTGCGATTTTAAACGTGACGGCAGTAAAATAACGTTAACAGACTTGCCGGAAATTATCCGAAAAGCTCTGTTACATTTAACGATTAATTCACATTTATTTATCAGGAAGATCACTTCCACCGCTTCTGCAGGGCGGGCAGATAATCACGCTGGAAAATATATCAGGGTAATAACTCCGCGTGCGTAATATCAATTTAACGTTCTTGCCACACTCTGTGATGTCAATCAGCTGTTTTTATCGAAAATAAGGTCAGCTTGAGGTGGCGAAAATATTATCCCACTGTTTTTAAAGGCGTTAACGGCGAATTAATAGACGCCACTATTGCTCGTCAGCAAATTTGAATAGTGGGGCAGTGTTTAGAATGTGATCTAAAGCACGCTTTAAACGCAAGCCGGAAGCCAAATTAGCGCGGGGCAGGTCCATAATTTCGCCTGGCAATCTTTGGAAAAATAGCCGTTCGGAAAGAAATTTAAATAATTGTTCACCTTTTGGCTACTTACGGATTGAAATCGCAGGTGCGGCCCGTATAATTTGCACGGCTTTTGCTGCTTGACTCGAGTGAGTAAAGGCAGTCTTATACGACACGCGACATACCCCTTATGGGGCAGGGGAGTAACAGCGCCATGTCAGTGTCTCTTTACAGTGTAAAATTCGCCCGAACCGTGCTGGTTATCCAGCTGGTGACTGTTGTCATCATCGGCGCTCTCTTTGCCCTGAAAGATGTCACCTGGGGCGTCTCTGCGCTGGCTGGCGGAGCGGCAGCCTGGCTGCCGAACGTGTTGTTCATGTTTTTAGCCTGGCGCCTGCAAGGGCAATCCCCGGCTTCCGGACGGGTTGCGTGGAGTTTCGCTCTCGGCGAAATCGGCAAGGTCATCGCAACCATTGTGTTGCTCATTGTGGCGTTGGGTGTTTTCAGGGTGGTTTTCTGGCCGCTCGGGATAACCTGGTTATCGGTGCTGGTGGTTCAGATGTTGGCACCGGCGGTAATTAACAACAAAGGGTAAAAGGCATCATGGCTGCAGGAGAAACTCAAACTCCTCAAGAGTACATCGGTCACCATCTGACGCACCTTCAGTTGGACCTGCGTACCTTCGAGTTAGTGAATGCTCACGACGCTCCCGCGACGTTTTGGGTATTAAATATCGACTCTATGTTTTTCTCTCTGGTGCTGGGATTCATCTTCCTGGTGTTGTTCCGCAAAGTGGCGAAAAGCGTCACCAGCGGCGTGCCAGGGAAAATGCAGGCTGCTATCGAACTGGTTATCGGCTTCGTTGACAGCAACGTGCGCGACATGTACCACGGTAAAAGCAAACTTATCGCCCCGCTGGCTCTGACGATTTTCGTCTGGGTCTTCCTGATGAACTTCATGGATCTGCTGCCTATCGACCTGCTGCCGTACATCGGCGAGCACTGGTTGGGCCTGCCGGCGCTGCGCGTCGTGCCGTCCGCAGACGTGAACATCACGCTGTCTATGGCGTTGGGCGTATTTATTTTGATTCTGTTCTACAGCATCAAAATGAAAGGTGTAGGCGGCTTCGCGAAAGAGCTGACGCTGCAGCCTTTTAATCACCCGATCTTCATCCCCATCAACCTGATCCTTGAAGGTGTTAGCCTGCTGTCCAAACCGGTTTCACTCGGTCTGCGACTGTTCGGCAACATGTATGCGGGTGAGCTGATCTTTATCCTTATTGCCGGTCTGTTGCCGTGGTGGTCGCAGTGGGTGCTGAATGTGCCGTGGGCCATTTTCCACATCCTGATCATCTCGTTGCAGGCTTTCATTTTCATGGTCCTCACGATTGTCTATCTGTCGATGGCATCTGAAGAACATTGATTTTTTTCTCAACACTAAGCGTTTAACTGAAACAAACTGGAGACTGTCATGGAAAACCTGAATATGGATCTGCTGTACATGGCTGCCGCTGTGATGATGGGCCTGGCGGCAATCGGTGCTGCGATCGGTATCGGCATCCTCGGAGGTAAATTCCTGGAAGGCGCCGCGCGCCAGCCGGATCTGATTCCTCTGCTGCGTACGCAGTTCTTTGTTGTAATGGGTCTGGTGGATGCAATCCCGATGATCGCTGTTGGTCTGGGTCTCTATGTGATGTTTGCTGTCGCCTAAAGCCTGTCGCTCCTGGTTCATCATGGCACCGGGTGCGATGATGAACGGTTCTGCCGCTTATCGTTAAGATATCGGCAGAAAAGTTAACAACTTAATTAGAGGCATTGTGCTGTGAACATTAACGCAACAATCCTCGGCCAGGCCATCGCGTTTATCCTGTTCGTCGCGTTCTGCATGAAGTACGTATGGCCGCCGATTATGGCTGCCATCGAAAAGCGCCAGAAAGAAATTGCTGAAGGCCTTGCTTCTGCTGAGCGCGCGAAGAAAGATTTGGATCTCGCGCAGGCCAATGTGACCGACCAGCTGAAAAAAGCTAAAGAAGAAGCTCAGGTCATTATCGAGCAGGCGAACAAACGCCGTACTCAGATTCTGGACGAAGCGAAAACTGAAGCCGAGAACGAACGTAACCGCATCGTGGCGCAGGCGCAGGCTGAAATCGACGCCGAGCGTAAACGTGCTCGCGAAGAGCTGCGTAAGCAAGTCGCGTTGCTGGCAATGGCTGGCGCCGAGAAGATCATCGAACGTTCCGTGGATGAAGCTGCTAACAGCGACATCGTTGATAAACTGGTCGCTGAACTGTAAGGAGGGAGGGGCTGATGTCTGAACTGATTACTGTAGCTCGCCCCTACGCCAAAGCAGCTTTTGACTTTGCTGTTGAGCATCAAAGCATCGAGCGCTGGCAAAATATGCTGGCGTTTGCCGCGACCGTAGCACGCAATGAGCAAATGGCCGATCTTCTCTCTGGCGCGCTGGCGCCGGAAGCGTTATCGGCTTCTTTCATTGCCGTCTGCGGCGATCAATTAGATGAACACGGCCAGAACCTGATTAAGGTTATGGCAGAGAACGGACGTTTGACCGCGCTTCCAGCTGTACTCGAGCAGTTCATTCACCTGCGCGACGCCTATGAGGCGACTGCGGAGGTGGAGGTGATTTCTGCCGGTACGCTGAGTGACAGCCAGCTGACTAAAATCAGCGCCGCGATGGAAAAACGTCTGTCACGCAAAGTTAAGCTGAATTGCAAAATTGATAAGTCTGTCATGGCAGGCGTGATCATCCGTGCGGGTGATCTGGTGATTGATGGCAGCGTGCGCGGCCGTCTCGAGCGTCTGGCAGACGCCTTGCAGTCTTAAGGGGACTGGAGCATATGCAACTGAATTCCACCGAAATCAGCGAACTGATCAAGCAGCGCATTGCTCAGTTCAATGTCGTGAGCGAAGCTCACAACGAAGGTACAATCGTTTCTGTAAGCGACGGTATCATCCGCGTACACGGCCTGGCCGATGTGATGCAGGGTGAGATGATCGCCCTGCCGGGCAACCGTTACGCTATCGCCCTGAACCTCGAGCGCGACTCTGTCGGCGCCGTGGTCATGGGCCCGTACGCTGACCTCGCCGAAGGCATGAAGGTTAAGTGTACCGGTCGTATTCTGGAAGTGCCGGTCGGTCGCGGCCTGCTGGGCCGCGTGGTGAACACCCTGGGTGCGCCAATCGACGGCAAAGGCGCGATCGACAACGACGGCTTCTCGCCGGTTGAAGTGATCGCACCGGGCGTTATCGACCGTCAGTCAGTCGACGAGCCGGTTCAGACCGGTTACAAATCTGTCGATGCGATGATTCCAATCGGTCGTGGCCAGCGTGAGCTGATCATCGGCGACCGTCAGACCGGTAAAACCGCGCTGGCGATCGACGCGATCATCAACCAGCGCGACTCCGGCATTAAGTGCGTGTACGTCGCGATCGGTCAGAAAGCTTCTACCATCGCTAATGTGGTGCGCAAGCTGGAAGAACACAACGCGCTGTCGAACACCATCGTGGTGGTTGCGTCCGCGTCTGAATCCGCTGCACTGCAGTACCTGGCGCCCTACTCCGGCTGTGCCATGGGCGAATACTTCCGCGACCGCGGCGAAGATGCGCTGATCGTATACGATGACCTGTCCAAGCAGGCTGTCGCTTACCGTCAGATTTCTCTGCTGCTGCGCCGTCCGCCGGGCCGTGAAGCGTTCCCGGGCGACGTGTTCTATCTCCACTCTCGTCTGCTGGAGCGTGCGTCACGCGTTAGCGCTGACTACGTTGAGCGTTTCACCAACGGCGAAGTTAAAGGTAAAACCGGTTCACTGACCGCGCTGCCGATCATCGAAACCCAGGCGGGCGACGTTTCTGCGTTCGTTCCGACCAACGTAATCTCGATTACCGATGGTCAGATCTTCCTGGAATCGAACCTGTTCAACTCCGGTATTCGTCCGGCAGTTAACCCAGGTATCTCCGTATCGCGTGTTGGTGGTGCTGCTCAGACCAAGATCATCAAGAAACTGTCCGGCGGCATCCGTACCGCGCTGGCACAGTATCGTGAGCTGGCGGCGTTCTCGCAGTTCGCTTCCGATCTGGATGACGCGACCCGCAAACAGCTGAGCCACGGTCAGAAAGTGACCGAGCTGCTGAAACAGAAACAGTATGCGCCGATGTCCGTCGCGCAACAGGGTCTGGTGCTGTTTGCTGCCGAGCGCGGCTATCTGAACGACGTTGAACTGGCGAAAATCCTTAGCTTCGAAGCTGCACTGCTGGCGTTCGCAGACCGCGACCACGCCGAGCTGATGCAGGAAATCAACCAAACTGGTAACTACAACAACGACATCGAAGCGAAGCTGAAAAGCCTGCTCGACACGTTTAAAGCAACCCAGTCCTGGTAATGTCTGGCGGCTTGTCTGAAAAGACAGGCCGCAAGGCTTTGAGGAGAAGCTAATGGCCGGCGCAAAAGAGATACGTAACAAGATTGGAAGCGTGAAAAACACGCAGAAGATCACCAAAGCGATGGAAATGGTCGCCGCCTCCAAAATGCGTAAAACGCAGGAACGCATGGCGGCCAGCCGTCCGTATGCAGACACCATGCGCAAAGTGATTGGTCACCTTGCGTTAGGGAATCTGGAATACAAGCACCCTTACCTGGAAGAGCGCGACGTTAAGCGCGTCGGCTACCTGGTCGTTTCGACTGACCGCGGGCTTTGTGGTGGTTTGAACATTAACCTGTTCAAAAAATTGCTGGCGGATATGAAAGCCTGGTCCGATAAAGGCGTGCAGAGCGATCTGTCGATCATCGGTTCCAAAGGTCTGGCGTTCTTCGGCTCCGTAGGCGGCAACATCGTGGCGCAGGTCACCGGCATGGGCGATAAACCTGCCCTGTCCGATCTGATCGGCCCGGTAAAAGTGATGCTGCAGGCTTACGACGAAGGTCGCATCGACAAGCTGTATGTCGTCAGCAACAAGTTCAATAACACCATGTCTCAGACTCCGACCATTACCCAACTGCTGCCGTTACCGCCAGCGGAAGGTGAAGAAGAGATGAAGGCGAAGACCTGGGATTACCTGTACGAGCCCGATCCGAAAGCGCTGCTGGATACCCTGCTGCGTCGTTATGTCGAATCGCAGGTTTATCAGGGTGTGGTGGAAAACCTGGCCAGCGAACAGGCCGCGCGTATGGTGGCGATGAAAGCCGCAACCGATAACGGCGGAAATCTGATCAAAGAGCTGCAGTTGGTTTACAACAAAGCTCGTCAGGCCAGCATCACCCAGGAACTCACCGAGATCGTCTCGGGAGCCTCCGCGGTTTAACCAGGTAAGAATTAGGTAGAGGATTCAAGATGGCAGCTGGAAAGATTGTCCAGATTATCGGCGCCGTAGTTGACGTCGAATTCCCTCAGGACGCGGTACCGCAAGTGTACAACGCCCTTGAGGTTCAGAATGGTGATGCTCGTCTGGTGCTGGAAGTTCAGCAGCAGCTGGGCGGCGGCGTGGTTCGTACCATCGCCATGGGTTCTTCTGACGGCCTGAAGCGCGGTCTGGAAGTTGCTGACCTGAAAAAACCGATCCAGGTTCCGGTGGGTAAAGCCACCCTCGGCCGTATCATGAACGTGCTGGGCGAGCCGATCGACATGAAAGGCGACATCAAAGAAGAAGACGGCAGTGCAGTAGAGATCTCCTCTATTCACCGCGCGGCGCCTTCTTATGAAGACCAGTCCAACTCGCAGGAACTGCTGGAAACCGGCATCAAGGTTATCGACCTGATGTGTCCGTTCGCCAAAGGCGGTAAAGTCGGCCTGTTCGGCGGCGCGGGCGTAGGTAAAACCGTAAACATGATGGAGCTGATCCGTAACATCGCGGCTGAGCACTCAGGTTACTCGGTATTTGCCGGCGTGGGCGAGCGTACTCGTGAGGGTAACGACTTCTATCACGAAATGACCGACTCCAACGTAATCGACAAAGTTGCGCTGGTGTATGGCCAGATGAACGAGCCGCCGGGCAACCGTCTGCGCGTGGCACTGACCGGTCTGACCATGGCGGAAAAATTCCGTGATGAAGGCCGCGACGTTCTGCTGTTCATCGACAACATCTATCGTTACACCCTGGCCGGTACGGAAGTTTCCGCACTGCTGGGTCGTATGCCGTCAGCAGTAGGCTACCAGCCGACCCTGGCTGAAGAGATGGGCGTGCTGCAGGAGCGTATTACCTCCACCAAGACCGGTTCAATCACCTCCGTTCAGGCCGTTTACGTTCCTGCGGATGACTTGACTGACCCGTCTCCGGCGACCACCTTCGCCCACCTGGACTCAACTGTTACCCTGAGCCGTCAGATCGCATCTCTGGGTATCTACCCGGCCGTTGACCCGCTGGATTCCACCAGCCGTCAGCTGGATCCGCTGGTGGTTGGCCAGGAGCACTACGACGTTGCGCGCGGCGTGCAGTCTCTGCTGCAGCGTTACCAGGAACTGAAAGACATCATCGCCATCCTCGGTATGGACGAGCTGTCTGAAGACGACAAACTGCTGGTGGCTCGCGCACGTAAGATTCAGCGCTTCCTGTCTCAGCCGTTCTTCGTAGCGGAAGTCTTCACCGGTGCGCCAGGTAAATACGTTACGCTGAAAGACACTATCCGTGGCTTTAAAGGCATTATGGACGGCGAGTTCGACCATCTGCCGGAGCAGGCTTTCTACATGGTCGGCGCTATCGAAGAAGCCGTGGAAAAAGCGAAGAAACTGTAATAACGGTTTCCCGGGAGGACAGATATGGCTATGACTTATCACCTGGACGTCGTCAGCGCAGAGAAACAGCTGTTCTCTGGCCTGGTGCAGAAAATTCAGGTGTCAGGTAGCGAAGGCGAACTGGGTATTTTCCCAGGCCACGCGCCGCTGCTGACTGCCATCAAGCCTGGAATGATCCGTATCGTGAAGCAGCACGGCGAAGAGGAGTTTATCTACCTCTCTGGCGGCGTGCTGGAAGTGCAGCCGGGCAGCACTACCGTTCTGGCCGATACCGCTATCCGCGGTACCGACCTGGACGAAGCGCGTGCGCTGGAAGCGAAACGCAAAGCAGAAGAGCACATGAACAGTAGCCACGGCGACGTGGACTATGCTCAGGCCTCTGCAGAGCTGGCGAAAGCCATTGCTAAACTGCGCGTGATCGAGCTGACCAAAAAAGCGATGTAATCAGGCTTTATGCGTCACGAAATGCCAGCCCTTCGGGCTGGCATTTTTTTTTCCTGCGCTTCAACCTGCGCGCGCCTAATTTCGACCTGAGAAAAATGTAGTAATCTCAGGGGTAAACCGTTTAACTTTCGCATGTCAAAAACTCTGTCAGGATGGTTATGTCTAACAGCGCAATGAGCGTGGTGATCCTTGCTGCCGGCAAGGGAACCCGTATGTATTCCGATCTGCCCAAAGTTCTGCATACCCTTGCAGGCAAACCCATGGTTCAGCACGTGATCGACGCCGCAACCGGCCTCGGCGCGCGCCATATTCACCTGGTGTATGGTCACGGCGGCGACCGGCTGAAGGCCACGCTGACCGAGCCGTCGCTCAACTGGGTGCTGCAGGCGGAACAGCTCGGCACCGGCCACGCAATGCAGCAGGCCGCTCCCGCATTCGCTGACGACGAAGATATCCTGATGCTTTACGGCGATGTGCCGCTGATCTCTCAGGAGACGCTGCAGCGTCTGCGCGACGCCAAACCTGAAGGTGGCATCGGCCTGCTGACGGTGGTGCTGGACAACCCAGGCGGCTACGGGCGCATCGTGCGCGAAAACAGCGCCATCGTCGGCATTGTCGAGCAGAAAGACGCTACGCCCGAACAGCTGAAGATCACCGAAATCAATACCGGCATCCTGATCGCCAACGGCGGCGATCTGAAGCGCTGGCTGGCCCAGCTCACCAATAACAATGCGCAGGGCGAATACTACATCACCGATATCATTGCGCTGGCGCACCAGGAAGGGCGACAGATCAACGCGGTGCACCCGGCGCGCGTCAGCGAAACCGACGGCGTTAACAACCGTCTGCAGCTGGCGACGCTGGAGCGGGTTTATCAGAGCGAACAGGCGGAAAAACTGCTGCTGGCGGGCGTGATGCTGCGCGATCCGGCGCGCTTCGATCTGCGCGGCGTTTTGCGCCACGGTCGCGACGTCGAGATCGACGTCAATGTCATTATCGAAGGCGAGGTCAGCCTTGGCGACCGCGTGAAAATCGGCGCGGGCTGCATCATTAAAAACAGCGTCATTGGCGACGACTGCGAAATCAGCCCCTATTCGGTGATCGAGGATGCGAATCTCGCCGCCGACTGCACCGTCGGGCCTTTCGCCCGTCTGCGTCCAGGCAGCGAGCTGGCGCAGGCCGCTCACGTCGGGAACTTTGTCGAAATGAAGAAGGCGACGCTGGGCAAAGGCTCGAAGGCGGGACATCTGAGCTATCTCGGCGACGCGGAGATAGGCGCCAACGTCAACATCGGCGCGGGCACTATCACCTGCAACTACGATGGCGCGAACAAATCCAAAACCCTTATCGGCGACAACGTCTTCGTCGGCTCCGATACGCAGCTGGTAGCGCCGGTCAACGTGGCGGCGGGCGCAACAATCGCGGCGGGCACCACGGTAATGAAAGACGTTACCGAGGCGTCGCTGGTCTACAACCGCAAAGAGCAGAACAGCAAAGCGGACTGGCAGCGTCCGGCGAAGAAAAAGTAATTTTTAGCGGCCAGCCGCGTGCTGGCCGCCGCAGTAACACAATAATAATCCCCACTCTCTACAAGGCTCGGGGAGCCCGGCAAAGCCGGTTATCAGGTCGTATGACAACGAAAGATGGTCGAAAGCCATCAGGTCAGGAATAACATTTATGTGTGGAATTGTAGGTGCAGTAGCGCAGCGCGATATCGCAGAGATTCTGCTGGAAGGCCTGCGTCGCCTGGAGTATCGCGGTTATGATTCGGCCGGTCTGGCCGTGGTTGATCGTCAGGGCCACGTGACGCGACTGCGTCGCGTCGGCAAAGTGCAGATGCTGGCGGAGGCTGCCGAGCAGCAGCCGCTGATCGGCGGCACCGGCATCGCTCATACGCGCTGGGCAACCCACGGCGAACCGTCGGAGGCCAACGCGCATCCGCACGTCTCAGAGCAAATCATCGTGGTGCATAACGGCATTATCGAAAACCATGAGCCGCTGCGTGAAGCGCTGATCGCGCGCGGTTATCGCTTCGCATCCGAAACCGACACCGAAGTGGTGGCGCATCTGGTGCACTGGGAGCAGAAACAGGGCGGCACGCTGCGCGACGTCGTGCTGCGCGTCATTCCTCAGCTGCGCGGCGCCTATGGCATGGTGATCATGGACAGCCGCGATCCGTCGCTGCTGGTGGCCGCACGTTCGGGCAGCCCGCTGGTGATTGGCCGCGGCGTCGGCGAGAACTTTATCGCCTCCGATCAGCTGGCGCTGCTGCTGGTGACGCGCCGCTTCATCTATCTGGAAGAGGGCGACATTGCCGAGATTAGCCGACGCGACGTCACTATCGTCGATCGTGCGGGCAACGCGGTGCAGCGCGCCGAGATCGAATCGAGCGTGCAGTACGACGCGGGCGATAAGGGCATTTATCGCCACTATATGCAGAAAGAGATTTACGAGCAGCCAATGGCGATTAAAAACACCTTAACCGGTCGTTTCAGCCATGGCGAAGTCGATCTCAGCGAGCTGGGTCCGCACGCCGAAGCGCTGCTGAGCCAGGTCGAGCATATACAGATCATCGCCTGCGGCACCTCCTATAACTCCGGTATGGTGGCGCGTTACTGGTTCGAGTCGCTGGCGAATATTCCCTGCGACGTCGAGATCGCCTCTGAATTCCGCTACCGCAAATCGGCGGTGCGCAAAAACAGTCTGCTGATTACCCTGTCGCAGTCCGGCGAAACCGCCGATACGCTGGCGGCGCTGCGTCTGACCAAAGAGCTGGGCTACCTCGGTTCGCTGGCGATCTGCAACGTCGCGGGCTCTTCGCTGGTGCGCGAGTCGGATCTGGCGCTGATGACCAAAGCGGGCACTGAAATCGGCGTTGCCTCGACCAAAGCTTTTACTACACAGCTTACCGTGCTGCTGATGCTGGTGGCGAAAGTGGGCCGCCTGCGCGGCATGTCGGCGGAAACCGAGCACGAGATCGTGCACGGCCTGCAGGCGCTGCCGAGCCGCATCGAACAGATGCTGGCGCAGGACAAGCGTATCGAACTGCTGGCGGAAGATTTCTCCGACAAGCATCACGCGCTGTTCCTCGGCCGCGGCGATCAGTATCCGATCGCTATGGAAGGGGCGCTCAAGCTGAAAGAAATCTCCTATATCCATGCCGAAGCCTACGCCGCTGGCGAGCTGAAGCACGGTCCGCTGGCGCTGATCGACGCCGATATGCCGGTGATCGTGGTGGCGCCGAACAACGAGCTGCTGGAAAAGCTGAAGTCCAATATTGAAGAGGTGCGCGCGCGCGGCGGTCTGCTGTACGTGTTTGCCGATCAGGACGCCGGCTTCAGCGACAGCGACGGCATGAAGATTATTTCTCTGCCGCACGTGGAAGAGGTGATCGCGCCTATTTTCTACACCGTGCCGCTGCAGCTGCTCTCTTATCACGTCGCGCTGATTAAAGGCACCGACGTGGATCAGCCGCGTAACCTGGCGAAGTCAGTGACGGTAGAGTAAACAAGCGGGCCCGGAAACGGGCCCTTTTACTTTTTGTTCGCTGTCATATAACTGTCACATTTCCTACATTTCACTGTCATCAAACTGTCCTATTTTCCCTCCTGCAGCAATCACTGACTCCAACTACAACGGCTCCGAGCCTGAGATTAACTCCCCTGGAGGGAACATGACACTGATGCGTAGCACCGTAGCCCGAATCCTTACCGCCACTCTCGCCGTAAGCGCGGTTTCTGCCTTTGCAGCCACCGATCTGACAGGCGCGGGCGGTACTTTCCCGGCGCCGGTTTATGCCAAGTGGGCAGCAGAATATCAGCAAGCCACCGGTAGCAAAATCAACTACCAGGGCATTGGTTCATCCGGCGGCGTTAAGCAGATTATCGCGAAAACCGTGGATTTTGGCGCGTCAGATGCGCCGATGAAAGATGAAGACCTGCAGAAAAACGGCCTGTTTCAGTTCCCGACCGTCATTGGCGGCGTCGTGCTGGCCGTCAACATCCCGGGCGTGAAATCAGGCGAACTGACGCTCGACGGCAAAACCGTCGGCGATATCTATCTGGGCAAAATCAAAAAGTGGAACGACGCGGCGATCGCTAAGCTGAACCCGGGCGTGAAACTGCCAGATACCAACATCAACGTGGTGCGCCGCGCAGATGGTTCCGGTACCTCATTCGTCTTCACCAGCTATCTGGCGAAGGTCAACGAGGAGTGGAACAGCAAAATCGGCAAAGGCAACACCGTTAACTGGCCGGCCGGTCTGGGCGGCAAAGGCAACGACGGCGTCGCGGCGTTTGTACAGCGTCTGCCGGGTTCAATCGGCTATGTCGAATACGCCTATGCCAAACAGAACAACCTGACCTACACCAAACTGGTCGATGCAGACGGCAAGCCGGTCGCGCCAAGCGAAACCAGCTTCTCTAACGCGGCGAAAGGCGCAGACTGGAGCAAATCCTTTGCGCAGGACCTGACCTTCCAGAAAGGTAACGATGCGTGGCCGATCACTTCCACCACCTTCATCCTCGTCTATAAAGATCAGGCGAATGCCGAGAAGGGCAGCGAAGTGCTGAAGTTCTTCGACTGGGCATACAAAAACGGCGACAAAACCGCAACCAGCCTGGACTACGCCACTCTGCCGGATAGCGTAACCCAGCAGATCCGCGACGCCTGGAAAGCCAATATCAAAGACAGCTCTGGCAAAGCGCTCTACCAGTAAGCGAACAACTCCGGCCGGACGCGCGTCCGGCCAGATCGAAAAGGGCGGCCTCACGCCGCCCTGACAACCTCTGAAGAATGAGACTTCTATGGCTGCAACGAAGCCGGCATTCAAAGCCCCCGGTAAGCAAGGTGACATGATTTTCGGCGCGCTGGTTAAACTGGCTGCGCTGATTGTCCTGTTGCTGTTGGGCGGCATTATCGTCTCCCTGATTTTCTCCTCCTGGCCAAGCATCCAGAAATTTGGGTTTTCCTTCCTGTGGAACAAAACCTGGGATGCGCCGAACGAAGAATTTGGCGCGCTGGTGCCGATCTACGGCACCCTCGTGACCTCGCTGATTGCGCTGATTATCGCCGTGCCGGTGAGCTTCGGCATCGCGCTGTTTCTGACGGAGCTTTCGCCTGGCTGGCTGCGCCGTCCGCTCGGCACCGCCATTGAGCTGCTGGCGGCGATCCCCAGCATCGTTTACGGCATGTGGGGCCTGTTTATCTTCGCGCCGCTGTTCGCCGAATATTTCCAGACGCCGGTCGGCGAAATTATGTCGAACATCCCCTTTGTCGGCGCGCTCTTTTCCGGTCCAGCCTTCGGCATCGGCATCCTGGCGGCGGGCGTCATTCTGGCGATCATGATCATTCCTTACATCGCCTCGGTGATGCGCGACGTGTTCGAGCAGACGCCGGTGATGATGAAAGAGTCTGCCTACGGTATCGGCTGCACCACCTGGGAAGTGATCTGGCGCATCGTGCTGCCGTTCACCAAAAACGGCGTGATTGGCGGCGTGATGCTCGGCCTGGGACGGGCGCTGGGCGAAACCATGGCGGTCACCTTTATCATCGGCAACACCTACCAGCTCGACAGCCCTTCGCTGTTTATGCCGGGCAACAGCATTACTTCCGCGCTGGCGAACGAGTTCGCCGAAGCCGAGTCGGGCGTGCATGTCGCCGCGCTGATGGAGCTGGGACTGATCCTGTTCGTGATCACCTTTATCGTGCTGGCCATTTCCAAATTAATGATCCTGCGCCTGGCGAAAAGTGAAGGAGCGCGCTCATGACGACGATTGAACTGCAGGCTCGCGCCGAACTGGACGCGTCGCGCCGTAAAATGCAGGCCTGGCGCAGCACCAAGAATAAGATCGCGCTGGCGCTGTCGCTGCTGACCATGGCCTTCGGCCTGTTCTGGCTGGTGTGGATTCTGTTTACCACCGTGACGCGCGGCGTAGACGGGCTCAGCTGGTCGCTGTTTACCGAATCGACGCCGCCGCCCAATACCGCCGGCGGCGGTCTGGCCAACGCCCTGGCGGGCAGCGGCCTGCTGATTTTGTGGTCGACGGTGATCGGCACGCCGCTGGGCATCCTTGCGGGCGTCTATCTGGCGGAATATGGCCGCAAGTCGGCGCTGGCGGAAGTGATCCGTTTTATCAACGATATTCTGCTTTCGGCGCCGTCGATCGTGGTGGGCCTGTTCGTTTACACCATCGTAGTGGCGCAGATGCATCACTTCTCCGGCTGGGCGGGCGTGATCGCGTTGGCGCTGCTGCAGATCCCTATCGTTATCCGCACCACCGAAAATATGCTGCGGTTGGTGCCGGACAGCATGCGCGAAGCGGCCTACGCGCTCGGCACGCCGAAATGGAAGATGATCTCGGCGATTACGCTGAAGGCGTCGGTATCGGGCATTCTGACCGGCGTGCTGCTGGCAATCGCTCGTATCGCGGGCGAAACCGCGCCGCTGCTGTTTACCGCGCTGTCGAACCAGTTCTGGTCCACCGACATGATGCAGCCGCTGGCGAACCTGCCGGTCACCATCTTTAAGTTCGCGATGAGCCCCTTTGCCGAGTGGCAGAGCCTGGCCTGGGCGGGCGTGCTGATTATCACGCTCTGCGTGCTGCTGCTGAATATTCTGGCGCGCGTAATCTTCACCAAGAGCAAACACGGTTAACCTTCGGCGCTGCCTGGCGCGGCACTGTTTAAGAGAGACGAGCAATGAGTATCGCGACTTCCAACAGCGGTAAAATTCAGGTGCGTAACCTGAACTTCTATTACGGCAAATTTCACGCGCTGAAAAACATCAACCTGGACATCGCGAAGAACCAGGTCACCGCGTTTATCGGTCCGTCAGGCTGCGGCAAATCCACCCTGCTGCGCACCTTTAACAAAATGTACTCGCTCTATCCCGATCAGCGCGCCGAAGGCGACATTTTGCTGGATGGCGACAACATTCTGGCCTCCAGCCAGGATATCGCTCTGCTGCGCGCGCGCGTCGGCATGGTGTTCCAGAAACCGACCCCTTTCCCGATGTCGATCTACGACAATATCGCCTTTGGCGTGCGTCTGTTCGAAAAACTGTCGCGTGCCGATATGGACGAGCGCGTGCAGTGGGCGCTGAGCAAAGCGGCGCTGTGGAATGAAACCAAAGACAAGCTGCATCAGAGCGGATACAGTCTCTCTGGCGGCCAGCAACAGCGTCTGTGCATCGCGCGCGGCATCGCCATTCGCCCGGAAGTGCTGCTGCTGGACGAGCCCTGCTCGGCGCTGGACCCGATCTCGACCGGCCGTATTGAAGAGCTGATCACCGAGCTGAAGCAGGACTACACCGTGGTGATCGTGACGCATAATATGCAGCAGGCGGCGCGCTGTTCCGACCATACCGCCTTTATGTATTTGGGCGAGTTAATTGAGTTCAGCGATACCGACCGGCTGTTCACCAAACCGGCGCAGAAACAGACCGAAGATTACATTACCGGCCGCTACGGCTGATTTTCAGGAGATAAACATGGATAACCTCAATCTGAACAAGCATATCTCCGGTCAGTTCAATGCGGAGCTGGAACACATTCGCACCCAGGTGATGATTATGGGCGGCATGGTAGAGCAGCAGCTCACCGACGCTATCACCGCGATGCACAATCTTGACGGCGAGCTGGCGCAGCGCGTGATCGACGGCGACCAGAAGGTCAACATGATGGAAGTGGAGATCGATGAAGCCTGCGTGCGCATCATCGCCAAACGCCAGCCCACCGCCAGCGACCTGCGTCTGGTCATGGCGATTATCAAAACCATCTCCGAGCTGGAGCGTATCGGCGACGTAGCGGAAAAAATCAGCCGCACCGCGCTGGAGAAATTCGGTCAGCAGCATATGCCGCTGCTGGTGAGTCTGGAGTCGCTGGGCCGTCATACCGTAGAGATGCTGCACGACGTGCTGGACGCCTTCGCGCGTATGGATCTGACCGAAGCGATCCAGATCTACCGCGAAGACAAAAAGGTCGACAAAGAGTACGAAGGCATCGTGCGTCAGCTGATGACCTACATGATGGAAGATCCGCGCACCATCCCGAGCGTGCTGACTGCGCTGTTCTGCGCCCGCGCTATTGAGCGCATCGGCGATCGTTGTCAGAACATCTGCGAAATCATCTTCTACTTCGTAAAAGGTCAGGATTTCCGCCACGTCGGCGGCGATAAGCTGGATGAGCTGCTCTCCGGCGACGACGGCTCCAATAAACCCTCCTGATGATTCTCCGCCGTGCGCTGGCTGGCGCACGGCTTGCCGCTTTTTCTGTCCCACGCAACCGTTTCCTTTATATACTTGGCGCACTTTTTCTTTATCAAGGTGCTGATTCATGTCTCTTTCCCGCAGTAAGCAGAGCGTAACGCCTGCAAAGGCGATGCTGGCCGCGGTCAGCGGTTACGCGATGGATGGATTCGATCTGCTGATCCTGGGATTTATGCTGCCGGCGATTAGCCTGTCGCTGGCGCTGGATCCGTCGCAGGCGGGCTCGCTGGTTACCTGGACGCTGATTGGCGCGGTGGTGGGCGGTATTCTGTTCGGCCATCTCAGCGATCGTTTTGGCCGCATTCGCATCCTCACCGTCACCATTCTGATGTTCTCGATTTTCACCGGACTGTGCGCGGTGGCACAGGGCTACTGGGATCTGCTGGCATACCGCACACTGGCGGGCATGGGGCTGGGCGGCGAGTTCGGCATCGGCATGGCGCTGATTGCCGAAGCCTGGCCGGCGGAAAAGCGCAACCGCGCCTCGGCATGGGTCGGCATCGGCTGGCAGCTTGGCGTGCTGCTGGCGGCCTTTATCACGCCGCCGCTGCTGGGCGTCATCGGCTGGCGCGGCATGTTTCTGGTCGGTCTGCTGCCCGCGCTGTTCTCGTTTGTGCTGCGCCGCAGCATGGGCGAGCCGGAGGCCTTTACCCGACAGGCGAAGCTGACGCCGTCGCTGTCGTTCGCCGCGCGCCTGAAAATGCTGGTGCAGGATCGCGCTACCGCGAAAGCGAGCCTCGGCATCTTTATCCTGACGTCGGTGCAGAACTTCGGCTATTACGGGCTGATGATCTGGATGCCGAGCTATCTCTCCGCTAACTTCGGCTTCAGCCTGACCAAATCGGGATTATGGACCGCCGTCACCGTGGTCGGCATGACTTTCGGCATCTGGCTGTTCGGCGTGCTGGCGGACCGCTTTGCGCGCTGGAAAATTTTCCTGCTTTATCAGTTCGGCGCCGTGGCGATGGTGGTGATCTACGCGCAGCTGCGCGATCCCACCGTGATGCTGTTTACCGGCGCCCTGATGGGGATGTTCGTCAACGGCATGATTGGCGGCTATGGCGCGCTGATCTCCGACACTTTCCCGCCGCAGGCGCGCGCCACGGCGCAGAACGTCTTGTTCAATCTCGGGCGCGGCGTCGGCGGTTTCGGCCCGCTGGTGATTGGCCTGCTGGCGGCGAAAATTTCGTTTGCCGCGGCGATTACCCTGCTGGCGCTGATCTACCTGCTGGATATCGTCGCCACGCTCTTTTTGCTGCCGAAAAAGCAGGGTAACGACGATTCGCTGGGCGCGATTGGTTAAATCGCGGGGGATGAGTCGGCGACCAGCCGCCAGCCGCGCGCGCGCCACAGCGCAGGCAGCTCGGCCATATCGGTAAAGCGCGTCACCAGCGGGTGATCGATTTCAGGGTTGTGCGCGTCCGCGCAGTAGTAAAATACCGGGATGCCCGCCGCGATGCCGGCGCGGGCGCCCGCTTCGGAATCGTCCACCAGAATGCAGCGCTCGACAGGCACCTGCATCTGTTCGGCGGCGTAATGCATCAGCGCGGGATCGGGCTTCCAGCGCGAGATGTCGTAGCCGCTGTAGAGGCGATCGCGAAACCAGGGCAGCATGCCGGTCAGCCCCAGCGAGTGCTGCATCTTCTTTACCGTGCCGTTGGAGACCACGCACATCGGCACGGTTATTTTCTCTACCAGCGCTTTCGCGCCGGGAATTTCCGTCAGCGACGCGTCGAACAGGCGCGCCACCTCGGCGCGGTAGTCGGCCTCAAACGTCGCCTGCGGCAGCGTGGCGTGATGCGTTTCTCCGACGTCGCGAATAATGTCGTAGAGCTGGACGCCTTTGTACTTTTCGAACATCTCCTGTAACGAGCAGCTAATTCCGTAGCGGGCGAAGGTGTTGACGTACGCCTGGGTGCAGAGCAATTCGCTATCTACCAGGGTGCCGTCGCAGTCAAAAAACACGCACTCTACTGCCATCTGTCGCTATCCTTCTGTTTTCGAGAGAGCACACACTTTAACCTAATCGGCGCAGATTGCGATCCCGGAAACGGTTGCGAAAAATCATTGTATTGCCGCTGTAAAGCGGTCAGGATACGCGCCGAGTTCTTTTCATCAGGATCGTTGGCATGAGTAAACAAGGCCTTTTGCAGCGCGTTTTTAAGCTGCAGGAACATGGCACTACGGTGCGCACCGAAGTTATCGCCGGTGTCACCACTTTCCTGACGATGGTCTACATCGTCTTTGTTAACCCGCAGATTCTTGGCGTGGCAGGCATGGATACCCAGGCGGTATTCGTCACAACCTGTCTTATCGCTGCATTCGGCAGTATTTTGATGGGCCTGTTCGCCAATCTGCCGGTGGCGCTGGCGCCGGCGATGGGGCTCAACGCCTTTTTCGCCTTCGTGGTGGTCGGCGCGATGGGCTACTCGTGGCAGGTGGGCATGGGCGCCATTTTCTGGGGCGCGCTGGGGCTGCTGATCCTGACGCTGCTGCGCGTGCGCTACTGGATGATCGCCAATATCCCGCTGAGCCTGCGCGTGGGCATCACTGCCGGTATCGGTTTGTTTATCGCCATGATGGGGCTGAAGAACGCCGGCATCATCGTTGCGAATCCCGATACCATCGCCGCTGTCGGCAACCTGACCTCGCACAGCGTACTGCTCGGCGCGCTCGGCTTCTTTATCATCGCCATTCTGGCGTCGCGCAATATCCACGCGGCAGTGCTGATCTCGATGGTGATCACCACGGCTATCGGCTGGGCGCTGGGCGATGTGAAATTTGTCGGCCTTTTCTCCGCGCCGCCTGCGATCGGCAGCGTGGTCGGGCAGGTGGATATCAAAGGCGCGTTCAATATCGGCATGGCGGGCGTTATCTTCTCCTTTATGCTGGTTAACCTGTTCGACTCTTCCGGCACCCTGATCGGCGTCACCGACAAAGCGGGCCTGACCGATGAGACAGGCACGTTTCCGCGCATGAAGCAGGCGCTGTTTGTCGATAGCTTCAGCTCAGTAACCGGCGCGCTGGCAGGTACCTCGTCAGTGACCGCTTACATCGAGAGCTCGTCCGGCGTAGCGATCGGCGGCCGCACCGGCCTGATGGCGGTGGTGACCGGCGTGCTTTTTCTGCTGGTAATGTTCCTGTCGCCGCTGGCGGCGATGGTGCCGGGCTATGCGGCTGCGGGCGCGCTGATCTACGTCGGCGTGCTGATGACCGCCAGCCTGTCGCGCGTGCGCTGGGACGATCTCACCGAAGCGGTGCCGGCTTTCGTGACCGCGGCGATGATGCCGTTCAGCTTCTCGATTACCGAAGGTATCGCACTGGGCTTTATCGCCTACTGCGTGATGAAGCTGGGCACCGGCCGCTGGCGCGAGATCAGCCCCTGCGTGGTGGTCGTGGCGCTGCTGTTCGTGTTGAAAATCGCCTTTATCGACGCGCATTAAGAAGACGGCTCGGGCTCTATCGCAAACCGCAGAGTCGTCTGCAAGCGGGTGAGATGAACCGAAGAGCAAAGCGTCACGCGCCATGGATGGCGCGGGCCGAGCTGGCAGGTATGCCGTTTTTTGCGTCTTTGCGATCGGTTCATCTCGCCCGCGTTGGCACCATTGCCCCGTAAAAAAAGCCGCTTAAGCGGCTTTTTTTATACCTCTGGATGGAGCCTGCGCTCCCGCGGCGAGCTCGCCAGACGCAGCGTGCGCGGTCCGATATTGGGCTTGCTCATCTCTACGTCGCGCAGCGCATGCCACTCGCGCGAGGCATCAATTTCCCACAGGTGCAAACGTTGAGTTGCGGGCGACAGAGCGCATGACCACACCAGCGTCGGCTCGGCGTCGCACACCGCCTGAATATCGGGGTAGCTCGTCGAGCGCAGACGGCCGGCCGCGGGCTGCAGCCGCAGCGAGGCCATATTATCGTTACCTTCGCCGGTCAGCTTGAGAATGCTCTGGCGCAGCGTCCAGATTTGCGTCACCGCTTCCATAAAATCTTGTTGCGCATTGATCCAGGCGCGCTCGCCCGACGTAAGCGACTGCATCAGCTGCTCCTGCGTCTGGCGGCTATGGGCGCGCACGATCTCCATATCCAGCCCGGCGCGTCCGCCCTCTTCGGCCAGCAGCACGCCGACCATATTGCCGGCATAGGCGATGCTGAAATCGGGCAAATCGCGATCGGCAAAGGCGGGGCGGCCGTTGCTGTGGGTAACGAGAGCAGGAAGGGTGCTGATACCGTAAACGCGCAGCATCAGCTGCGCCAGCATCAGGCGAGCAAGCAAAAAACGGCCGCGGTATTTGTCAGGCAGCTGTCGCGCCTGATCGATGACATCCTGCGGCATGCGCATGGCGTCGGCGACAATGCCGCGATCGCCCATCCAACGTACAAAATGACCCGCCATCTGTCGCTCCGTGAAAATGGTCACTTAATCATCAGGGCGCATTGTAAGAATTTTCTGAGCATATTGCATCTGACATGCAACAGAATGACGCATATTCAGAATCGGCTGATAAAAAGCGGCGGGAAAAGAGAGGCCGCTACGCGCTTGCGCAGCGGCGGATTACCGTCAGGCCAGTTTGCACGCCTGGTCAAAACGCAGACGCGGCAGACGCGGATGCAGCTTCTCGCGATCGCCATAGCCGAGGTTGATTAACATATTCACCTGCCAGTTGCTGCCGGCGAAGAATGCCTCGTTGACTTTTGAAGGATCGAAACCTGACATCGGGCCGGCATCCAGCCCGAGCGCGCGCGCGGCCAGGATCAGATAGCCCGCCTGCAGGCTGCTGTTGCGAAAGGCGGTCTCTTTCACCAGTTCCGGGCTGCCGGTAAACCAGCTGCGCGCATCGGCGTGCGGAAACAGCTGCGGCAGCCGATCGTAAAACGCCATATCGTGGGCGACGATGACCGTCACCGGCGCGGTCATGGTCTTTTCCACATTGCCGGATGAGAGCGCCGGCTTCAGCTTCTCTTTGCCTTCCTGCGAGGTGACAAATACAAAGCGGCCTGGCGAGCAGTTGGCCGAGGTCGGACCAAGCGCAGTCAGCGCGTAGAGCTGCTCCAGAATGCCGTCTTCAAGGGGCTTGTCCTGCCAGTAGCTATGAGTGCGGGCTTCGTTAAATAATTGGTCGAGCGCGGTGTTGTCGAGCGGTGTATGCATTCTACTCTCCTTGGTCAGGCGGAAGCAGCCGCCTGAGACATGCCATTGTGAAGGCGTATCCGGGAAAACCGGTGCTTATCGTTTATACCCCAATAGCGATTCGTCGCCAAATAGCAAAGGTGCAAACAGGCGGCGTTTGGCTGAGGAGAGGGGCGAAAGTGCACAAATTGACGCTGTTTCCGATCATTTCCCAATACAGAAGCTGGAAAATATCCGTCCCAGCAAATCATCGGAGGTAAACTCGCCGGTGATCTCGCTTAGCGCCTGCTGCGCCAGCCGCAGCTCTTCCGCCAGCAGTTCGCCTGCCCACGCGCCCAAAAGCTGCGCCTTGCCCTGCTGTAAGTGAGTAGCTGCTAACTCCAGCGCCTGAAGATGACGCCGACGCGCCAGGAAGCCGCCTTCCATATTGCCGGAAAAGCCCATCGACTGTTTCAGATGGTCGCGCAGCGCATCCACGCCCGCGCCGGTGCGCGCCGAAAGACGAATAAGTGAGTGATGATTTACTTCTGTCAGACCCAGCGTTTCGCCAGTGACGTCCGCCTTATTGCGCACGACGGTAATCGGCAACGCAGCAGGCAGGCGCGAAACGAAGTCGGGCCAGATCTGCGCCGCTTCCGTGGCGTCGGTGGTGGTGCCGTCTACCATGAACAGCACGCGATCCGCCTGCTCGATCTCCTGCCAGGCGCGCTCGATGCCGATACGTTCGACTTCGTCGCTGGCCTCGCGCAGCCCGGCGGTATCGATGATATGCAGCGGCATGCCGTCGATATGAATATGTTCGCGCAGCACGTCGCGCGTGGTGCCGGCGATATCGGTAACGATTGCCGCTTCGCGTCCCGCCAGCGCATTCAGCAGGCTCGATTTACCCGCATTTGGCCGACCTGCGATCACCACTTTCATGCCTTCGCGCAGCAGGCTGCCCTGACGCGCTTCGGCGCGTACGGCGTCGAGATCGACGATTACCTCATCCAGCTGCGCTTCGATTTTACCGTCGGAAAGAAAATCGATCTCTTCATCGGGGAAGTCGATAGCCGCTTCGACGTAGATGCGCAGGTGGGTCAGCGCCTCTACCAGCTGGTTGATGCGAATCGAAAAGGCGCCCTGCAGCGAATTGACCGCAGAACGCGCCGCCTGTTCGGAGCTGGCGTCAATCAGATCGGCGATCGCCTCGGCCTGCGCCAGGTCGAGCTTGTCGTTGAGAAAGGCGCGCTCGGAAAACTCGCCCGGCTGGGCGATGCGCACGCCAGGCAGCGCCACGATGCGCTTCAGCAGCAGATCGAGGATCACCGGGCCGCCGTGGCCCTGCAGCTCCAGCACATCTTCGCCGGTAAAGGAGTTCGGGCCGGGAAACCACAGCGCAATGCCCTGATCCAGCACGCTGCCGTCAGCGTCTTTAAACGGCAGATAATCAGCGTAGCGCGCCTTCGGCAGCTTGCCGAGCACCTGCTGCGCCACCTCGGCAGCGCGCGCGCCGGAGATACGCAAAATACCGACGCCGCCGCGTCCGGGAGGCGTCGCCTGGGCGACGATAGTATCGCTGTGGCTCATGGAATTTTCTCTCGCTAAAAAATAAGGCGGTCTTATTGACCGCCTCAGGGTAAACCAGATTGTCAGACGAGCGTAAGCGCGTTACGCCTTCTTCTTGTCGCGGCTGTGCAGACCGCGTTTTTCCAGCCCGCGATAAATCAGCTGCTGCTGGAGAATGGTCACCAGGTTGCTGACGATGTAGTACAGCACCAGACCTGACGGGAACCACAGGAAGAACACGGTAAAGATAACCGGCATATAGGTCATGATCTTCTGCTGCATCGGATCGGTCACGGTGGTCGGTGACATCTTCTGAATGAAGAACATGGTGATGCCCATCAGAATCGGCAGGATGTAGTAGGGGTCCTGCGCCGACAGGTCATGGATCCAGAGGATAAACGGCGCGTGGCGCAGCTCCACCGAACCAGACAGCATGTAATAAAGCGCAAGGAAGATCGGCATCTGAATCACCAGCGGCAGACAGCCGCCCAGCGGGTTGACCTTCTCCGCTTTATAGAGCGCCATCATCTCCTGGCTCTGCTTCTGCTTGTCGTCGCCCAGGCGCTCACGCATCGCCTGAATCTTCGGCTGCAGCATGCGCATTTTCGCCATCGAGGTGTACTGCGCCTTCGTCAGCGGGTACATGATACCGCGCACGATAAAGGTGATGACGATGATGGAGAAGCCCCAGTTGCCGATAAAGCTATGGATAAACTTCAGCAGCTTAAACAGCGGCTGAGAGATAAACCACAGCCAGCCGTAGTCGACGGTCAGGTCGAGATGCGGCGCGACGGCAGCCATCTTGTCCTGAATTTCCGGTCCGACCCACAGCGTTGCGCCCAGATCCTGCTGCTGACCCGCAGCCACGGTGACCGGCGCGGATTTGTAGCCGATCGCCGCAATGCCGTTGCCCAGGTTGCTGGTATAGAGCGAATTATTGCCAGCGGTACGCGGCACCCATGCGGTAGCGAAGTACTGCTGCAGCATCGCAACCCAGCCGTTGCTGGTGGTGGCGTTGAGGTTTTCGTTATCCGCGATGGTATCGAATTTGTACTTTTCGTACTTCTCTTCGCTGGTGGAGTAGGCCGCGCCGCGGAAGGTGTGCAACGCAAAGTTGTTGCTGCCGGTATCGCGGTGCTTAGGCAGGTCGATGGTCTGCTTCAGCTGGCCGAACAGCGACACTTCCAGCGGCTGCTGTGTGGTGTTGTTGACGTTATAGTTCACGTCCACCGCGAATTCGCCGCGTTTGAAAACGAAGGTTTTGGTGTAAACCACGCCGTTTTCCGCGGTGTAGGTCATCGGCACGCGCAGTTCGGTCTGGCCGTCGGCCATTTCGAAGTGATCCTGTGCGGCGGTGAACAGCGGACGCGCGCCGTTGTTCGGGTTATCCGGTCCGTTGCGGCCAGTGAGCCCGCTCTGTGCCTGATAAACGAAGGATGGCGTGGTCTCCAGCAGCTGGAACGGCTGGTCGGAACCCAGTTTGTCCGGGTAGGTCAGCAGCTGAGCTTGCTCGACATCGCCACCGCGGGTGTTGATATTCAATGACAGGACATCAGTCTTAACGGTGATCGTTTTGCCCTGGCCGCTGGCCGGTACGCCCTGGCTGGCGGCATCACCTGCTGCGCTGTTGGTGTTTTGCGTGGTCTGGGTCTGCTGCGGCTGCGGAGCGTGGTCCGTCTGCCAGGCTTGCCAGATCATGAAAGACACGAACAGAAAAGCGATGAGAAAAAGATTGCGTTGCGAATCCATCGTTAATGTTCTCTGGTATCAAAGGTTTTTTGGCGGCACAGGATCGTCACCACCCGGGTTCAAAGGGTGGCATTTTAATACGCGTTTGAATGTCAACCAACTGCCTTTTATCAGGCCAAACCTGCGTAACGCCTCAATTCCATAATGAGAGCAGGTTGGCTGAAACCGACAGTGTGGTCCCAGCAAGGGGCTGATGCCGCGCTGATAGACGCGGATCAGGACGATCAGGAGCCGCGCGCCAGGCGACAGTGACGACGCCATAACTTCTCCAACGCTTCCGCCAACATACGGTTGTCGAGATCGGCAATCCCCTTTTTCGCCACAACGACGAAATCCATCGCCGGCAGTTCATGCTGAAGCAGACGAAAGCTTTCGCGGGTCAAACGTTTGATCCGGTTGCGTTCGTGCGCGCGCTTGACGTGCTTTTTAGCGACGGTAAGACCGATGCGGGGATGCCCCAGCGAATTAAGGCGGCCGAGGATGGTGATTTGCGGCGTGCCAGCCCGTTGTGGCTGCTGGAAGACGAAAGTGAAATGAGTGGGAGTTAACAAACGTAACTCCCTGGGAAATGCGAGCTTAACCACGAGGGTTAGCTTTTATTACTTAGAAACGGTCAGACGAGAACGGCCTTTAGCACGACGACGTGCCAGAACCTGACGACCATTTTTGGTTGCCATACGAGCACGGAAGCCGTGAGAACGGTTGCGCTTCAGTACGGACGGTTGAAAAGTGCGTTTCATGGCGATTTCTACCTAAACTTGAAAAATTTCACTGGGTGACGCGTTTTTGGGCCAGTAAAACGACCGACGCCTCAATGTGTCTTTAATAAAGAGGCGGGATTGTAATAATTGTACAGTCCGGAGTCAATTTACTTCGCTGGTCGCGGTACCTGGAAGCCCGGATACAGCCCGCTGAGTCCGGGCATTGGGCATAACGCGACAACGCCGGGGGAAGAATTATACGGTCTCCGCTTTAAAGCGCAAGGATCCCGCGGGATCTTCTTACGATCGGGCCGATGAAAATTACCGCAAAAACGAGAGGCCGCCTGAAAAACCGTCTCTTTTCCGACGATCCCCGCAGCTTTTTTCGCCAGCAGGCGTAAACTGTTTTACCTGTCCACGGCCTGTGGATAAAAAGGATCAAAACTGTGTAGAAAGTGAAGATCTCTGCCTCGCTTTGCGCTATGATCCGCCCTTCCGCTGACGATCCGGTCGCGATCCCAGGGACGGAAACCGCTGATAGCGGTCGCAGGCGCTTTCTACCGTCTGTGTCAAAAATGAACGTTTCTTTATTAGCGCCTACTATTTCTTATCGATTTTGTACAAGTGGAGTCCGCCGTGTCACTTACGCTCTGGCAACAGTGTCTTGCCCGTTTGCAGGATGAGCTTCCTGCCACCGAATTCAGCATGTGGATTCGACCGCTGCAGGCGGAGTTAAACGACAATACGCTGGCCTTGTATGCACCAAATCGGTTTGTGCTCGACTGGGTACGAGATAAATACATCAATAACATCAACGGGCTGCTGAACGAATTCTGCGGCGTAGACGTGCCTTTGCTGCGTTTCGAAGTCGGGACGCGTTCCGTGCAGCAGCAGCCTGCGGCGATGAGTCAGCCGGCGATGGCGAGCGTCAGCGCGCCCGCCCCGGTCGAGAGCCGTCCCGCGCCTGCGCAGATCCTGCGCCCAAGCTGGGACAACGTCCCGGCGCCGGCCGATGTGACCTACCGCTCCAATGTGAATAACCGCCACAACTTCGATAACTTCGTAGAGGGTAAATCCAACCAGCTGGCACGCGCGGCGGCGCGTCAGGTGGCGGACAATCCCGGCGGCGCCTATAACCCGCTCTTCCTTTATGGCGGCACCGGCCTGGGCAAAACCCACCTGCTGCACGCGGTCGGCAACGGCATCATCGCGCGCAAGCCGAATGCCAAAGTGGTCTATATGCACTCCGAGCGCTTTGTGCAGGATATGGTGAAGGCGCTGCAAAACAACGCCATTGAAGAGTTCAAGCGCTACTACCGCTCCGTCGACGCGCTGCTTATCGATGACATTCAGTTCTTCGCCAATAAAGAGCGCTCACAGGAGGAGTTTTTCCACACCTTCAACGCGCTGCTGGAAGGCAATCAGCAGATCATTTTGACCTCAGACCGTTATCCTAAAGAGATCAACGGCGTGGAAGATCGGTTGAAGTCGCGCTTCGGCTGGGGCCTGACGGTCGCCATCGAGCCGCCGGAGCTGGAAACGCGCGTGGCGATTCTGATGAAAAAAGCGGATGAGAACGATATTCGTCTGCCGGGCGAGGTCGCCTTTTTTATCGCCAAACGCCTGCGCTCCAACGTGCGTGAGCTGGAAGGGGCGTTGAACCGCGTGATCGCCAACGCTAACTTTACCGGCCGCGCCATCACTATCGATTTTGTGCGCGAAGCGCTGCGCGATCTGCTGGCGCTGCAGGAAAAGCTGGTCACCATCGACAATATTCAGAAGACGGTGGCCGAGTATTACAAAATTAAGGTCGCGGATCTGCTGTCCAAGCGCCGTTCGCGCTCGGTCGCGCGCCCACGCCAGATGGCGATGGCGATGGCGAAAGAGTTAACGAACCACAGTCTGCCGGAGATCGGCGACGCGTTCGGCGGCCGCGACCATACCACGGTGCTTCACGCCTGCCGTAAAATCGAGCAGCTGCGCGAAGAGAGCCACGACATAAAAGAAGATTTCTCTAATCTCATCCGAACTTTATCCTCCTGACGCTATGAAATTTATTGTTGAACGTGAGCAGTTGCTAAAGCCGCTGCAGCAAGTCAGCGGCCCATTAGGCGGGCGCCCGACGCTGCCGATCCTGGGAAATCTGCTGATGCAGGTCAACGACGGCACGCTGTTGCTGACCGGCACCGATCTGGAAATGGAGATGGTGGCGCGCGTAGCGCTGACCCAGCCGCACGAGCCGGGCGCCACCACCGTCCCGGCGCGTAAATTCCTCGACATCTGTCGCGGACTGCCCGAGGGCGCGGAGATTAACGTCACGCTGGAAGGCGAACGCATGCTGGTTCGCTCCGGGCGCAGCCGCTTTTCGCTCTCGACCCTGCCGGCCAGCGACTTTCCTAATCTGGACGACTGGCAGAGCGAAGTGGAGTTTACGCTGCCGCAGGCGACGCTGAAGCGTCTGATCGAGGCGACGCAGTTCTCCATGGCGCATCAGGACGTGCGCTACTACCTCAACGGCATGCTGTTTGAGACCGAAGGCGAAGAGCTGCGCACCGTCGCCACCGACGGCCACCGTCTGGCGGTCTGCTCGATGCCGATTGGCCAGGCGCTGCCGAATCATTCGGTGATCGTGCCGCGTAAAGGGGTCATTGAGCTGGTGCGTCTGCTGGATGGCGGCGAAACGCCCTTACAGCTGCAGATCGGCAGCAGCAATATCCGCGCGCACGTCGGCGACTTTATCTTTACGTCGAAGCTGGTGGATGGCCGCTTCCCCGACTATCGCCGCGTCCTGCCGAAAAATCCGGACAAATCGCTGGAAGCGGGCTGCGATATCCTCAAGCAGGCCTTCGCGCGCGCCGCTATTCTCTCGAATGAGAAATTCCGCGGCGTTCGCCTCTATATCACCGAGAATCAGCTGAAAATCACCGCTAACAACCCTGAACAGGAAGAGGCGGAAGAGATGCTGGACGTGACCTATGGCGGCAGCGAGCTGGAGATCGGCTTTAACGTTAGCTACGTGCTGGACGTGCTGAACGCGCTGAAGTGCGAGAATGTGCGTCTGCTGCTGACCGATTCGGTGTCGAGCGTGCAGATAGAAGATCTCGCCAGCCCGGCAGCCGCCTATGTCGTGATGCCCATGCGGTTATAGAATATATCGGCCTGGCTTACTTGCTACTTTACGTCCGGGCAGTGCTCGTCCCTGGTCACATACTTTAGTATGCTCCCAGGGCCTGCGCGCTGGCCGGACGCAAATTAGCGGCGACGCCGACGGCCTGGTGATGGTGAGGCTGTCGGCGTCGCCGTTTACGGTCTGGATCGCCTAATAGCGACACTTCTTAAATGCCTTCACGCTGGACTGATTCATGGCTTTAACCCGCCTCCTTATCAAAGACTTTCGTAATATCGAGCAGGCCGATCTGGCGCTGGCGCCGGGGTTTAATTTCCTGGTCGGCGCGAACGGCAGCGGCAAAACCAGCGTGCTGGAGGCGATCTACACGCTTGGTCATGGCCGCGCGTTTCGCAGCCTGCAGGCGGGGCGCGTGATCCGCCACGACGAAGCCGCCTTTGTGCTGCACGGCCGCATTGAGGGCAGCGAGCGGGAGATTTCGATCGGTCTGACCAAAAACCGCGCGGGCGACAGCAAGGTGCGTATCGACGGCAGCGACGGCCATAAAGTCGCAGAGCTGGCGCAGCTGCTGCCGATGCAGTTAATTACCCCCGAGGGGTTTACTTTGCTCAACGGCGGCCCCAAATACCGTAGAGCCTATGTCGACTGGGGCTGTTTTCACAACACGCCCGGTTTCTTCAACGCCTGGAGCAATTTGCGGCGCCTGCTGAAGCAGCGCAACGCCGCGCTGCGCCAGGTCACGCGCTACAGCCAAATCCGCGCCTGGGATCAGGAGCTGGTGCCGCTGGCGGAACAGATCAGCCAGTGGCGCGCGGAATACAGCGAAGCCATTTCGGCGGAGATCGTCGCCACCTGCGGGCAGTTTTTGCCGGAGTTCGCGCTGAATTTCTCTTTCCAGCGCGGCTGGGATAAAGAGAGCGCCTACGGCGATCTGCTGGAGCGCAATTTCGAGCGCGACCGCGCGCTGACCTACACCGCCAGCGGCCCGCATAAAGCGGATTTCCGCATTCGCGCCGACGGCACGCCGGTCGAAGATCTGCTGTCGCGCGGCCAGTTAAAACTATTGATGTGTGCATTGCGTCTGGCGCAGGGCGAGTTCCTGACGCGCCAGAGCGGACGCCGCTGTCTTTACCTGATTGATGACTTCGCCTCCGAGCTGGACGACAGCCGTCGGCGCCTGCTGGCGCAACGACTGAAAGCCACGCAGGCTCAGGTGTTTGTCAGCGCTATCGCCACCGATCATGTCATCGATATGAGTGACGAAAAGGGCAAGATGTTCCGCGTGGAACAGGGTAAAATAGCGGTTCAACCTGAAGATTAAATGAGCGAGAAACGTTGATGTCGAATTCTTATGACTCCTCAAGTATCAAAGTTCTGAAAGGGCTGGATGCGGTACGCAAACGTCCGGGTATGTATATCGGCGATACGGATGACGGCACCGGTCTGCACCACATGGTATTCGAGGTCGTGGATAACGCAATCGACGAAGCGCTCGCCGGTCACTGTAGTGATATCGTCGTGACCATTCATGCCGATAATTCCGTTTCCGTTCAGGATGATGGCCGTGGCATTCCCACCGGCATTCACGAAGAAGAGGGCGTTTCCGCTGCCGAAGTGATCATGACCGTGCTGCATGCAGGCGGTAAGTTCGACGACAACTCCTATAAAGTGTCGGGCGGTCTGCACGGCGTGGGCGTCTCGGTCGTGAACGCCCTGTCGCAGAAGCTGGAGCTGACCATTCGTCGCGAAGGCAAAGTGCACCAGCAAACTTACGTGCACGGCGTGCCTGAGGCACCGCTGAACGTCACCGGCGAAACCGATCTGACCGGCACCCGCGTGCGTTTCTGGCCGAGCCACGAAACCTTCACCAACGTTGTCGAGTTCGAATACGACATTCTGGCGAAGCGCCTGCGCGAACTCTCGTTCCTGAACTCCGGCGTATCAATTCGTCTGGAAGACAAGCGTGACGGCAAAGCCGATCACTTCCACTACGAAGGCGGCATTAAGGCGTTTGTCGAATACCTGAATAAGAACAAAACCCCTATCCATCCGAATGTGTTCTATTTCTCCACCGAGAAAGACGGCATTGGCGTGGAAGTGGCGCTGCAGTGGAATGACGGCTTCCAGGAGAACATCTACTGCTTCACCAACAACATTCCGCAGCGCGACGGCGGTACGCACCTCGCGGGCTTCCGCGCGGCGATGACGCGTACCCTGAACGCCTATATGGACAAAGAGGGCTACAGCAAGAAAGCGAAAGTCAGCGCCACCGGCGACGACGCCCGCGAAGGCCTGGTCGCGGTTGTATCGGTTAAAGTGCCGGATCCGAAGTTCTCTTCGCAGACCAAAGACAAGCTGGTCTCGTCCGAGGTGAAATCGGCGGTGGAACAGCAGATGAACGAACTGCTGAGCGAGTACCTGCTGGAAAACCCGAGCGACGCCAAAATTGTCGTCGGCAAGATCATTGACGCCGCCCGCGCCCGTGAAGCGGCCCGTCGCGCTCGCGAAATGACGCGTCGTAAGGGCGCGCTCGACCTGGCGGGTCTGCCGGGCAAGCTGGCGGATTGCCAGGAACGCGATCCGGCGCTCTCTGAAATCTACCTGGTGGAGGGTGACTCCGCAGGCGGTTCGGCCAAACAGGGTCGTAACCGTAAGAACCAGGCGATTCTGCCGCTGAAGGGTAAAATCCTTAACGTAGAGAAAGCGCGTTTCGACAAGATGCTCTCTTCGCAGGAAGTGGCGACGCTGATCACCGCGCTGGGCTGCGGCATCGGCCGTGACGAATACAACCCGGACAAGCTGCGCTATCACAGCATCATCATCATGACCGATGCGGACGTCGACGGCTCGCACATCCGTACGCTGCTGTTGACCTTCTTCTATCGTCAGATGCCGGAAATCATCGAGCGCGGCCACGTCTATATCGCGCAGCCGCCGCTCTACAAGGTGAAGAAAGGCAAGCAGGAGCAGTACATCAAAGACGATGAAGCGATGGATCAGTATCAGATCGCCATCGCCCTGGACGGCGCGACGCTGCACACCAACGCCAGCGCGCCGGCGCTGGGCGGCGAGCCGCTGGAAAATCTGGTCGCGGAGTTCAACAGCACGCAGAAGATGATCAAGCGTATGGAACGCCGCTATCCGGTTGCGCTGCTGCGCGCGCTGGTTTATCACCCAACGCTGAGCGATCTGAGCAACGAGGCTGAGGTTCAGGCCTGGCTGGACGCGCTGGTGGCTTTCCTGGCCGAGCGCGAAACGCACGGTAGCAGCTATGTCGCTCAGGTACGCGAAAACCGCGAGCAGAACATCTTCGAACCGGTTCTGCGCGTGCGCACGCACGGCGTCGACACCGATTATACGCTGGACGCCGAGTTCGTTCAGGGACCGGAGTACCGTAAAATCAACGCGCTGGGCGAGAAGCTGCGCGGCCTGATTGAGGAAGACGCCTACATCGAGCGCGGCGAGCGCCGTCAGCCGGTCGACAGCTTTGAGCAGGCCATCGAATGGCTGGTGAAAGAGTCGCGTCGCGGTCTGTCGGTACAGCGTTACAAAGGTCTGGGCGAGATGAACGCCGAGCAGCTGTGGGAAACCACGATGGATCCGGACAGCCGTCGCATGCTGCGCGTCACCATCAAGGACGCTATCGCCGCCGATCAGCTCTTCACCACGCTGATGGGCGATGCGGTTGAGCCGCGCCGCGCCTTTATCGAAGAGAACGCCCTGAAAGCGGCGAATATCGATATTTAAGCCAACAGACGACGACTAAAGCTAAAGCGTGGGTGACTGGAACCGAAGAGCAAAGCGTCCTGCGACAAGGACAAAAACGCCGGGAGCGTTTTTGAACAACGCAGCGCGTTGGCCCGTTTACGGGCGCGCCTCAGGAAGAGGCGCGTATTTGCGCGGGCCGAGCGGTCAGGGATGACGAACAGCGACTTTGCGATCGGTTCCAGTCACCCACGCCGGCCCCAGCTTGCAAACCCTTCCCATCCGGAAGGGTTTTTTTATGCCTGAAATGCCGCGAAACTGGTCATAGTGAGCTGAATCGCGCTAGCATTTAAGCCAAACCCTGACTCAACGAGGAAGCTATGGCGATTAAACTGGTTGCAATTGATATGGACGGCACGCTGCTTAACCCGCAGCACGAGATCACCGCTGGCGTTAAATCGGCTATCGATCGCGCGCATAAAAAAGGCGTTGCCGTGGTGCTGGCGACCGGTCGTCCATACGTAGGGATCCAGCGCTACCTGATGGAGCTCGGCCTGGTCGACGACGGTCAGTACTGCATCAGCTACAACGGCGCGCTGGTGCAGCAGGCGAAAGATGGCGAGTGCGTGGCGGAAATCACGCTGGGTTTTGACGACTATCTCTACATTGAACAACTGTCGCGCGAGCTGGGCGTCCATTTCCAGGCGTTCGACAAATCCTCGCTCTATACGCCGAACAAAGATCTCAGCGAATACACCATTCATGAGGCGAGCCTGACCGGCATTCCAGTGCGCTATCGCGCCGTGGAAGAGATGGACCGCGCCACGCGTTTTCCCAAGCTGATGATGATCGACAAACCCGATCTGCTGGATAGTGCGATTCAGCGTCTGCCCGCCAAAGCGCAGCAGAACTACACCATTCTCAAGAGCGCGCCTTATTACCTGGAGATCCTCGATCGCCGCGTCAACAAAGGGCAGGGCGTTAAAATGCTGGCGGAGAAGCTGGGTCTGGCGCGCGACGAGGTGATGGCGATTGGCGATCAGGAGAACGACCTGGCGATGATCGAGTACGCCGGCACGGGCGTCGCGATGGGCAACGCTATCGACTCCGTTAAGCAGATAGCGCAGTTCGTCACCAAAACCAATATGGAAGATGGTGTCGCGCACGCTATCGAAGAGCTGGTGCTTTAACTCCCTTCTGGATGGCATTCCGCCGTCCAGCCTCACACTTTTTACTTTCAAGGCGGGCCAGCTGGCTCGCATTGTCTGTTTTGTGATCTCCATTGTAGTACAAATTTATTTATGAGTACTACAATCAGCCTCACTCTTATCAGCTGAAATCAATTCGCTAGTAAAGGTCGGTCGCGCAGCGTCGCAGCGCTGATGATCGAACGCAGCTGTACAGGCGATGCCCTGTCGCCACAGGCTGCGGCATAACAATTTAACACTTTAGAATCAAACGGTTAATTGCTGCTACGCTATCCGAACTGAGGATCTTGCGATGAACAACTCTCTTCACCTCAGCACCATTAAGAAAATGAACCTGCGCATCATGCCTTTTATCATGGTGCTTTATCTCATTGCCTATATCGACCGCGCCAATATCTCGGTCGCCGCGCTGCAAATGAACGCCGATCTGGCGATGACCGCCGAAATGTACGGCATTGCCGCCGGTATTTTCTATGTCACCTACATCATCTTCGAAGTGCCGAGCAACGTGCTGTTGACGCGCGTCGGCGCGCGGCGCTGGATCGCGCGCATCATGGTGAGCTGGGGCATTATCGCCGCGGGCATGAGCCTGGTGCAGACGCCGACGCAGCTCTACGTAATGCGCTTTTTGCTCGGCGCGGCGGAGGCGGGCTTTACGCCCGGCATTATTTTCTACCTGAGCTGCTGGTATCCGCGCAGCGACCGCGCGCGCGCCATGTCGCTGTTTTATATCGGCGCGGCGCTGGCGTCGGTGATCGGCCTGCCGCTCTCCGGCAGCCTGCTGAATCTGCACGGCATGCTGGGCGTCGAAGGCTGGCGCTGGCTCTTCCTGCTGGAAGGCATTCCGGCATTCGCGCTGGGCATCGTCACCTGGTTCTATCTCGACGACGCGCCAGCTAATGCGCGCTGGCTAACGGCGGAACAGCGCAGCTACCTGCAACAGACGCTGGCGCGCGACGAGCAGCACTCGGCGATACGCGATCATAACTGGCGCGTGGCGCTAAAAAGCCGGCGCGTCTGGATGCTCAGCCTGCTGTGGCTGTTGCAGGCTTTCGGTACCATCGGCATTACGCTGTTTCTGCCGATGATCGTTAAAGCGGTTGCGGCGGAGCGCAGCAACCTGACGGTTAGCCTGCTGTCGGCGGTGCCTTTTCTCTTCGCCTGCATTTTTATGTACCTTAACGGCCGCCATTCCGATCGCACCGGCGAACGAGCGCGCCATCTCGGCTTGCCGCTGATGGCAGCGGGCCTGCTGCTGCTGGCGGCGCTGGCGGCGCCGCAACAGTGGATGGCTTATCTGCTGCTGGTGCTGATGGTCGGCCTGAACTGGGCCATCACGCCGGTATTCTGGGCGGTGACCACCGAAACGGTCTCCGGCGTAGCGGGCGCCGCGTCGGTGGCGCTGATTAATGCGGTGGCGAATATCGCCGGGCTGGCTTTTCCGCCGGTCATGGGGCGCATCAAAGACGCGACCAACAGCTATAACGACGGCCTGCTGATCGTGGCAGGCGCGCTCATCCTTGGCGGCGCGCTCGGGCTGTTAGTTGGGCGTAAACGGGCGATCGAGGGCGTTGCCGCGCCGCAGCCGAAATCGAAGCTGCATCTTTAACGCTTTTGGCGTAGCGTGTGGGGCAACATTTTTAGTCAGGTTGCCCTATGCGCGAAAAACAGATCACCTTTAACCCGCGGCATCACCAGCTGACCAACAGCAACGTCTGGACCGCCGACAGCCAGTGGCTGGCCTTCGACGTGCGTCCGTCGGGCGCCTCTTTTACCAGTGACACCATTGAGCGCGTCAATGTGCAGACCGGCGAGGTCGAGGTGCTCTATCGCGCGACCGACGGCGCGCATGTGGGCGTCGTAACCGTCAGTCCGAATTTGCCGCCGCGCTATCTCTGCATTCACGGCCCGGAACATCCTGACGAGAGCTGGCACTACGATTTTCATCACCGGCGCGGCGTCATCGTGCAAAACGGCCGTGCGCAAAACCTCGACGCCTGCGACATCACGCCGCCCTTTACGCCCGGCGCGCTGCGCGGCGGCTCGCATGTGCATCTCTACAGTCCGGACGGCACGCGCGTCAGCTTCACCTATAACGATCATGTGATGCACGAGAGGGACCCGAAAGAGGATCTGCGCAACGTCGGCATCGCGCTGCCGCTGCGCGCGGTCGCGCCGATCCAACAGCATCCGCGCGAATACAGCGGCAGCCACTTTTGCGTGTTGGTCAGTCGCACCATCGCAGCGCCGCGTCCGGGCAGCGACGAGATTAACCGCGCCTATGAAGAGGGCTGGATCGGCGCGCGCGGCTACCAGAAGCCGGACGGCAGCTGGCAGCGCTGGGCTATCGCCTTTATCGGCGACACGATCTCCGCCGCTGGCGAAAAGCAGCCGGAAGTTTTTGTTGTCGATCTGCCGGAGGCGCTGGAGGCGTACGCCATGCCGGGCGACGAACCGCTGGAGGGGACGGAGAGCAGCCTGCCTGCGCCGCCTGCCGGCGTGCGACAGCGCCGGCTGACCTTTACGACGCGCGGGCTTGCCCAGCAGCCGCGTCACTGGCTGCGCAGCGCGCCAGACGGCAGCGCCATCGCCTTTTTAATGGCGGACGAACAGGATGTGGTGCAGCTCTGGACGGTGTCGCCCAACGGCGGCGCGGTGCGTCAGGTCACGCGGCTGGCGCATTCGGTGCAGTCGGCGTTTAGCTGGCATCCGCAGGGCACGGCCGTCGCCTTTATCAGCGACAATCAGGTGATGCGCTGCGATATCGAGAGCGGCGTCTGTCAGCCGCTCACCGAACGCAGCGAACAGCCGCCGAGCGGCGACGCAGTCGTCTGGTCGCCGGACGGGCGGCTGATCGCCTTTATGCGAGAGGTCGACGGCTGGCGACAGCTCTTTACTGTGTCGGCGTAGCTAAAGGATAAGGCGCGGCCTGCGCCAGATTCTCCTGCGTGTGGTTTAGCTTTTCGCTCTGAAGAATGCGCTCACGCGGGGAGTCGATTGATTTGTCGTCGTCGCTGCGCGCGTAGTCCCACGGCAGCAGCAGCGTATCCAGTACGGCGGAAAAGGGCAGATCGATCAGCGCCAGCGGCTTAAGCGCCCAGCTGCTGTTATCGTCTACCAGGATATCGGCGCTGGCGCGCGTGCCCGGATAGTAGCCCTGATTCGGGCCGGTATGCGACATAACGCTGGAACATCCTGCAAGCGCAAAGGTGCAGCAGGCCAGTGCGCCTGCCAGAGGAAATGCCTTCAATAATTTCATCTTCATCATCCCTTCAACTGTGGCGACCGCCCCGGCTGAGTTAGCTTGTCCGCTTACGTCCTCACTCTACGGCGAGGTGCGCTATGTCAGACGAAAGGTCTCCTGAGTGTATGCCACTTCAGCTGATTGGCGAAAAAAATTGCGTTTCGCCTCTTGAAACCGGTCTGAGCATACCCATTTTTAAGCTACGGACGCGCTCGGACATCGGGGCGCCGCACAACCTGTCCATGGTGGAAGGTTGCCAAAACTTGCTGAATATCAGGAGTCATTCCATGCGTAATTTTGATCTTGCTCCACTTTATCGCTCTGCTATCGGTTTCGATCGCCTGTTTAACCTGCTGGAGTCCAACCAGAACCAGAGCAACGGCGGCTATCCTCCGTATAACGTCGAACTGGTTAGCGAAAACCACTATCGCATCACCATCGCGGTGGCGGGCTTTGCCCAGAACGAACTGGATATTACCGCTCACGATAACGTCCTGATCGTGCGTGGCGCGCATCCTGAAGAGCAGACCGAACGCAAATATCTCTACCAGGGTATTGCCGAACGCAACTTCGAGCGCAAATTCCAGCTGGCCGACCACATTGTGGTACGCGACGCGCGACTGGAAAATGGCCTGTTGAGCATCGATCTGGAACGCATCGTCCCTGAAGAGGCGAAACCGCGCCGGATTGAAATTCTGAACTAATCAGAATCAACGAGAAAAAAACGCCGCCTTCGCGGCGTTTTTTTATGTCTGAGCCGCACGCCGCACCGTTAAGGATGCGTGCGCATCGCCAGGCGCTGGCTCACCAGGCCGCCGAAGACATTCACCAGCAGGCCGAAGATAATCACCGCCGCGCCCAGCATCTGCTGCGACGAGAGGCGCTCCCCCAGCACCAGCGCGGCGCTGAGAATGCCGATCACCGGCACCAGCAGCGACAGCGGCGCGATGCGCCAGGTTTCATAGCGGCTAAGCAGGTTGCCCCAGATGGCGTAACCGACGATGGTAGCGATAAAGGCGAGATAGATCAGCGCCAGCACCGTTTGCAGCGAGATGTGCGTCAGGCTGAAAACAATCGCCTCTTCTCCTTCGAACAGCCAGGAACAGGCGAAGAAGGGCAGCACCGGCACCAGCGCGCTCCACACCACCAGCGACATCACCGGCACCTTGCGATTGCGCAGAATGATCTTGTTGGTGATATTGCCCAGCCCCCACGACAGCGCCGCCGCCAGCGTCAGCATCATGGTCGTCAGCGTAATGCCTGCGGCCGACTGGCCCTCCATGCCCGCCGTCGCCAGCATAAACATCCCTAGCGTCGCGATCAGCACGCCGGCGATATGGTTCCAGCGCAGCTTTTCCGCCAGCAGCAGCGCGCCCAGCAGCAGCGTGAAAAAGGCCTGCGCCTGCAGCACCAGCGAGGCGAGCCCGGCTGGCATGCCAAGCTTGATGGCGAGAAACAGAAAGGCGAACTGGCCAAAGCTGATGGTCATGCCGTAGACCACCAGCCAGCGCAGCGGAATAGCGGGGCGAGAGACAAAAAAGATCGCCGGAAACGCCACCAGGGAAAAGCGTAGGCCCGCCAGCAAAAAGGGCGGCATGCCCTGCAAGCCGAGCTTGATCACCACGAAATTAACGCCCCACGCCACCACGACGCAGAGCGCCAGCAACATATCTTTGACTGACATAACCTTTCCTCTGCCGTCAGGCGCTAACCGCCACGGGCGTGGCGATATCGGCATAACAGGCTTCGCCTACGATACGGCGATAGTCCTCTGCGTTAAGAGCGATCGATTTTTCCAGCGCGCCGGCGTTGAACCACAGCGTGCCGACGTCGCGCAGGCGCGCATCGACGCGCAGTGCCAACCGGTCATCAAAACTAAATGGCGGCACCGCGCCCATCACGCACTCGGTCAGCGACTGCGCCATCTCGGGCGCGGCGAAGCTCGACTTTTTGCCGCCGATAGCGCGCGCGGCGCTTTTAAAATTGATTTTGCAGTCGCCCGGCACGATCGCCAGCAGAAAGCGCGATTCGGCGCCGTCCGGCATCGCGACCTCCAGCACCATTGCCTTCGCCGCCTGGTTAAGCGCATTGCCGCGCAGCGCGCTGATGGCGTCGGTCTGGCCGATGGCCTCGTGTTCTACCACGCGATAGTCCGCGTCGTGCCGATCCAGCAGTTCGGTAATCTTTGCAAATGTCGTCATCTCTTCTCCTCGTCTTGCAAGGCTGCGCGCAGGGCGTCAGCTCCACGCAATCGCGTGTTTCATTTTTTTGTCGGTCAGGCCAAAAAAGAAGCCCATCGTGATGCGGGTATCGCCTTCGACCCGATCGATCTCGTGGTAAAAGGCGGGATTAAACAGGTAGATATCGCCGCTGCGCGGCGCGAACTCGCAGGTTTCGCTCTGCATCACCACGCCGCTCTGGTAGCCGAGCTCGCCTGGCGTTTTGAAACGCTCATCGTCGGGCGACCATTTTTTGTTGAAAATGCGCAGCCCGCCGCCCGCGTTGCACTCCTGCAGGCAGACCACGCAGCTCAGCTGATGCAGGATCTGCGTCACCGCCAGGCCGGTTCCGGCCGCGTCGCGGACGATATTGTCGTTGTGCAGCGGATTGGCGACGCCGTCGGCATGAAAACGCACGATGGAACCGGCGTAGTCGCCCAGCCCTGGTTCATGGGCGGTTTGCAAGCTCTCCAGCTTTAGCGCGTGGCGCACCCACTCATAGATCTGCAGGCGCAGCGCCGCGAGCGACGGCGGCAGCGATGACGCGATGTCGCGCCATTCGGTAAAGTAGTTTTCCGGCGCGGCGGTATGTTTCGCCAGGTAGGGACCGAGCGTGGTGAGCGCGCCGTTGGGATAGTGCGACACGCGGATCTGCTCGCGGCAGCGCTGCAAATCGGTCACCACCTCCTGGCGATCTTCATCGGTGAGGAAGTTGCGCAGCACCAGCAGCGGTACGCGCGCCGTGACGATATCGTCCAGCCAGGTGCGCTCTACATACATGTTGGGATTGATCACGCGTATCTGATTAAAAATGGCCATGATGTTTACTCCCCCAAAGGAATTTCGCGTAGTTCATGGTTAGCCATGCGTCGCCAGCTGGCGGCGTCGCCCAGGGTTGGAACAGGTTCAGACGAAATGTACGTGCAGCGCTCCTGCTGCAAAACGTGCAGCGTAAAGTAGTGCGGATAGGGCGTATCCTGCGGGTGCCACTGCCAGGCCCATGCCCGGTCGCGCGTGACAAAAATCGCGTTGCCCGCGCTGCCGCCCGGCTCGACCTGCGCCAGCTTGTCGCGCAGGTAGTCGCGCGTGAAGTCGGCTGGCGTGACGCGATCCACCAGATATTCCAGGTACTCCGCCGAGTCGAAGCGAGAGGCCGCCATGCCGAGACGGGCGTAGACCTTCGGCATAAAACCGTTGTGCATCATGTACCAGCGCGTGCCTGCGCTGTCGCGCAGCAGCGGATGGGCGAACTCCAGCCCCTGGTTTTTACTCAGCGTGGCGTGGCGTACATGCACCGCCAGAAAGCGACCTTTGATGCGTTCGACATCGATATCGGGCAGCGCGTCGGCAAAGGGACCACTGCCGCGCAGCGTGCGGATCTCGCCCGCCTCCAGCCACAAACATCCCCAGCCGTTCGGATGTTCTTTTATCGGGCCGTCATGGCAGGCGGTTTCCCCGCAGCTCATGGCGCGCGCCGCCTCCAGCACCTGCGCCGCGTCGAATTCGCCCTGCGCCAGAATCATTCTGCACACAATAAATTTCCTTCTGAGAGGCGAGATGCGGTGCGCACCACGCTGTTAAAAACGGCCAGAATGTCGTCGCGACCGCCAGCCGACAGGCGCAGCGTGCCGAGTATGCCCGCATGGCGCGTCAGATCGGCATAAAGCGACGAGCGCCGCGACACCTGTAAGCCGGCAAAGGTCAGCGGCGGCAGCAGCGCCCCCTGACGATGTTCGGCAATCCAGCTTTCCGCCTGGCGCAGCTGGGCTGGCTGGCGCAGACGCAGCTGGCCGACGGCACGCGACGGCGCGGCGAAGCGCAGCGCGGGCATTTCGCCGCCGGCTTCAAGCCGAAACGCGACGGCTACCCAGTCGATGCCGGTCGCTTCTTCGACCAGGCTGGGCACGCCCATGCCGGAAAGGCGAAAGCCCATTTCAAGAAAGTGCGGCACGCCATCTACCACGATAAAATC
Organism: Pantoea sp. NGS-ED-1003; assembly: GCF_000738765.1. Classification (NCBI taxonomy): domain Bacteria; kingdom Pseudomonadati; phylum Pseudomonadota; class Gammaproteobacteria; order Enterobacterales; family Erwiniaceae; genus Pantoea; species Pantoea sp. NGS-ED-1003. The sequence continues at coordinate 62,565 of NZ_JPQA01000012.1, forward strand.
GATATGAAAGGCGCCGAGCCGGTAGCCGAAGGTTTCGCAGCAGAACTTCATCAGGCTGGCGAACGCGGGCGGCAGCGTCTCGGCGGCGACGGCGACGTGGCCGGATTCGTAAAAACTGACGCCGCCCTGGGCGTCGCGATGTTGTTCGATCACCTTCTGGCAGCAGGTCAGGGCGTGCGGATGACCCTCATGCACCACGCCCTGCAGCGAATATTCGTCGCCGTCCAGCCAGCTTTCGACGATAAACCCGCTAAAGCTGCGGCCGCCGTAGTTCATGGTCTCTTCCAGCATCTGCACCACGCCCGCCAGCCGTTCAGGCGCCTCCACCAGCCATATGCCCAGGCCGCCGCCGCTGTCCACCGGCTTGATCACGCAGGGATAGATCAGCGCCTGGTGGGCGTCGAGAATGCTGAGCGGCGAGGCGAAAAAACGAAACTCCGGCTGTGGAAAACGCGGCCAGGCTTTTTTCAGCGCCATCCGCTGGGCATATTTATCCAGCGGGATAAAGGTGCGCGGCGCATCGGGCCCAGCCAGTATTTCCCGCACCCGGCCGGCGCTGGCGTTGTAGGCTTCAAACCCGGCCAGCACCACGCGCGGATGCTCCAGCAGCCCGGCGTGCAGGCAGGCCTGCAGCACTTCCCAGGGATTTTCCGGCCGATCAAGGCGAACGATCAGGTCAAACGGCAGCGTCAGGCTGAGCGACTGGTAGTCGACGAAATCGCTCATCTCCGCCAGTACGGTAAAGTAGCCGTCGCGCTTCGCCACCTCGCAGTAGGGGTTCTGGCTGTCGCGCGTTGCGCCTATTTGCAGAAAAATTTTTCTCATCGCTTCGCCTTACCGGGATCAGCGCCCGGAGATCACTTCGGTCACGGTATCCTGCAGGACGCCGTGGTTTACCTGAATCACCGCCTTATGCGGATCGAAGCGCAGCACGCGCGACAGCGGATCGGCGCTTTTGCCCTCCAGCAGCGAACTCACCTGACGGCTTTGCCAGCAGTGGCGCAGCTGATCGATATCCAGCCCGGAAAGCTGACCGAGCTGCTGCGCCAGCGCCGCGTCGTCGCGCTCGCCGGCGAGCAGCTGTCGAATCGCCGCTTCATCCAGCCCGATCCGCTGCTGCGTCAGCCAGCTGTGCAGCTGGCTGCCCTGGGCGATAAAGGGCGAATAGATCATGCAAATCAGCTGGGTTTCGTCGAGGTCGAACGCCTCGACGGCGAAGCGCGCCGCGCGCTGGCGCTGCTGTTCGATAGCGGCTTCGTCCTGATAGCGCGTCGCCATCTCGGCGATCAGCTGAGGCGGAAAATCTTTTTGCTTCATCAGCCCCAGCGCAAAGCGGACATATTCGCGGATGCCTTCTACGTAGCTGCGCTGCAGCAGGGTTTCCGCGCGCAGGCCGCGAATGTGCGCCATCAGCGTCGGGTTGCCGCAGTCCGATTCGGAAAAGCTGAACATCAGCGGATCGAAGCGGAAACGCATAAAGTCGTTGAGCAGCGCCCAGTGCGCGCCGGCTTCGTAGGCGGTGTCCTGATAAATATTGAAGAACAGCGGATCGCGCGTCAGCTGATGCATGATGCGGCGTGCAGGCGTGACCGCCGCCTCGCCGTGGATAGCGGCCGTGTAGCGATGCGCCACGCCGTCGAGCGTCTGCAAAAAGCCGCGAAAGCCCCGATCTTTCTCCGCCGTCGGCGCGTCGAACAGGCGCGAAAGGTGCCGCGCCCAGGCGACATAGGCGGTCTGCTCCTGCGGCGAATCGCCGGTGATAATCATGTCCACGCCGCCGTTATAGTGCGCCGCCAGGCCGAACGAGTTAACCATGCTGAGGTTGCAGGCGTTGCAGAAGGTCGAGCGCGCGTCGGCGCGAAAGCGGTGGCCGTTCATCAGCACGTCGCTGCGGTTTTGCTGGCGCACCGACTCGGGCAGGGGAAGATGACGTTCGAAAGGGCGAATCTGCTGGCCGTCGACAATCAGGCTCTCTACGAAGGCGTCATGGTGAATAGCCAGCGCGCGGTAAACGCGGTCGATATTCTCCATCACGCTGTCGCTCATGGCGGCGTGGCGGTTGGTGCTGATGCGCAGCAGAAAGGTGTCGCCGCGCTGCCGCCAGATTAACCCCTGAATGTAACGCACATAGGCCACCATATAGCTGCTGTCTTTGCCGCCGCCGTAGGCGAGCAGAACGCGGTTGCGCGACAGCTGCTCGCTATCCGGCAGCGCGGCAAGCAGACGATGAGAGCACCGTTTAGCGGAATCGATGATTGCCGGCGTCAGATAGCCTTCGATTTCTCTCATCATGGCGGACAGATTATTCATTTTTCGCGTTTTCCTTTGGCTGATAAATTCGTTTAAATGCATGGAACCTACTGATTCCATGAAAAACAGGCCATTAAGCGGTGTAGCAATGAATGCCGGAACGAAGGCAGACGACAGGGCGCCGGACGCAAAAAGCGGAGCGGCCGCGCGTCATAAATAATTAAGAGATGCAGCCTAAAGTACTTTGAATGTACTCTCTTGAATACGCACAGATCAGTACGATATGGGGTGGAACAGATGCCCGGTGAAACGGACGAGCAGGAGAGTCAGAGCAGTCGTTACCGCCAGATAGCCGAACAGATTAAGCAGGCTATCCGCAGCGGATCGCTGCTGCCCGACAGCCGGTTGCCCTCGGTGCGCACGCTGGCGACCCAGTACAGCGTCAGCCTGACTACCGCGCTGAAAACGCTGCGTACGCTGGAGGATGAGCGCTTTGCGGTGGCGAAGCCGAAATCGGGCTTTTTCGTCGCGCCGCGTCTGGCGCATAAAGAGGCGACGCCGACGCCACTGGCGCAGCCGCGGCTGGTGGCGCCGCTGGATGAACAGACGGAGATGCACCTGGCGATCCTCGGCTCGGAGTGTCGCGTTCGTCTTGACCTGGCGAACGGCGACAGCTCGCTCTATCCGGTGAAAAAGATCGGGCTGCTGATGCGTCAGATGGGATACAGCAAACCGGCGCTGTTGGGCAACACCGTTAAAGGCACCGGCTATCTGCCGCTGAAGCATGAAATCGCGCGTCGGGCGGTGGAGTATGGCTGCACTATCAGCGCCGACGATATTCTCATCACCAACGGCTGCATTGAGGCGGTGTCGCTGTCGCTGCGCGCCACGCTCAGGCCCGGCGACGTGGTGGCGGTGGAGTCGCCCTGCTACTTCGTGCTGCTGCAGATGCTGCATAATCTCAACCTGCGCGTGATTGAGGTCGACGCCGGGCCGGAAGGCTATGTCGACGTCGAAAAGCTCACCGCGCTGTTCCGCCGCAGAGCGGTACAGGCCTTTCTCACCATCGGCAACGTCAACAATCCCCTCGGCAAATCGATCCCCAACGAACAGAAGGCCTATATTGCCCGCCAGGCCGATGAGAATGACGTGGTGATCGTCGAAGACGATATTTTCGGCGATACCGCGTTCGGCGAGCGGCGGCCTTTTCCAATGCGCGCCTTTAGCCCCAACGCCATTCTGTGCAGCGGCTTTTCTAAAACCGTTGCGCCCGGCATCCGCATCGGCTGGGTGCACAGCGTCAACTACATGCGCAAGATCGCGTCGCTGAAATACACCTCGACCATGGGCACCTCGACGCTGTCGCAGGCGGCGATCGCCGAGCTGCTGCGCAGCGGCGGCTATGACGCCCATCTGCGTAAGCTGCGGCGCGAGCTGGCCGGACAGATTCAGCAGATGCGTCAGTCGCTGCTGCGCGAGTTTCCGCCGGGCACGCGCGTCTCGGAGCCGGAAGGCGGTTATGTGCTGTGGGTCGAGATGCCGCACCGGGCGCTCAACGTGCGCGCGCTGTTTCTCAAAGCGCGCAACGCCGGCATCGGCATCGCGCCGGGCCATATTTTCGCCACCGACGATCGCTACGACCACTGTTTTCGGCTTAACGCCGGCTTCGGCTGGAATGAAGAGGTCGAGCAGGCAATCCGTCAGCTGGCGCAGTGGTGTCGGGAGTCGCTGCTGGAGGCGAAAGAGGAGTGAGCGCCGGTCAAACCGGCGCGCCTCTAAAACCGCGTGTTAAAGCTATTCCGCAAACGCCTTCTCAACCTCTTCCGCCAGAATCTGCACCGCGCGCTCAATGTTCTCGGCGTCCGGCACATAGTTCATGCGCATACACTGGTGCGTGTGCGGCCACGCCTGCTCCAGGCCGGGGAAGAAAAAGTGGCCCGGCACCATCAGAACGCCGCGCGCCTTAAGCCGCTGGTAGAGCGCCTCGGTGCTGATCGGCAAATCGCGGAACCATAGCCAGAGGAAAATCGCGCCTTCCGGCTTATGTATCAGGCAGCGCTCCTCCGACAGATAGCGGCGAAGAATGGCGATGGTTTCAGTCACTTTGGCCTGATAGAAAGGTTTAATCACCGTTTCCGACAGCCGCAGCAGATCGCCGCGCTGGATCATCTCGGCGGCGATAGCAGGGCCAATGCTGCCGGGCGCCAGGCTAATAATGCCGTTCATATTGCTGATGGCGCCGATAATCTTTTCGTCGGCGACGATAATGCCGCAGCGCGCGCCGGGCAGGCCGAGCTTCGACAGGCTCATGCAGAGAATAATATTGGGATTCCACAGCGGACGCGCGTCGCTGAAAATAATGCCGGGGAAAGGCACGCCGTAGGCGTTGTCGATCAGCAGCGGCACGTCGTGCTGCTGCGCCAGCGCGTCGAGCTGCATCAGTTCGTCGTCGGTCACCACGTTGCCGGTCGGGTTGGTAGGGCGCGACACGCAGATCAGGCCGATGTCGTCATGCATCGGCAGATGTTCAAAATCGACGTGATACTTAAACTGGCCTTCCGGCAGCAGCTCGATATTAGGCTTAGCGGAAACGAACAGCCCTTCGTCCAGTCCGGCATCGGCATAGCCCAGGTATTCTGGCGCCAGCGGAAAGAGCACGCGCTTTTTACTGCCGTCGGCGCGGCGACCGGCGAACAGGTTAAACAGATAGAAAAAAGCGCTCTGGCTGCCGTTGGTCAGGGCGATATTGTTTGCGGTCACCGGCCAGCCCAGCTCGCTGCTGAGCAGCGTCGCCAGCGCGTTCAGCAGCGTGGCCTTGCCGCGCGGACCGTCATAGTTGCAGAGCGCTTCGCTCAGCTTGCCCTCGTCATGCATCTGCTGCAGCAGCTGTTGAAAATAGTCATTCATTGCCGGGATCTGCGCCGGATTGCCGCCGCCGAGCATAATGGTGCCGGGCGTGCGCAGTCCTGCGCCCATATCTTCCATCAGACGTGAAATGCCGGTGTGCTGGGTAAATTTGTCGCCGAACTGAGAAAAAGACATATATAGACGTTAAAAACATGTGACGAATGGGGAATCAACGATAACGCCCGCCAGCGGCGGGCGCAATGGGAAGGGCGGATTACTTGAGAATGTCTGGATTAACGCAGTTCTTTTCCACCTTGCCGGTCAGCGCGGCGATCAGGTTCTCCACCGCGTCCTGCGCCATGCCGTAGCGCGTCTCGTGCGTGGCGGATCCGATATGCGGCAGCGCCACCACGTTAGGCAGCGAGAAGAGCGGCGATGCGGTCAGCGGCTCCTGCTCGAACACATCCAGGCCCGCCGCATGGATGGTGCCCTCTTTCAGCGCGGCGATCAGCGCCTCTTCGTCCACCACCGGACCGCGTCCGGCGTTGATCAGGATGGCGCTCGGCTTCATCAGCTTCAGCTGCGCCGCGCTAATCATATGGTGCGTCTGCTCGGTCAGCGGCAGGCTGATGCAGACAAAGTCGCTCTCTTTCAGCAGCGTTTCCAGATCGCAGCGCTGCGCGCTAAAGCGCGACTGCGCCTCTTCATGTTCGCGGCGCGCGTTGTAGAGCACCTTCATGCCGAAGCCGAGGTGCGCGCGCTGCGCCAGCGCCATGCCGATGCGCCCCATGCCGAGAATGCCGAGCGTCTTATGGTGCACGTCGATGCCGAATTTGTCCGGCCCGATGCTTTTGTTCCACTGGCCCGCTTTCACCCACGCGTCCAGCTCGGTTACTCGGCGCGCGCTGCTCAGCACCAGCGCCATCATGGTGTCGGCCACCGTTTCGGTCAGCACCGTCGGCGTATGCATCAGCAGCACATGGCGCTGGTTGAGCGCCTCGACGTCGAAGTTGTCGTAACCTACCGATACGGTCGAACAGGCGCGCAGCTTCGGCATTTTCGCCAGCAGTTCGCCGTCGATCTTGCCGCCGGAGCCGATCAGCCCTTCGGCCTGCGCCAGCGCGTCAGCGTGCTGCTGCTGGCTTTCCGACGACAGATCTTTGATTTCGGTTACGCTGAAGTGGGCGTCGAGCCGGGCGCGCAGATCGTCCGGCAGGCTTTTATACAGAATCACGGATGGTTTCATCGTTCGCTCCCTGTAAAACGTGTGACGGGCGACACGCAGGTCGCCCGGAGAAGAGGGTCAGCGCTTACGCTTTCAGGCGTGTTTCGCGCCGTGCAGCGGCGGCGTTTTGTTTTCGGCGGGCTTGACGATCAACGTCAGCCACACCGAGACCAGCAGCGCTGCGCCCATAAAGATATAGGAGGCCGCCGGACTACCCGTCGCTCCATTAAGATAGCCGACAATCCAGGAACCGACGAACGATCCCAGCGCGCCCATGCTGTTGATCAGCGCCATCGCACCGCCTGAAACGTTGCGCGGCAGCATTTCCGGAATGATGGCGAAGAAGGGACCATAAGGCGCATACATCGCGCCGCCCGCAATCACCAGCAGCGCGTAAGAGAGCCAGAAATTGTCGGAACCGACCAGATAAGAGCCGAGGAACGCCAGCGCGCCGATCAGCAGCAGCGGCCAGACGAAGAGCTTGCGGTTCTGCATTTTGTCCGACGCCCAGGAGACGACGATCATCGCGATGGTCGCCGCCAGATAAGGCACCGCCGACAGCCAGCCCGCTTCCACCATGCCCATCTGCGTGCCGTTGCGCAGAATCGACGGCAGCCACAGCACGAAGCCGTAGACGCCGATGCTCCAGGCGAAATATTGCATGCAGAGCAGAATAACGTTGCGGTTGCGGAACGCTTCGCTGTAGTTGCGCACCGCCTTGATATTCTCCTGCTCTTTTTTCAGCTGGGCGGCCAGCGCGGCTTTCTCTTCTTCGCTCATCCAGCGCGACTGTTCGGGCTTATCCTGCACCATAAACCACCAGGCGACGGCCCAGATCACCGCCGGAATCCCTTCGAAGATAAACATTTCGCGCCAGCCGAACGCGTCGATCAGATAGCCGGAGACGACCGACATCCAGAGCACCGTCACCGGGTTGCCGAGGATCAGAAAGGTATTGGCGCGCGAGCGCTCCGACTTGGTGAACCAGTTGCTGATATAGATCAGCATCGCGGGCATTACCGCCGCTTCCACCACGCCGAGCGCGAAGCGGATCGCCGCCAGCATCGGGATGTTGCTGACCACGCCGGTTAGCGACGCGCAGACGCCCCACAGCACCAGGCACCAGAAAATCAGTTTTTTCACGCTGCGGCGTTCAGCGTAGACCGCGCCGGGGATCTGGAAAAAGAAGTAGCCGAGAAAGAAGAGCGCGCCCAGCAGCGAGGACATGCCCTTGGTGATGCCCAGGTCGTCGTTGATGCCGGCGGCAGAGGCGAAGCTAAAGTTTGCGCGATCCAGATAGGCCAGACTGTAGGTGATAAACACGATGGGCATGATATACCACCAGCGTTTCGGCGCGATTGTCTGCGTTTTCATGCGGTTCTCCTCTGATATTGCGGTTCGGATTCAGGCTAGAAATCGCCTAACTCGCTGCGTGTTGGCAGCCCTTCGCTGTCGCCGATCACCTGAATCGCCAGCGAACCGATTCTGTTGCCGCGCTTAATCGCCTGCGGCAGCGTTTTACCTTCCAGCAGCGCGCTGATCACGCCGACGGCGAAACCGTCGCCCGCGCCGACGGTGTCCACCACGTTCTCGACGCGGATCGCCTCGACCTGGCCCTGCTCGCCCTGGGCGGTTTTATACCAGGCGCCGTCGCAGCCGGTTTTAATCACCACCGCTTTCACCCCTTTATCGAGGTAGAAATCGGCGATTGCTTCCGGCTGGCGGTAGCCGGTCAGGATATAGCCCTCTTTTTCGCCCGGCAGCACCCAGTCGGCGTACTCCGCCAGGTGGTTGAGCTGCTGGCGCATCTCCTCTTCGCTGCGCCACAGCACCGGCCGCAAATTAGGATCGAAAGAGATGGTTTTGCCGCGCGCGCGCATCTCTTTCGCGCTGTGCTTCAGCAGCGCCAGCGAGCTGGCGGAGAGCGCGGCCGCGACGCCGCTCAGATGCAGATGGCGCGCGGCGCCGAAGTAATCGCTGTTGAAATCCTCAACGGAGAGATGGCTGGCGGCGGAGCCTTTCCGGAAATATTCCACTAGCGGATCGGAGCCGTCGTCGACTTTGGATTTCAGCTGAAAACCGGTGGGGTAGCGCGCATCTTTCGTCACCTGGCGGCGATCGACGCCTTCGCTCTCCAGCACCTGGCAGATAAAGCGGCCGAAGCTATCGTCGCCGACGCGGCTGACCCAGCCGACCTTCAGACCGAGACGCGCCAGGCCGATGGCGACGTTAAGCTCCGCGCCCGCCGCGCGCTTGATAAAAGTTTCAGCGGCGGCGAGATCGCCGCTTTCACGCGCCACGAACATCGCCATCGCTTCGCCGATGGTGACGACGTCCAGCGCGCCGTTATGCAGAGTAGTCATCTTCTCTCCTTACAGAGTGCGCAGCAGCGACACGTAGCGGCGGGTTACCGCCAGCAGATCCTCGCCTTCCAGCGGGAATTCGATGCCGCGCGGCGCATTATCCGGCAGCTGGCGCAGCAGGTCGCGCCAGTCCGCTTTCGCCTCGTCCAGCGCCACCGCGCGATAGCTGTCGCCGTGCGGTTCAGCCGCCTTGACGTGAATATAACGCACGAAGCGCCCAAGCTGCGTCGCCGCCGCCTGCGCGTTCTCCTGCGTCCAGAGCCAGTTGCCCATATCGAATGTCATCGTCACCGGCAGGTTCGCCTGCTCCGCCGCCTGGAAAAAACGCAGCGAAGGCGCGAGCTTGCCGTTATCGGTTTGATCGTTTTCCACCGCCAGCTCTACCGGATAGCGCTCGGCAAGCGCGCGCAAAGCCGCGCCGTGCAGCTCGCCGTTAAATCCGCCCAGCGCCAGCTTGAGGCGCTGCGCGTTCAGCTGCTGGGCTTCTTTAAGGTAGTTCTCCAGCTGGGGATTTAACGCGCCGTCGTCACAAAACAGCGTGTCGGGTACCGAGTAGCTGGCGCGCAGCTGATGTTGCTGAATGGTCTGGGCCAGCGCGGGCAGACTGGCGAGCGTCGCATTGTCGAAGAGTTCGCGGCGGATTTCGACGCCGTCGGCGCCGGCCTGCTGGATCAGCGGCAGCAGTGCCTGCTGACCGCCCAGCGCGGCGACCTGTTGCTGTCCGTAGGCGGCGGTCACCACAATAATTTCAGCGTTCATCGTTACCCCTGGAATGCGCGTTAAGCGAAAGTTATAGGAAAAACGTTAATTGGAACCGGTTCCAAAGCAAAGAGGCAGAGGCTGAAACTATGATCGTGCTCACGAAGCGAGCACGAGAGAGGGAAAACAAGCGGGGATCAGGCGAGGGGCCGACTGGAGCCGCGCACCACCAGCTCGCCGGAGAAAACCTGTTCGGCGGCGGGCCCGGCGCTGCCGTCGATGCGGGCGATCAGCCGCTCCAGCGCCGCATAGCCGATTTGCCAGGTGGGCTGTCGCAGCGTGGTGATGCCGACGCCGGCCAGCGCGGCCCACTCCAGCTCGTCGAAGCCGAGCAGGCCGATATTTTCGCCCCAGCGCAGGCCGACGCGCTGCATCGCGCGCGCAACCTGCAGCGTCATGGCGCCGTTCGCCACCATCACCGCCGCGCGTTTTCCGCGCTGACGCCGCGTATAGTCCAGCAGCAGCGCATCCAGCGCCGCAGGCTGATGCAGCGGCACCTCGGCATTCTCATGTGCAATCTGCGGCCAGGCGGCGAGCCGCTGACGGAACGCCTGCAGGCGTTCGCGACGCGTGTTAACGCTGCCCAGCGGCTCGCTCAAAAACAGCAGCGCCTCATAGCCGTTATCAAGCAGATGCTGCGTGGCGATCTCCGTGGCTTCGGCGTTGTTCAGGCCGACGACATCGCAGGCGAAATCGGGAATTTTTCGGTCGATCAGCACCATCGGCAGCAGCGACTGCTGCAGGCGGCTCAGCGCCTCTTCGCGCATGCCAACGGCATTCACCACGACCCCTTCTACCTGATAGCTGCTCAGCAGCTGCAGATAGTGCTGCTCCAGATCCACTTCATTGTTGGTGTTGCACATCAGCAGCGTAAAGCCGCGCTCGCGGCAGGCGGCTTCGATGCCGCACATCACGTCGACGGAATAGGGATTGGTGATGTCTGCGATAATCAGTCCGATCAGCCGCGTGCGGCCGCGCTTCAGCCCGCGCGCCATCTGGCTGGGGCGATAGTCGAGCTCGGCGATCGCCTGTTCGATGCGGGCTTTTAGATCGGCGGAAAGAAGATGCTGCTCGCCGTTGAGATAGCGAGACACGCTGGTTTTACCGGTTCGCGCGCTGCGAGCAACATCGCTAATGGTGGCGCGAGGCGGTCTGTTCTTCATGTCGGTACCTGCAAAAAGAGAAACAGGCAGAGACTAGCACAGGCGCGGTCTGTCGCAAAAAGCGCGATCAGCGCGGCGCGCCCTCCAGCCAGGGCTGGCGCAACAGCTGAAGCGCTTCCAGCGGCGCGCCGTCAAGCATCTGCACCACCAGATCGGCAAGCTGATCGCCGGTTTCGCTATCCGAGGCCTGACGGATAGCGATCGCCGGCGCCTCGACGATCGCTTCGCGCGGCAAGCCTTCCCAGGCATAGAGGCGAATCGCCTTGCTGCCGTGCAGCCGGTTCGCCTGCTGCATCGCCAGCGCCGCGCCCTCCGCCAGCGCGCTGCTGTCGGCGATAATCGCCTGCAGTGACGCATCCTGCGCCAGCCAGGCGGCGGTTTGCTGATAGCCGACGCGACGCGACGGCGGCACGGCGACGATATCGACCGGCGTGACGGCGCCCATCGCGTCGAGGAAACCCTGACGGCGGTCGCGTACAAAAGTGGTGCCTTCGTCGCTGCCCAACCAGGCGATGCGCGTCACTCCCTGCTGCAGACAGGCTTCTACCGCCAGGCGCGAGCCATGGTGGTGATCGACGTCGAGCCAGGCGTAGGGCTGCGGCAGATCGCTGCGGCCGAGCGTGATAAAGCGAAAGTTTTTTTGCTGCAGGCTCAGCAGGCGTTCATCCTGCGGCAGGGTATGGGTGACGATGAGCGCATCCAGCACCCGGCTGCGCAGCAGACGCGTCAGGGGACGCGGCCCGTCATGGGGCTTATCCACCAGCAGCATCAGGTCGATCTCTCTCTGCGCCAGGCGCTGATCGAGCGTCAGCAGCATCTCGCTGAAGCGGCAGTCGCTGATGGGCGAGGTGCTGACAGGGAAAACTAAACCTACCGCATTGGCGCGGCCGGTTTTCAGACGGCGCGCGGCGGCGTTGGGGCGATAGCCGCGACGCTGCGCTTCTGCTTCCACGCGTTTACGGGTCTCCTCCGCCACATCCTCATAGCCGTTTAACGCCCGGCTAACCGTGGTAACGGACAACCCTAATTCGCTGGCAATGGCTTTTAGTGACATGCTGGACGACTCGCTGAACACGTTTTTTTCACGCTAACATAAAGTCTGTTTTGGCACTACAGGTTGCATGTCATCCACCCTGTTTTGTCGAAAAAAGCGCGTAAAAATGCCAAAAAAATCGCATTTTGGCGAAAAACGCCCCGTTTCGGGGCGTTTTCGCATCAGCCGATCGGGCTAAGCGTAATTTCTACGCGGCGGTTTTGCGCCTTGCCTGCTTCGGTGCTGTTGGTGGCAACCGGATTGTCCGGGCCCAGACCCTGGGTGCGCAGACGATCCGCCGCGACGCCCTGGGTAATCAGCGCGCCGGCGACGCTCTCGGCGCGCTGCTGCGACAGACGCATATTCAGCGCGCGCGAGCCGGTGCTGTCGGTGTAGCCCACGACGTTTACCGCGGTTTTCGGATACTCTTTCAGCACCATAGCCACGCCGGTCAGCGTATTGGCGCCCGCCGCTTTCAGGCTACTGCTGCTGGAGTCGAAGGTGACGTTATTCGGCATATTCAGCACGATGTTGTCGCCCTGACGCGTCACGCTGACGCCGGTGCCGCGCATTTTTTCGCGCAGCTTGGCTTCCTGCACATCCATGTAGTAGCCGATGCCGCCGCCAAGCGCCGCGCCGGATGCCGCGCCAATCAGCGCGCCTTTGCCGCGATCTTTCTTCGATGAGGAGAGAACGCCGACCCCGGCGCCCATCAGTGCGCCAAGGCCTGCGCCGATGCCGGATTTGCCGGCCTGGGATTCATTGGTGTATGGATTAACGGTACAACCCGACAGTACCAGACTGCCGCTCAGTAACAGGCAAAGCGAAAACGATTTTTTATACATGCTCATTCCCTAAATCAAACAAAGACATTACGTCTTTAAAGCGGCGAGATTATGCCGCTTAAAAAGAGAGAAGGGGTGAGGGAAACTCTTATTTTGTCTGGTTTGCGCGTAAAAGGTTGTCAGGATGGCAAAAACAGTCTGTCTGATGGTCGCTAATCAGCCCGCAGGCCTGCATAAAGGAGTGGCAAATTGTCGGGCCAACGAATTTAAAACCACGCTGTTTTAAGGCCTTCGACAGCGCGATAGCCTGCTGTGAGGTGGTCGGCGCCTCTTTATAGTGGGCAAAGCCATGCACAACCGGCTGGTTATCGACAAAATTCCATACGAAGCGCGCGAAATCTTCGCCTTTCGCCTCCATTGCCAGATAAGCGCGCGCGTTGCCGATAATGGCGGCGAGTTTGCCGCGATGGCGTATCAGTCCGCTGTCTTGCAGCAGGCGCGTCAGATCTTCTTCATCCATTAAGCTCACCGCCTGAGGGTCGAAGCCGTGAAAGGCATGGCGATAATGCTCTCGCTTCTTCAGTACGGTGATCCAGGAGAGCCCCGCCTGCTGACCTTCCAGACAGAGCATCTCAAACAGCGCCTGCTTTTCGTTTTGCGCAATGCCCCACTCACGATCGTGGTAGGCCAGGTAAAGCGGGTCCTGAGTGACCCAGCCGCATCGTTGCATGTTCTTTATCCTGATAAAGAGAAAATTTTGTGACGGCGCTTGATCTTACGTTTAGTCGGTTAATAGTTAAACAGCAGGCGTGATAAAACAGTTTCTTAAATAGCGCCGATCGTTCTCTTCAGCGTCGTCTGGAGTTTTTCATGTTGCAGAAAAGTCAGTGTGCCAGCCAGCGCCTTACGGCGCTGGGGCTGAGTAGTGCGTTGCTTTTTTGTTCTGCGACGCCCCTGTTTGCCTGGAGCGGCGAGACCCTGTCATCGCCGGACGATCGCCTGCGCGATCGGCCCGATTACGACACTATCCTTGCGGAAAAGATTTCCCGAAATCATCTGATCGTCGGCAGCGACGCGCAGATGAACTTTCTGGACGCGGCGCTCAATTCGTCCCCGTCCCCCTTCACGCTGCGCGCCGAGCCGGTGCCGACCGGCACGCGCTACAGCGCCGGCTGGGAGCTGCCGCTGGGCGCATCGCTGACGACCGGGCCGGTGGCGCAGTATGCGCCCGCGACCGCGCCGCTCAGCTGTCCGCAATGCGATTTCAGCCGCGACGGCGTCGCGAGCTTAGGCTGGCGGGTCGATACCCGGCTGGGCGGGATCGCGCCTTACGCGCAGCTTAGCTATAGCTATCAGCCCGGCGATAGCCTGACCGGTGAGTCGCGCGATCGTTCACCGGACGATCCGGCCGCGCGCGAAGCTGGCTGGGTCGACGTCAGCGTCGGTGCGCATATTCCCCTGAATCACAACGTTGCGGCATTCGCGGCATTTTCGCAAAACGATGCGCTAAACAGCGGCGAGCAGTTTATTTACAGCCTCGGCGTTAGCGCCAGTTTTTAACATGGGGCATAAAATGAGAAAGGGCGGGTGAGTAACGCCATATAATAAGCGCGCTAATCATAATAGTGGTAATAATATGCGCGAACAAATTTCAATCCTCGGCCGTGAATGCGCGGCTTTTTTATTTGCAACACTGTTTCTTGTGCTGATGATGTCGAGCATCTATATCGACGTAAACTGGATGAACGACGCCATGCATGAAACGTCGATTACGGAGACGCTGCAGGAAGTGATGCTCGCCTCCGTCGCGGCGATGTTCTTCTGGTCGGCGCATCGGCGTCCCGATCAGCGCGGCGCGCTGATCCTGATCGGCGGCTTCTACAGCTGCATGCTGATCCGCGAGCTGGACTTCGTATTCGACGTCGTCGAGCACGGCAGCTGGGTGTGGTTCGCGCTGGCGACCGCTGCGGCCAGTCTGGCGATGGCGCTGCGGTCGCCGCGCAGCACGCTGGACGGGCTGGTCGCCTTCGTGACGGATCGCTGCTGGCTGATGACCGTCAGCGGCATGCTGATCGTGCTGGTGTTCTCCCGCCTGTTCGGCATGCATCAGCTGTGGCAGCACCTGATGCTGGACGGCTACAACCGTGTAGTGAAAAACATCGCCGAGGAGGGCACCGAGCTGCTGGGCTACAGCATCTGCTGGCTCGCCTCGACGCGCTACCTGTGGCAAACCCGCCCGGTGCGCGTCAGGGCAGAAGCCGCTGAACCGGTTCAGACCGCTCTTTCCGCAGAGTCCGCTTCATGGTCCTCCTGACCGACGCCTTTTTTGGCGATCCAGGACGCTAAAAAAGGTACAATAAAGACTTGTGCGCCGGCGCTCTGCCGGCGCAGCGTGCAGGTCAACGTCAGGTTTCATCATGTCAGTCAAAATTCTTACTTCTACGCTTATTGGTCTGGACGCCTTCCGCCAGGATCCGCATCAGGCGCTGCAGCAGGCGGAAAACGGCACGCTGGCGGTGCTGGATAATTACGCGCCGGCGTTTTACGCCGTGACGCCCGAGCGGCTGGCGCATCTGCTGGCGCTGGAGGCAGCGGCGGCGCATCCCAGCGACGTAACGCTGGACGACAGCTTATATGATGACCTGCCAGCTTCGCTGCCGACGCCGGCGGGCAAGTTCGCAATGTATGCCGGCTGGCAGCCCGACGCCGATTTTCAGCGTCAGGCCGCTATCTGGGGCGTGGCCCTGAGCGAGCCGGTAACGCCTGCCGAGCTGGCCGCTTTCGTCGCCTACTGGCAGGCGGAAGGCCGTCTGTTCCACCATGTGCAGTGGCAGCAAAAGCTGGCGCGCAGCGTACAGATGAATCGCGCCGCCAGCGGCGGCCAGCCCAAACGCGATATTACGCAAATCAGCAATACTGATTACAACATTCCCGATGGGTTTCGAGGTGAGTAATGAAAACGCCGACCGATCTGTTCAGCCGTCTGAAAAAAATGATGCCCGCCAACGTCCAGCCGAAGTTCACCAGCGGTGAAGAGCTGCTGGCCTGGAACCAGGAGCAGGGCCGCCTGCGTTCGGAGTCCATCGTGCGTGAAAACCGCGCCATGAAAATGCAGCGCGTAATGGGCCGCTCCGGCATTCGCGAGCTGCATATGAACTGCTCGTTCGATAACTATCGCGTCGAGAATGAAGGTCAGCGCAGAGCGCTGGCGATGGCACGCCAGTATGCGGACGATTTTGAGGGCAGCATCGCCAGCTTCGTCTTTTCCGGCCGTCCCGGCACCGGCAAAAACCATCTGGCGGCGGCTATCGGCAACGATCTGATCCTGCGCGGCAAAAGCGTGCTGATCGTCACCGTTGCGGATCTGATGTCGAGTATGAAAGGCACCTTTAGCGGCGGTAGCGACATCACTGAAGAGCGACTGCTGCAGGATCTCAGCAGCGTCGATCTGCTGGTGATTGACGAGATCGGTATGCAGAGCGAGTCGCGCTACGAAAAGGTGATTATCAACCAGATCGTCGATCGTCGCTCCTCTTCGAAGCGTCCGACCGGGATGCTCTCTAACCTCGATCCCGCCGGTATGAATACCCTGCTGGGCGAGCGCGTGATGGACCGCATGCGTCTCGGTAACAGCATGTGGGTGCGCTTCGACTGGGAAAGCTACCGCAGCCGCGTGCGCGGCGACGAATATTAATTTTCTCTTCCCTGCAAGAAACCGGGCGCGACCCGGTTTTTTTACGTCTTTCCTTTGCGCCGCCCTCTGCTGTGACTTGTGTGAAACAGCGCGCAAAAGTGCCAGATAAGAGGCGTCCCGGCGCTGTTACACTGAAAGATATGTTGCCCGTCAGATGAGCGCTGTAATGAATATGGGTAAAGGCCCTGCACTACTCAGACTTAACAACCAGAAGCGCGTGATGACGCAGCTTCGTCGGTTGCGCGTAACGTCGCGTCAGGATTTAGCCCACATCTTGTCGCTCAGCAAAAATACGGTGTCGCTGATCGTCGACGAACTGCTGGAAAGGTCGCTGCTTCAGGAGCTGGGGACGATTAGCGCAGGCGCCGCCGGACGCCCGAAGATTGAGATCGCCCTGCGCCCGGAACAGTTGAAAAGCGCGGGCGTGATGGTGGAGCGCAACGCTATTTACTGGCGCGTCTGCGACTACTTTTCGCAGGTGATGGTGGAGCAAACGCGTCGCGTCGATACCGCTAACCCGAAAAAGCTGCTGGATGAGGTAGCAACCCTGTGCGGCGAACTGGCGGAGAAGCATCCGCAGCTGCTGGGCATCGGGCTGGGGTTTCCCGGCATCGTCGATCCCGAACGCGGCTGGATGCACCTTTCAACCCATCTGGGCTGGCAGGATGTCGATCTGCTGACGCCGATCAAACAAAAGGTGGATGTACCGCTGCGCGTGATGAATAACGTCAAGGCCTCGGCGCTGCTGGCGGTACAGCAGCTTGGGCTGAGAGCGGCGGGCAGCCACTTCTACCTGCGGATTGCCGAAGGCATGGGCGGCGCGCTGGTGCAGCAGGGCGAAGTGGTGACCGGCAACAGCTGGACCGCGGGCGAAGCAGGGCATCTCAGCGTGCAGCCGGATGGCCCGCGCTGTCGCTGCGGACGCCAGGGATGCGCCGAAGCGCTGCTCAGCAAACCGGCGATAGAGCAGCAGCTGGCCCAGCGCCGTCCCGGCTTAAGCTGGCAGACGCGCGACGAGGCGCCGAAGGTGGTGGATGAGGTGATGCAGCAGGCGGGCGGTTTTCTCGCTAAGGCGATGAGCCAGATTATCCTGCTGCTCAATCCGACCACGATTATTATCGACGCGCCCTGGAATGTGCACCCGATGTTTTGCGACACGGTGCGCAAACGGATCGCGTCCAGTACGCCAGCTTTTACCTTCCAGAACACCACGCTGCATTTTTTACAGACGCGTCTCGATCCGGCGGTAGGGCTGTCGCTGGCGGTGATTGAGCAGTATGAACAACGTCAGGGATGAAGAGAGCGGCTTTATCACGCCGCCGCCATTTTACATCAGGCTTTCGCCGTGATGCTGTCGGTACTCTTTTGGCGTGCTGGCATAGCTTTTCTTAAATACCGAATAAAAATATTGCAGCGAAGGGTAGCCGCACATCTGGGAAATCTCATTAATGTTCAGCGAGGAAGAGGCCAGCAGCTCGCGCGCTTTTTCCAGTTTCTCGCGGTGGATCATGGCGTGAATGGTATCGCCGGTTTCATCGCGAAAGCGCTTCTCCAGATTGGAGCGCGACAGGCCGATCGCATCCAGCACCTGTTCTACTTTGATGCCTTTACAGGCGTTGAAGCGAATGTAGTGCATGGCCTGAATCACTGCCGGATCGCGCAGCGAGCGGAAATCGGTGGAGCGGCGGGCGATCACTTTCATCGGCGGCACCAGAATGCGCTGCAGCGGCAGCAGCTGTTTGTCCAGCAGGCGATGCAGCAGTTTGGCGGCCTGATAGCCCATCTGCCGCGTGCCCTGCGCCACCGACGAGAGCGCGACGCGTGACAGATAGCGCGTCAGCTCTTCGTTGTCGATGCCGATCACGCTCAGCTTTTCCGGCACCGGAATTTTGAGATATTCGCAGGCCTGCAGCAGATGACGCGCGCGGGCGTCGGTGACCGCGATAATGCCGGTCTGCTGCGGCAGGGTTTGCAGCCAGTCGGCCAGCCGGTTCTGCGCATGCTGCCAGTTTTCCGGCGCGGTATTCATGCCCTGATAGACCACGCCCTGATAGCGTTCGCGCTGCACCAGCTGACGAAAGGCGTGTTCGCGCTCCTGCGCCCAGCGCTTGCCGCTGGAGGCGGGCAGCCCATAAAAGGCGAAGCGGTTGATACCTTTCTCTTTGAGATGAAGAAAGGCGCTCTCCACCAGCGCCGCGTTGTCGGTGGCGATATAGTGCACCGGCGGATAATCCTGCTGGCGATGGTAAGAGCCGCCGACGCCGACAATCGGTACTTCGACGTTCGCCAGCAGCTGCTCGATCGAGCTATCGTCATAGTCGGCGATTACGCCATCGCCCAGCCATTCGCGGATATAGTCGATGCGGCAGCGGAAATCCTCCTCGATAAAAATATCCCAGTCGGTCTGCGACGCCTGTAAATACTCGCCGACACCCTCTACCACCTGACGGTCGTAGACCTTATTGGCATTGAACAGCAACGTAATGCGATAGCGTTTTTCATGCATAGTGGCGCGCTCTCCTGAATCCCAGCGCAATGCATAGCACGGCCGGATGAACAGCAGAAATTGTTTGCGCCAGGTTGTGATCCCCGACGCGATTAGACCCGGCGACGCGTGGCGGTATCCATCCACACCGCCAGCAGCAGAATCGCCCCTTTGACGATGTACTGCCAGAAGGTGGGCACGTCCATCATGCTCATGCCGTTATCCAGCGAGGCCATAATAAAAGCGCCCATGACCGCGCCCGCGACCGACCCCACGCCGCCCGCCAGGCTGGTGCCGCCGATGACGCAGGCGGCGATGGCGTCCAGCTCAGCGATATTGCCCGCCGACGGCGAGCCGGCGCCGAGGCGCGAGCTGAGGATCAGCCCGGCGATCGCCACCATCACGCCGTTGATGGCGAATACCGCCAGCCTGGTGCGCGCCACGTTAATGCCCGACAGCCGCGCGGCGTCCAGATTGCCGCCGATGGCGTAGATGCGGCGGCCAAAGGCGGTGCGCGTCGCCATAAACATGCCGCCCAGCAGCAGCAACGCCAGCAGCAGCACCGGCGTCGGCACGCCGCGGTAGTCATTCAATAGCCAGATCGCGCCCAGCACCAGCACTGCGGTAAGCGCCTGACGCGCCACGGTGCCGCCGGCGGCGGACTGCGTCAGTCCGAGCTGCTGACGGCGCAGCCGCAGCCGCCACTGCCACAGCATAAACAGCGCCAGACCGGCGATGCCGAAACCGAAGCCGACGCCGTCCGAAAGATAGCTCTGCCCGATCTGCGACATGGCCGGCGTGGTCGGCGCGACCGTGGTGCCGTTGGTGATCCCCACCAGAATGCCGCGGAACGCCAGCATGCCAGCCAGCGTAACGATAAACGACGGCACTTTGCGGTAGGCGACCCACCAGCCGTTCCAGGTGCCCAGCAGCAGCCCCATCAACAGCGTCACTGCTATCGTCAGCGGCAGCGGCCAGCCGAGCCAGACGTCGAAAATCGCCGCCGCGCCGCCCAGCAGGCCCATCATCGAGCCTACCGACAGGTCGATCTCCGCCGAAATAATGACGAACACCATGCCGACCGCCAGAATGCCGGTGATCGCGGTTTGCCGCAGCAGGTTAGAGACGTTGCGCGCACTGAGCCAGGCGCCGTCGGTGGTCCAGGTGAAGAACAGGGCGATCGCCAGAATGGCGCCCAGCATCACCAGCACCTGCAGGTTGGGCAGGGAGAATTTGCCTGGCGACGGCGCGCCCGGCAGCGCGCCCTGACGACTTTCGGTTTTAAGCATAATGTTCACTCCGCAGGGCCGCTTCCATCACTTGCTCCTGAGTCAGGTTATTGTTTATCAGATCGGCTTTGATCCGTCCTTCGTGCATCACCAGCACGCGATCGCTCAGGCCCAGCACTTCAGGGAGTTCAGACGAGATAACGATCACGGCGATCCCCTGCTGCACCAGGCTGTTGATCAGCTGATAGATCTCCTGACGCGCGCCGACGTCGATGCCACGCGTCGGCTCGTCGAGGATCAGGATCTGCGGGTTCAGCAGTAAACATTTGGCGATAATTGCCTTCTGCTGGTTGCCGCCGCTCAGTCGGCCGATGGGCAGCTCCGGCGACGAGGTTTTGACCCGCAGCCGCGTGATAGCGTCATTAATGACGTGCTGCTCGCGCGTCTCGTCCAGCGGCGCGAAGCGGCGGCTGAACTGATCCAGCGCTGCGAGGGTAATATTTTTGCCGACGCCCATCAGCGGCACGATGCCATCTTTTTTGCGGTCCTCCGGCACCATGGCGATGCCCTGGGCTATCGCCTGCTGACAGTCATGAATCTGCACTTTCTTATCGTTAATCCAGATATCGCCCTGCCAGCGTCCCGGCCAGACGCCGAACAGGCACTGGACCGTTTCGGTCCGGCCGGCGCCGACCAGCCCGGCGATGCCGAGGATCTCGCCGCGCTTCAGGGTGAAGGAAACGTCGTTGACGCGGCGCACCTGCCGGTTAACCGGATGCCAGGCGGTAAGGTGCTCGACGCGCAGCACCGTGTCGCCGATGGCGTGCCGCTGATGCGGATAGAGCGCGGTCAGCTCGCGGCCCACCATCATGGTAATGATGTCATCCTCGCTGAGTCCGGCGGCTGGACGGGTGGCGATGGGCTTGCCGTCGCGAATGACGCAGATGGTGTCGGAGATCGCTTTCACCTCGTTGAGCTTGTGGGAAATGTAGATGCAGGCGATGCCGTGGTCGCGCAGGTTATTGATAATGCTCAGCAGCACTTCGGTTTCACGTTCGGTCAGCGACGAGGTCGGCTCATCAAGGATCAGCAGCCGCACCTGCTTATTCAGCGCGCGGGCGATCTCGACCAGCTGCTGCTGCCCCAGGCCCAGATCGCCGACCCGGGTGTCGGGGGAGACGTCGAGCCTGACCCGCGCCAGCAGCTGCTGGCAGCGTAGCGTCATGGTTTCGTCGTCGACAATGCCGAAGCGGCCCAGCTCCGCGCCGAGAAAGATGTTCTCCATGACCGTCAGCTGCCGCACCAGCGCCAGCTCCTGATGGATAATCACAATGCCTCTGCGTTCGGTATCGCGGATGGTCTGCGCCTGAATTTTGTCTCCGGCGAAATAAATCTCACCGTCGAATTCGCCGTGCGGATAGAGCCCGCACAGAATCTTCATCAGCGTGGATTTGCCCGAGCCGTTTTCGCCGCACAGCGACATCACTTCGCCGCTGTCCAGCCGCAGGCTGACGTTATCCAGCGCCTTCACCGCGCCGAAACGCTTGGTGATATTGTTCATTTCCAGCAGCATCGATCTCTCCTCTTCGCGGCCGCGCGCGCTCAGAGCTCGCTCTTTTTATGGAAACCGTCTTTCACCACGGTGCTGTCGATGTTTTCTTTATTGACCGGGATCGGCGTCAGCAGGCGCGAAGGCACCTCTTTCAGACCGTTATTCAGCTTGCCGTTGCTGGCGGGCGTTTTGTCGTTGCCGAGTTCGATGGCGATGTTGGCGGCTTCGGTGGCGAGCTGGGTAATGGGCTTATACACCGTCATGGTTTGCGTGCCGTTGATGATGCGTTTGATGGCGGCGAGATCGGCGTCCTGGCCGGAGATGGCGACTTTGCCCGCCAGCCCCTGCGCGCTGAGCGCCTGGATCGCACCGCCTGCGGTGGCGTCGTTGGAGGCGACGACGGCGTCGATGTGATTGCTGTTGGCGGTCAGGGCGTTTTCCATGATCTTCAGCGCGTTTTCCGGCAGCCAGGCGTCGACCCACTGGTCGCCGACGACTTTAATGCTGCCGTTGTCGATATAGGGTTTTAACACCTTCATCTGGCCGGCGCGAAACAGATGCGCGTTATTATCCACCGGCGATCCGCCCATCAGAAAATAGTTTCCTTTCGGCACCTGCTTAACAATACTTTCCGCCTGAAGTTCGCCGACTTTTTCATTATCAAACGAAATATAAAAATCGATATCCGCGTTATTTATCATACGGTCATAGGCCAGCACTTTAATGCCTTCGCGTTTCGCTTCGGCGACAACGTTGCTTAATACCTGGCCGTTATAGGGAATGATCACCAGCACGTCGACGCCGCGGTTGATCATATTTTCTATTTGCGACATTTGCGTCTCTTCATTGCCGTTGGCCGACTGCACGAACACTTTCGCGCCCTGCGATTCCGCCTGCTTAACGAAGATGTCGCGATCTTTTTGCCAGCGCTCAAGGCGCAGATCGTCAATCGCCATGCCGATCTTCACTTCTTTCGCTGCGCCAGCGTGGCTGAAGAGCGCCAGCGCGGCGCAGGCGGCTAACAGCGTAAGTTTCATTTTCATGATGTTCATCCTGTCTGTAGGTTGAGGCTGTTGTCGTTATCGCATGAGTCCAGGCGGTTGAATTGTTGACCTGGCTTTCCGGCAACATCAATTACTGATTTTTATCCGGCGATTACGTTTTTTGGTTTATTTCTGTTTTTATGAGCGGGATCGAGATTTAACGCTTTTAAGAGCAGCGGAGGGCGAATGCGCGCGGCTTGATTATTAATTTGCGAACGAGCGCACAAATATTAATTATCTCAAGTGTGGTGTGAAATATCGTAATTGAGCCGGCGGAAAAGGCGCAAGCAATATAAAGGCTCACGGCCGACTGTCCGGGTTTTCACGCTGAGGAGCGAAACATGCACGCCTATTTCGACCAGATCGAACGCGTTCGTTTTGAAGGGGTAAAGAGCACTAATCCACTGGCTTTCCGCCATTACAATCCTGACGAGGTCATCCTCGGTAAAACCATGGCTGAACATCTGCGTTTCGCCGCCTGCTACTGGCATACCTTCTGCTGGAACGGCGCGGATATGTTCGGCGTCGGCGCCTTCGACCGCCCGTGGCAAAAGAGCGGCGATGCGCTGCAGCTGGCGAAGCTGAAAGCGGACGTGGCGTTTGAGTTTTTTCACAAGCTGAACGTGCCTTACTACTGCTTTCACGACGTCGACGTCGCACCGGAAGGGGACTCGCTGCGCAGCTATCAGGAAAATTTTGCGGTGATGACCGACAAGCTGCTGGAAAAACAGCAGGAGAGCGGCGTGAAGCTGCTGTGGGGCACTGCCAACTGCTTTACCCATCCGCGCTACGGCGCCGGCGCGGCGACCAGCCCCGATCCGGAAATCTTCGCCTGGGCGGCGAGCCAGGTGTGCAGCGCCATGCAGGCGACGCAGACGCTGGGCGGCGAAAATTACGTGCTGTGGGGCGGCCGCGAAGGCTATGAAACCCTGCTGAATACCGATCTGCGTCAGGAGCGCGAGCAGATTGGCCGCTTTATGCAGATGGTGGTGGAGCATAAGCATAAAATCGGCTTTCAGGGCATGCTGCTGATCGAGCCGAAGCCTCAGGAGCCGACCAAACATCAGTATGATTATGACGTGGCGACGGTGTACGGCTTCCTGAAGCAGTTCGGGCTGGAGAAAGAGATCAAGGTTAACGTCGAGGCGAACCACGCCACGCTGGCGGGTCACTCGTTTCATCATGAGATCGCCACCGCTATTGCGCTGGGCATTTTCGGTTCGGTGGACGCCAACCGCGGCGACGTCCAGTGCGGCTGGGATACCGACCAGTTCCCGATCAGCGTCGAAGAGAACGCGCTGGTGCTCTACGAGATTATTAAAGCGGGCGGCTTCACCACCGGCGGCCTGAACTTTGACGCTAAAGTGCGTCGCCAGAGCACTGACAAATATGACCTCTTTTACGGCCATATCGGCGCGATGGATACCATGGCGCTGGCGCTGAAAGCGGCGGCGCGCATGGTGGAAGCGGGTGAACTCGATAAGCGCGTGGCGCAGCGCTACAGCGGCTGGAATGGCGAGTTCGGCCAGCAAATCCTGAAAGGGGAGTTTTCCCTTGCCTCGCTGGCGGCGCATGCTCAGCAGCAGCAGTTCAATCCGCAGCATCACAGCGGCCGCCAGGAACAGCTGGAAAACCTGGTGAACCACTATCTTTATGATTTCTGAAACAACCGGGAGTAAGGCATGTATATCGGGATCGATTTAGGCACGTCCGGTGTCAAGGTGGCGCTGCTGAATGCGCAGGGCGAGGTGGTGGCGGTCAGCAGCGCGCCGCTGCAGGTGTCGCGTCCGCACGCGCTCTGGAGCGAGCAGGATCCCGAAAGCTGGTGGCTGGCGACCGACCAGGCGATGCAGGCGCTGGCGCAGCAGCATGCGCTCGGCGAGGTGAAGGCCATCGGCCTGAGCGGTCAGATGCACGGCGCGACGCTGCTGGACAGCGAGCATCGCGTGCTGCGTCCGGCCATTTTATGGAACGACGGGCGCAGCGGCGAACAGTGCCGCGAGCTGGAGCAGCGCGTGCCCGCGTCGCGCCAGATCACCGGCAACCTGATGATGCCCGGCTTTACCGCGCCCAAACTGCTGTGGGTGCGGCAGCATGAGCCCGATATTTTTCAGCGGGTGGCGAAGGTGCTGCTGCCGAAAGACTACCTGCGCTGGCGGCTGAGCGGCGACTTCGCCAGCGATATGTCCGATGCGGCAGGCACGATGTGGCTCGACGTGGCGCGCCGCGACTGGAGCGACCTGATGCTCGACGCCTGCGGCCTGACGCGCGACCAGATGCCGCGGCTGTTCGAAGGCAATGGCGTTACCGGTTCGCTGAGCGGCGAGATCGCGGCGCGCTGGGGCATGCCGCCGGTGCCGCTGGTGGCGGGCGGCGGCGACAACGCCGCGGGCGCAGTGGGCGTCGGCATGACCGAGCCGGGGCAGGGCATGCTGTCGCTCGGCACCTCCGGCGTCTATTTCGTGGTCAGCGACGGCTACCTCAGCAATCCGCAGCGCGCGGTGCACAGCTTCTGCCATGCGCTGCCGCAGCGCTGGCATCTGATGTCGGTTATTCTCAGCGCCGCCGCCTGTCTCGACTGGGCGGCGGCGCTGACCGGCTGCGCCGACGTGCCGCAGCTGCTGGCGGAAGCGGAACGCGCCGATGAAAACGCGGCGCCGCTGTGGTTTCTGCCCTATCTCTCCGGCGAACGCACGCCGCACAACAACCCGCAGGCGACAGGCGTCTTTTTCGGCCTGACGCACCAGCACGGTCGGCCGGAGCTGGCGCGCGCGGTGCTGGAGGGCGTCGGCTACGCGCTGGCGCAGGGCATGGACGCGGTGCACGAGTGCGGCGTCGCGCCCTCCAGCATTATGCTGATCGGCGGCGGCGCGCGCAGCGCGCTGTGGCGGCAGATGCTGGCGGATATCAGCGGCCAGACGCTTGATTACTGTCAGGGCGGCGAGGTCGGTCCGGCGCTGGGCGCGGCGCGTCTGGCGCAGCTGGCGCTCGACCCGCAGACCACGCTGCCCGCGCTGACGCGGGTGCAGCGCCATCAGCCCGATGCGGCGCGCCATCAGCGCTATCAGCCGCTGCGCGACACCTTTGCCCGCCTCTACGCGCAGCTGGCGCCGCTGATGCGGTAGGCTTGTCCCGCACTGTCGCCATCTTGTCCCGATTTGGCCTTCTTCCTGCGCGTCAGGCCCGTCATGATGGGCCTGAATTCATTTCTCAGGAGGCCGAAAATGGCACAGGCAGCGCTGTTGGTAATAGACGTTCAGCACTCTTTTTTGCACCGCGACTTCTGGCAGGAAGCCGATGTTCCGGCGTTTCAGCGCAATATCAGCGCGCTGATCGAAGGCTGTCAGGCGAAAGGGATGCCGGTGGTGGACGTATTTCACGTCGCGCCGCAGGGCCCCTTCTCGCTGGCGTCCGGCTGGGTAAAGCGAATGGACTTTTTGCAGCACGAGGCGACGTTCAGCGTGCAGAAACACGTGCATAACGCGCTGACCGAATCGGGGCTGCTGCCCTGGCTGCAGGAACGCTCAATCGATACCCTGATTATTAGCGGCATCCGCACCGAGCAGTGCTGCGAAACCACCGCGCGCGTGGCGTCCGATCTCGGTTTTAAGGTACTGTTTGTCTCTGAGGCGACGCTGACCTTCCCGATGACGCACAACGGCGTCACCCTCAGCAGCGCCGAACTGATTCACCGTACCGAAACCGTACTGGTTAACCGCTTTGCCGAGGTGGTGAGCGTGGAAGCGTGCCTGGCGCGCGTTTGATCACAAGGAGTGGCGCGATGCCGCAAACCGTCCTGTTTCTTACCTTGCCTGGCGTGATGGCGCTCGACCTGACCGGACCGGCGGAAACGCTGCGGCTGGCGGGAGATCGCTTCGCGCTGCGCTATATCGGCCCGCAGGAATCGGTTGTAAGCTCCACGCAGATGACCATCGCCAACATTGAGCCGCTGCCGGAAAGTCTGCCGCCCGACTGCCTGCTGGTGGTGCCGGGCGTCTGCGACTCCGCCATCTGGTTCGCCACGGCGCAGGCGGAAGCGGCGCGACGCTGGCTGCAGCGTCAGCAGCCGCTGCTGCGCGCGCGGCAGCTCTCCTTGATCTGCGTCTGTTCCGGCGCGCTGCTGGCGGCGCAGGCCGGGTTGCTCGACGGCGTGCAGTGCACGACCCATCACGAGGTGCTCTCAAGGCTGAAAGCCGCCGCGCCCGCCGCGCTGGTAAAGGAAAACCGCGTCTTCGTCGACGACGACAATATCTGGACCAGCGCAGGCATTACCGCCGGAATCGATCTCTCGCTGCACCTGATTAACCGGCTGTGCGGCGCGCAGACGGCGCTGGAAGTGGCGCGCGAAATGGTGGTGTGGTTCCGCCGCTCCGGCGACGATCCGCAGCTGTCGCCCTGGCTGCGCTACCGCAATCATCTGCATCCGGCGATACACCGCGCGCAGGACGCGATGATCGCCCATCCCGAGCACAGCTGGTCGCTGGAGGATCTCGCCGCGCGCGTCCACGTCAGCGGCCGCCATCTGGCGCGGCTGTTTCGTCAGCATCTGGGCATCAGCGTGCGCGACTACCACGAGCAGCTGCGGCTGGGCATCGCGCGCCAGCGCCAGCAGCAGGGCGAAGGCGCGGAAAAAGCGGCGCTGGCGGCGGGGTTTTCTTCGGCGCGCCAGCTGCGGCGCGCCCGCGATCGCTGGCGCGATCAGCTTACCCAGTGACGCCTGTCGAGACGCTGCAGGCCCATCGCCAGCAGCAGGCTGCCCGCCAGCGTGACGCCGAACACCCAGGGCAGATCGAGCAGCGGCCGCGACATATCGTCATAGTGGCGGGTACGCAGAAAGTGAATAAAGAGCGCGTGAAAGCCGTAGATCGGCAGCGAGTAGCGTGAAAGCGTGCCGAGCACCGGCAGCGTGCGGGCGTTCAGGGCGTTCTTGAACAGCACCAGCAGGCTGATGGCGGCGATAAACACCAGCGGGCCGCAGTAAAGATACCAGCGGTCGTTAAAGGCGCCGTTAGCAATCAGCGCCTGTTTCGTGCCGAAGGTAATGCCGATAACGCAGGCGGCGAACAGCCCCGCCGCCAGCGGCGTCACGCCGCGCTTTGCCGTCTCCATGGTGCCGATGGCGCGCCCCAGCAGGGCATAGAGCAGATAATAGATACTGTCGCCGCTGACGTAGAGATTCACCGGCAGCCAGTGAAACGGCCCCACCGCCTGATCCACCGTGTTCGGGTTCGCCAGCACCGCCAGCACAATGACCAGCAGCGCCACATAGCGCGCCTGCACCGCTTTCACCTGAATCAGCGGCGACAGCAGATAGATGCCGATCAACGCGAAGAAAAACCACAGATGATAAAACACCGGCTTTTGCAGCATCTTCAGCAGCGATCGCCCTTCGCTGATGGGCGTCAGCCAGGTGATATAGGCCAGCGCCACCGCGCTGTAAAACAGCAGACAGAGCACCAGCCGCAGCAGATGGCGCGGCTGCGCGCTGCGTTCGCCGAAGAACAGGTAGCCGGAGATCATAAAAAAGAGCGGCACGCAGACGCGCGACGCGGAATTAAGCAGGTTGGCGATATCCCACCAGTGGCCGGTCACCGCCATCGGGCCGGTAATGTACCAGGTGGTGGTATGGATCACGATCACCATCAAACAGGCGACCGCGCGTAAATTGTCGATCCAGCAAATCTTGTGCGACATCGGGTCCTCTTGCGCATCACGATAGTGCGAAGAAGGGTAGACAGTCGCGATGCGCGCGACAACTTTTCGCGGCAGGATTCGGAGCCGTCTGGCACGCCCGCGCCCGGCAGGATTTCCGGCTGCACATCGCGCGGTCAAAGGGTATACTGGCGCACTCTTTTTTCATCTACCCGAATCGCGTGCGAAATCATCATGCAAAAGTTTGATACCAAAACCTTTCAGGGCCTGATCCTGACATTGCAGGATTACTGGGCGCGTCAGGGCTGCACCATCGTTCAGCCGCTGGACATGGAAGTGGGCGCCGGCACTTCACACCCTATGACCTGCCTGCGCGCACTCGGACCAGAGCCGATTGCCGCAGCCTACGTGCAACCGTCGCGCCGTCCGACCGACGGGCGCTACGGCGAAAACCCGAACCGCCTACAGCACTACTACCAGTTCCAGGTGATCATCAAGCCGTCGCCGGACAACATTCAGGAGCTGTATCTCGGATCGCTGAAAGAGTTGGGCATCGATCCCACCGTGCATGATATCCGCTTCGTGGAAGATAACTGGGAAAACCCGACGCTTGGCGCGTGGGGCCTCGGCTGGGAAGTGTGGCTCAACGGCATGGAAGTGACGCAGTTCACCTATTTCCAGCAGGTGGGCGGCCTGGAGTGTAAGCCGGTGACCGGCGAGATCACCTACGGCCTTGAGCGCCTGGCGATGTATATCCAGAGCGTCGACAGCGTTTACGATCTGGTCTGGAGCGACGGTCCGCTGGGTAAAACCACCTATGGCGACGTGTTCCATCAGAACGAAGTCGAGCAGTCTACCTACAACTTCGAATACGCCGACGTCGACTTCCTCTT
Source organism: Pantoea sp. NGS-ED-1003 (assembly GCF_000738765.1). Taxonomy (NCBI): domain Bacteria; kingdom Pseudomonadati; phylum Pseudomonadota; class Gammaproteobacteria; order Enterobacterales; family Erwiniaceae; genus Pantoea; species Pantoea sp. NGS-ED-1003. The sequence continues at coordinate 91,538 of NZ_JPQA01000012.1, forward strand.
TACCTGCTTCGAGCAGTACGAGAAAGAGGCGCAGCAGCTGCTGGCGCTGGAAAAACCGCTGCCGCTGCCGGCCTATGAGCGCATCCTGAAAGCCGCGCACAGCTTTAACCTGCTGGACGCGCGCAAGGCGATCTCCGTGACCGAGCGCCAGCGCTATATTCTGCGCATCCGCACCCTGACCAAAGCCGTGGCTGAAGCCTACTACGCCTCCCGCGAGGCGCTGGGCTTCCCGATGTGCAATAACAACAAGTAAGAGGCAGCCATGACTGAAAAAACGTTTCTGGTGGAAATCGGCACCGAAGAGCTGCCGCCGAAAGCATTGCGCAGCCTGGCCGAAGCCTTTGCTGCGCAGGTTACCGCCGAGCTGGATAGCGCCGGCCTGGCGCACGGCGAAGTGCGCTGGTACGCCGCGCCGCGCCGTCTGGCGCTGAAAGTAGCGAGCCTGAGCGCCGCGCAGCCCGATCGCGAAGTTGAAAAACGCGGCCCGGCGGTCTCCGCCGCCTTTGACGCCGACGGCAAACCGACCAAAGCGGCGGAAGGCTGGGCGCGCGGCAACGGCATCACCGTCGATCAGGCCGAGCGCCTGAGCACCGACAAAGGCGAATGGCTGGTTTACCGCGCGCAGGTGAAAGGCGAATCTTCCCAGTCGCTGCTGCCCGGCATGATCGCCACCGCGCTCGGCAAGCTGCCGATCCCGAAACTGATGCGCTGGGGCGCGAGCGACGTGCAGTTTGTCCGTCCGGTGCATACCGTGACGCTGCTGCTGGGCGACGAGCTGCTCCCGGCGACCATCCTCGGCATTGAGTCAGGTCGCACGATTCGCGGTCACCGCTTTATGGGCGAGCCTGAATTCACCATCGACCATGCCGACCAGTATCCAGAGATTCTGGAAACGCGCGGTAAAGTTATCGCCGACTACGCCGTGCGCAAGGCGCAGATTAAAGCCGATGCCGAAGCGGCGGCGCGCCAGCTGGGCGGCAACGCCGACCTGAGCGACAGCCTGCTGGAAGAGGTCACCTCGCTGGTGGAGTGGCCGGTGGTGCTGACGGCGACCTTCGAAGAGAAATTCCTCAAGGTGCCAGCGGAAGCGCTGGTCTACACCATGAAGGGCGATCAGAAATATTTCCCGGTCTATGACGACGCGGGCAAGCTGCTGCCGAACTTTATCTTCGTCACCAATATCGCCTCGAGCGATCCGCAGCAGATTATCGCCGGTAACGAAAAGGTGGTGCGTCCGCGTCTGGCGGATGCTGAATTCTTCTTTAATACCGACCGCAAAAAACGGCTGGAAGATCACCTGCCGCGCCTTGAAACCGTGCTGTTCCAGAAAGAGCTCGGCACGCTGCGCGACAAAACCGATCGCATTCAGGCGCTGGCGGGCTGGATCGCCGCGCAGATTGGCGCAGACGTGAATCACGCGACGCGCGCTGGCCTGCTCTCCAAGTGCGACCTGATGACCAATATGGTGTTTGAGTTTACCGACACCCAGGGCGTGATGGGCATGCACTACGCGCGTCACGATGGCGAAGCCGAAGATGTGGCGGTCGCGCTTAACGAGCAGTATCAGCCGCGCTACGCCGGCGACGATCTGCCTTCTAACCCGGTGGCCTGCGCGCTGGCGATCGCCGACAAGATGGATACCCTTGCGGGCATCTTCGGCATCGGTCAGCATCCGAAGGGCGACAAAGATCCGTTTGCGCTGCGCCGTGCCGCGCTGGGCGTGCTGCGCATCATCGTTGAGAAGAACCTGCCGCTCGATCTGCAGACCCTGACGGAAGAAGCGGTGCGCCTGTATGGCAGCAAGCTGAGCAACGGCAAAGTGGTCGATGACGTTATCGACTTTATGCTGGGTCGCTTCCGCAGCTGGTATCAGGAAGAGGGCCACAGCGTCGATACGCTGCAGGCGGTGCTGGCGCGTCGTCCGACCCGTCCGGCTGATTTCGACGCGCGTATGAAGGCGGTATCGCACTTCCGCACGCTCGACGAAGCGGCGGCGCTGGCAGCGGCGAACAAGCGCGTCTCCAACATTCTGGCGAAATCGACCGAAACGCTGAACGACAGCGTGCAGGCGTCGCTGCTGAAAGAGAACGAAGAGATCCAGCTGGCGACCTTCGTGACCGCGCTCGGCGATAAACTGCAGCCCTACTTCGCAGAGGGCCGCTATCAGGATGCGCTGATCGAACTGGCGCAGCTGCGCGAGGCGGTCGATAACTTCTTCGACAAGGTGATGGTCAACGCCGACGACGCTGAAGTGCGCGTCAACCGCCTGACGCTGCTGGCGAAGCTGCGCGAGCTGTTCCTGCAGGTTGCGGATATTTCGCTGCTGCAGTAATGGACAAAGATTAAAAAGGCAAAGGGCGACGTGATGTCGCCCTTTTTACAGACAGGCTGTGCAAAGGCGATCAAATTAAAATATCAGGCCCTTTACGGTTAATCGCATTTAATAAAAGCAGCGCTGCGCCGTTAGGCTTTTTCTCGTCGCGCTCCCATTTTGAGATCGTAACCACAGACATATTGATGTATGCGGCCAGCATGGCCTGGCTGAGATTAAATCTGGCTCGCAGGGTTTTAATCGCTTGTCCGTTCATCTCTTCAACCGCAGGCAATTTGTTGCGCAGCTCGCGTAATCTGAGACGTGCATCCAGCTGTTCTACCGTTTCATCGGAAACAACGCCTATCTGGTTAAAGTCGTGGGCAATTTCCTGCAGGTCTTTCAAATGATCAATCATTGCACTTTAACTCCCGCATAATACCAGCGGCTAATGCCTTATCTACCTCTGCTCTGGACATGGCGAGTAGCTGTTTTGCTAAAATTCGGTACGCTGCAAGCTCGTCTGCTGAGATCTCTTTACCGCCATGTTTTTTAATATCGCTTTTACTCCAGCCATTAACAAAATAGAGGTTCCCGCCATATTTAAAGATGATAACGCTGCGAGCGCCGCCGCTCTTACCTGCGCCCAGCGCTATTCGTTTTTTGAATACGCCTCCGCCCAGGTCTGCTTCATACTGACCGGCCATTATCTCTCGCGCTGCGTTAAACAGCTTATCTTCAGGGATGCTGTATCGCTTAAGATTTCGGTCAAAGGGCTTCAAAACAAAGATCGACATAACCAACTCCCTCTGGTTGTTCGCCTCTCCTGATGTTGCTTAAAATTCACGCATAACTATAGTCCTCGGTATGGCAGATGGCAAGAGCGCTAGCCCTGTCTTGCACATCAGCCAGCCGGCGGCGCGGTGCGCGCAAAGCTCTCGCGCTGAAACAGCTGCTCCGCCAGCTTCACCAGCGCCGGGCGATCCACGCACCAGTTCGGCACCACATGACGAAAGTTGATATAGCCGATAGTGCAGCCCACGGCGATATCGGCAAGATTCAGCGTGCCGTTATTCAGCAAACGACCTTCCGCCGCAATCGCTTCCAGCTTATCCAGGCTGCGCAGGATCTTTTCCCGGTTACGCGTCAGCACTTCGGCGGATTGCTGCTCCGGCGCGCGCAGCTTCTCGCGCACGATGATACTGGCGCAGTCGCTGACGCCGTCCGCCAGCCGCTCGGTCTGCCGAATATGCAGCGCCAGCCAGGCGTCCTCCGGCAGCAGCGCGGGCGCGTCGCCGCGCAGTTCCAGGTACTGCGCGATAATCGAGGAGTCGAACCAGGCCTGCTGGCTATCGTCAATCAGCGTCGGCACTTTGCCCAGCGGATTGTGGAGCGCGACGTGGCTGTCAGGACTGTAGGGCGCATCGTTAACAAATTCGAACACGATGCCTTTTTCCAGCAGGATGACAGATATTTTCCGTACAAAAGGGCTGGTATAGCTGCCGATCAGTTTCATCGCACTCCTCCGCTGTTAAAGGATTGAGTCAGCTCTCATCCGGGAAAAGAAAAGGGTTCAGGCTGCTGCGTGAGAAGCCTTCCTGCTCCATGCGCGCGTCCAGCACCAGCGAGGCGAGATCGTCCGCCACAGGCTCTAGCGCCGGATCCTTTTCCTGATAGAGCATCTTCAGATAGGTGCCGCAGTCGCCGCAGCTCTCCGCTTTGACCGCCGCCTGCTCGCTGTCCAGCGACCAGTAGTGGAGATCGCGTGTCTGCTCGCAGTTGCTGCACTTGCTGCGCGCCACATACCATTCGCTTTCGCACAGGTTGCAGTGCAGATAGCGCAGGCCCTGCTGCGTGCCGAGATGCACCACGCTCGCTACCGGCATGCTGGCGCACACCGGGCAGAACTGGCGCTGCTCGCCATATTCGGCGCGCGCTTTGCCGGGGATCAGCGCCGCCATCTGCGCCCAGTAAACCGACAGCGCCGCCCAGATAAAGGGCGCTTTGTCGCTGCTGACCAGCGCGAACTCGCCTGCCAGCAGCGCGCTGGCCAGAGTTTCCAGTTCGCCCGCGGCGGTTTTTTCCAGGTTTTCCAGCACCGCCAGCGCCTGGCCGGTCATTTCCGGTTTCAGCTCGGCGATCAGCGAGTGCAGCAGACGCTGCCAGTGTGCGTCGCGCGGCAGGCTGTGAATATCAAGCGGCGGTTTGCCCTCGGCGGCGCTCTGCACCAGACGATCGTAAAGATCGCGGTGCAGCGGATGGTCGTACAGAACGATCTCTTGCGCCTGGGCGATCTTGGCGGCGAAACGCAGATAGTCGCCCAGCGGATTTTTAGCCGCCAGCTCGCGCAGCCGCGCGGCGCGGCGGCTATAGAGGTTCTTCAGCCGTGGAAAAAGTAACGGCGGAATGGTATCCGCCGTGTGTTTTTCGCTCTTCTCCAGCTGGTCTTGCGGGATGATGCGAATACTCATCAGGGGCGTTTTTCCTGTTGTGTTGAGCGGTTACGCTGCTCGCGATACCAGCGAGGATGGTGTTTTTCCGCCCATGCGGGGCTGACCCAACCTTCGACCATCGCCGTAATGGTGCCTTTGACCCATAGCGCCGCATAAATGTGCACCATAATCACCACGATCAGGCCCACGGCGGAGAGAGAATGCACCAGCAGCGCCGCGCGGATCAGCGGAATGCTGAAGGCGTCGGCGAACCAGGGACGCCAGATCACCACGCCGCTGAGCAGAAGCAGCACTAAGCTGATGATAGCAGCCCAGAACACACACTTCTGGCCAAAATTATAGCGGCCCGTATCGCCGACCTCTTCATTAAGGGCAATTTTGTGGATATTGCGCGCCCACAGCAGGTCCTCTTTATTCACCAGATTATGATGCCAGTAGCGGAAAAACATCAGCAGAAAGGCAGCGAACATGGTGACGCCGATAAAGGGATGCAGGATGCGCGCCAGCTGCGGCGTGCCCAACACATTCATCAGCCAGTTGAACGAGGGGAACAGAAAGCCCAGCCCGCTCAGCGCCAGCAGCACAAAACAGATGGCGACAATCCAGTGATTGATACGCTCCGCCGCGCGGTAGCGTATGATGCGCTCGCTTTTTTTCATTCCTCCTCCTCCTTATGCTGCTCCTCGTCGACCCGGTTCGGGCCCACGCCGACATAGTGGAACACCGATGCGGCGAAGGTGGCGGCGAAGCCTATCGCCGCCAGCGGTTTCCAGACGCCTTTCCAGAACGTCACGGTCGGGCTGATGCCGGGGTTTTCCGGCAGCCCGTGGTAGAGCTGCGGCTTGTTGGCGTGATGCAGCACATACATCACATGGGTGCCGCCAACGCCTGCCGGATCGTACAGGCCGGCGTTTTCGAAGCCGCGCGATTTAAGATCGGCGACGCGCTCCGCCGCCAGCTGCTGCATCTCCTCTTTGCTGCCGAAGTGAATCGCGCCGGTCGGACAGGTTTTGACGCAGGCAGGTTCTTGCCCGACGTTGATCCGATCGACGCAGAGCGTGCACTTATAGGCGCGATTGTCCTCCTGGCTGATGCGCGGCACGTTGAACGGGCATCCCGCGATGCAGTAGCCGCAGCCGATGCAGTGGTCAGACTGAAAGTCGACAATACCGTTGGCGTACTGCACGATGGCGCCCGCAGACGGGCAGGCTTTCAAACAGCCGGGATCGGCGCAGTGCATACAGCCATCCTTTCGGATTAGCCATTCCAGTCTGCCATTCTCCTCAACCTCCGAGAAGCGCATCACCGTCCAGGCTTTGGCGTCGAGATCGGTCGGATTGTCGTAAACGCCGATATTGTGTCCAACCTCGGCGCGAATATCGTTCCACTCCGAGCAGGCGACCTGACAGCCTTTACAGCCGATACAGGTGGTAACGTCGATCAGCTTGGCGACCTGCTGCCGGTGATCGCGCGCCTGCGGCGCGGGCGTGAGCGAGCTGGTCGCGGAGCGACGAATAATGTCCTGTGTGGGGTAAGCCATGTTCGTTCTCCGTTACGCCTTTTCCACTTTCACTAAAAATCCTTTGTACTCCGGCGTTTGCGAATTAGCGTCGCCCACTGACGGCGTCAGCGTGTTGGCGAGGAAGCCTTTGCGCGTCGCGCCTTCGAAGCCCCAGTGGCAAGGAATGCCGACGGTATCGACCGGCTTGCCGTCAATGTGCAGGCGCTGCAGGCGCCGCGTCACCACCGCTTTGGCTTTGATATAGCCGCGGCGGGAAGAGACTTTAACGCTGTCGCCCGCCTTGATGCCTTTCTCCGCCGCCAGCTCCGCGCCGATCTCCACAAACTGCTCCGGCTGCGCGATGGCGTTCAGCAGAGCGTGTTTCGTCCAGTGACGGAACAGCTCGGTAATGGAGTAGGTGGTGGCGACGCAGGGATACTCGGCCGCTTCGCCCAGCAGGGCGGCGTCGCGCGCAAAGAGGCGCGCCACCGGGCTGTGGCTCTGCTGCGGATGCAGCGGATTGGCCGCCAGCGGGCTCTCCATCGGCTCGTAGTGCTCGGGGAACGGACCATCGGCCATTTTGTCGAGCGCGAAGAGATGGCCCAGACCGTCCGGCTGCATGATAAAAGGGCCGGCCTGCTGCTGCGGCGCCAGCGTCAGCGGATAGTCCGGCACGTCGATGCCCTGCCAGCGCTGGCCGTCCCACTCGATCAGGCGACGGTTCGGGTCCCAGGCTTTGCCCTGTTCGTCGGCGGAGGCGCGGTTATAGAGAATGCGGCGGTTGGCCGGCCACGCCCAGGCCCAGCCGGAAACTGCGCCCAGCCCGGAGGGATCGGCGTTGTCGCGGCGCGCCATCTGGTTGCCCTGCGGCGTCCAGCTGCCCGTATAGATCCAGCAGCCGCTGGCGGTGCTGCCGTCGTTGCGCAGTTCGGCGAAGGAGTTAAGCTGCTGGCCTTTTTTCAGCAGCAGCTTGCCGCTGGCGTCGTAAACGTCCTGCAGCGCGCGGCCGTTGCTCTCCTGCGCCACCTCTTCCGGCGACGGATCGGCGGGATTGCTGTAGTCCCAGCGCATCGCCACCAGCGGCTCCGGCGCGACGCCGCCTTCCTGACGGTAGAGTTCGCGCAGACGCAAAAAGAGATTGCCGAGGATTTTTCCGTCGTGCAGCGCCTCGCCCGGCGGCTCGGCCGCCGCCCAGTGCCACTGCAGCCAGCGCGACGAGTTGGCGACCGAGCCGTCCTCTTCGGCGAAGCAGGAAGAGGGCAGACGGAATACCTCCGTCGCGATCTGCGCGGGATCGACGTCGTTGAATTCGCCGTGAGGCTGCCAGAAGCTGGCGGTTTCGGTGCTGAGCGGATCGATCACCACCATATACTTCAGGCGTGAAAGCGCGCGACAGGCTTTGTTTTTGTCGGGGAAGGCGGCAAGCAGGTTAAAGCCCTGAATAAGCGCGCCGTTTATTTCGCCCTGCTCCATCATCTCCGCCTGCGCCATGCAGTCGTAGCTTTTATCCCACTTGGGCAGCCAGTCGTAGCCCCACTGGTTGTCCGCCGTGGCAGCGTCGCCGTAAAAACTCTTCATCAGGCTGATAAAGAACTTATCGGTGTTTTGCCAGTAGTTGACCTGGCCCGGCAGCGACGCGGCAGGCGTCGCTTTTTGCAGGTAGTCCGCCAGCGTCGCCATCTTTTCCGACGGCAGCGGCAGATAGCCCGGCAAACTTTGCGACAGCAGGCCAAGATCGGTATAGCCCTGCACGTTGGAGTGGCCGCGCAGCGCGTTGATACCGCCGCCCGGCATGCCGATATTGCCCAGCAGCAGCTGGATCATCGCCGCGGTGCGGATAATCTGCGAGCCGTTGGTGTGGTGCGTCCAGCCCAGCGCGTAGAGGATGGTGGCGGTACGGTTGGGCGCGCTGGTGGTCGCCAGCTGGCGGCAGATAGCAAGAAAGGTCTCATGGGGCGTGCCGCACAGGCGCGTCACCATCTCCGGGGTGTAGCGGCTGGCATGCGCCTTGAGCAGATTCAGCACGCAGCGCGGATGGCTAAAGCTGTCGTCGCGGCGCGCATGGCCGTTTTCATCCAGCTCATAGCGCCAGCTGGCGCGGTCGTACTGGCGCGTCTCCGCGTCGTAGCCGCTGAACACTCCCTCTTCGAAGCCATAGCCCTCGCTGACGATCAGCGCGGCGTTGGTGAAAGCGCGCACGTACGGCTGCTGAATCTGATTGTGCTGCAGCAGATAGTTGATGACGCCCATCAGAAACACCACGTCGCTGCCCGCGCGCACCGGCGCATAGAGATCCGCCACCGACGCCGAGCGGTTGAAGCGCGGATCCACGACGATGACCTGCGCGTTGTTGCGCGTCTTCGCCTCGATCACCCACTTAAAGCCGACCGGATGCGCTTCCGCCGGATTGCCGCCCATGATCAGCACCACGTTGGCGTTTTTGATGTCGTTCCAGTTGTTGGTCATCGCGCCGCGGCCGAAGCTGGGCGCCAGCGCGGCGACCGTCGGGCCGTGGCACAGCCGTGCCTGGTTCTCCAGCGCGACGATGCCGAGCGCGCGCGCGAATTTATGGTCGAGCAGGCCGGTTTCATTGCTGGCGGCCGACGAACAGAACATGGCGGTGGTAGGCCAGCGGTTGACCGTGACGCCAGCGGCGTTGGTTTGCTGGAAGTGGGCATCGCGATCCTGCTTCATCAGTCGGGCGATGCGCTCAAAGGCCTCCTGCCAGCTGATGCGCTGCCACTTGTCGCTGCCCGGCGCGCGATACTCCGGATATTTCAGCCGCTGGTCGCTGTGAATATAGTCGAGCACGCCCGCGCCTTTCGGGCAGAGCGAGCCGCGGCTGACGGGATGATCGGGATCGCCTTCGATATGGTAGATAGCGGCGCTGGCGTTTTTGGCGCCGTCGCCGAGGCTGTAGATCAGCATGCCGCAGCCGACGGAACAGTAGGTGCAGTTATTGCGCGTCTCTCTGGCGCGTACGAGCTTATATTCCCTGACGCCAGCTAACGCGGATTCCGGGGCGAAGCCCAGCAGCGCCGCGCTGGTTCCCGCCATTCCGCCAGCGCAGATTTTGAAAAAACTCCGTCTGGTAATTTGCATTTATCTTTCTTCTTTATTGGCTCCATTGCGAAGCTATGCAAAATAACAAGCCTGTCTGCGTCTTATTTGATGAAGGTCAATAAGTTAGTCTTTAGTAATGCTTTTTTTAAATTCTGTTTAAATTTGTTTAGAGTGCGGGCAGCGGAGCGCGCCTTTTTTCAGGGGCCGGTAAAAATAGCATTCCTTTATTAAAATCGATGTTAAAGCGCAGTGGAAAATCATTCTCATTTTACCTCGCAGAGGCGCACCACAGCGCTATTGGCTATCTTTTCACCGCATAATTTGTATAGCGGTTTTTTTGCGCTGCAGGTGACAACAGGGCAAACTTAAGCGCACTGCTGGCCGCCTGCGCGGCCGCAGAAAATTTAATTTCTTGTTAATAACAGGTCGTACTCCTTGAACGTTATCCCGCAAACTCCCGGCGAAAATTTAACAACTCAAACCGGCGCCAGCGAAATGCCGGTATGGCAGCGTGCCGATTTGACCGTGGCGCAGCCCGACTGGCTGGCGGATGAAGTGCCGGTCGCCCTCGTCTATAACGGCATCTCCCACGTGGTGATGATGACCACGCCGAAAGATCTGGAGGCGTTCGCCATCGGCTTTTCCCTGTCGGAAGGCATTATCGACGCGCCGGGCGATATTTTTGGTCTGGACGTGGTGCCGGGTTGTAACGGCATTGAGGTGCAGATCGAACTTTCCAGCCGACGTTTTATGGCGCTGAAAGAACAGCGTCGCGCGCTGGCGGGACGCACCGGCTGCGGCGTATGCGGCGTCGAGCAGCTGGATCAGATCGGCAAGCCGGTGCAGCCGCTGCCTTTTACGCAGACCTTCGATCTGGCGCAGCTGGATCGCGGCCTGAGCCAGCTGAAGAGCGTTCAGCCGGTCGGCCAGCAAACCGGCTGCACCCATGCGGCGGCCTGGCTGCGTCCAGACGGCGAGCTGGCAGGCGGCTGCGAGGATGTGGGGCGCCACGTCGCGCTGGATAAGCTGCTCGGCTACCGCAGCGGCGCGGCGTGGGGCGACGGCGCGGTGCTGGTCTCCAGCCGCGCCAGCTATGAGATGGTGCAGAAATCCGCCATGTGCGGCGTCGAGATCCTGTTCGCCGTCTCGGCGGCGACGCGGCTGGCGGTTGAGGTTGCCGACCGCTGCAACCTGACGCTGGTGGGCTTTAGCAAGCCGGGCCGCGCCACGGTTTATACTCACCCGCAGCGCCTGCGTTAAAGGGCATTCAGCGGCGGCAGGCTGTAAAAACAACAGTTTGTTTATATCAGATTTGTAAATTCCTTATGTTTAATGGGGCATTGATTACCCTTTTCCGGATCATGAATTTAACTATAATGGTTCGACTGCTTACGCGGCACGCCATCAGGCGGCGCCGCTCAAATATGAAATGGAGAGGAAGAACATGAGTTATTCACTGCCATCCCTGCCTTACGCCTACGACGCACTGGAACCGCACTTCGACAAGCAGACGATGGAAATCCATCACACCAAACACCACCAGACCTACGTTAACAACGCTAACGCAGCGCTGGAAGGAACCGAATTCGCTGACCTGCCGGTTGACGAGCTGATCACCAAACTGGATCAGGTTCCGGCAGACAAAAAAACCGTGCTGCGCAACAACGCTGGCGGCCACGCTAACCACAGCCTGTTCTGGAAAGGCCTGAAAACCGGCACCACGCTGCAGGGCGACCTGAAAGCGGCTATCGAAAAAGATTTCGGCAGCGTTGAAAAATTCCAGGAAGAGTTTGAGAAAGCCGCCGCTACCCGCTTTGGTTCAGGCTGGGCGTGGCTGGTGAAAAAAGGCGACAAACTGGCCGTGGTCTCTACCGCTAACCAGGACAACCCGCTGATGGGCGAAGCGATCTCCGGCGCATCAGGCTACCCGATTCTGGGCCTGGACGTCTGGGAGCACGCTTACTACCTGAAGTATCAGAACAAACGTCCTGACTACATCAAGGCGTTCTGGAACGTGGTGAACTGGGACGAAGCAGCAGCGCGTTTCGCCTCTGCAAAATAAGTTCACCCGTTAAAAAAGCCAAAACCGGCGAAGCGATTCGCCGGTTTTTTTCTGGCTGAAACAGCGCTAAGTAAACCGCAGCTAAACATGCGCACAGTAGGCTTTTAACCTTTCAGGACATTAACCTTCCGTTGAATTTCACGCGGGTAGGCTAAATAACATTCCACCAGAGAATGTTACATCATGTCCATTATAACTACGCCTGCGCCGACCGCCGAGTCGTCGGCTTCGCTGTTTTTTCAGTTAATCAGCGGAAAATATATCCCGAATAAACTGTGGTTGAGTAAACAATTCCGCCTGAAGTTCGCGCTGCGAACGGTGGCGTTTCCCGTGACGACGCTGCGTTATTTACACCAGCTGTCGCACCTGCCCGATTTGCATCAGGTGATGAGCGTGCAGGGGCTGTTACCCGCGAAGCCGCATCGCCCCTATTTGCGCGCGGGGTTCAGCGTGGCGGCGCGCGCTCAGGCGATCCTTGATCACTATCAGCTGGTCGCCGCATTGCAAAACGGCCGGCTGCGCCAGCTGCTGCAAAGCCCCGGCGATAATTTACTGGCGACGCTGAGCGGGAAAAACGGCGAGACGTTCGAGCTCTTCTCCTGCCCAGGGCGTTTCGATCGCGAAGGGGAAATTACGCTGGTGCTGCGCTATCAGAATGAGGCTATCGCTTCGCTCTCGTTTTCGCTGATCAAGGAAGCGGGGCTGCGCACTCTGCTGATCGGCGGCCTGCAGGGGCCGCGTAAACATGTCTCCAACGACGTGATCCGCGAGGCGACGAAAGCGGCGCACGGGTTGTTTCCCAAACGCCTTGTTATGGAGGTGGTCTGTATGCTGGCGCAGCGCTGCGCGGCGGAGAAGATTATCGCCGTCGGCGATACCACGCATGTGTTCCGCAGCCTGCGCTATCGCCACAGCAAAAGTGATTACTTTTTCGCCAGCTACAGCGAGTTCTGGACATCGCTGGGCGGCGAAGCACGCAAAGACGGACTCTATCAGCTGCCGCTCAGCCTGCCGCGTAAGGCGCTGGAGGAGATCGCCAGTAAGAAGCGCGCCGAGTATCGGCGACGTTATGAACTGCTGGATGCGCTGGCGCAGCAGGTGTCAGCTGCCATCGGCCAGCGCGGAGAGGATCAGGCGGCCGCCTGATCCCGAACTCAGAACAGCTTCTTCGCGAAGCCGGTCATGACCTTCAGGCCCATTTCGCGGCCCAGCGCGGTCATCGGATGCACGACCACCAGACCGCGCACGCTTTTCTTCAGCGTGCCCATATCGGCCTGCTCTTTTTTGGTGATCTCGCGGCTGAACGGCAGATCCATCAGCTTTTGCGCTTCTTTGCTCAGCTTGTCGTCACGCTTGTCGCGCAGACGTTCAATCTCGGTAACCAGCTTCTCTTTTTCTTTCAGCAGCGCGCCCAGCTTCTCGGCGTCGCCCGCTTCCAGCAGCTGCGGCTCTTTACGATTCAGGGCGTCCAGCTGATCGCTCAGACGTTTAATCTCGGCTTTTTCTTGCTCTTTCATGGCGAAAACTCGTTGTGGAAAACAGGCAAAGGATACACGAAAAGCGGCGCAAATTCGCGCGTGGCGAGAGACCAGGGCGCCTGAATCTCAGGCGCCGGGACGTTTGAACGCCTGTTTCAGGCTGATACGCGAGATCAGTTCGGTCAGAGAGAGCACCATGGTCGAGCGCACCATTTGCAGATAGCGCTGTTGCTGCATGGCGCGCAGCTCGGCGTCGTCGGGATGAAAGTCCGGTTTCGGCGGCCAGGCGGCCACGCAGTGCAGCTCGCCGAACGGGCCGAGGATCTCATCGTCGGTAAAACGGTAATCGTTTCGATCGTGGTTCAGCTCTTCGCGCAGCGCCAGCAGCAGCTCGCAATCTTCATACTCATGGCGGCTGATGACCCCCAGACCGTAGATCAGCTTAAGGCGCACCGGCAGCTCGCCGAGCGGGCCGTCGCCCAGCAGCAGCGGCTCGACCGCATACTTCACCGCGTAGTCATCCTTGCGAAACACCTGCAGCACCAGCAAATTGACCGCTTCGGCCAACAGCTCGACGGCGGCGATCAGGAAGCTTCTCACCGAGCGTCCGGCGTTCAGGCGCTCAAGCACCCGGTTTTCAAAAGCTTGCTTCTCTTCCATTGTCGCCTGCAGAATTCTGATACCGTCAACGGGCGCCGCGTCGCCGCGCCCGTACCGCTTGTGCGTGACTGACACGCGCCTGTCAGACCATCGCGTTGTACGCGCTGACCGCCGCCGCCACCACTTCGCTGTCGGCATCCAGACCGGATACCTGCGCCAGCGTCGCCTGCGGACCTTTCTCGTTAATCAGCGCTTCCAGCTCCTGCGCCTGCGGATCCTGCGCGCTGCGATAGTGCATCGCGGCCGCGATACCCTGCACCAGATGCACGTTCGGCAGCTGATACTCCAGCGTGCCCAGCGTCGGTTTGATCAGGCGATCGCCTGCGCTCAGCTTACGCAGCGGCTGACGGCCTACGCGCTCTACATCATCTTTCAGGTAGGGATTCTCGAAGCGGCCGAGGATTTTTTCGATATAGGCGGCGTGCTTGTGGGCGTCGAAACCGTAGCGCTTGATCAATACTGCGCCGCTCTCTTCCATCGCCCCTTTGACCACCGCTCGGATTTTCTCATCCAAGATGGCATCGCGTATGGTCTGATGCCCGGCGAGCTGGCCGAGATAGGCGGTGATGGCGTGGCCGGTGTTAAGGGTAAACAGTTTGCGCTCGACGAACGCCATCAGATTGTCGGTAAGCTCCATGCCCGCAATGGTGGGCAGCTCGCCTTTGAACTGGGTTTTATCGACAATCCACTCGCTAAAGGTTTCCACGGTGACCTCCAGCGGATCGTTGCTGCCCGCTTCGGACGGCGGCACGATGCGGTCTACGGCGGAGTCGACGAAGCCGACGTGCTGCTCAACCCAGGCGTGATGCTGCTCCGGCAGCGCTTTCAGCACGTGCTGTTTCAGCTGGCTGGTGCCGCGCACCATGTTTTCGCAGGCGATAATATTCAGCGGACGATCGTTGCCCTGGTCATGGCGTTGCGCCAGGCCCTTCGCCACGCTGCCCGCGATGCGCTCCAGAATTTGCGGGCCGACGGCGGTGGTCACCAGATCGACCTCCGCAACCAGCGCGATAATGTCGTCGCTGGTGCTGTTGACGGCGCTGACGCCCTTCACGATTTCCACTTTCGCCTGCTCGCCAACCACATGTACTGGATATTCATGACGCGCGTTCAGTGCATCCAGCACCACCTGGTTAACATCGGCGAACACCAGTTCAATGCCTGCATCCGCCAGCAGCTTGCCAATAAAGCCGCGACCGATATTACCTGCTCCAAAATGTAACGCTTTCATAATATTGACCCATATCAAATGACGATGGGGCGGGCACGCCCGCCCCGGAAATCGGGACGGGCTTACCCGCCCCAGGGAAATTCACGCAGGACGTTTAGGCGGTCGCCGGGCTGCCCGACAGCAGATCCAGCACTTCCTGCACGCTGGTGGTGTGCGCCAGCTTCTCAATCACGCTTTCGTCGTCCAGCGCATTGGTCAGGCTGGTGATCACCTGGATGTGCTCGTTATTGCGCGCCGCGATGCCGATAACCAGGCGGGCCACGTCATCCGCATCGTCGCCGAACAGCACGCCCTGCGGATACTGACAGAACACCACGCCGGTTTTCAATACGCGATCTTTCGCTTCCACCGTGCCGTGCGGCACGGCAATCGACTCGCCGAGATAGGTCGGGGTGAGTTTTTCTCGCGCCAGCATCGCTTCAACATATTCCGGCTGAACGTAGCCGCCTTTCACCAGCTGCTCGCCGGCGAAGCGGATCGCCTGCTCTTTGTTGCTGGCGCTCAGGCCGAGGAAGACGTTGTCCGCGCCCAGCTTAAACAGATGCGGATTGCTGGTGTCGTAGCTGTCCGCCAGCGCGGTCTGTACCACTTCGCGGTGCGCTTCGCTGCGGTTTGCCGCCACCAGGCGATCGGTCAGATTGCTGTAGAGCGCGCTGTCGAGGAAGTTGTTCAGCGAGATATGCTGCGCCTGCGGTGCCTGACGCATCGCGCGCTCGGTGAGGTCGCGGTGGGTAATCACCAGATCGACGTCGCCCGGCAGCGAGTTAATCGCGCTGTTAGTGACGGACACGTTCGTGAGTCCCGCATCCTGCACTTTCTTACGCAGCACGCCTGCGCCCATCGCGCTGGAACCCATGCCGGCGTCACAGGCGACGATGATTTTACGCACGTGGCTGACGTCAACGCTGCTGGCGTCGGCGACGACCGGCGCGCCCGCTACGGCCTGGCCTTTTGACTGGGCTTTCATGTCATGCATGCGTTTGGTCGCCGCTTCGATATCGTCTTCCTCTTTGACTTTGCTGGTTTTCAGCAGGATAGAGGAGACCACAAAGGAGACCGCAAAGGCCGCGATAATCGCCGCGATATTGGCGAAGTAGGCGCCTTTCGGCGTCATCGCCAGCACTGCAAGGATAGAGCCTGGAGAGGCCGGAGAGACCAGACCGCCATTGAGCAGCGTCAGGGTGAAGACGCCGGTCATGCCGCCCAGAATCACCGCCAGCAGCAGACGCGGCGCCATCAGCACATACGGGAAGTAGATTTCGTGAATGCCGCCGAGGAAGTGAATGATCGCTGCGCCGCCCGCAGACTGCTTAGCGCTGCCGCGGCCAAAGATCATATAGGCTACCAGCACGCCCATGCCCGGACCCGGGTTCGCTTCGATCAGGAAGAAGATCGACTTGCCCGCTTCGCTTGCCTGCTGGATGCCCAGCGGCGAGAAGATGCCATGGTTAATGGCATTGTTAAGGAACAGGATTTTCGCTGGCTCAACGAAAATCGAGGTCAGCGGCAGCAGGTTGTTCTGCACCATCAGGTTGACGCCTGCGGCGAGAATATGCGACAGACCTTCCACCAGCGGACCGATAGCCAGAAACGCCAGTAGCGCCAGCAACATGCCGATAATACCGGCGGAGAAGTTGTTGACCAGCATTTCGAAGCCGCTTTTGATTTTACCGTCAACGGCGCGGTCGAAAGATTTGATCGCCCAGCCGCCCAGCGGACCGGCAATCATCGAGCCAAGGAACATCGGCATATCGGCGCCGACGATGACGCCCATGGTGGTGATCGCGCCGACCACGCCGCCGCGATCGCCGCCAACCAGACGTCCGCCGGTGAAACCGATCAGCAGCGGCAGCAGGTAGGTGATCATCGGGCCGACCAGTTTCGCCAGCGTCTCGTTAGGAATCCATCCGGTCGGGATGAACAGCGCGGTGATGATACCCCAGGCGATAAACGCACCGATGTTAGGCATCACCATATTACTCAGAAAGCGACCAAAGCTTTGAACCTTGACCTTGACTGATGAGGACATAAAGCCACCCCTTATCGAGACGCGCTGCAATAAGAGAGCGCGTTTGTTTTTGTTAAGCCAGCACGGCGTCGAACCGTCGCTATTACTGTATGCAGGCGGACTCTAGCACGCCAATATGACGCTGCGTAGCGGGCGGCTTAAGTGTGATCCAGATCACTCAATTAAGGTGGGGACAGGGGCTGTTTTAGTGAGTTAGATCACATAATAACGGTGTAAAAAAAGCACAGAGGCTATTTTTTCGCCGCTAAAAAGGGTTAAATGTGACTGATATCACATTTAGATCTGTTCTGTTTGTTTCATATATGTGACTACGATCACAAAGTATTTTTGGTCGAAAATGCGCCAGATCACACTCCCGACGGCGCGTTTCTCTGACTGGCGATAATCTGAAAGAGAGTAACAGCAGAAAGGCCGAGACAAGCGCGGGGGCTTGTCTCGGAAGAGAGATTACTGCAAGCCGTTTTGAACGGCTGTTTGCGCCTGGGTTAACGCCTGCGCGTTAGCGGAGATAGTGCTCATCAGCGCATTATATTGCGTGACCTGATCGGGAGTCGGGAACTGAACGGCGTTATTGTTAAAGCTCACGCGCGGTCCCTGCTGCTGCAGGAAATCGCCCGCCTGCGCCGCGCCCTGGCTCAGCGCCTGTAGCTTCGGCAGCAGCGGCACCAGCTGAGTGGCTGGCTGCGTGACGACTTTGTCGTAAGCGGCGTCGTAGACCTTTTTCAGATCCTCCTCCTGCTTAAGCGAGGCTTTGCTGCTGTCCGCCTGCATTTTAGCGCTCTCCAGCTGCTGCGTGACAATCACCAGCGCGCCGTTGGCCTGGCGCAGCGCGTCGCGGCGCGTCAGATAGTCCTGCGGCACGCGGATCGCCGACAGCTCATCGACCACCGGACGCATGCCCTGATCGATCGCCTTATTCACCTGCTGGGAAAAGCCGTAAAGGATGGCGTAGTCGCCCGCATATTTACCAAAATTCTGCTTCTGGCTTTCGCTCAGGCTCGGCAGATGTTCGCCGCTGCGCATGACGGTGTTTTGCAGAAAATCGATAAAGGCTTTGCGCTGATCGCCCTCTTTGTCGCCGCACGCGGTGAGGTTAAGCACCAGTAACGCGGCGCCGAGCAACATGCCGGTACGCATCCAGATGCGAGAAATTCCTGATGCCATAAGGGCAACTCCTGTAAATGAGAATGTAGATAACCGAGGAATGGTCCTAAAGAATAGAGCAAAGTAGCGCTCAGGCACAACGCCGGCAAGCGCGAAACGCGCAGCGGCAGAGAGGTATCCGGGCAGTCGCCTGCCCGGAAGGGTCGAAAGGATTAACCGGTATTACGCATGCCTGCTGCGACGCCCGCGATGGTCACCATCAGCGCCTGCTCGACGCGCGGATCGGCCTCTTCACCGCGCGCTTCCTGCGCGCGCGAACGCTGCAGCAGCTCCGCCTGCAGTACGTTGAGCGGATCGGTGTAGACGTTACGCAGCGCGATCGATTCGGCTATCCACGGCTGATCCGCCATCAGATGCGCGTCGTTGGCGATGGTCAGCACCGCTTTGATGTCGGCGTCAAGCTGGTCGCGCAGCTGTTTGCCCAGCGGCCACAGCGCGGTGTCCACCAGACGCTGATCGTAATACTCCGCCAGCCACAGGTCGGCTTTGGCGAATACCATCTCCAGCATGCCGAGCCGCGTCGAGAAGAACGGCCAGTCGCGGCACATCGCTTCGAGCTGATCCTGATGGCCCTCGTCCATCGCCTTTTGCAGCGCCGCGCCCGCGCCGAGCCAGGCTGGCAGCATCAGACGGTTCTGCGTCCAGGCGAAGATCCAGGGAATGGCGCGTAGCGACTCGACGCCGCCGGTCGGGCGACGTTTCGCCGGACGCGAGCCGAGCGGCAGCTTGCCCAGCTCCTGTTCCGGCGTGGCGGAGCGGAAGTAGGGTACGAAGTCCGGATTTTCGCGCACGTAGCCGCGATACATGGCGCAGGA
The DNA here is from genome assembly GCF_000738765.1 of Pantoea sp. NGS-ED-1003. Taxonomy (NCBI): domain Bacteria; kingdom Pseudomonadati; phylum Pseudomonadota; class Gammaproteobacteria; order Enterobacterales; family Erwiniaceae; genus Pantoea; species Pantoea sp. NGS-ED-1003. The sequence continues at coordinate 110,305 of NZ_JPQA01000012.1, forward strand.
GTGCTGTGAGAGCTGATCCATAATGCTGTGCCACTCTTTTTTCGGTTCCGGCGGCGGCAGCAGGTTCGCTTCCAGGATCGCGCCGGTGTAGAGCGACAGGCTGGCGATGGTGACTTCCGGCAGGCCATATTTAAAGCGGATCATCTCGCCCTGTTCAGTCACGCGCAGGCCGCCTTTCAGGCTGCCCGGCGGCTGAGAGAGCAGCGCCGCGTGTGCGGGCGCGCCGCCGCGACCGATGCTGCCGCCGCGTCCGTGGAACAGCGTCAGAGCGATGCCGGCTTTCTCACAGGTTTTGATCAGCGCGTCCTGCGCCTGATACTGCGCCCAGCTGGCGGCCATCACGCCGGCGTCTTTCGCCGAGTCGGAGTAGCCGATCATCACCATCTGCTTGCCCTGAATAAAGCCGCGATACCAGTCGATATTCAGCAGCTGACTCATGACGTCGTTAGCGTTGTTGAGGTCGTCGAGGGTTTCAAACAGCGGCGCCACCGGCATCGCGAAGGTGATGCCCGCCTCTTTCAGCAGCAGATGCACAGCCAGCACGTCGGACGGCGTCTTCGCCATCGAGATTACGTAGGCGGCGATGGAGCCCTGCGGTGCTTCGGCGGCGACGCGGCAGGTTTCCAGCACTTCGCGCGTTTCGTCGCTCGGCTCCCAGTGGCGCGGCAGCAGCGGACGTTTGGAGTTCAGCTCGCGCACCAGGAAGGCCTGTTTATCCGCTTCTGACCAGCTTTCATAGTCGCCGAGGCCGAGATAGCGGGTTACTTCGGCGATCGCTTCGGTATGGCGCGTGCTCTCCTGACGCAGATCGATGCGCACCAGCGGCACGCCGAAGCACTTCACGCGGCGCAGCGTATCCAGCAGCTGACCGTTGGCGATAATGCCCATATCGCACTGCTGCAGCGACTGATAGATAGCGTAAAGCGGCGTCCAGAGCTGATCGTTGGAGACCAGCAGATCGGCGGGACGCGGCAGACGTTCGCCCTTCAGGCGGCGCTCGAGATAAGCCTGAGTATTCAGCAGCTGGCTGCGCATGCGCTTCAGGATGACGCGATAAGGCTCAATGGCTTCAGGATCGCCGCACAGCTCGCGCACCTCTTCGCTGCATTCGGACATCGAGAGCTCGGAGATCAGCACGCCGATATCGCGCAGAAAAAGGTCGGCGGCTTTCCAGCGGCTAAGCTGCATGGCGTGACGCGTCACCGTGGCGGTCACGTTCGGGTTGCCGTCGCGGTCGCCGCCCATCCAGGAGGTAAATTTCACCGGCACGAAGTCGACCGGCAGCTTCACGCCGAACGCCTCTTCAACCTGTTCGTTCAGCTCGCGCAGAAAGGCGGGCACGCCTTCCCACAGGCTGTTCTCCACCACGGCGAAGCCCCATTTTGCCTCGTCGATCGGCGTCGGACGATATTTGCGGATCTCGTCGGTGTGCCACGCCTGCGCCACCAGCTGACGCAGGCGACGCATAATCTGGTTGCGCTCGTAGTCGGAGATATCGCTGTGATCGAGCTGCTTCAGGCAGCTATTCACCTCGACCAGCTTGTGGATCAGCGTGCGGCGGGTGATCTCGGTCGGGTGCGCCGTCAGCACCAGCTCCAGCGACAGCGACTCGATGGCGGCGCGAATGGCGCTTTCGCTGACGTCGGGCTGCTGTTTAAGGCGATCGAAGGTGGTTTTCAGCAGTTCGGGGTGATTTGCGCCGTCGCCGCTGCGTGAAATGGTCTGATACTGTTCGGCGACGTTGGTCAGGTTAAGAAACTGGCTAAAAGCGCGCGCTACCGGCAGCAGCTCGTCGTTCGACAAATTTTGCAGCGTGTTGAGCAGTTCCTTGCGATGAGTGTCATTTCCTGCGCGGGATGACTTTGAGAGTTTGCGGATGGTCTCCACCCGGTCGAGGATGTTCTCTCCTAGTGCATCCTTGATCGTATCCCCGAGCAGTTTGCCGAGCATACTGACATTACTTCGCATTGCGGAATATTGTTCGTTCATGTGACCCTGACACCCTTATCGTCTTTGTAAACTTCTACACCCACAGCTCGCGGCAAAGCCGAAACTGCATGAGTAATCACCCACCGGGCATAACATCGTCTTTTATCTAGCCACGTAAACCCTGCGGCGTCAATGCGCATAAGCGCCCGGTAACATGCGGCTAACTGCTGGAAATTCAAAGATTTTAACTGGAGAGGAGCGGGATAAGTTATTCTTATCAACAAATCCCGCGCAGAGATCAGGAAATTTACTTTCTTAACAGTGAATTGCCCTGTTTATTGCGAATCAGTGGCAAAAGTGCTGCACAACCTGCGCGATCAAGGCGCGAGTCGGCTTAATAAATGCGGTATCGATAAATTCATCCGGCTGATGCGCCTGGTTGATCGATCCTGGCCCCAACACCAGCGTCGGGCACAGCTCCTGAATAAACGGCGCTTCGGTGCAGTAGTTCACCACTTCGGTCGGCGTGCCGAGCAGTTTTTCCACCACGGCGACCAGTTCGTGGTTAGCCGGGCATTCGTAGCCCGGAATCGGCGGATGCAGCTCGCCGACCGTAAGACGACCCGGCCAGCGTGCGCTGACCGGCGCCAGCGACTCGTTCAGCAGCCCTTCCAGATCGCTCAGCGTCAGGCCCGGCAGCGGGCGAATATCCATGTGCAGCTCGCAGCAGGCGCAGATGCGGTTCGCCGCGTCGCCGCCGTGAATATGGCCGAAGTTCATGGTCGGATAGGGAATGGCGAAGCCGTCGTGGTGATAGCGCTCTTTCAGAGTGTTGCGCAGCTGCATCAGGTGACCGATCGCGTCGTGCATCAGTTCGATGGCGTTGACGCCGCGCGCCGGATCGCTGGAGTGGCCCGACTGGCCCTGCACGCGAATCACATGGGAGAGATGGCCTTTGTGCGCGCGCACCGGCTTCAGCGAGGTCGGCTCGCCAATAATGGCGCAGTCTGGACGAATGCTCGCTGTTTCAGAGAAGTACTTAGCGCCCGCCATGGTGGTTTCTTCATCGGCGGTGGCGAGAATGTAGAGCGGCTTGCTCAGTTTGCTGACGTCGACGTCGCGCAGCGTGTCGAGAATAAAGGCGAAGAAGCCTTTCATGTCGGCGGTGCCCAGGCCGTAGAGCTTGTTGTCATGCTCCGTCAGGGTAAAGGGATCGCGCGTCCAGCGCCCGTCGTCGAACGGCACCGTGTCGGTGTGACCCGCCAGCAGCAGGCCGCCGGCGCCCTCGCCGGTGCGCGCCAGCATATTGAATTTATGGCGCGTGCCGGGCACGGGCTGCACTTCGACGCTGAAGCCCAGATCGCGAAACCAGCCTGCCAGCAAATTGATTAAAGTTTCATTGCTCTGATCGAGCGCCGCATCGGTCGCGCTGATGGTCGGAGTCGCAATCAGCTGGCGGTAGAGTTCGATAAAAGGCGGTAATTTTGTCTTCACTGTTGACGGTCCTTGAGTTAGGATGTATCAATATTCATGCATTAATAGTGAATAAAAATACATTAACGCCGCTTGGCTGGGAAGCAGAAATCCTTCGCAAACGGCATCGTGGGCAACGGGGCAAAGCCGCGACCCGGAACGTGTGACTGTAAAAAGGGTTACAGCCTGATGTTGAATACGCTGATCGTTGGTGCCAGTGGTTACGCTGGCGTAGAGCTCGCCACCTTCATTCATCGCCATCCACATATGAACATAACCGCTTTGGCGGTTTCAGCGCAAAGCCCGGATGCCGGAAAGCCTCTGTCGGATCTGCATCCGCAGCTGAAAGGCGTGGTGGATCTGCCGCTGCAGCCGCTGAGCAGCGCGGCCGAGTGGGCGGATAAGGTGGACGTGGTGTTTCTGGCGACGGCGCACGAAGTCAGTCACGATCTGGCGCCGGAATTCCTGAAGGCCGGCTGCGTGGTGTTCGATCTCTCCGGCGCGTTCCGCGTTAACGACGGCGAATTTTATCAGCGCTATTACGGCTTTACCCATCAGCACGGCGACTGGCTCGATAAAGCGGTCTACGGCCTGGCGGAGTGGAATCACGCGCAGGTCAAAGAGGCGCAGCTGGTGGCGGTGCCGGGTTGCTATCCCACCGCGGCGCAGCTGGCGCTGAAGCCGCTGATCGCAGGCGATCTGCTTAACGCCGACCAGTGGCCGGTGATCAACGCCACCAGCGGCGTGAGCGGCGCAGGACGGAAAGCGAGCGTCGCCACCAGCTTCTGCGAAGTGAGCCTGCAGCCTTACGGCCTGTTTAATCATCGTCATCATCCGGAAATCGTCGCGCACCTCGGCGCGCCGGTGATTTTTACGCCGCACCTCGGCAACTTCCCGCGCGGCATTCTGGCGACTATCACCTGCCGCCTGAAGCCGGGCGTCAGCCACGACGACGTGGCGGCGGCGTTCCATAGCGCCTACCACGACAAGCCGCTGGTGCGCGTCTACGAGCAGGGCGTGCCGGCGCTGAAGGCGGTTATCGGCCAGCCGTTCTGCGACATCGGCTTCGCGGTGCAGGGCGAACATCTGATCGTCGTCGCGGCGGAGGACAATCTGCTGAAAGGCGCCGCGTCGCAGGCGGTGCAGTGTATGAATATTCGCTTCGGCTTCCCTGAAACGCAATCGCTGATTTAACGGACAAGGACGCACATGACAACTCCATTAATTATCAAACTGGGCGGCGTGCTGCTCGACAGCGAAGAGGCGCTGGCGCGCCTGTTCGACGCGCTGCTGGCTTATCGCAGCGCCCATCAGCGTCCGCTGCTGATCGTTCACGGCGGCGGCTGTGTGGTTGACGAGCTGATGAAAAAGCTGTCGCTGCCGGTGAAGAAGAAGAACGGCCTGCGCGTCACGCCTGCCGATCAGATCGACATTATTACCGGCGCGCTGGCGGGCACCGCCAACAAAACCCTGCTCGCCTGGGCGAAAAAGCACGGTATCAAGGCGGTCGGGCTGAGCCTGGGCGACGCCGATCTGGTGAAGGTGGCGCAGTTCGATGAAGAGTTGGGACACGTCGGCCACGCCGAGCCGGGCGATCCGGCGCTGATTAACACGCTGCTGGCGGCGGGCTATATGCCGATCGTCAGCTCTATCGGCATCACCGACGGCGGCGCGCTGATGAATGTCAACGCCGACCAGGCGGCGACCGCGCTGGCGGCTACGCTGGGCGCCGATCTGGTGCTGCTCTCCGACGTGAGCGGCATCCTCGATGGCAAAGGCCAGCGCATCGAAGAGATGACGGCCGCCAAAGCTGAGCAGCTGATCGCGCAAGGCATCATTACTGATGGCATGATTGTAAAAGTGCACGCGGCGCTCGACGCGGCGCGCACGCTGGGCCGCCCGGTGGATATCGCCAGCTGGCGCCACGCGGAGCAACTGCCCGACCTGTTTAACGGCGTGTCGATCGGCACCCGGATCCTCGCTTAACGACTTAGATTTAGGATGACGACATGAGCACGCAAAATATCAAAAAAATCGTACTGGCCTATTCCGGCGGCCTGGATACCTCCGCCATTATTCCCTGGCTGAAAGAGAACTACGGCGGCTGCGAAGTCGTAGCGTTCGTGGCGGATATCGGCCAGGAGCGTAGCGATCTGGAAGGCGTGGAGAAGAAAGCGCTGCAGTCCGGCGCCTCCGAGTGCCACGTGGTCGATTTGCGTGAAGAGTTTATCAGCGACTACGTTTATCCGGTGCTGCAGACCGGCGCGCTTTATGAGGGCACCTATCTGCTGGGCACCTCGATGGCGCGTCCGATTATCGCCAAAGCGCAGGTTGAACTGGCGCTGAAAGTCGGCGCGGATGCGCTGTGCCACGGCGCGACCGGCAAGGGCAACGATCAGGTACGTTTCGAAACCACCTACACCGCGCTGGCGCCGCAGCTGAAAGTGGTGGCGCCGTGGCGCGAATGGAACCTGCGTTCGCGCGAAGCGCTGCTGGACTACCTGAAAGAGCGCAATATTCCGACCACCGCGTCGCTGGAAAAAATCTACAGCCGCGACGAGAACGCCTGGCATATCTCGACTGAAGGCGGCGTGCTGGAAAGTCCGGCTAACGCACCGAACAAAGATTGCTGGGTGTGGACCGTGGATCCGCTGGAAGCGCCGGATCAGCCGGAAAACGTCACCGTTACCGTGGAAAAAGGTCGTGTTGTCGCCGTCAACGGCGAGAGGCTGAGCCCGTTCCAGTGTCTGGAAGCGCTTAACGCTATCGGCGCGAAGCACGGCGTAGGTCGTATCGACATCGTGGAAAACCGTCTGGTCGGCATCAAGTCGCGCGGCTGCTATGAAACGCCCGGCGGCACCATTATGGTGAACGCGCTGCGCGCGGTTGAGCAACTGGTGCTGGATCGCGACAGCTTCAAATGGCGCGAGCAGCTGGGCCACGAGATGTCTTACGTGGTGTACGACGGCCGCTGGTTCGCGCCGCTGCGTAAGTCAATCCAGGCCGCCGCCGAGTCGCTGGCGGAAGAGGTTAACGGCGAAGTGGTGCTGCAGCTCTATAAAGGTCAGGCGACGGCAATCGAAAAACGCTCCGCTAACAGCCTCTACTCGGAAGAGTTCGCCACCTTCGGTGAAGACGAGGTTTACGATCACCGTCATGCAGGCGGCTTTATCCGTCTCTTCTCGCTCTCTTCGCGCATTCGCGCCCTGAACGAGCAGAAGAAGTAATAACCGGCGAGGCGCAGGCCTCGCCCAACCAGATTTCGCAGAGGCGGCTTCGGGCCGCCTCTGCTTTAAGGATTGAAGGAGTTTCACATGGCACTTTGGGGCGGACGTTTCACCCAGGCAGCAGACCAACGTTTCAAACAGTTCAACGACTCGCTGCGCTTCGACTATCGTCTGGCGGAGCAGGATATTGTCGGCTCCATCGCCTGGTCCAAAGCGCTGGTGACGGTCAACGTATTGAGCGCCGACGAGCAGCAGCAACTGGAGCAGGCGCTGAATGCGCTGCTGGCCGAGGTGCAGGCGGATCCGGAACAGATTCTGCAAAGCGACGCCGAAGATATTCACAGCTGGGTTGAAGGCCAGCTGATCGAGAAAGTCGGCGCGCTGGGCAAAAAGCTGCATACCGGCCGCAGCCGCAACGATCAGGTGGCGACCGATCTTAAACTCTGGTGCAAAACGCAGGTCGAGGCGCTGCTGGGCGCGACACGCGAACTGCAGCAGGCGCTGACGGCGACCGCTGAAGCGAACCAGGATGCGGTGATGCCGGGCTATACCCATCTGCAGCGCGCGCAGCCGGTGACCTTCGCGCACTGGTGTCTGGCCTATGTGGAAATGCTGGCGCGCGATGAAAGCCGTCTGCAGGATACACTGAAGCGTCTCGACGTCAGCCCGCTCGGCTGCGGCGCGCTGGCGGGCACCGCCTACGCCATCGATCGCGACCAGCTGGCCGGCTGGCTGGGCTTCGCCTCCGCCACGCGCAACAGCCTCGACACCGTGTCCGATCGCGACCACGTGCTGGAGCTGCTGGCTGACGCCTCTATCGGCATGGTGCATCTGTCGCGCTTTGCCGAAGACTTAATCTTTTTCAATACCGGCGAAGCGGGCTTCGTCGAGCTATCCGACAAGGTGACGTCCGGCTCGTCGCTGATGCCGCAAAAGAAAAATCCGGACGCGCTGGAGCTGATCCGCGGCAAATGCGGCCGCGTGCAGGGCGCGCTGACCGGCATGATGATGACGCTGAAAGGTCTGCCGCTCGCCTATAACAAAGATATGCAGGAAGACAAAGAGGGACTGTTCGACGCGCTCGATACCTGGCTCGACTGTCTGCATATGTCGGCGCTGGTGCTGGACGGCATTCAGGTGAAACGCCCGCGCTGCCAGGAAGCGGCGGAGCAGGGCTACGCCAACTCTACCGAGCTGGCTGACTATCTGGTGGCGAAGGGCGTGCCGTTCCGTGAAGCGCACCACATCGTCGGCGAAGCGGTGGTGGAAGCGATCAAGCAGGGCGTGGCGCTGGAAGCGCTGTCGCTGACGCAGCTAAAGCAGTTCAGCGCGGCGATTGAAGAGGACGTTTACGCTATTCTGGCGTTGCACTCCTGCCTGGAAAAACGTAATGCCAAAGGCGGCGTCGCGCCGCAGCAGGTAGCGTTTGCCATCGCCGAGGCGAAAAAGCGTCTCGGCTGATCGCCAGGCAAAAAAAAGGCGGGCAATAATTGCCCGCTAACCTCTAGCTTCGGAATTTAATTACTATTTTTATAGGCACATCATCAGAGGGCCAGCGCTCCGGCTGACACAGTGATTCTTTTAGGCTGACAGCAGGTGCTCATCAACATCTGTTTCGCTTTACTGCAGAACGAACAGCCTGGCCTTATAAACAGCGAGACTGGCGCCCTGGCGATCGTTCCAGGGACGATGAGATACACCCTTCAGAAATGGCTTAGCTTCCTGAGTTACAAACCTATTTTCTATGTAAGAGCAGATCGCCTGAATTTGATGCGTGCATTATTCTGATCATTGCTTGATAGGGCTAATCGTTCATTGCTATCCTATCTATCGCCACGGGCTATCGTGGTCTGGAGGATAACAATGAACATTCGCGATCTTGAATACCTGGTTTCGCTTGCCGAGCATCGCCACTTCCGCCGGGCGGCGGACGCGTGCCACGTCAGCCAGCCGACGCTTAGCGGACAGATCCGCAAGCTAGAGGATGAGCTGGGCGTGATGCTGCTGGAGCGAACCAGCCGTAAAGTGTTGTTCACCCAGGCGGGCATGCTGCTGGTCGATCAGGCGCGCACCGTGCTGCGGGAAGTTAAAGTATTAAAGGAGATGGCGAGCCAGCAGGGCGAAGCGATGTCCGGCCCGCTGCATATCGGGCTGATCCCCACCACCGGCCCCTACCTGCTGCCGCAAATTATTCCTATGCTGCATCGCACCTTTCCCAAGCTTGAGATGTATCTGCACGAGGCGCAGACGCAGCAGCTGCTGGCGCAGCTCGACAGCGGCAAACTCGACTGTGCGATTCTGGCGCTGGTGAAAGAGAGCGAAGCCTTTATTGAGGTGCCGCTGTTTGACGAGCCGATGAAGCTGGCGGTCTATCAGGATCACCCGTGGCGCGATCGCGATCGCGTGCCGATGTCCGATCTGGCGGGCGAAAAGCTGCTGATGCTGGAAGATGGCCACTGTCTGCGCGATCAGGCGATGGGTTTCTGCTTTGAAGCGGGCGCTGACGAAGATACGCATTTCCGCGCCACTAGCCTGGAGACGCTGCGTAATATGGTTGCGGCCGGAAGCGGCATCACGCTGCTGCCTGCGCTGGCGGTGCCGCAGGAGCGCGTGCGCGACGGCGTCTGCTATCTGCCGTGCTATAAGCCTGTGCCGCAGCGCACCATTGCGCTGGTCTATCGTCCCGGTTCGCCTCTGCGCAGCCGCTATGAGCAGCTGGCAGAAGCGATTCGCACGCACATGCAGGGCTATCTCAACACCACGTTAAAACAGGCGGTTTAAGCCGTTCAGCGCGGCCACGCGATAGGCTTCGGCCATGGTGGGGTAGTTAAAGGTGGTATTCACGAAGTACTCGATGGTATTGCCGCCGTTTTTCTGCTCCATAATCGCCTGGCCGATATGAATGATTTCCGCCGCGCGCTCGCCAAAGCAGTGAATGCCCAGGATCTCTTTGGTTTCGCGGTGGAACAGAATCTTCAGGCTGCCCACGTTCATGCCGACAATCTGCGCGCGCGCCAGATGCTTAAACTGCGCGCGACCCACCTCATAAGGCACCTTCATCGCCGTCAGCTGCTGCTCGGTTTTGCCCACTGAGCTGATTTCCGGAATGGTATAGATACCGGTCGGGATATCTTCCACCAGGTGCGCGCTGGCTTCGCCTTTGATAATCGCCTGCGCGGCGATGCGGCCCTGATCGTAGGCGGCTGACGCCAGGCTCGGATAGCCGATGACGTCGCCCACCGCATAGATGTGCGGCTGCGCGGTCTGATACATGCTGTTTACCTTCAGCAAGCCGCGTCCGTCCGCCTCCAGCCCGACGTTCTCTAGCGCCAGCGAATCGGTGTTGCCGGTTCGGCCGTTGGCGTAGAGCAGGCAGTCGGCTTTCACCTTTTTGCCCGACTTCAGGTGCATAATCACGCCGTCTTCAACGCCTTCGATTTTCTCGAACTCTTCGTTATGGCGAATAACGACGCCGCTGTTCCAGAAGTGATAGGAGAGCGAATCGGACATCTCCTGATCGAGAAACGCCAGCAAACGGTCGCGGGTGTTGATCAGATCGACCTTGACGTTCAGGCCGCGGAAAATCGACGCATACTCGCAGCCGATGACGCCTGCGCCATAGATAATGACGTGGCCTGGCTCGTGGTGCAGGTTCAGAATGGAGTCGGAGTCGTAAATGCGCGGATGGGTAAAATCGACATCAGCCGGATGGTAAGGACGGGAACCGCAGGCGATAACGAATTTTTCCGCCGTCAGGCGCTCGCGCGTGCCGTCGTAATGCTCGACTTCGATGGTGTTGGCATCGATAAAGTGGGCGTTGCCCTGAAACAGTTCGCAGCGGTTGCGCTCGTAAAAGCCCTGGCGCATCGCAGTCTGCTGGCTGATGACGTTCTCCGTGTGGTTCAGGATATCGGCGAACGAGGAGCGCAGCAGGCGAGTGTGATCGCTGTAAAGCGGGTTTTGGTTGAATTCAATAATGCGACTGACTGCATGGCGAAGCGCTTTGGAGGGAATGGTGCCCCAGTGGGTACAACCGCCGCCGATGTTATGGTAGCGTTCGATCACTGCGATGCGCGCTCCCTGCTTCACCAGGCCCATGGCTGCACCTTCACCTCCAGGACCGGAGCCAATCACGATGGCATCGTAATCGTAAGACTTTTGCATACCAGTACGTCCTATTTTCTATACATTTTTACAACGAGATTCTAACATCTCGCCGCGCACATCTGAATTCTAACAGTGAAATTCCCCGCGGTTTGACAAAGCGTGAGGTTCACAGGCAGTCACAAACTTTGACCTGTGTACGCTGAAAAGTTTGTTATAGTGCCCCCTTAACTCGTCACAAGGCAGAGAGAATGGGCGTCAGAGCGCAACAAAAAGAACGTACAAGACGTACGCTGATAGAGGCGGCATTTAGCCAGCTCAGCGCCGAGCGCAGCTTCGCCAGTTTGAGTTTGCGCGAGGTCGCCAGGGAGGCCGGTATCGCGCCCACCTCTTTTTATCGTCATTTTAAAGATGTTGATGAGCTGGGTTTGACCATGGTCGACGAGAGCGGCCTGATGCTGCGTCAGCTGATGCGTCAGGCGCGTCAGCGCATCGCCAAAGGCGGCAGCATCATCAAAACGTCGGTCTCTACCTTTATGGAGTTCATCGGCAATAATCCCAACGCCTTTCGGCTGCTGCTACGCGAACGTTCCGGCACCTCCGCCGCGTTTCGCGCCGCCGTGGCGCGTGAAATCCAGCATTTCATCGCCGAGCTGGCGGACTACCTTGAAGTCGAAAACCGTATGCCGCGTAGCTTTACCGAAGCGCAGGCGGAAGCGATGGTGACAATTGTCTTTAGCGCAGGCGCGGAAGCGCTGGATGTGGATATCGAGCAGCGTCGCAAGCTTGAAGATCGGCTGGTGCTGCAGCTGCGCATGATCGCTAAAGGCGCCTATTACTGGTATCGCCGCGAGCAGGAACGTCTGGCGGTCACCCTGGAAAAACCCGAAGAGTAAACGATAAGGATAATGCCATGACACAACCGACTTCCCGCGATAGAGGCACGCTGCTGCTGGCTTTTATTACCGGTTTAGCGATTAACGGCTCATTTTCCGTGCTGTTCAGCGCCTTTGTACCTTTTTCAATCTTCCCGATTATCGCGCTGGGGCTTGCGGTCTGGAGCCTGCATCAGCGCTATTTGAACCGCAATATGCCGGACGGCATGCCGGGTCTGGCGGCGGCGTTTTTTCTGCTGGGCATTCTGGTGTATAGCGCGCTGGTGCGCGCCGAGTATCCGGATATCGGCTCCAACTTTATTCCGACCATTTTGATGGTGGCGCTGGTGTTCTGGATTGGCGTGAAGATAAAGCGTCGTAAGAACAACGACTGATAAACAAAAACGGGAACCTCAGGTTCCCGTTTTTGTTTCTGGCGCGGGACGCTTTGCTCTTCCGTCCACGTCACCTGCGTTTTAGGTTATTCTGCGGCCTGCTTACGCGTCAGCCACACGCCGCACTCCATATGGTGCGTATAGGGGAACTGATCGAACAGCGCCAGCCGGGAAACCTTATGCGTCTGCGCCAGCGTTTGCAGATTGTCGCACAGCGTCTCGGGGTTGCAGGAGATGTAAAGGATGCGCAGATAGGCCTGCACCATCTTCACCGTCTCGTCATCCAGCCCGCTGCGCGGCGGATCGACAAAAATGGTTTCGCACTCATAGCTCTTCAGGTCGATGCCCTGTAAGCGATTGAAGCTGCGCACGCCGTTCATCGCCTGGGTAAACTCTTCTGCCGCCATACGAATAATCTGCACGTTATCGATCTGGTTGGCCTCGATATTGAACTGCGCCGCCGCCACCGACGGCTTGGCGATTTCGGTCGCCAGCACGCGGCGGAAATTGCGCGCCAGCGCGAGCGAAAAGTTGCCGTTGCCGCAGTAGAGCTCCAGCAAGTCGCCGCGCGATCCGCTGGTGACGTCCAGCGCCCATTCCAGCATCTGAATGTTCATCGCCGCGTTGGGCTGCGTAAAGCTGTTCTCTACCTGACGGTAGATCATCTCGCGGCCCGCCACCGGCAGGCGCTCGTCGATAAAATCGCGATCGAGGCAAATCTTGGTTTTTGTGGCGCGGCCAATCAGCTGCGCCTTATAACCCTTCGCGCGCAGCGCGTCGCGCAGGGCGCTCGCCGCTTCCACCCAGTCCGCTTCCAGCTTGCGGTGGTAGAGCAGCGAGATAACGATCTCATTGCTCATCGTCGAGAGATAGTCGATCTGAAACAGCTTATGGCGCAGCACGCGGTTATCGCGGATCGCCGCGATCATTTCCGGCATTACCGCATTGATCAGTTCGCTGGCGGCGGGAAAGCGATCGACGCGAATACGCTCGCGCGTCGCCTGATCGAAAATGATGTGGTAGAGATCGTCGCCATCGTGCCAGAGACGAAACTCCGCGCGCATCCGGTAGTGGCTGACCGGCGAGCGAAACACCTCCGCTTCAGGCGCGGCGAACGGCGTCATCATCGTTTGTAAACAGCTGACTTTCTCGGCCAGTTGCGCGTCGTACTGTTCAGTCGGGAGATGTTCGGGTGTCATGTTCGATCCTGGTTAATAGCAAACTTGCCGGGCGATTGTAGGCATTCACCTGGCATTGTCCAGTCCTGCGCGCGCTGGGCGGTATGGCAGTCTGGACTTCCATTATCACTCCTGTAGACTGCCTGCGCCGGCCTCAGCCTGAGTTAATAGGGAATCCAGTGCGAATCTGGAGCTGACGCGCAGCGGTAAGGAATGTCGTGGCGATCGCCTTGCAGACACTGTCCAGCTGGATGGGAAGTCTTCGCCACTTATGGTTCCAAGCCCGAAGACCTGCCGGCGTGACGTCGCAACTCGTACGGTCATCGCGTGCTATCGATCGTATACCTGCGGCATCCTGTCTCGTCTTTTGGATGCTCATAACAATGAAAAAACATTCCGCTTCGCTGTTTGCGTTTAGCGCAACGGCGCTTGCTCTCTGGGCGCAACCTGGTTTCGCTCAGGATAATGATGATACGCAAGTTGTTACCGCCAACCGCTTCGCCCAGCCGGCCTCCTCGGTGCTGGCGCCCACCACGGTAGTGATGCGCGCCGAGATCGACCGCTGGCAGGCGAAGAGCCTGACCGATGTGATGCGTCGTCTGCCTGGCGTCGACGTGGCGCAGAATGGCGGCCTGGGGCAAAGCAGTTCGCTGTTTATTCGCGGCACCAATTCCAGCCACGTGCTGATCCTGATCGACGGTATCCGCCTTAACCAGGCGGGTATCTCTGGATCGTCCGACCTCAGCCAGATCCCGCTTTCGCTGGTGCAGCGTATCGAATATATCCGCGGCGCGCGCTCGGCGGTTTATGGGTCGGACGCTATCGGCGGCGTGGTGAATATTATTACCGGCCGTGCGCAGCCCGGCACCACGCTCACCGCAGGCGTCGGCTCTAAAGGCTATCAGTCTTACGACGGTTCTACGCAGCAGATGCTGAGCGACGCCACAAAGCTGACGCTGGCCGGCAACTACACCTATACCCGCGGCTTCGACGTCGGCGCGGGCTATCCTAACGACTATGGTCCGGCGCAGGGCGACAGAGACGGGTTTATGAGTAAGACCCTCTATGGCAACCTTGAGCACCAGTTCAGCGATGAGCTGAGCGGATTCGTGCGCGGCTACGGTTTCGACAACCGCACCGCCTATGATGGATCCTGGACCTACGACAAGGATTTTAACGTTATTGGCCTGGCGGATACGCGTCAGCTCTATAGTCAGACCTGGGATACCGGCCTGCGCTTCAACCGCGACATCTATTCGACGCAGCTGATCGCCAGCTATAGCCGCACCAAAGATATCAACTACGATCCGCGTAATGGGCGCTATGGCGCCGCATCGACCTTTGACGACGTCACTCAGTACAACCTGCAATGGGGTAACACTGTGCAGGTTGGCCAGGGCGCGATTAGCGGCGGCATCGACTGGCAGAAAGAGACCACCGAACCGGGCACCAACTATCTGGCGGACGGTTATGAGCAGCGCAACACCGGCCTCTATCTCACTGGGCAGCAGCAGTTCGGCAGCGTGACGCTGGAAGGGGCGCTGCGCGGCGACGACAATAACCAGTTCGGCTGGCACAATACCTGGCAAAGCGCCGCGTCCTGGGAGTTTATTTCAGGCTATCGCGTCTTCGCCTCGTACGGCACCGCCTTTAAGGCGCCGAACCTGTCGCAGATTTATAGTCCTGACTATGGCAATCCCGACCTTGATCCCGAAAAGAGCAAGCAGTGGGAAGGGGGCTTTGAAGGGCTGACCGGACCGGTTAACTGGCGGGTATCCGGTTATCGCAACGACATTGATAACCTGATTGACAGCGATCCGACCACCTATCGCTACTACAACATCAGCAAGGCGCGTATTAAAGGCGTCGAGGCGACCGCTTCATTTGATACCGGCCCGCTGGGTCATCAGATCTCCTATGACTACGTCGACGCGCGCGACGGCGAAACGGATCAACAGCTGGTGCGCCGCGCTAAACAGCAGGTGAAGTATCAGCTCGACTGGACGATTTATAACCTCGACTGGTCGGTGACGTATCATTATCTCGGCGATCGCTTTGATAACGACTACAACAGCTATCCTACCCGTCGCGTTAAACTGGGCGGCGTCAGTTTGTGGGATCTCGCAGCGTCGTATCCGGTCACATCTCAGCTGACGGTTCGTGGTAGAATTGCCAACCTGTTTGATAAAGGCTACGAGACAGCGTATGGCTATCGAACTCCAGGAACGGAGTATTACCTCAGCGCCAGCTACAGCTTCTGATCTGCGCCCCACCGTGCTGGTGTTTGACTCCGGCGTAGGTGGGCTCTCTGTCTATGATGAGGTCCGGCAGCTCCTGCCGGATCTGCACTACCTTTATGCGTTCGACAACGCCGGTTTCCCTTATGGGGAGAAGAGCGAAGAGTATATTGTCGAACGCGTCGTCGATATTGTCGGCGCGATTGCCAGCCGACATCCGCTTTCGCTTTGCATCATCGCCTGTAATACCGCCAGTACGGTCTCCTTACCGGCGCTGCGCGCGCGCTTCGGCTTCCCCGTCGTGGGCGTCGTGCCGGCGATTAAGCCTGCGGCGCGCCTGACGCGCAACGGCGTGGTGGGGCTGCTGGCGACGCGCGCGACGGTGCGGCGTCCTTATACGCACGATCTGGTGGCGCAGTTTGCCACTTCATGCCGGATTGCCATGCTAGGCTCGGCGGAGCTGGTGGAGCTGGCCGAACAGAAGCTGCATGGTCAGACTATTGCGCTGGAGGATGTGCGACGTACCGTCCAGCCCTGGCTACGTATGGCCGAACCGCCGGACACGGTGGTGCTGGGCTGCACGCACTTTCCTTTACTGCGCGAAGAGCTGCAGCAGGTCTTGCCCGAAGGCACGCGATTAATTGATTCGGGCGCGGCGATAGCGCGTCGCACCGCCTGGCTGCTGGAGCATGAATCGCCTGGCGCGCGCTCTTCTCAGGCGAACTGCGCATTTTGCACCGAGCTCAACGGCGAAGCGCTGCAATTGTCGCCGGTTTTACAGCGTTATGGCTTCCCGTCGCTGGAAAAAGTGGCAGTTTAGGGCGGTTTTGCTGAAAAAATCGTCACTCGGAAATTAATTTGAAATTAGCGCTTGTCAGCCCGGAAGAACTCCCTATAATGCGCCTCCACTGACACGGCACAACGGCTTACGGAATGCGGTGTTAAGTAAGATTCGACAAGGTTCGAATCGTCAGGAAAGCAAAAATAAATGCTTGACTGATAAAGCGGAAAGCGTAATATACGCAGCCCGCGCCGCTGAATAATCGCGGCATGCTCTTTAACAATTTATCAGACAATCTGTGTGGGCACTCGGGAGCAGATATCAAAGCCTTCGGGCTTAAAAAATATCAAGCCTCACGAGTGGACACATAATGACATTCATTATGACGTTTTACAGATGAGCACCGCTTAACTGGTTTAAGCAAATCAAACTTAAATTGAAGAGTTTGATCATGGCTCAGATTGAACGCTGGCGGCAGGCCTAACACATGCAAGTCGAACGGCAGCACAGAAGAGCTTGCTCTTTGGGTGGCGAGTGGCGG
>NZ_JPQA01000013.1:0-63125 GCF_000738765.1 Pantoea sp. NGS-ED-1003
GTGCTTTTGCCGTTACGCACCACCCCGTCAGTAGCTGAACAGGAGGGACAGCTGATAGAAACAGAAGCCACTGGAGCACCTCAAAAACACCATCATACACTAAATCAGTAAGTTGGCAGCATCACCCAGAATGAGCGTTGTTCACATTGTTGAATGAAATCGCGCTTTTTTATAAGTGTTCGCAGTGAACAGGAAAAATTCGCCTTTTCTGCTTCATCAATACCGGCGAGCCCTGATTAGCAGAGCGTATTTATGCGCTGTATCACCCTGCTAAGCGACTCACACTGCCTCTTTCCATCCCGTTCATGGGGTGACGATGACCTCAGGCATTCCTTCGGCACGTGCTCTTCACTCTCTGGCTCAAAAAGCGGGCGCGTTCAGGTACGCAGCCCAGCTTTTACGATCCACTTCAAAAATATCAGTAAATCCTCTGGCTGAAGGCCAAATATCAGTTGCCTGTTGAACAGGCTTCTCGAATGATGAGTAGAACGTTCTAGTAGAACGTTCTACCACTTATAACAGCACTTAAAAAGTGTCATCCAGGGTCTTAAATCGGGGAAAGCAGCATGAGTCTGTTCTCAGGATTGATAAAGTCGTTATCCAAACTATCGATGATCGGCCGCGCGCTTATGCTGCCTATCTCGCTGTTGCCAGCCGCTGGTCTGCTGCTGGCATTCGGTGACAAATTCCATCTGCCGCTGATGATGAACGCCGGCGGCGTCATCTTCGACAACCTGCCGATGCTGTTCGCCATCGGCTCCGCCGTCGGGCTGGCGTCTGAGTCGGGCATTGCGGCGCTCTCCGCCGCCGTCTCGGTTTTTATTACCAATATCACTATCGGCACGGTAATGGGCATTACCCCGGAGATGGCGTCGCAAGGAGGAAAATATGCGATGGTGGTCGGCATACCCACGCTGCAAATGGGGGTGTTTGGCGGTCTGCTCTGCGGCATCCTGGCCGCCTGGTGCTATAACCGCTTTCACACGCTGCAGCTGCCTGAGTTCCTCGGCTTCTTTTCGGGCAAGCGCTTCGTCGCCATCGCTACGGCCTGCTTATCCTTTCTGATGGGGCTGCTGCTGCCCTATATCTGGCAGCATATCCAGTCGGGCATCGATGCGCTTTCTGTGGTGGTGAACGGCGATAATCAGGCGGCCTCCACCTTTATTTTCGGGTTAGTGGAGCGCGCGTTGATTCCGCTCGGGCTCCATCATATCTGGTATCCCTCTTTCTGGTATTCGTTCGGCGACTACACCACGCACGCCGGCCAGGTGATCCACGGCGACCAGACGATCTGGTTTAAGATGCTGGAAGAGGGCGTTAAATCCTTCAGCAGCGACTCCTATCAGAACGCCGGCAAGTTCATGCAGGGCGAGTTCCCGCTGATGCTCTTTGCTTTGCCTGCCGCCTGCCTGGCGATGTATCACGAAGCGCAAACGGCCAATAAAAAAATCGCCGCCGGGATCCTCTTCTCCGCCGCGCTCACCTGCTTCCTGACGGGGATAACCGAACCGGTTGAGTTCACCTTTATCTTTGTCGCGCCGATCCTCTACGTGTTTAACGCCATCATGGCGGGGCTGGCCTACATGATGATGTATCTGATGCATGCGCATATCGCTAAATCATTTTCCGCCGGATTTATCGACTACCTCTCATTCGGCATTCTGCCCTCGTTCAACGGTTATCAGACCCACTTCCTCAACGCCGTGATCATCGGCGTGCCGATGGGACTGATTTACTACTTTACGTTCCGCTATGTTATCCGCCGCTTTGATATCAAAACGCCAGGCCGCACCCTTGTGACGGCCAATATGAACGATAAATCGGATAACGAGATTGCGACCGAAATTATCGGCTTGCTTGGCGGGGCGCAAAATATCAATACTGTCGGATCCTGCATCACCCGTTTGCGGCTTGAGGTAGTGAAAAGCGAACTGGTCGATAAGGATGGCCTTAACGGCGTCGGCGCGCGCGGAGTGGTCTTTGTCGGTGATACGGGCATTCAGGTTATTTTCGGCGCCCGTGCGCAGTTTATCGCGCAGACGATGTCGACCATGATGGCCAAATAGCAGGCAGCGGCGCTCTCCGGCTTCGGCGGGAGCGCGCGCTGGAATAATGGATCGGATTGTTATCAGGAGCAGGTTTGAAAAAAGTCAGCATCATCGATGTGGCTAAAGAGGCTAGCGTATCGGTCTCTACCGTTTCGCTGGTTTTACGGCAGAAAGGCAAGATTTCCGATGCGACTATCGAGAAGGTTCAGGCCGCTATCCAGCGGCTGGGGTACGTGCATAACGTCGCCGCCGCCAACCTGCGCGCCAGCACCTCTAATCTGATAGGGCTTATCCTCTGCGACTTCAGCGACAGCTATACCGTTAAGGTGATGGCGAGCGTGGTTAAAGAGCTCGAGAAAAAGGGATTTATGCTGTTTCTCGGTCAGCCGCACGATGACGAGGCGAGCCTGGAACGCTGCCTGCTCTCGTTTAAACAGCAGGGCGTCGCAGGCATTATCTACCTGACGTCCGACACCGTTAATCCCACCGTGCCGGAGCGGCTGCGACACTGCCCCTTACCGTTCGTGGTGGTCTCGCAGACGCTAATCAGCGAAACGTGCAATCTGGTAATGCGCGACAATCGACAGGCTGCGGCGCTGGCGACGCGCTATCTGCTGGATCGCGGCCATCGTAATATCGGCTATATCGGCGGCGAAGCGGATTCGCTGCTGCGCACGCAGCGTCTGCAGGGGCTGCGGGCCAGCCTGCTGCAAAACGGTATTGCGCACAAGGACGAGCTCGCGCCTGCCTGCAGCGACGATACCTTTGCGGCGAGTCTGGCGACGCGCCACCTGCTGGAAAAAAACAACACCCTTACCGCACTGCTCTGTCATTCGTCGACGGCGCTGATTGGCTGTCTTAACGGCATTCAGCAGGTCGGGCGCACTTTAGGCAAGGATCTCTTCCTGACGCAGCAGGTCGCACTGGTCGGCTTTGAGGATATGCTGCAGGTCAATCTTACGTCTCCCTCCTTGACCTACGTCTCATCCGCGAGCGAGGAAACCGGACGGCAGGCGGTAGAGCTGATTGTCAGCAACATCCGGGATCCTGGTTTGCCCAGGCAGCGCATCTTGCTGAGCGGCGAACTTGTCGTGCGCGAGTCTGCATGACGCCGCTCCGCTTGTTTTCCACGTCGTCACCGACAGCCTGAGCGGTTTCCCCGCAGCCGAAAAAAAATCTTATGCCTCGGGAATAAAGCTGTCGCTGGTTCGTCTTATGCGCTCTTTGCAAACAGGCGATCCTATCCTATGACGAACTCTTCACTTTCCACCGGCCAGAAAGTCGCGCGCCTCGCGCTGGTCGGCATGGTTCCGCTGGCGCTGATCATCGTCTTTTTATGGGCCGGCGGCTGGCTGGCGCCGCAGCGTCTCTCCGCCGATAAGCTGGTTACGGCATTGCAGCAGTCCGGCGGCGAACATCCTGGGTATCGGCGCAATCACGCCAAAGGGGTCTGCATCATCGGCGAGTTTAGGGCAACCGGCAACGCCAGCGTCTTCTCGCGCGCGCCGCTGTTCGCGCAGGGCGCGACGACGCCGGTAACGGGGCGCTTTGCCATCGCCGGCGGCAACCCCGGGGCGCCCGATTATGCCGTTCCGGTGCGCAGTATGGCGCTGCTGTTTCAACAGGCGGACGGACAGCAGTGGCGTACCGGCATGAATGCGATCCCGTTCTTTCCGGTTGCCACCGTGCAGGGGTTCTACGATCAGCAGGTCGCTTCGCGACCCGATCCGGCTACCGGCAAACCAGATCCGGCCAGAATGAAAGCCTTTGTGCTTCAGCATCCGGAAATCAAACCTTTCCTCGCCTGGATAAAAGGGTACGTGCCCTCGTCCAGCTGGAGCAGCGACAGCTTCAACAGCCTGAATGCCTTCCGTTTTATCGACAAATCCAGCGCTGCGCATCTGGTGCGCTGGAGTATGGTGGCGCAAACGCCCCGTCAGCCAGAGACCGCGGAAGGGAAAACCGACAAAGATTTCCTGCAAAAGGATCTTGCGCAGCGTCTGGCGAACGGGCCGCTGAAATGGGATCTGATGGTAACCCTGGCTGGCGCGGGCGATGCGGGTAACGACGCATCGAAAGTCTGGCCTGCCGATCGCCAGACCATTAATGCCGGGACGCTGGTGGTGACCCGTTCGCTGCCTCAGCAGCAGGGCCCGTGCAACGATATCAATTACGATCCGCTGATTCTGCCCGATGGCATCGCCGCCTCCGACGATCCCTTACTGAATGCGCGCTCCGCGGCCTATGCCAAATCCTATAACCAGCGCACCCGCGAACAGTCTGAACAGGCAGGTCATCCATTATGAAACAGGTAACCTATTTTCATCCCGCGCTGCGTCTGGTGCACTGGCTAATGGCGCTGGCGATAATGACTATGTTATTTATCGGTGTGGCGATGGTGTCGACCGTCTCCTCGCTGCACGGCCTGCTGGTGGCGATTCACAAGCCGCTGGGCCTGATGATATTCGTGCTGGTGGTGGTTCGGCTGTGGCTGCGCTTTTATACCGCCATTCCGCCGCTGCCCGGCTCGATTCCCGCCTGGCAGCGCGCCCTGGCGCACCTGTCGCACTGGGCGCTGTATGCAATGATGCTGGCTCAGCCGCTGATTGGCTGGGCGATGCTTTCGGCGGCGGGCTATCCGGTGACCCTCGGCGGCGGATTCGTATTGCCGGCCATCGTGCCGGTGAATAACGACTGGTACGCGCTGTTGCGTCCGCTGCATTCCATCGTCGCGCTGTTGCTCTTCCTGACCATCATGGCGCATCTGGCGGCGGCGTTACTGCATGCGCTGGTACTGCGCGACGGTGTGTTTAACAGTATGGCGGGAACCCGCAAACGCTGAGGAAAGCCTGTGTCGCAGCTGACTGACGAAGAGATCCGGGACGTGATGCCGCATCTGCAACGCTTCGCGCTGTGGCTGACCCGCAGCCCGCACAGCGCTGATGATTTAGTGCAAAGCTGTTTAATCAAGGCATTGACGCGAACGCCGCAGAGCCGGGATGAGCAGAGCCTGCGCGCCTGGCTGTTTGCCATTCTTTATCGGCAGTTTATCGACGGCGAACGGCGGCGGAAGCGCTATCGAACGCTTCTCGCCTTTTTTACCGGCGAGGAGGCGTTGAGTAGCTCTACGGAGTCGATGGCGATTGCAGACGATACGCTGGCGTTGTTCGCGACGTTGCCGACCGATTATCGCGCCATACTGCTGCTGGTGAGCGTGGAGGGGCTGAGCTATAAAGAGGCGGCCGAGACGCTGGATATCCCGCTGGGAACGGTGATGTCGCGTCTCTCCCGGGCGCGAAAACTGCTGCATGAGAAATTAGAAGGCAAGGTCAAGCCGTTACCCCTAAGGAGACTGAAATGAAACCCGACGAAGAGGATCTGCACGCCTGGATAGATGGCGAAGCGGATGACGCTACCGCACGACGCGTCGAGCGGTATCTGGCGGAGGATCCTCAGGCTGCCGGACGCGTGGCGGAGATGCGTTATGAGATGCAGCTTTTGCGGCAGGCGATGCACCAGCAAAAGCAGACGCTGGAAACGCCCGAGCCGCACGCTTTTCGCCGCCGTGCGCGGCAGCAGCGGCAGCGAAAGCTGGCGCTTGCCTGCGTATTGGTTCTATCCCTTAGCGTCGGCGGCTTTACCGGCTGGCAGCTGAAAGATTCGCAAATGGCCGGTCATTTGCCGATGGAAGATGCGGTGCAGGCCTATAAGCTGTTCGGCAATGCGACGCTGACGCCGATGGACGTGGTCGCCAGCCAGCAAAACGAGCTGGCGAGCTGGGTCGGGCGCTATTTTATCAACGGCAATTTGCCGCCTAATCTGGAGCAGTATGGCTTTAAACCGCTCGGCGCGCGCCTGATAGCAACGGCGCAGGGCCCGGCGGCGCTGGTGATGTATCAGGATGCGCACGGCACCCGCCTCGCCTGGTATATCCGGCCGCTCAGTCCGGTTAAGCTGCCGCACGGCGAGCGCAAAGCCGAGAATGTGATGGCGCAGTACTGGAGTGATGAGCATTACAATTATGCCCTGGTCACGCCGCTTGATGCGGCGGCGACCGGCGACGTGCGTAAAGCGCTCTCAGAAGTAACGGGGTGATATCAGGAAGCCCATCGACAATAACGTCAGCTAAATCATAACCGCTACGCCAACATGCCCGGCTCTCTCTTTATCCCGGTTGTTTGAGCCGGAGAAGGGGCTGGGGACACTATCATGGAACCGGGCATCCTTTGTAAGAGCGCCATCCAAATCTGTTATCTGCCTTTACCTGCTGCCTGGCATTATTAACAGCCGTGACAATGTCCAAATCCTTAATGCATACTATCGCCACATAGCTAAATCGGTTTAGCTTTTTACTGGAGTTTACTGATGAATCGAATCTGGTGTTTAGGTGATGCGGTGGTTGATTTGCTTCCTGAAGAGGACGGGCGTCTCCTGCAATGTCCTGGAGGCGCGCCGGCTAACGTGGCGGTGGGAATCGCCCGGCTTGGAGGAAACAGTCGATTTATTGGCCGTGTGGGAGACGATCCTTTCGGACGCTTTTTGCGACAAGTGCTTGAGAGGGAAAATGTGGATGTCTCCTGCATGTTGATGGATAAGACGCACCGCACTTCAACCGTGGTAGTAGCCCTGGACGCCGAGGGTGAACGTACCTTCACATTTATGGTTCGCCCAGGCGCGGACTTATTTCTGGAACGCCATGATCTTCCTCAGTTTATCCCTCACGACTGGTTACACTGTTGCTCAATTGCACTGCTTCAGGAACCCTCTAGAAGCACCACCTTACAGGCAATGAAATCAGTGCGTGACGCAGGCGGCTATGTCAGTTTTGACCCCAATATTCGACTCGATCTTTGGCAGGATAAAGCTGAACTCCATCGCTGTATCAGGCAGGCACTTCAACTGGCAGATGTTGTGAAGCTTTCCGAGGAAGAGCTGATATGGATAGCGGATTGCGCCGACGTTGAAGCCGCTATCGAGGAGCTGGCGAAGCATTTTGCGATCAGATTACTGTTGGTCACTCAGGGTAGCGCAGGCGTATGGGCCTGGTATAACGACGGGCTTGTTCACTATCCGGCGAAGCCCGTACTCAGCATCGATACAACCGGTGCTGGCGATGCCTTTGTCGCAGGGCTGTTATGGGGACTTGCGCAGAACGGGCTTCCTGCTGATGCTGCGCAACTGGCGGCACGTCTGCAGTGCGCACAGGCATGCGGCGCGCTTGCGACAACAGCCAAAGGGGCAATGACAGCTTTGCCTGATTACCCGCAACTGCAGGATCACCTCAGTCAGTAATCGCTTTTACTCCCTGTTTTGAGACATGCCTCACATCAACTAAACCGGTTTAGCAAATTCCGTTGCGCTTTCAAAATCAGCACAACTATGATGCTGACCTAAATCGGTTTAGCAATAACGTTTTATTGATGATGGCCTTACCTCAGGGATGCAAACCAGTGAAAAAACGTCTTTTAGCGCTTAGCCTCGGCACATTATTGAGTTCTGGCCCCGCCTGGGCGGCTAACTCCATGGAAAGTATTGAAGCGCGTCTCGCGGCAATGGAAAAACGCCTGGCTGCAGCTGAACAGCGGGCCAGTGCTGCGGAATACCGCGCGCTGGCTGCTGAGAATCAGGCACAGAAGCTGACTGCCGCGCAACAGCAGCAACAGCAGCCCCAGATCGTGAACGAACAGAGAGAACCGCGCGCCGAGAAACCAGAACAGAGTAGCAGGAATAATACAGATGGATTTGAATTCCATGGCTACGCGCGTTCAGGGC
Source organism: Pantoea sp. NGS-ED-1003 (assembly GCF_000738765.1). NCBI lineage: Bacteria > Pseudomonadati > Pseudomonadota > Gammaproteobacteria > Enterobacterales > Erwiniaceae > Pantoea > Pantoea sp. NGS-ED-1003. Next base: position 7,821 of record NZ_JPQA01000013.1, read on the forward strand.
TGCTGATGAATAGCTCCGCAGCAAAAACGCAGGGCGGCCCGACCGTCACGCCGGCAGGAGAAACCGGCGGTCACGTTGGCCGACTCGGCAACGAACCCGATACCTACGTTGAGCTTAATCTCGAACATAAGCAAATCCTCGCTAACGGCGCGACGACCAGGTTCAAGGCGATGCTGGCCGACGGTCAGCGAACCTACAATGACTGGAGTGCCGCCAGCAGCGATCTCAACCTGCGTCAGGCTTTCGTGGAACTTGGACAGTTGCCCACGTTCACTGGTGCGTTCAAAGACAGTACCGTCTGGGCTGGTAAGCGCTTTGATCGCGATAACTTCGATATTCACTGGATTGATTCTGACGTGGTGTTTCTTGCTGGCACCGGCGCAGGCATCTATGACGTCAAGTGGAGCGACGAAGCGCGCAGCAACCTGGCGATTTACGGTCGTACCTTCGGTGATATCGAGAATAATGACAACACCGCACAGAATTACATTCTGTCTCTGAATAATTTTGTAGGGCCGCTGCAGCTGATGGTGAGCGGCATGCGCGCTAAAGATAATAATGAGCGCACCGATATTGACGGCAATCGCGTTAAAAACGATGCAGCGAACAACGGTGTGCATGCGCTAATCGGACTACACAGCGATAGCTTCTATGGCCTGCGTGAAGGGTCATCGAAAACCGCTCTGCTCTATGGTCACGGCTTAGGCGCTGAGGTGAAAACCATCGGTGCCGATGGCGCATTGCTGCCGGAAGCTGATACCTGGCGTCTGGCCAGTTATGGCATGACGCCGCTCGGCGAGGGCTGGCATGTCGCACCGGCGCTACTGGCGCAAAGCAGTAAAGACCGTTACGTCAAAAGCGACAGCTATAAATGGGTTACCGCTAACCTGCGTCTGATTCAGGAAATTACCCAGAATTTCGAGATGCAGTATGAAGGCTCCTGGCAGTATATGGATCTGCGTCCTGCAGGCTACAACAACCGCAACGCCGTTAGCGGCAACTTCTACAAATTAACCATGGCGCCGACGCTGAAGGCGAGCGACGTCGGGGAATTTCTAAAACGTCCTGAAATCCGCCTGTTCGCCAGCTGGATGGACTGGGATCACCGCCTGGATAACTACGCCACAGATGATGCCTTTGGCAGCAGCGGCTTTAAGGCCGGTGGTGAGTGGAATGTCGGCGTACAGATGGAAACCTGGTTCTGATATTGCGGCCCCCCACGGGGGCCCTGTTCCCTTTTGTTGGCATTAAAATGAAAAACTGAGGTCATTATGGATTTTGTGAACATCTCGCGCGCGCTGCTGCCGTTGCTAGGAGGCCGAGAAAATATTGCCAGCGCGGCGCACTGTGCAACGCGCTTGCGCCTGGTGCTGGTGGATGATGCCAAAGCGGATACCGCCGCAATTGGAAAAATTGAGGGCGTTAAAGGATGTTTTCGCAATGCGGGACAATTGCAGGTGATCTTTGGCACCGGCGTGGTTAATAAAGTCTACGCTGCCTTTATTCGCGAAGCCGGCATTAGTGAAGCCAGTAAGTCAGAAGCGGCTGATATCGCCGCGCGCAAGCTCCACCCCTTCCAGCGCATCGCGCGTCTGCTGTCGAATATATTTGTCCCAATCATTCCGGCCATCGTTGCATCCGGCCTGCTGATGGGACTGCTGGGAATGGTAAAAACTTACGGCTGGGTAAACCCTGACAATGCGCTCTATATCATGCTGGATATGTGCAGCTCGGCGGCATTCATCATTCTGCCAGTCCTGATTGGCTTCACCGCTGCGCGAGAATTTGGCGGTAACCCGTTCCTCGGCGCCACGCTGGGCGGCATTCTGACACACCCTGCGCTGACAAATGCCTGGGGCGTAGCGGCCGGATACCACACAATGAACTTCTTCGGCATAGAAGTGGCGATGATCGGCTATCAGGGCACCGTATTCCCGGTACTGCTGGCGGTGTGGTTTATGAGTATTCTGGAGAAACAGCTGCGCCGGGTGATTCCGGATGCACTTGATCTGATCCTCACGCCGTTCCTGACGGTAATCATTTCCGGCTTCATTGCGCTACTTATTATCGGTCCGGCAGGCCGTATGCTCGGTGACGGCATTTCATTTGTGCTCAGCACACTCATTGCTCATGCGGGCTGGCTGGCTGGATTACTCTTCGGCGGCCTGTACTCGGTGATTGTTATTACCGGCGTGCATCACAGCTTCCATGCCATAGAGGCAGGGCTGCTTGGCAATCCGTCGATTGGCGTTAATTTCCTGCTGCCGATCTGGGCAATGGCGAATGTGGCGCAGGGCGGCGCCTGTCTGGCGGTCTGGTTCAAAACCAAAAATGTCAAAATCAAGGCGATTTCGCTGCCATCCGGCTTCTCCGCACTGCTCGGCATTACGGAAGCGGCTATTTTTGGTATTAATCTGCGCTTTATGAAGCCGTTCATTGCCGGAATGGTCGGCGGCGCGTTAGGCGGGGCCTGGGTGGTATCAATGCATGTTTCAATGACCGCAGTAGGCCTGACCGGTATTCCTGGCATGGCGATCGTGCAGGCAAGCTCACTGCTCAATTATGCGACTGGCATGGTGATCGCATTTAGCGCTGCGTTTATTCTCTCTTATTTGCTCAAATACCAAACGGATGCAGACTAATGGGCTCGACCACACTGTTACCCCAAATTCTTAACGCAGTGATGCGTGGTCAGCCGAAGGCACTCAGCGATCCCCACTATCCTGGCTGGCACCTTGCGCCGGTAACGGGGCTGCTTAACGATCCCAATGGCTTTATCAATTTCGCTGGTCGCTATCATCTCTTCTATCAGTGGAATGCGTTGGGCTGTGAACACAAATTTAAATGCTGGGGACACTGGAGTTCCACCGATCTGCTCCACTGGCAGCATGAGCCGATTGCGCTGATGCCTGATGAAGCCTTTGACCGCAGCGGCTGCTACTCTGGCAGCGCCGTGGATGATAACGGCGTGTTGACGCTGATCTACACCGGCAACGTGAAATTTGACGACGGATCGCGCACCGCCTGGCAATGTCTGGCCGTCCAAAATGAGGCGGGCTGTTTCGATAAGCTGGGGCCGGTTATCGCGCTGCCGGAGGGATATACCGGACATGTTCGCGACCCAAAAGTATGGCGGCATGGCGATCAGTGGTACATGGTGCTCGGGGCACAAGACAGCCATAAGCAGGGCAAGGTGCTGCTGCTGCGCTCTGCAGATTTGCATCACTGGCACCCTTTAGGCGAGATTGCCGGCAGCGGTCTGAACGGGCTGGGCGACGCTGGCTATATGTGGGAATGCCCAGATTTGTTTACTCTTGGGGAGACGACTTTCCTGATTTGCTGCCCGCAGGGCATTGCACATGAAGAGCAGCGCTTTCTCAACGCACATGCCAGTGCCTGGCTCGCTGGCAATTTTAATTACGACACCGCCGACTTCGCTCATGGACCCTTTCACGAGCTTGATGCTGGCTTTGAGTTCTACGCCCCGCAAACCACGCTTACCGCCGACGGACGGCGGCTGTTGATTGGCTGGATGGGCGTGCCGGACGGCGAAGAGATGTACCAGCCAACAATTGCGCAATCCTGGCTCCACCAGATGACTTGCGTGCGCGAACTTGACGCGCGTGATGGCCGTCTTCTGCAGCGACCGGTCGCTGAATTGCAGGCATTGCGCGGCGACGAACACCGTTATTACGGTCGGGCAAGCGGCGCCCCGGTGTTAGCAGCGCAGCGGCTGGAACTGGTGCTTACGGGGTCGGGCGGTATTACGCTGAATTTTGCTGAAACTTTGTATCTGGACTGGCATGGAGAAGGATTGCGTCTCGCCCGGCGCAGTTTGGTGAGCGGCGAATGGCACTATCGCTACTGGCGTGGAGCGGTTACTGAGCTGCATATATTATGCGATCACTCCAGCGTTGAAATTTTTATCAATGAGGGTGAAGGCGTGATGAGCAGCCGCTATTTTCCGGCGCATCACGCGCAACTCACGCTGATCGGCGACGAAGAAGTGAATGCCCGCTACTGGCCGTTGCGTCACCTCATGGTAGAATAAGTCATTGTTTCATTAAATGTCGCATTGATGTGAAAAAAACCAGACGCGTTACCATTGCCGATATCGCCGCGTTGGCAGGCGTATCTAAAGCAACCGCCAGCCTGGTACTGAATGGCCGGGGCAAAGAGTTGCGCGTAGCGAAAGAGACGCGCGAAAGAGTACTAACGCTGGCGCGTGAACATCACTACCAGGCGAGTATCCATGCGCGCCTGTTACGTGAGAATCGCAGCCATACGCTGGGTCTGGTGGTGCCTGAGATCACTAATTATGGTTTCGCAGTTTTCTCTCATGCCCTGGAAAATCTCTGCCGCGAGGCGGGTTTACAATTGCTCATCTCCTGTACGGATGAAAATGCCGGGCAGGAGCGGGTGGTCGTGGATAACCTTGTGGCGCGTCAGGTAGATGGATTAATTGTGGCATCAAGCATGCTCAGCGACAGCGACTATGTGAAGCTGAGCGAACAACTGCCGGTGGTGCTGTTTGACCGCTACATGAGCGATACCAGGCTGCCGCTGGTGATCACCGACTCTGTGACGCCTACCTCTGACCTGGTTGAAAGGATGGCGCGCGCTAATCCCGACGAGATTTATTTTTTGGGTGGGCAGTCGCGCCTTTCTCCTACCAGAGACCGTCTTGCGGGCTTTATGGCGGGACTGGAACGTGCAGGCGTCACGCCTCGTCCGGAGTGGATCATTCATGGTACTTATCACCCCAGCAGCGGTTACGAAATGTTTGCAGCGCTTTGTGCCAGACTGGGCCGTCCTCCTAAAGCGATATTCACTGCCGCCTGCGGGCTGATGGAAGGCGTTTTGCGCTATATGAGCCAGCACCATTTGCTCAGTAGCGATATGCGCATGGCCAGCTTCGACGATCACTATCTCTATGACTCGCTCTCTGTCGCGATTGATACTATTGAGCAAGATGTTCCCAGACTGGCCCAAGAATGTTTCACTCTGTTGACTGCGATGATTGGCGGCGAAGAACCTACCAACCAGCAAACGGTATTACCGGCAACCGTTAAATTACGTGGTAAACATTAATCTGAGGCTTGCCGTTTGTGTGTACACTGGATCATGATTCGTATAATCATAATTATGTTAAATGTGATCGCGATATTCATACCGCCTCGATGTTCTGTCCGCTACCCTACTTTATGCAAAACCCGTGCTACCCGCTATTTTACTGCGCCTGATAGCTCACAGCGCCGTTCAGATCTTACAGCCTCACCTGCACGGCGAACTCAGGGCCGCCCGGGCAGCCCTGAAACCCAGCTTACTGCGCCTGCTGTTGATTCTTTTCCGCGTCCTTTTTCTCTTTTTTATGGGCCATATGATGGCCTACGGCGCAGCCCGCCGCCGCGCCGGCGACGGCATGATCTTTGATATGCCCGGCCGCGCCGCCGACCGCTGCGCCTTTGAGGCAGCCCTTCGCCTCAGCCTGGGAGGCGACCGACATCAGCAGGCCCAGGGTAATCACTAAACACGACAGTTTACGCATTTGAACGCTATCCTCATAAGAATTAACAGCACATTGCCGATAAGCAGCCCGATGAGCATAGTCGCAATGTTAGGCCCGTAGAGGGTAATACGACTACCGTTGTCATTCTGTTGAGGAATCGTTGCATGTTTATGTGAAGAGCACCCATTGCGCTTCTCGGCATCACGCCTGGTTAGCGTCGGCGCCGCGCTTTGCTTCCCGGCGACAGCGTTCGGAGCAGTACTGCACCTGATCCCAGCACTTTTCCCATTTTTTACGCCAGGTCATCGGCTTCTTGCAGTTTTTACAATAGCGTACCGGCAGCGATTGTTTGTTTCCCTTAAAAACGCGCATTATTTGCCTCTCTCAAATTCAGCATTATCGCTTCTTCGCTCGAACCGACCGCCCACCCACCAGAGCGCGAGCGCCGTCAGAGCGATAACGCCCAGCGCCGCGAATGCCGTGCTGTAGGAGTAACGCGCGGCAATGGTGCCCGCCAGCGCCGGACTCATCGCGGCGCCCGCCCCTTGCATCAGCATAATCGCGCCCTGCCCTGCATTGGTATGTCCGCTTCCCGCCAGCACGTTAACAATATAGCCCGGCACCGCCACGCCCAGCAGTCCGGCCGCCAGGCCATCCAGTATCTGAACCGGGATCATCCCCAGGGCGCCAGGCCAGGCAGAGGCGATAGCAGCGCGCAGCGGCAATACCAGCAGCGCCGCCGTAATCAGTAGTGAATAGCCCGACTTTTGCGCGCGGCTGGCGGCAAACAGGGCTACCGGGATCATCACGCACTGCGAAATCACCACGGTGGCGGCTGCATAAACGCCGGCAGGCATCGTCCCGTCATGGGCGGCGGCGGCACGCATGCTCAGCATGGGCAGCAGCGCGGCATTGCTGAGATGGAACAGCAGCAGCGTCAATCCGGTGATGATAATGGCGGGGTTGCGCAGAATTACCGAAAGCCTGGGCACCGCAAGCCGGTGGTCATCGCCGCTTAATCCGCGCGCAAGGCGATGATCGATATCTTCATGCCGGATAGCTAAAACGGAAAGCGCCGCGCAGAGCGCCATGGCGGTCATCAAAACGAAGACGGCGCCTGTTCCCCACCAGGCGACGGAAATCCCGGCGATAATGGCCGCGGTCATATTGCCGCCGTGGTTAAAGGCTTCGTTATGGCCCATCTGGCGGCTGAATCCCTCTGGCCCGGTCAGGCCAAGCGTGATGCCGGTCAGCACGGGCGCGATAAACGCTGCTGCAAGGCCGGTGAGGATCTGCGAAAAAAGCGTTACCCATGAATCGGGAAAATACCAGAGCAGCAGCGTCGACACGGTAATGACCAGCGAGCCGACAATCAGCTGCAGGCGCTTATGGCGTGTCGCATCCGTTATCAGTCCGGCGGGAAGCGTGGCGAACAGGCCCGCCAGACCGCCGGCAGACATCACCCAGCCGATATCATCCGCTCGCCAGTGATGTTCGGTGAGGAAGATGCCCAAAAACGGGCCCAGTCCGTCCCGCACGTCCGCCATAAAAAAATTTACCAGACAGAGCGCCTGAAGCGATCGCAGCGTCATACACATCCTCGTTAATAAGTTTACGATTATCGGGGATAAACCCCGCTTCGTTTAAGCCTGGCACGGAAAGCGAGGTTGCGTAAAAAACAGGGGTGACTGGCCAGCTAAACGCCCTGCTACCCTGTCACCCGCGTCTATAACGCATAAAAAAAATTAACTGATAAATAAATCAGTTTGCATTAAGTAAAGAAGTAATAAATAGCGTCCCGGTGTAACCAAAAAAGACAAATGCTCAAACCGGATTAGCTGATAATAAATAGAGATAAGGCGAGAGCGAAGGAATAAATATTAAATAAATTAAATGAAAAAGGGAATGTTCCTATAATTATGCTTTGCTTTACTCGGTGGCGGAATTAAAAAGATGTTGATTATATAATCACTTCACCTGAGCGTGCTTTTTCAGCGTGTCACCTGTTGCTTCCGGAATTTTATCAGGGGCTTATATGAAAATAATAGTGAGCGGGCGCGGCTACCCGGAAAAAAGAAACATTATCGTTAACGAGCAGTACACCTACCTTGATTTTCGTTATAAAAATATATGGCTTTACATCAATAAAATAAGACAGAAGCTGGCGCGTGCTAATAAGGTCTTTATCTTCTGGCCTTTCCGTTTCCTTATGCCGGCGGACACCCAGGTCATCCATCTGTTTAACGAGGTGGCTCAGACCCGGCAGCGCTGGATCGCCACCTTTGAAACCGAGCTGCCACGCGTTCTGCCGGTGCCGGGCGTGCCCAAACTCGCCAATCCCGCGCTAAAGAAAGCGCTCAGGCTGGTCGCCGCGCCGCAGTGTGTGGCGATCGTGGCGATGTCTGAAGCCGCAAGGCAGATTCAGCTAAAACTGCTGGAAGCCTTTCCTGACGAGGCGGCAGCCATCATCCCTAAAATGCATAAGCTGCATCCCCCGCAGCCGGTGCTTTATGACGGGCCGCGCGATACGCCTGACAAAAAGCTAATTTTTACCTTTGTTGGTAATGAATTTTATCGCAAAGGCGGCGCCGAGGTGGTGCTCGCTTTTAGCGAGCTGGCCGAAGAAGGGGTAATTAATGCCGATACCGTCGAGGTGAATATAACAGGCGATCTTAACAATAGGTATAACATCGCTCATGGCAAATATCAGGATGAAGCCGCTTTTTACAGTAAAATTGAACAATCGCTAACGCGATATAATATTTTTACTCATGCTACGTCCAGACCCAACAGCGAGCTCATCGCGTTATTTAAGCGCGCCCATGTCGGGCTGCTGCCTAGCTGGCAAGATACCTATGGCTTTTCCGTTCTGGAAATGCAGGCGTGCGGCTGTCCCGTTATCACCACCAACGTGCGCGCGCTGCCTGAAATAAATCCAGACGCCGCGGGCTGGACCCTCGCCTGTCCTCTGAACGCGATGTTTGAACTCACCGTGGCGTCCGTTGGGGATAAAATAGCGCTGAGGCGTCTGATGGTGGCCCAGCTGAAAGCGCAAGTGCTGGCGATCCTGGCGGACCGCGCGTCTGTTCTCTCCCGTTCTCAAAACGCCCTGCGGCGAATAGAGACGCACCATAATCCGGCGCGTTTTAAAGAGAGCCTCGACGCAATTTATGCGCTGGCGCGTTGATGCAAGCAGCAGGGCCGCGAGAGTCAGATTCGCGCGTCGCCTTCCAGACGGACCCAGCGACGTCCGGTCGCCACCGTGAGCGCAACCAGCGTCAGGCCCGCTGCTAGATGCATTAAAAAATCGATCATATGCAGCTGCGTGTCGTGGCAGAGCGACAGCAGCATCGACGACATAAAAGCGATGCCGCATCCCGCCAGCGCCAGACTTTTTGCCGGAAAGAGCGAGCGGGTACGATAGAGGCTGAACACCGAGATCGCCATCATCGGCAGGCCCGCGCACAGCATAAAGAGATAGCAGTGAATGCCCTCGCCAAAGCGTCCTGCGCCAGCGGGCACCTGCGCGGCGGTCATGTTGCCGAGATTGAGCGCCAGCCACGCCAGCGCCGGCAAAAGAAGGTAACGCAGCGCGGGCGGCTTCCGTCCCGCCAGGCTAAGGGTAAAGGCTCCGGCGATAGCGCCGACGCCCAGCATAAAAGACAACAGCAAGGCCGCTATCGCCAGCGGCGCGCCAGGCTGCGACCAGTCGGTGTAGCGGCTGTGCAGCGCCCAGCTGCCGAGCGCGCCGCAGGGCAGCGCCGCCGCGATCCAGCCAGTTACGCGCCATGCCGTTGGCCAGATGCGTCTGACCGGCTGCGCTGACGCGCTGAGCTGTTCGATAAGTTGGTCATGATTTCTCATGCTTGCCACTTCCAGATTTACGCAGGTTGAGCATTGCGCGGTGCAAAAGCGATTTGACCGCAGAAAGCGAAAGATTGGCCTCAGCCGCCGCCTGGGCCAGGCTCTGTTCGCGCAGGTGAACGGACTCGACGATCTGTCGCTGACGTGCCGGCAGCGCGCCTAAACAGTCGTTTAGCGCGTCCTCGCCTGCATCGGCCTCGTTCGTTTCCGTCGTCAGGCGGTGAAGGACGTCCTCGTCCTGCACTTCATGCTGGCGGCCACGCTGACGCAGGGCGTCGATCGCCCTTGCCGAAGCGATAGCCGCCACCCAGGGCAGCAGGGGACGGCGCGGATCGTAAGTGTGGCGCACCCGATGTATCGCCAGCAGCGTCTCCTGAATCACATCTTCAACCAGCGCGTCGTCGGCGATTTTTTTGCGCACCAGGGCACGGATGGCGGGCACCATCGCTTTCAGAAGCTGGTTATAGGCGGCTTTATCGCCAGCCTGCGCGCGGGCCATTAAGAGAGGCCAGTGCTGAGCGCGCGCGTCAGTGGCGGGCATCGCCCGCGCTTAAAGGCTGAACCATCCGCCCGGCTAAGAGGTTAATCAATATTCACCCGTTCACGTTTTCTTTCCGCTTTCAGCGGCCTGCTCAAGCGCCGAAATAACGATGCCCGGCGTCAGGACCTGCGGCAGCACCAGCGGTTTTCCGCCGTTTGCCGGATAAACCACATAGAGCGGCAGCCCGCCTCGCCCGAAATCGCTGAGCGCCTGCTCGACGTCCGGATTATATTTCGTGGAGTCCGCGACCATATAGATGGTGTCGGTGCGCGCCATCGCCGCTTTCACCGCCTGAGTCGACAAAGAGGTGCGGTCGTTAACCTGGCAGGTGATGCACTAGGAGGCGGTAAAGTTCACCAGTACCGGCTTGCCCTGGCCTTTAATCGCATCCACGTTCTGCGGCGACCAGGCGACGGCCGCCGCCGCCACGGCGCTCCCGACGTTCTCTTCAGGCGCGGCAACGCTTTTCAGATTGATCAGCGGCGGCACCAGCAACAGCAGGAAAACCGCCGTCGTCAGATGCAGCGCCCAGTGGCGACGTCCCATCATACGGCGTTTCTGCGCCATGCCATATAGCCAGGCGGCAAAACTGAGCAGCAGGCAGCAGCCGAGGATCGCCGCCAGCGCCGCCGAACCCGCCTGGCGTTCCAGCACCCAAATCAGCCAGCCAACGGCGCCCAGCATCGGGAAAGCCAGCCCGTGTTTCAGCGTCATCATCCAGGCGCCGGGTGCCGGCAGCACGCGCGCCAGTACCGGGAAGAAGGCGATCAGGGTAAAGGGCGCGGCGAATCCGAGCGCCAGCGCGATAAAAATCACCAGGCTGACGGCGGGCGGCTGCGTCAGCGCATAGCCGACGGCGCTGGCCATAAAGGGCGCGCTGCACGGGGTCGCCACGACGATAGCGAGCGCGCCGGTGAACGCCGACCCCACTAAGCCGCCACGATTGCCGCCCACCTCGCCTGCCCGCTGCAGGGAAAGCCCAATTTCAAACACGCCGAAGAGATTAAGCGCCGAGGCCAGCATCACCAGAATCAGCAGCGCGATGACCATCGGCGACTGTAGCTGAAAGCCCCAGCCGACCGAGGCGCCGCCCGCTCGCGCCAGCAGCAGTACCCCCACCAGCGCCAGCATCGTCACGACCACGCCCAGTAAAAACGCCAGCCCCTCGGCGCGGGCGTGCGCCGGTTTGTCGTGATGGCGGATCAAACTCAGCGCCTTCAGCGAAATCACCGGGAATACGCACGGCATAAGATTGAGTATCAGGCCGTCGAGAAACGCGGCGGCGATAGCTGTCAGCATGATAATTTCACCTGGTTCAGGGGTCAGGCAGGATTGGCCTGACGATATTTTTTCACCGCGTCCATCGCCTTCTGGATATGCGCATCCGGATTTTTGTCGGTATAGCTGAGCAGAATTTTGCCGTCCGGGGCGATCACGTAAGAGGTGCGATCGGAAAAAGTTTTCCCTTTAAAATCCATAGTGCTTTTGTATTCCGCCGCCACTTTGGCGCCGGGATCGGCCGCAACGGTGAATTTATCGCGGCACTCGAGCTGCGAGAATTTCGCAATCTGGTCGGTATTGCCCGCGGTCACGCCAATGACCGTCGCGCCCTGCTTGTTGAATTCGTCAGTCGCCTCGGCGAAATCGTGCGCTTCCAGCGTGCAGCCCGCGCTGAAGGCCGCCGGAAAGAAATAGAGCACTACCGGCCCTTTCTGCAGCGCCTGCTGCAAAGAGAAGGTGGTCGCTTTACCGGCCAGCGCCGCGTCGAGTGTGAAATCGGGCGCCTTGTCGCCGACCTGCAGCGCGGCGAACGCCGAGGCGACAGGCAGGCTCAGGGCGAGAAGCGTGGCGGCCGCCAGCGTTTTCAGGTTGTTTTTCATCGGCATCTCATTCTTCTCCGTGGGTAATCAGGCGACATGCCTGGAGGATGTAATCAGAGGTTCGTCAGCCGCTGCGGAAAAGTTTCGCTGCCGGAAAATATTTTTGCGGCAGGGCGATTCCTGAACCGGCGCGGATACCTTGTGATACTATGCGCCGAACGGATTTCAGACCGCATGAGGCGAATCGGGATGCATAAAAACAGTACGCCGACCCCGCACGACGCGGTGTTCAAAACCTTTCTCTCGCACCCTGAGACGGCGCGCGACTTCATGGCGCTGCATCTGCCGCCCGCGCTGCTGGCGATCTGCGATCTCTCGACGCTGAAGCTGGAATCCGGCAGTTTCGTCGAGGATGACCTGCGTCCTTACTACAGCGACGTGCTTTACTCGCTGAAAACCGGCGGCGGGGATGGCTATGTGCACGTCCTGATTGAGCATCAGAGCTCGCCGGATAAGCATATGGCGTTTCGGCTGATGCGCTATGCCGTGGCGGCGATGCAGCGTCATCTTGATGCCGGGCATAAAACCCTGCCGCTGGTGATCCCGGTACTTTTTTACCAGGGCAAGCGCAGCCCTTATCCTTACTCGATGAACTGGCTCGATTCGTTTAGCGAACGTGAGCGGGCCGCGGCGCTCTATAGCGGACATTTTCCGCTGGTGGACGTGACCGTGATCCCGGATGAAGAGATTATGCAGCACCGCAGCATGGCGGCCCTGACCCTGCTGCAAAAGCATATTCGCCAGCGCGATCTTCGAGGACTGCTCGATCAGCTGGCCACGCTAATGCTGACGGAATTTATGACCGGACAGCAGGTGATGGCGCTGGTAAACTATATGCTTCAGGCCGGCGAAACGCCGGACGCGAAAGCGATGATTCGTGAACTGGCACAGCGCGTGCCGCAGCATGAGGATGAACTGATGACCCTTGCACAACAGCTTGAGCAGATAGGCCTGAAAAAAGGACTGGAACAAGGGCTGGAACAAGGCCGCCAGCTTGGCGAGCGTGAAGCCAGCCTCAATATCGCCCGAAACTTGCTGAAAAACGGTATGGACGTGCCTTCAGTGATGAAAGTGACGGGCCTGTCCGAAGAAGATCTGCAGCAGATCCGCCACTAAGTCCTGCCTGACTCATTACGCTTAGCCGCCGCGCCTTCCGGCGGCTAAGCTGTCACCCGCTTCGCTCTGTTTACTACGGCTTGATGACAGGCAGGCTTTCTGGCGAGGTGAAGATCGTCAGGCCGAGGGATTGGCCAAGGCGCACGTCATTGTCGGCGCCCTGCGACGCGCCCGGCATGCGCAAAATGGCGTCGCAGCAGGCGATTAAGCGATGCGCGACCGGATAGAGAAATCTCTCGCTGATCTCGTCGCCGATGTGGGCCGATCCTGCGGCCGCCGCGAGCGGCAGCGCTAGCCACTCGCCGATCACCGGCGTATGTCCGCGCTGATAAACCTCCAGCGCCATGCGGTTCATCTTCGCCAGGTTGGCATCGATCAACGCCGGATCGCCGTTCGTGCCGCTGCGAACCGGGCCCGCGATCAAAATCATCATTGGCTGTCCCCCTCGAAAACGGCGCTGAGCGCCAGGTGCTGCAGCAAGATGATGGTCTTGGCATCTTCAATCTCGCCGCTGCGGATCGCCGCCAGCGCGCGGGCGAAAGGCCACTCCAGCACTTCGATATCCTCGCCCTCTTCCGCCAGCCCGCCGCCCTTGCCGCGCCGATCGTCGTCATGGTATTCGGCGATGAAAAAGTAGAGCTTTTCCGTAACGGATCCGGGGCTCATATAAGCCTCCAGCACCTTCTCCGCATGCGTGACCCGGAAGCCGGTCTCCTCTTCCGCCTCCGCGAGGATGCGCGCTTCGGGCGAGGCGTTGTCGAGCAGGCCAGCCGCCGCCTCGATTAAATAGCCGCTATGGCCGTTGATATAGACCGGCAGGCGAAACTGGCGGGTCAGCACCACGCTTTTACGCGCGCGGTTGTAAAGCAGAATGACCGCGCCGTTGCCGCGATCGTAGGCTTCACGGCTCTGCTCTTGCCAGCTGCCATCGGCGCGCTGCTGCTCAAAGGTATATTTCTTCAGCGTGTACCAGTTATCGGATAACACCTGCTCGCGCAGGTGACGTATGTTCGGCTGCATGTTTTCTCCTCAGGAAGGTGACAAAAAACACGCTACCATGCATAATCGTGCAACATCAAGAAAAAACAAAGGCGTTTCTTTATGCTGAGTTCACAGCGCAAGCAGCAGATCCTGGCGATACTCGCCGAGGAAAAACAGGTGATGTCCAGCGAGCTGAGCCAGCGCTTTAGCGTCTCAGAGGACTCTATACGGCGCGATCTTCGCGAGCTGGCGGCGGAAGGATTGCTGCAGCGCGTACACGGCGGCGCGCTGCCGGTATCTGCAGCGGTGGCCCCTTTTGAAACACGCAAAAACGTGCATACCGGCTCCAAGCAGCTTATCGCGCAAAAAGCAGTCAGACTTATCCAGCCCGGTCAGGTCGTGATTATCGACGGCGGCACCACCACCGAAGCGATGGTGCGGCAGCTGCCTGCGGATCTGGCGTTTACCGCCGTCACCCACAGCCCGAGCGTTGCCGTGGCGCTGGTCGACTCTCCTCAGGTCGAGGTGATTATGCTTGGCGGACTGCTCTATCGTCACTCTGTCGTGGCGGTAGGTGCAGCGGTGCTGGAGGCTATCGCACGCATCAATGCCGATCTTTTTTTTATGGGCGTCACGGGCGTTCATAAGAACGCAGGATTGACCACCGGCGACTATGAAGAGGCGGGAATTAAACGGGCGCTGGCGGCGCGCGCCTCGGAAACCGTGGTAATGGTATCGCAGGAGAAGATGAATTCGGCCTCGGCGTTTGCCATCGGCGATTTGACGCTGGCCAGCACGCTGGTGGTCGACGGCGAGCCGGATGCGGAGATGAAGAGGCTGCTGGCGCAAAAGCAGATTACAGTGATTTAAAGGCGATGCATCTGGGGCGAATACGGCGAGGAGACGACCGGCGCACCCTCGTCGGGGCGAAGGTGCGCCGCCGCAGAATAAGCGATTACTTCGCTAGCGCTTTCAGCAGCTGCGCCGCCGTTGCCGCCGATGAGCCCGGGTTCTGTCCGGTGATTAGCAGGCCGTCCTGCACTACCCAGGAGCCCCAGTCTTCGCCTTTGGAATAGAGGCCGCCTTTGGCGATCAGCTCATCCTCTACCAGGAAAGGCACGATGTTGGTCAGGCCGACGCCCTCTTCTTCGCTGTTAGCGAAGCCGGTCACTTTTTTACCTTCGACCAGCGGACGCCCCTCTGCGGTTTTCACATGGCGCAGCACGCCCGGCGCATGACAAACCAGCGCAACCGGTTTTTGAGCGGCAATAAAGCTTTCTATCAGGGCGATGGAGTGCTGATCTTCCGCCAGATCCCATAACGGGCCGTGGCCGCCTGGGTAGAACACCGTATCGAAGTCGGAGGCGGAAACGCTCTCCAGGCGTACCGTTGACGCCAGCTGCGCTTTGGCTTCTTCATCCGCCTCGAAGCGATGGGTCAGCTCGGTCTGGAAATCAGGCTCATTGCTTTTCGGATCCAGCGGCGGGTTGCCGCCTTGCGGCGAGGCCAGGGTAATTTCGGCGCCGGCGTCTTTAAAGGCGTAGTAAGGCGCGGCCAGCTCTTCCAGCCAGAAACCCGTTTTACGTCCGGTGTCGCCCAGCCGATCGTGCGAGGTCAAAACCATTAATACTTTCATGTCTGTTCTCCGCTTAATGAAGTTGCCATTTAAATAGTAGACCAGTCGTCTAGATTTTGCTGATAAAAAAAGTCGTTGCCGACCTTTTTTGCCGCCCCGTCAGGAGGCAGCGTTAAGCATTTGCTGCGTCAGCGCCATGGCTGATGCAAACGGCCGCTTGTTGCGTACAATCTTGACCATCACGCTGGCGCCGAGCCAGAGCTGATAGAGAGTTTCCGCCACCACGGCCGGCTTCTCTTCAGTGCGCAGCGACCCTTCCGCTACGCCCGCCTCAATGGCGTCCGTCAGGCGCGCCACGATGCCGGCGGTGCCCTTTTCCAGCGTATGGCGCATCGCTTCCGAGAGATCGGCCACTTCGGCGCCCAGCTTGACGGCCAGGCATTTGCCCTGACAGTCCTGAAAAGATTGCGTATCCTGCCACTGCTGCCAGTAGTGCATCAGCCTTTGCTGCATCGTGCAGTTGGGCTGGCTCAGGGTCTCGTCCATATTCGCCAGATAGTCGTCAAAGTAACTTTCCAGCATAGCGACGCCAAAGGCATCTTTCGAACCGAAGTAGTGATAGAACGAGCCTTTCGGCACGCCTGCTTCCGTCAGAATTTCGTTGAGACCGACAGCCGAGTATCCTTTGCTGGCCATAATGCGCTGGCCGGTGTCCAGGATATGTTCGCGGATGTCTTCTCTGTGCTTGTGAGCGACTGTGTTCATGAATTCAAAATAGCCTTTATTAGACCGGTCGTCTAGACGCGGGCGCGATTTTTTTGCGTCTACTTTATCATGGATTATGCTAAAGCGTTAAAAAGCTTTCTAATCAACGGGATAAAAGAAGCAGCATGATGAAAAGAAAATAGCCGTAACGGTTTGCCAGGGCGGCGCCGGCGATCACAACGATCTGGCGATACCCGGCGCCGGCTGACCTGCGGTTCTCCGGGCCGGGAAGCGGGATTCGCCTCGACCGGCTGGTGCTGGACGGCCGGTGTATCTTCATCTGGACTGCAATGCGCTCGCGGAGAGCGCTTTTTCAGGCATTGAGATCGCCGACGTCCAGCCCGACTGGCAGCGCGTCGATATCGCCTGAACCGCTTATCAACGCGCTGCCGCCGTTATGGCCCGGGCGTTAACGCCCCTTCTTCTTGCGTCCTGGCTGGACAAAGCGTTTGCGGTTGCCCGCGCGGTCGTCGCTCTTCTCGCTTTTCTTCGGCGCGCTGCTGATAACCGGCTTTTTCACCGCGCTGCTTTTCGCGGGCGTCTTTTTCTTTGCGGGCTTCTCTTCCGAAGAGGAGTTTTCGATTAGCTTAAACAGCTCCGCCAGCTCGTCGTCGGTAAGGTCGCGCCATTCGCCCAGCGGAATGCCCTTCAGGCTGACGTTCATAATGCGCGTGCGCTCCAGCTTCGTGACCTCAAAGCCAAAATGCTTACACATGCGGCGGATCTGACGGTTCAGGCCCTGCACCAGCGTAATGCGGAAGACAAACGTGGACTCTTTCACCACTTTGCATTTTTTAGTGACGGTGCCGAGCATCGGCACGCCTGCGCCCATACCGGCGATAAAGTCGTCGGTGATCGGCTTATCAACGGTGACCACATACTCTTTCTCGTGGTTATTGCCCGCGCGCAGGATTTTATTCACCAGATCGCCATTGTTGGTGAGGAAGATCAGCCCCTGGGAATCTTTATCCAGTCGGCCGATAGGAAAGATGCGCTCGCTGTGGTTAACGAAGTCGCGAATGTTGTCGCGTTCGCCCTCTTCCATAGTGGTGATGATACCGACCGGCTTGTTCAGAGCGATCAACACCAGATCTTCTTCGCTGCGGGGCTCAATCAGCTGGCCGTTTACCTTGACGCTGTCACCCGGAAAGACCTGCGCGCCGACGGCAGCGCGTTTGCCGTTGATAAACACGTTGCCCTGTTCGATGTAGCGATCGGCGTCGCGGCGCGAACAGATTCCGCTCTCGCTGATGTATTTGTTCAGGCGCGTGGATGCGTTAAGCAAGGGAAACCTCCAAAAAGCGCGGACTATACAATAATCTTGCGGGTAAATCCTGCGCTTACTGCAGGTTAGCCCGTTCTTCTCATCTGCTGTTTTTATCGCGGCGGCAGACTGCGCTTATGTAGCATATTCTTGCGCGCTTTTCTCTCTGTTCGTCATGCCAGGCTTGCCAGCGCCATCACAATTTCCAATGACCCGCCGCCTTGTAACTTTTAAAACGGCATGACAACATCCGTACATGTATATACATGTAGCATCGCAACGGTTAACAAAGGGCAGATAATAATTAACACTTCAACCTGGCGAGGAACCTATGTCAGCGGAACTTCCTGCATCAGCGCGTTCAGACGGCGAGAGCCGGCGGCTTTCTGAAACCCGATCGATCGATTTTATTCCTCACCGCGAACGTCACGGACATCCGTTCAGCCAGTTCACGCTATGGTTCGGCGGCAATCTGCAAATTACGGCTATCGTCACAGGCGCGCTCGCCGTGGTGCTGGGCGGCGATGTGGTCTGGTCGATTATCGGCCTGCTCGTGGGTCAGATCATCGGCGCGGCGGTGATGGCGCTGCACGCCGTGCAGGGACCGCGACTGGGCCTGCCGCAGATGATCACCAGCCGCATTCAGTTCGGCGTCTTCGGCGCGGTGATCCCGCTGGTGCTGGTATGCATTATGTATATCGGCTTCTCCGCCAGCGGCACGGTGCTGGCCGGTCAGGCGATGGCGAAGCTGCTGCATATTGATAACGCCGCCGGGATGATCCTGTTCAGCCTGATCATTATCGTGATTGCGGTGCTGGGATATCGCGTTATTCATAAGCTGGGCAAAGTAGCCAGCGTCATCGGCGTGCTGGCGTTCTTCTATCTGTTCGTCACGCTGCTCTCGACCCACGATTTAGCGCCGCTCTGGCAGAATCGCCACTTCGCTTTCTCAACCTTTTTACTCGCCGTCTCTCTCTCCTCGTCATGGCAGATCGCGTTTTGCCCCTATGTCTCCGACTATTCGCGCTACCTGCCGCAGGAGGTCTCCGCGAAACGTCTGTTCAGCGCGGTGTTCTTCGGTACCGTGTTCGGCACCCAGGCGTCGATGACGCTGGGCGTTATCGTCGCGGCTATCGCGGGCAGCGCCTTCTCCGGCAATGAGGTGGGCTATATCGTTGGCTTAGGCAGCAGCGCCACCATGGCGATGGTGATCTATTTTGCCATTTGCTTCGGCAAGATCACCTTTACCACGCTGAACGCCTACGGCAGCTTTATGTCGCTGACCACCATCGTCTCCGGCTTCAGCCGGCAAACCTCCCTGAGCCGGGGCGGACGGATTGGGTTCGTGGTGCTGATGGTGGCGATCTCCTGCGGTATCGCGCTGATCAGTGAGCCCGCTTTTCTTAAATCGTTCACCCACTTTCTGCTGTTCCTGCTGGCCTTTTTCGTGCCCTGGAGCGCCATCAGCCTGACCGATTTTTACCTTATTACCAAAGGCCATATCGACATTCCCGCGCTGTCGCAGCCGGACGGGCGCTACGGCCGCTGGAACTGGCCGGGCATCGCCACCTATTTTATCGGCGTGCTGATCCAGCTGCCCTTTATCGATAATCCGCTGCACCACGGCTCGCTGACCTGGATTTTCGCCGGGAATGACGTCTCGTGGGTTATCGGCTGGTTCGCTACGGCGCTGCTGTGGCTGGGGATGCGGCGTTTCGACCGCCGCGGTGCGCTGAGCGCGACGCGCTATCCGGTACAGTGAGTAAAAGCGGTGTGCCCCTCTCACAGCCGTAAAAAAGGGGGGGGCTGTGAGGGGGGCATTTCTGGCCGCAGGCTGGCGGGAAAGAGCCTCAGTGGCGGATTTGTGCCAGACCCTTTCCGGAAATACCGGACATTTTCATGAGGCTATCGCGCTCGAGCACAGGGCGGGCAACTTCACACATATCCCATCAGCTTCAGCATCGACTGCGCCTGATGCATCGCCTCGGCGCGATGCGAGACGCCCAGCTTCTGATAGAGGTTGCGGATATGGGTTTTAATGGTGGTGGCGGCCACATCCAGCTCCCCGGCGATCTGGTCGTTGCTGTAGCCGGAGTAGATCAGGCCCAGCACCTGCCATTCGCGCTGCGTCAGCGGGCTGGTGCGGATCAGCTCCGGCACGTCGGGATGATTCAGCAGTCGGCTGACGAATCCCTCGTCGAAATGGGCGAACTTATGGCGATGGTATTTGTTAATTTCATTCAGGATACGGCGCGCGCGATGATTATCCAGCTCTTCCAGCGCGTTAAGCTGGATAAGCTGGCGCAGCTGCTGCGCCATGATCTCGCCTTCGATCACGAAATGGCTGATAAAGCCGGTGCCGCGCGCCAGCTTCAGCGCCTCGATGAGCGCGCGCTGCGCTTCGGCTTTGCGTCCGGTCTGCCAGTAGATCTGATTGAGCAGCAGCAGGTTGCGGTTCATATCGCTCATCAGACGCAGCGCGCGCGCGTTTTCGTTGAGCTCTTCCAGCACCACTTCCGCCTGGCTGAGATCGCCCTGCAGGATCTGCGCCCGCGCGATATTGCGCCACTGCCCCTGCAGGAAGTGGTTATTGGCGAAGGCGGGCTTCGCGGTGTGCCGCATCCAGTGGCTGGCGCTCTGCACGTCGCCCGTCATCTGCCAGTAGATCACCCTCACCTTGTCGGCGTTAGCGATCCAGTCGCTGTGCAGGCTGCCGTTGTTGAGCAGATTCTCCAGACGGTTCAGGTAGCTGCGCGCGTTATCCAGATTGCCGCGCGCCAGCGAGCACTGCACCAGCAGGCCCAGACACTGGATCTGCTGCTGCGGCGGGTAGCCCTTCAACACTTTCATACCTTCGCGCGCCGCCTGCTCCGCCTCATCCAGCCGGCCCCACGCCCACATCAGCTGGGCGCGAATGCGCAGCAGAAACTCGTGCAGCGGAAACTGCGCCAGATGCTGCTCGCCAACCAGCACGAACGCTTTCTCCTGAATCTCCCAGGCGGCCTGCAGAAATCCCTGCGCGAAAAGAATTTCGCTTTGCTGGATCAGGCTCCAGAGCGCGTAGTGCCAGGTTTCATCGCGGCGCGCCATCTGCTCGGTCTGGCGCATCAGCGCCAGCGAACTCGCCAGCTCGCCTTTGCAGTGCATCACTTCGCCATGCACCGAGGTGGCGACGATGCGGCTGTAGCGGCGGCTTTCCGGCAGGGCTTCCAGCGCCAGGCGGGCAAGCTGCTCCGCCTCTTCGGTGTTGCCGTCGTTGATCGCCACCTGCGCACGCACGGCGTTGAATTCGCCCTGAAGCGCGGCGTCGATCTCGCAGCTGCACGCCTGCTCGAACTTCGCCAGCAGGCGGTTAACCTCGGAAAAGCGATGCTGGCTCTGCATCAGCCAGGCCTGTAGCAGCACCAGGCGTGGATTATTCACCAGCGTCGCCCAGGGAAGCGCGCTCAGCGAGTTCTCCAGCAGCGCCAGCTCGCTCTGGTTGAACAGCGTCCAGGCGTGCGCCAGCAGCACGTTGCGCAGCATCTCGACGTCGCCTGAGGCGAGCGCATGATGGATCGCTTCGCCGGGGAATCCCTGCGCCATCCAGCTTTGCGCGGCTGCGCGATGCACCGCGGGCAGCTCGGCTGCCAGCTCCCACTGACAACGCTGGCGCAAAAACGATCCAAACAGCGGGTGATAGCTGAACCACTGGCCCGAATCATCCATACGCTGCAGGAAGAGCCCTCGCCGCTCAATCTCCTCCAGCCGCATGCGCCCATTCGCCTCGCCGGTCACGCAGGCGACCAGCGCGTCATTCATCGAGCGTAGCAGCGCGGTTTTCAGCAGGAAATGACGCGTCGCGTCGTCGATATTGTCCAGCACCTCCTCCACCAGATAGTCGGCAAGGTGGCTGGCGTTGATGCCGGAGAGCCGCCGCGCGGAGTTCTGCGCCGAGCCGGCGCCCTGACGCGCGGAGATAGCGATCAGCTGAAGCGCCGTCGCCCAGCCCGCCACGTCGTCGCACAGGCGCCCGCTCTCTTCAGAGGCGAGCGGCGCGCTCAGGCGACAGTCAAAAAACTGTTTCGCCTCGTGATGGGTAAACGCCAGCTGCTGGCTGCCCAGCTCCAGCAGCTGTTCGCGCACGCGCAGATTGGCGATGCCGAGCTGCGGCAGATTGCGCGACAGCACGACCAGCGTCAGGTTGTCGGGCTGATGGCGCAGGAAAAAGCGCATCGCCTCATGAATGGCGGGGTTGGCGATGTGGTGATAGTCATCCACGATCAGCCACAGCGGCTGCCGCCAGTCGGCCAGCTCGATAAACAGCTGCGCGAAAAGCGCGTTGAGGTTGACGTACTGCCGCTTCTGCGCCAGCGTTTCGCTGCGGCTGCAGCCGCCCTGCGTCGCCTGCTGCAGCGCCGCGATAAGATAGTCGGCGAAGCGCTCCGGCTGATTGTCGCCCTCGTCTAATGAATACCAGCCCAGATCCTTTCTATCCGCCGCCCACTGCGAGACCAGCGTGGTTTTGCCGTAGCCCGCAGGGCTGGTAATCAACACCAGCCGGTAATTGCCCGCTGCGCCCAGCTTTTGCAGCAGGCGATCGCGCGTGACGGTGCTTTCAAGGCGTACGGGACGACTGAGCTTCGAGGGAATTAACATGGGCGCACGCTTCTCCATTAACGTTCAGCGCATCATTTTTTTACGCTTCGTAATTAATCTTCATACACGTTCACTGATCCGTTAGCTGAATGCAAGCGAACCTGTAAGGCAGGCTTAACAAAAGCGAGTGCAATCACACTCCTGCGCCGCTTTCAGATTTACCCTGGCCTCTCCGCCCTCGTTATCCTCCCTGCTGAATTTCATGCAGGAGGAGGAGCGCCCGAAAGGCGGCAGGCAAACTGGCAGGCAATCCCTTTTCGTTCTGACAGGAAGCACACGACATGAATTCGCAACCCTTCGATCACGCCCGCTTTACCGCCGCACTCACGCGGCAGTGGCAACGCTTCGGCCTGCGCGACGCGCAGGAGATGACGCAACAGCAGTGGTGGCAGGCGCTGAGCGGCGCGCTGGCCGAACTACTGGCCGAACTGCCTGCGCAGCCCGCATCCGGGTCGCAGCGCCACGTTAACTATCTCTCCATGGAGTTTCTCACCGGCCGGCTGACGGGAAATAACCTGCTCAACCTGGGCTGGTATCAGGCGGTCGCCGACGCGCTCGCCGCCTGGGACATCGCCCTGAGCGACGTGCTGGAGCGCGAGACCGATCCGGCGCTCGGCAACGGCGGCCTGGGACGGCTGGCGGCCTGTTTTCTCGACGCGATGGCCACCACCGGCCAGCCCGCCATCGGCTACGGCCTGAACTATCAATATGGCCTGTTTCGCCAGCGTTTTATCGAAGGCGCGCAGCATGAACAGCCTGACGACTGGGGACGCGACCGCTATCCCTGGTTTCGTCACAACGCCGCGCTGACCGTGCAGGTCGGTCTGGGCGGCAAGGTGGTGACGGAAGAGGGGCGCCCGCGCTGGGAGCCCGCTTTCCTGCTGCAGGGCGAGGCCTGGGATCTGCCCGTCGTCGGCTATGGCAACGGCGTCACCCAGCCGCTGCGCCTCTGGCAGGCGAAACACGCGCGTCCGTTCAACCTGCAGCGCTTCAACGACGGCGATTTCCTGCGCGCCGAACAGCAGGGCATCGATGCGGAGAAGCTGACGAAGGTGCTCTACCCCAACGACAATCACCAGGCCGGGAAAAAGCTGCGCCTGATGCAGCAATATTTTCAGTGCGCCTGCACGCTGGCCGACATCCTGCGTCGTCACCATCAGGCTGGCCGCGCCATCGAGACGCTGCCCGACTATGAAGTGATCCAGCTCAACGATACCCATCCAACGCTGGCGATCCCGGAGCTGCTGCGCCTGCTGATCGACGAGCATCAGCTCTCCTGGGATCGGGCGTGGCGCATTACGCAGCGCACCTTCGCCTACACCAACCATACGCTGATGCCGGAGGCGCTGGAGTGCTGGAACCTGCGTCTGGTACGCGCGCTGCTGCCGCGCCATATGATGATTATCAATACGCTGAACGCGCAGCTCAAAAAAGAGGTCGAGGCGCGCTGGCCCGGCAATGAGGCGATCTGGGCGAAGCTGGCGGTGGTGCACAATCAGCAGCTGCGCATGGCTAACCTCTGCGTGGTCAGCGGTTTTGCGGTCAACGGCGTGGCGGCGCTGCACTCCCGGCTGGTGGTACAGGATCTCTTCCCGGAATACCACGCGCTGTGGCCGGAGAAGTTTCACAACGTCACTAACGGCATTACGCCGCGTCGCTGGATCCAGCAGTGCAATCCGGCGCTGGCCACGCTGATCGACAATACGCTGTCGCGCCCCTGGGTTAACGATCTGGATGCGCTCAGCGACCTGGCGCCGCTGGCGGACGACGCCGCGTTTCGCGCGGAGTATCGCGCCATCAAGCAGCAGAACAAGGCGGCGTTAACGCGCTGGATCGCCGAAAAGACCGGCATCCGCGTTCAGCCTGACGCCTTGTTCGACGTGCAGATCAAGCGCCTCCACGAATATAAGCGCCAGCATCTGATGCTGCTGCATATCATCGCCCTGTGGCAAACGCTGGTCAGCGATCCGCAGGCGAATCTGACGCCGCGCGTGATGCTGTTCGGCGCCAAAGCGGCGCCGGGCTACGCGCTGGCGAAAAATATCATTTACGCCATTAACAAGGTGGCGGCCGTGGTTAACGCCGATCCGCGCGTCGGCGACCGCCTTAAAATCGTGTTTATTCCCGACTATAACGTCTCGGTGGCGGAGCGGCTCATTCCTGCCGCCGATCTCTCCGAGCAGATCTCGACGGCGGGCAAAGAGGCTTCCGGAACCGGCAACATGAAGCTGGCGCTTAACGGCGCGCTGACGATTGGCACCCTGGACGGCGCGAACGTGGAGATCGCCCAGCAGGTCGGCGAGGAGAATATCTTTATTTTCGGCCATACCGTCGAGCAGGTGACTGCGCTGAAGCAGGCGGGCTACGCGCCGGCGACCTGGCGCAAAAAAGATCCGCAGCTGGATCGGGCGCTGACCGCGCTGGAGGACGGCACCTTTAGCGACGGTGACACGACGGCCTTCGACGCGCTGGTGCGCAGCCTGGGCCCGACGGGCGGCGATCCCTACCTGGTGCTGGCCGATTTCCGCCACTATCTCAACGCCCAGCAGCAGGTCGAAGCGCTGTGGGCCGATCCGGACGCCTGGACGCGCGCCGCGATCCTGAACACCGCGCGCTGCGGCATGTTCAGCGCCGACCGCGCCATCCGCGATTATCAGCAACGTATCTGGCAGGCCGCGCGCTGAGGAACGCCATGAAACCGAAAAATCATCTCGATCGCGCCGCAGACGGCCTGATTGCGCCCGATTACATTGATGCCCACGGCCGGCCGCAGCAGGTCTCCACGCTGACCCGCGAGCGTCTGCTGGGGCTGATGCAGCCTCAGAACGCGGGCGCGTCTCCGCTGCCGCCTGCGGCCATCTTCCGCCAGGGCGAGCCGCTGACGCTCTCGCCGGTGCTTCTCAGCGCGGCCAGCTGGCAGCTGACCAGCGAAGGGGGCGCGTGCTGGTCAGGCCGCTGCGCGGCGGGCGAAACCCTGACGCTGCCGCCGTTGCCGGACGGCTACCACCAGCTGACGCTGGAGCATGAGGCGCAGCGCTACGGCTGCTGCGTTATCGTCGCGCCGCCGCGCTGCTATGAGCCGCCCGCGCTGCTGGCGGGCGAATCGCTGTGGGGCAGCTGCATCCAGCTCTATACGCTGCGATCGGCACATAACTGGGGCATCGGCGACTTTGGCGATCTGCGGCAGATGATCGACGAGACGGCGCGCCGCGGCGGCGCCTTTGTCGGGCTGAATCCCCTGCACGCCCTGTTTCCCGCCGAGCCAGAGAGCGCCAGCCCGTACAGTCCTTCGTCGCGCCGCTGGCTCAATATTCTCTACATCGACGTCAACGCGGTGCCGGACTTTCAGCAGAGCGAGGCGGCGCGGGCCTGGTGGTGTCTTGAGGCGACCCAGCAGGCATTGCAGGCGGCGCGCCGCGCGGAATGGGTAGATTACCCTGCCGTGACGCGCCTGAAGCTGGAGGGCTTACGGCTGGCCTGGCAGGCGTTTCGACTGCGCGACGCGGATGACGCGGAGGCGGCGGCGTTTGAGGATTTTGTCGAGGCGGGCGGCGACAGCCTGCTCTGCCAGGGCCTGTTTGACGCCCTGCATGCCGAGCAACGTAAGCAGGATGGTGACAGTCACGGCTGGCAAAGCTGGCCGGACGCCTTTCAGCATCCCGACAGCGCCGCCGTGCTGGCATTTCGCATTGAGCAGAGCGATGAGGTGCGCTTTTATCTCTGGCTGCAGTGGCTGGCGGCCCGGCAGTTCGCGGCGTGCTGGCAGCGCTGTCGGCAGCATGAGATGGCGATCGGCCTGTACCGCGATCTGGCGGTAGGCGTGGCGCGCGACGGCGCGGAAACCTGGCGCGAGCGGGAGCTTTACTGTCTTGAAGCAAGCGTCGGCGCGCCGCCCGATATTCTCGGTCCGCTGGGGCAAAACTGGGGGCTGCCGCCGATGGATCCGCAGGTGATGGCCGCGCGCGCGTTTGAGCCCTGGATCACCCTGTTGCGCGCCAGCATGCAGGATTGCGGCGCGCTGCGTATCGATCATGTGATGGCGCTGCTGCGCCTCTGGTGGATCCCGCAGGGCGAAAGCGCGGCGGAAGGCGCCTATGTGCACTATCCGGTGGACGCGCTGCTGGCAATTCTGGCGCTGGAGAGTCAGCGCCACCGCTGTATGGTGATCGGCGAGGATTTAGGCACCGTGCCGGCGGCGATCGTCGACAAACTGCGGGACGCGGGCGTCTACTCCTACAAGGTGCTCTATTTCGAGCAGGCGTCGAAGCAGGCGTTCCGCGCGCCGGGGCAGTGGCCGCGCCAGGCGATGGCGGTCGCCACCACCCACGATATGCCGACGCTGCGCGGCTGGTGGCGCAGCGACGATCTTCGTCTGGGCAGCAAGCTGGGCCTCTATCCCGATAAGGATGTCCTAGCGGGGCTGTATCGCGACAGGCAGGCGGCAAGGAAAGCGCTGTTGCAGACCCTGCTGCGCAGCGGCGCGCTGCCCCCGCGCCGGCGCTTTCAGCGGGGCGGCGCGCGTATGACTCGCGCGCTCAGCCAGGCGATTCTGGGCTATCTGGCCGACACGCAAAGCGCCCTGCTCGGCCTGCAGCCGGAAGAGTGGCTGGATATGACGACGCCGGTAAACGTGCCCGGCACCGTCGACGCCTGGCCTAACTGGCGGCGCAAGCTCAGCGCGACGCTGGAGGAGATGTTCAGCGATCCGGCGGTCGATGCGCTGCTGGCGGCGGTGGATCGCGGCAGAAAGGGGATGAAATAGAAGAGAGACGTTAGCCCGCCGCGCGCGGGCTGACGATTATGGACTGCGCTATTTCCATCACCGTCAGGCGATCATTTGCTCCAGTCTTCAAAAACAAGCCCTGACACGCGCTCAAATTCCTTGACGTTATGGGTAACAAGCATGGCGTCAGCCGCAATAGCGTGCCCGGCAATGGCGGTATCATTCGGACCAATGAGCCTGCCAATAGCGGTCAGCGCACGCTTGATTTCTGTAGTTGCGTCCACTGCATGGCGATCCCAGGCCAGAATGGCATCCAGGCGCGCGCAGAACGCTTCAACCAGCTGTACATGGCGAGGCGACGCTTTCTTGCCAACAGCGCCAAACCGCATTTCCGCATAGGTTATCGCCGACACAACAATTCGATGACGACGCAGCACAGCTTGCTCCAGCCGCATGAGTACGGCTTCCGGATGTTCCCGCATAATAAAAGAGCAGATATTTGTATCGAGCATATAGGTTTTAATCACAGCTCAAATCGCCCTTCATCGCTGAAAACGTCTGCACGCTCCGTCATAAAATCGGCGTCAGCCTTTTCTTGCTCGCGAAATGACCCCCAGCTCGGCTTGACTGGTCGCAGGATCAGAGAGTCGCCTTCGCGAATAATCTCCAGTTCGTTTACGCCGTCGAAATCGAGATCGCGCGGCAGGCGAATCGCCCGCTTATTACCGTTTTTGAATATCGATACCGTACGCATTTTTTTGTCCTCCCATCCTTACATATGCCAAGAATATGCCGGGGAAGGCGTGATGTATAACCGCCCTTCATACGTTATTTTTCCATAAAAAAAGGTGCGCCGTAGCGCACCAGGTGGGGCAACTCAGCACTGTCGGGGCAGCATCACCCCTTGCCTTTAACACTGCTGATAAAGGTTTTGCGCGCCGACGTCGAACCCAGGCGTTCCGCCTCGTCCAGCAGCTTGAGGGCTTTATCGATATTGCCCTGATCCACCGCCTGACGGATGCTCTGATTAAAGTAACTTTCGGTATCGTCCACCAGCGGCGCCGACGGCGCGGCGGGCGCGGTGCGTGCCGCCGCCTGCGCAACCGGCTGGGTGCTGCCGACCGTAACCGGCGCCGGACCTGAGGAGCCGAACAGCGGGCCGACCAGAATCGAGGAGGCGGAGCTGGTGGAGACTTTCAGCTTTATTTTGCCGTCCACGCCGTGACGCGCGACCGGATCGGGAATATCGGGCACCGCATGGCCGGTGCCTCTGGCGTAGGCTTTCGCCGGATCCACCAGCGTGGTGGTCTGGCCGAGATCCTGCGCGGTGGTGAATACCAGCAGATAGATTTTTTGCTGGCCCAGCGCCGGCGTCAGCTTCATCACCCCTTCCAGGCGGTCGGCGCTCATCACGCCCGGCTGTTGATAGGTAAAAAAGCGGCTCGGGAACCAGGCGGCGGGACGCAGATTCTCGTCGAGCACCAGCACATTGGG
The DNA here is from genome assembly GCF_000738765.1 of Pantoea sp. NGS-ED-1003. Lineage (NCBI taxonomy): Bacteria > Pseudomonadati > Pseudomonadota > Gammaproteobacteria > Enterobacterales > Erwiniaceae > Pantoea > Pantoea sp. NGS-ED-1003. The sequence continues at coordinate 36,172 of NZ_JPQA01000013.1, forward strand.
GGCGAATACCTGATTGTGCGACACTTCGCTGCTCAGCGTCACCGTCAGCTCGCCCTGGCTGGCAGGCAGGCTAAACGCGGCGACCGGACCGGTGATGCCGCTGACGTCAAGCTGCGTGCCGCTCTGCGACAGCGAGATGCTCTGCGGGCGCGAGGTGTCGACGGGCTGCCAGCTCAGTCGCTGCAGGCTCGCGGTCGGGATCGTCGGCGCGGCGGAGAGATCCTGCGGCACCAGGTTAATTTCAGCATGCGCTGGCAGGGCGAGGCTCGTCAGCAGCGCGACGCTCAGACAGAGTGCGGTAAGCGTTTTCTTTTTCATTTTTTATATTCTCAACAGGCTGTCGGACAGCCGCTGAAGCCAGGCAATGGCCGCGGCTGCTCAGAAAGCGCCGTGCGCTGAACGCACGGCGGCCGTTTGCGTTACAGGTCGGTAGGGTTTACCACCAGATTTCCATCTGCGCGCCGAAGCTCCACTCATCGTTGTCGCCGCGGCTGTTGGTGAAGAGCCCGTTGCCGGTGCTGTCTGCGGAAGCCAGCGAGGTCAGATCGCCGGAGGCATCTTTGCTGTAGCCCCACTTCTCATCCCATTTGGCATAGGTAGCGAACAGGCGCAGCGCCGGGCGCGACCAGATGCTGTCGCCCGCCTGCCACTGCTGAGCGAGGGTGATTTTGTACTGGCCGTTGCGTTCGCTGACCTGCTGCGACTTCACGTTGTCGTAGCCCACTTCCAGCAGCGTGCTCATGATCGGCGTCCATTTGTACATCGGGCGCACGCCGACGGTGTACCACTCGGTGCCGCGGTTGTTGTCCAGATCGGTGTTCTGGTACATCGCCACGTACATCAGGTCCCAGCGGTCGGCGAGCGAGATGGCGCCGTGATCGAGGACGCGGTACATGCTGCCGTTGTTGTTGATGTTGGTGCCCTGCGGCAGCCCTTTGCCCTGCGAGGTGAGCGCATCGGTGGCGTACTGCAGCACGAATTTGTTGTAGCCCTTGAGCATGCTCTGGGTATGCTCCGCCGTGAACATCCAGCCATCTTTCGACGCGCCGTCTTCGATACGGTAGCCGTCGCGCGCGTTGGCGCGGCCATAATCGACACCCAGCTCCAGCACGCCGTCCGGGTTGGTTTCCAGTCCGGCCAGGCGCACGTCGAAGACGTCGTTGGCGGTGCTGGTGGCGTAATCGCGGATGCGATCGCTGGAGAAGGTATAGGAGCCGCCCGCCTCTGAGGAGCGCGTCGCCGCGAAAGAGAGCTTGCCGAAGCCGAGATCTACATCTTCCAGACCGGCGCCCGGGCCGGAGATATCCCAGTAGTAGAAGTCGATCATATGCACGTCGTGACGCTGGTAGAAGCGCTTACCGGCCCAGATAGTGGAGCCCGGCAGCGCGTCGATCAGGTTCTTGCCTTTGACGTTCGCCTCGCGGAAGGCGGGGGATGTCGCCTCCCAGTCATTCTGTTGCGCCACTGAATAGGCGACGTTGGTGTCGAAGTAGAAGCTTTTGTCGCCCTCTTTCCACACTTCCTGGCCCAGCTTCAGTTCGGCGTAGGTTTCGCATTCGTTGCCCAGACGGTATTTGCTTTGCGCGCCGGTAGCCTGAAAGCACTGCTGTTCGCCGCCGCTGCCGGTCCAGCCGATGCCGGAACGGGCGTAGCCGGTAAAGTCGACCGCCATCGACGAGGCAGAGATCGTGCCCGCCGCGATGGCGATAGCGACGGGAAGTTTGCGCAGAGTTATCATTTTCTATCTCCTGAGATCATTGCTTTTATTGTTTTGCAGGGCTAAACACCAGGCTCCTGATGCAGCCTGCGACAGGCGCTCCCGTCCTCGCGGAACAGGTGACAGCGCTCCGGTGGCAGGCCAATGCCCATCAGGGCGCCCTCTTCTACCAGCACGACGTCCTCCTGGCGGTAAACCAGGTTTTGACGGATAGCGGGGATCTGGATATGGATTTGCGTTTCGTTGCCGAGCTGCTCGACCACCTGCACCTCGCCCTCGAGCGTGACGTCGGCGATATCGCTGGAGAGCAGGTGTTCAGGTCGGATGCCTAACGACATATTGCTGCCCACCTGGACGCCTGCGCTCTCGACCGGTAGCCAGATGCGCTGATCGTTAGGCAGGCGGACCTGCACCTGATCGATAGCGGTGGCGGTCACTTTAACGGGCAGGAAATTCATGCGCGGCGAGCCGATAAATCCGGCGACGAAGCGGTTAGCGGGATAGTGATAGAGCTCCAGCGGCCTGCCGACCTGGGCGATGCGCCCGGCATCCAGCACCACGATCTTGTCCGCCAGCGTCATCGCCTCGATCTGATCGTGGGTGACGTAAATCATGGTGCGCTTCAGGCGCTTGTGCAGGCGCGAAATCTCGATGCGCATCTGCACGCGCAGCGCGGCGTCCAGGTTGGAGAGCGGCTCGTCGAGTAAAAAGACGCGCGGCTCGGCGACCAGCGTACGGCCGATCGCCACGCGCTGGCGCTGACCGCCGGAGAGCGCTTTGGGCCGACGGTCGAGCAGATGCGCCAGCTGCAGCACTTCCGCCACCTGATTAACGCGATGCTGGATCTCGTCACGCCTGACGCCCGCCAGCTTCAGGCCGAAAGACATATTTTCCGCCACCGACAGGTGCGGATAGAGGGCATAGGACTGAAACACCATGCCGATGCCGCGCTCGGCGGGCGGCACCTCGTTCATTCGCTGGCCGCCGATCAGCAGCTCGCCGCGGGTAATGGTCTCCAGACCGGCGATCATGCGCAGCAGCGTGGATTTGCCGCAGCCCGACGGGCCGACGAACACCACAAACTCTCCTTCGCCGATTTCCAGATTGATGTCCTTCGAGACCAGGGTGTCGCCCCAGGCCTTGGTGACATTGCGTAACGCGACGCTCGCCATGATGCTTTCCTCTCCGCTTGCTCATTCTTGCCTGCATCGCCGCAGGCAGACTCCGGCGTCCACTATGGGAAAGGTTCCGGGCGCGCGCATCCTCCGCCGCAGGCGCTTTAGCTGGGGGATGAGAGAGGAGGAGGAGATCGCCGCGCCTCTCCCTGTAACGGCAGCGGCGCGCGGTTTTTTGTGATCGACTGCGCAGAGTCGCGGCGACCGGAGTGTGCGCCAGACCGTGATAACCGCCCGGTTTTGCAACGGAGATCACGGCTTAGCGTCGGCAGGCGTAGAGCGCGGGAGGATGAGAAGCAGCGGCGGATGGTCACAATGTGCGGGAAAACGATTTCCGTTTCCGCTAACAGGATGGAGTTATGACAATGAAAACCGGCGCACGCATTTTTGCCCTTTCCGCCCTTACGGCCATGCTGTTTTCGGCCTCGGCAATCGCGAAGATCGAAGAGGGAAAACTGGTTATCTGGATCAACGGCGATAAAGGCTATAACGGGCTGGCCGAAGTGGGTAAGAAGTTCGAGCAGGATACCGGCATTAAAGTCACGGTCGAGCATCCGGATAAAATGGAAGAGAAATATCCGCAGGTGGCCGCCACCGGCGACGGCCCGGACATTATCTTCTGGGCGCACGACCGCTTCGGCGGCTATGCCCAGTCGGGGCTGCTGGCGGAGATCTCGCCGGATAAAAGCTTCCAGGAGAAGCTCTTTCCTTTTACCTGGGACGCGGTGCGCTTTAACGGCAAGCTGATCGGCTACCCGGTGTCAGTGGAATCGCTGTCGCTGATCTACAACAAAGACCTGCTGCCTAACCCGCCGAAAAGCTGGGAAGAGATGGCGGCCGTCGACAAACAGCTGCGCGCCAAAGGCAAGAGCGCCATTATGTTCAACCTGCAGGAACCCTACTTCACCTGGCCGCTGCTGGCTGCAGGCGGCGCTTACGCCTTTAAAAAGAGCGACAGCGGCTACGACGTCAAAGATACCGGCGTAGATAACGCCGGCGCGAAAGCGGGCATGCAGTTCCTGGTCGATCAGGTTAAAGCCAAAACCCTCAACGCCGACACCGACTACTCTATCGCCGAAGCGGCGTTCAATAAAGGCCAGACCGCGATGACCATTAACGGTCCCTGGGCCTGGAGCAATATCGACAAGAGCGGCATCAACTACGGCGTCACGCTGCTGCCGACCCTGAACGGCAAACCGTCGAAAACCTTCGTCGGCGTGCTGAGCGCGGGCATCAACGCCGCCAGCCCGAATAAAGAGCTGGCGAAAGAGTTCCTTGAGAACTACCTGCTGACCGATGCCGGTCTGGACGCGGTGAATAAAGACAAACCGCTGGGCGCAGTCACGCTGAAGTCGTTCCAGCAGGCGCTGGAAAAAGACGAGCGCATCGCCGCTACCATGAACAACGCGCGTAGCGGCGACATCATGCCGAATATCCCGCAGATGGCGGCCTTCTGGTATGCGATGCGCACCGCCACGCTTAACGCCCTGAGCGGACGTCAGAGCGTCGATGCCGCACTGAAAGACGCGCAGGCGCGCCTGAACAAGTAACGCCTCTCCCAAAGCCGGTTCGCGCCGGCTTACCACTGGTTGTTAAGGAACACCGAATCATGTCAGGAAAACCGAAAACAGGAGGCGCGGGCCAGCTGCTGAAGCGCGTTCTCGTCGGGATCTGCTGTCTGCTGGTCGGCTACCTTCTGGTGCTGATGTATGCGCAGGGCGAATATCTGTTTGCGCTGCTGACGCTGATCGTCAGCGCGGCGGGCATCTGGATCTACGCTAACCGGCGCGCCTACGCCTGGCGCTACGTTTATCCCGGTCTCGCCGGGATGGCGCTGTTTGTGCTCTTTCCCCTCGCCTGTACCGTGGCGATCGCCTTTACCAACTACAGCAGCACCAACCAGCTCACCCAGGCGCGCGCGCAGCAGGTGTTGCTGAGCCGTCAGTATCAGGACGGCGCGGGAATGAACTTCGCGCTCTATCCTGCGGGCGATCGCTGGCAGCTGGTGCTCTCCGCTGACAGCGAGAGCTATGTCTCGCCGCTGTTCGCTTTTGGCGGCGAACAGCAGCTCAGCATGACCCCTGCCGCGCCGCCGGCGGGCCAGCGCGCGACGCTGAAGGTCGTCACCGGCAACCGGCAGGCGCTCAGTCAACTCCGCGCCAGGCTGCCGGACGGTCGCGAACTGGTGATGAGTTCGCTGCGGCAGTTCTCCGGCACGCGGCCGCTCTATCAGCTCACCGCCGACCAGCGGCTGAAAAATCAGCAGAGCGGCGAGATCTATCAGGCGAACGATCAAACCGGCTTCTTCCAGCGCGTCAACGCCGACGGCAGCTGGGGCAGCGAGCAGCTCAGCCCGGGCTTTACGGTTGGCGCAGGCTGGAAGAACTTTGTGCGCGTCTTCACCGACGAAGGCATCCAGAAGCCCTTCCTGGCGATTTTCGGCTGGACGCTGCTCTTCTCGCTGCTGACCGTGGCGCTGACCGTCGCCGTCGGCATGGTGCTCGCCTGTCTGGTGCAGTGGGAGGCGCTGAAAGGCAAAGCGATTTATCGCGTGATGCTGATCCTGCCCTACGCCGTACCGGCCTTTATTTCGATACTGATTTTCAAGGGGCTGTTTAACCAGAGCTTCGGCGAGATCAACGTGCTGCTCAACGCCCTGTTCGGCCTGCAGCCCGCCTGGTTCAGCGACCCACTGCTGGCGCGCGCCATGCTGGTTATCGTCAATACCTGGCTGGGCTATCCCTATATGATGATCCTCTGCATGGGGCTGCTGAAGGCGATTCCAGACGATCTCTACGAAGCCTCGGCGATGGATGGCGCGGGGCCGATGCAGAATTTCTTTCTGATTACCCTGCCGCTGCTGCTGAAGCCGCTGATGCCGCTGATGATCGCCAGCTTCGCCTTTAACTTTAACAACTTCGTGCTGGTGCAGCTGCTGACCAACGGCGGCCCCGATCGCCTTGGCACCACCACGCCGGCGGGCTATACCGATCTGCTGGTGAACTATACGTGGCGCATCGCCTTCGAGGGGGGCGGCGGACAGGACTTTGGTCTGGCGGCGGCGATCGCCACCCTGATCTTCCTGCTGGTGGGCGCGCTGGCGGTGATTAACCTGAAAGCCGTGCGGATGAAGTTCGACTAAGGAGGCGTTATGGCTATGGTACAACCTAAATCGCAGAAGCTGCGTCTGCTGCTGACCCATCTGCTGCTGCTGGCGTTTATCGCCGCGATTCTTTTCCCGCTGCTGATGGTGGTGGCGATCTCGCTGCGCGCGGGCAACTTCGCCACCGGCAGCCTGATCCCGGAGCAGATCTCCTGGGAGCACTGGCGGCTGGCGCTGGGCTTCAGCGTGACCCATGCCGACGGCCGCGTCACGCCGCCGCCCTTTCCGGTGCTGCTGTGGCTGTGGAACTCGGTGAAGATCGCCAGCATCAGCGCGCTCGGCATAGTGGCGCTTTCCACCACCTGCGCCTATGCTTTTGCTCGCATGCGCTTCGCCGGACGCGCCAGCCTGTTGAAAGGGATGCTGATTTTTCAGATGTTCCCGGCTGTGCTTTCGCTGGTGGCGCTTTATGCTTTATTCGATCGGCTGGGGCAGTATCTGCCTTTCCTGGGGTTGAATACGCACGGCGGCGTGATTTTCGCCTACCTGGGCGGTATCGCGCTGCACGTCTGGACGATTAAAGGCTATTTCGAAACCATCGACGGCTCGCTTGAAGAGGCGGCCGCGCTGGACGGCGCGACGCCGTGGCAGGCGTTCCGACTGGTGCTCTTGCCGCTCTCAGTACCGATTCTGGCGGTGGTGTTTATTCTGGCGTTTATCGCCGCGGTAACGGAAGTGCCGGTTGCTTCGCTGCTGCTGCGGGACGTCAACAGCTACACCCTGGCGGTGGGGATGCAGCAGTATCTCAACCCGCAGAACTATCTGTGGGGCGACTTCGCCGCCGCCGCCGTGCTCTCCGCCATCCCGATCACGCTGGTGTTTCTGCTGGCGCAGCGCTGGCTGGTCAGCGGCCTGACGGCGGGCGGCGTTAAGGGCTAATCTCTTCATCATTGCAGTGCCACTGCTTCCTCAATACTAACCATAATTGAGGGTTTTTGGCGGCCTTAGGGCCGCCGTTTTTATTTGTGCTGAAAGAGGTGCTTACGGCATAAAAATAAAGGCTGGCCACATCGCGCGGCCAGCGTGCGGCTTATTTCTGCGCCTGATCTTTACGTTCGTCGAGGGTCTGACGGTACTCATCCAGGAAGGGTTGCTCTGCCGGATCGATACGGTCCATGCCGCTGGTGAAGCGGTGCCAGTAGGGATAGCGCGGCGCCGGACGCGTCACGCGTTCAATGCGCTGGCGCTGCTCATTGCTCAGGGTGAGCTCGAAGGCATTGAGGTTTTCACGCAGATGCGTTTCGCTGCGGTTGCCGACGATCAGCGCGCTGACGCCGGGACGCTCCGCCAGCCAGGCCAGGCAGACCTGCGCGATAGAGGCGTTAATCTCTTTGCCGACCTGCTCCAGCACCTCGATCACGTTATAGGCGTGCTCCATATCGTGGACGTAGGGTTCCGGCCAGCCGCTGCCCTGACGCGTGGATTCCGGCGCTTTGCCGTGACGGCTGACCGCGCCGGTCAGCAGGCCTTCGCCCAGCGGCCCCCAGATCAGCGTGCCGATCTGCTGGTCAATCGCCATCGGCAGCAGCTCGAACTCCGCTTCGCGCGATTCTGGCGTGTAGTAGATTTGCTGGCTGACGGGCTTGAGCAGCTGCTGTTCGCTGGCGCAGCCTAACGTCTTCATCATCTGCCAGGCGGTGTAGTTGAAGGTGCCGAAGTAGCGGATTTTGCCGCTTTTCACCAGATCTTCCAGCGCGCGCAGCGTCTCTTCAACCGAGGTGACGCCATCCCAGTTATGGATCTGATAAAGGTCGATGTGGTCGGTTTTCAGGCGGCGCAGGCTCGCTTCGCACGCTTTGACGAGATGGTAACGGCTGGCGCCGCTCTCATTCGGGCCATCGCCCAGCGGGCTGCGCGCTTTGCTCGCCAGAATGACCTTGTCACGTTTATCGCCGAGCGCTTCGCCGACCACCTCTTCCGCGCCGCCCATCGAATAGAGATCGGCGGTGTCGATCATATTAACGCCGTGATCCAGCGCGATATCGATAAAGCGGCGCGCTTCGCTGGCGTTAACGTTGCCGGTTTTTTCAAATCCCGCTTTGCCGCCGAACGGCACCGTGCCCAGCACGAATTTCGAGACCAGCAGGCCCGAGTGGCCCAGTTTACGGTATTGCATTTACTTTCCTCCTTTACAGCTTAAAAAGGCGATCGTAGTCGCAATGGGTTTTGTGTGTTCAGGGGGGAAAGCGTAGGAGAGGATTGGGAGGGGTGCAAATTGTTCAAAAGCAAGTCAGCAAAGGTGCAATTTATTTTTTCCTTGTAACAACTACATTAAAACTGAAGTAAGGTATTTGTAAAAAAAATAAATCACGATCTGCTAGCTAAAATGCGCAATATTTTCGCGCAAAAAATAGATAAACATGTAAACCATCACTTTGCGTAACAGTTTGTTTGGGGAGATGAGCCCTGGTAATGCTATAAATATATTCACTCGCACATTTTTGATGCGAGACGCCACATTTTAGGGCAAGAATCTTCCTCATGTATATTAAATTTCTATAAAACAGCGATATTAGCGTTCTGATCAGGCATGGCACGGTAAATGCTTTAAAAAGTAAAATGCGTTTAAGCCGGAGTGTGATGATGTCAAGTTCAGTATTATCAGAGGTAGAGGTTTCCCACTACAGAAAGAAATGGGCGCAACTCTTTTTGGGGTTGGTGTGTATGATTTCAATCTCCAGCCCGCAATATGTCTGGGCGCTTTTTACCCGACCTTTGATGGAAAAATTACACGCGCCACTGGCAGAAATTCAGATCACCTTTTCACTTTTAATCATCCTTCAGACGTTTTTCTCCCCGCTTCAGGGAAAATTAATTGACCGTTTTGGCCCGCGCGTGCTTATCACCATCGGGACGCTGATGGCCGGTATTAGCTGGATGCTCGTCTCACGGCTTGACTCGCTTTTTGAACTCTACCTTTATTATGGAGTAATTGGTGGTCTTGGCACGGGCATCGTTTATATCGGTGTGGTCGGATTAATGGTTCGCTGGTTCCCTGAAAAAAGAGGATTTGCAACGGGCATGGTGGCAGCAGGTTATGGAATGGGGGCCATTTTAACAACCTTTCCCGTCACCGCCTCGCTCGCTACAGCAGGACTGGAAAAGACGTTTTGGCAGTTTGGCATTATGATGGCATCCGTTGGATTTATTGCCAGCCAGGGGCTAAGGATGCCAAAAGATAGTATTGAATCGCGCGCAGGGCAGCGATCAGCTGACGCTCCCAAAAGTTTCAGCTCAAAAGAAATGCTACGGCAGCCCATATTCTGGCTGATGTTTATCATGATGACCATGATGTCTACATCAGGACTTATGGTTACGTCACAGATGGCTATATTTGCTGAAGACTTTGGCATCACTTCAATAACAATTTTGGGGATGGCGGCTTTACCCTTGGCCATGACCATAGACCGCTTGATGAATGGCCTTACACGACCCTTTTGTGGTTACATTTCCGATCGTATTGGTCGTGAAAAAATGATGTTTTTTGCTTTTGGTCTTGAAGGCATTGCTATGACGTTGTGGCTGTTATGTAAAAGTGATCCTGTGTTATTTGTTTTACTTTCCGGCGTAGTTTTCTTTGGCTGGGGAGAGATATTTTCTTTATTCCCGGCAACCTTAACGGACACCTTTGGCACTCGCTTCGCTACGGAGAATTACGGTTGGCTCTATATTTCTCAGGGTATTGGTTCTATATTCGGTGGTCCCGTAGCGGCATTGCTTTATCAGCATACGCATAACTGGAGCATAGTATTTGGTAGCGCCATTACTCTGGACATTGCCTGTGCTTTACTTGCCATATGGGTACTTAAGCCCTGGCGGGCGCGATTTTTAGCCAAAGCCTGATTTAAAGCCGGTGAGTTGCAGGTTCAGTATTTGTTATTGAATCTGCAATTTTAGGCCTCTAATTGAATTGGTTTTTATTTGAAACTGTCAGCATAGTTGAATATTGATTCTGCCTGTGCCTCCTGCTCACTATCCATCATGGGTGAGCTAAATTTCTAACTTCATATAATAAGACTTATACAAACCCAGCGACATCCCTTCCTAAACCCGCTATCATGCGGATCCGGTCTGAATCCTGAGTGAAAGCGCTATTTGCCCTCCGTCTTCCTCTTTAAAACGATGTCCGGACATTAAAAAAGGCAACCAATGTGCCTTAAAATGACAACGCTACGCAAAATCTGCAGCAGTTTACCCCTGCTTTTTTTTCAGAATTCACGTAGCGCGATCCCCAGCTGAATTGCGGACAAATTGAACAGATATGGATGGATTAATCACCTCACACGCCCTGCTCCCGCTTTCTCAGTCGGATGACGACCTTGCGCAACGCCTGCGCGAGTTCGTACAGGATAAAGATGCGTTTGCGCCCAATACCTGGCGACAGCTAATGAGCGTAATGCGCGTCTGTCACCGCTGGGCATTGGCCAACAATCGCCTGCTGCTTCCTATGTCGCCTGAAGATCTGCGCGACTACCTGAGCTATTTGCAGTCTATCGGGCGCGCGTCATCGACTATCGGCACGCATCAGTCGCTGATCACGATGTTACACCGTAACGCTGGGCTGGTGCCGCCATCGACCTCGCCGCTGGTCTCGCGTGCGGTAAAAAAGATCAATCGCGTGGCGGTGGTCTCCGGCGAGCGCACCGGCCAGGCGGTTCCTTTCCGGCTAAGCGATCTGCAAAAGGTGGAAGCAGCATGGTCAGAAAATGCGAGCCTGCGTCACCTGCGCGATCTCGCCTTTCTCCATGTGGCGTACAGTACCTTAATGCGTATCAGTGAAGTGGCGCGCTTTCGCGTTGGCGACGTAATGCGCGCCGAAGATGGCCGCATCATCCTGGAAGGTTCCTGGACCAAAACCATTCTGGACACCGGCAGCCTGGTGAAAGCGCTGGGGTCGAAGTCGTCAGCGGTGCTGACAAAGTGGATTATGGCATCCGGACTGATTAATGAACCCGATGCCTATCTCTTTGCGCCGGTGCACCGCTCAGGAAAAGTGATGATCGTGACCGACGAACCCATGAGCACGCCCGCGCTGAAAAGTATTTTCACCCGCGCGTGGGAGGCTGCCGGGCATACCACGACCGTGAAGCCGAACAAAAATCGCTATCGCCGCTGGAGCGGCCACAGCGCACGCGTGGGTGCCGCGCAGGATCTGGCGCGCAAAGGCTATTCTGTTCCGCAAATCATGCAGGAAGGGACCTGGAAAAAACCGGAAACGCTGATGCGCTATATCCGCTATGTGGAAGCGCACAAAGGCGCAATGGTTGATCTGATGGAAAACAGTGAAGAGTAAGCCGCTAAGTTATCCACAGAAAAAGTGGACAGCCTGTGTGAAACTCCGGGAAAAGATGCGCTGAACGGTACAGTATTGCAGGAAACAGGCCGATTTTAGCGCTGAATTAACACGCAAATACATCAGGTTATCCCCCTGTTGTTTAGCCATGCGTTAATGTCATATCTGGAGGTGTGCAGCCAACAGACTTTGACCGTTTTTTTCCATGATGGTTCAGCTAAATTCGCTTATTCGCACGCTTTATGAACCTCAGGCCTCCTTGTAGCGCAACGCGTTAATCACTTCAGTCAGCGCAGGCATCATTTGACGGCGGCTGGCGTAGTAAAGATGGTATCCCGGAAAAAGCGGCCACCACGCCTGCAGAACCGGCACTAATTTTCCCCTTTCGATATAGTGCTGCGCCAGATCCAGCGGAACATAAGCGAGCCCCAGCCCATCCAGCGCCGCCTGCAGCATCAACCCGGTCGTGTTAAAAACGGTTTGTCCCTGCACCCGCACCGATAACGCTTTGCCCGCTTTTTCAAAATCCCAGGCGTAGATCCCGCCGCGTGTCGGCAGCCGCAGATTGATGCACTGATGCGTCGTCAGCTCAGCGGGCGTTTCCGGCACCGTTTTATCCTGCAGATAATCTGGCGAGGCGACTACCGCCATATAAAAGTCAGGGCCGATCCTGACGGCGATCATATCCTTATCGACCACGTTGCCGACCCGCACCCCGGCATCAAACTGCTGCGCCACGATATCGGTCAGCGCATAGTCCACGCTTAATTCGATCTGCATCTCGGGATAGCGCTTCAGCAGCGGCCGCAGTCGCGGCCAGAGCACGGACTCGATGGCGTGATCGTGCGCGGTTATGCGCACGGTGCCTGCCGGTTTTTTACCCAGCGCGCGAAGCGAGGCAAGTTCGCTGTCGAGTTCGCGCAGCATCGGCAGCAGCATGTTATAGAGCCGCGCGCCAGCTTCGGTAAGGGAGACGCTGCGCGTGGTGCGCGTCAGCAGTCTGACGCCAAGGCGCGCCTCCAGCGCCGTAATCGCATGGCTCAATCCAGAGCGCGACATGCCGAGCTGCGCGGCCGCTCGGGTGAAGTTTTTCTCACGCGCCACATGAAGAAAGGCGCGCAGGTCGTTGAGATTTTCAGGGACCATTGTTGAATATTCTGCACATACGCATTCACATTTGACCATCTTATCAAACAATCTTACGGAGCCTACACTGAACTCACTATCCACCAGCGGGGCTGGCGCCTGACGTTGCTCCCTGTACTGAGAACCGGAGCCGTATGAAGACCCTTGCCGCTGCTGCGATGTCCCTCGCACTGGCCTGTTCAGCTGCTTACTCAAAGGAGAAGACACCTGTGATTACCATCATGCAAAGTGGAGAAAAACCCTCGGTACCGGGATCGCCAGACTATTTCACCGGAACGGTGCGCATTGACTCGCCGTTTCAGGGAGGCGATCCGGCGCGCGTGGGCGGCGCGACCGTGACGTTTGAGCCTTCCGCCCGTACGGCGTGGCATACCCATCCCCTCGGCCAGACGCTTATTGTCACCTCAGGGCTCGGCCTTGTTCAGGAATGGGACGGTCCGGCGCGCGAGATCAGGCCTGGCGATATCGTCTGGATCCCGGCGGGCGTGAAGCACTGGCATGGCGCTGCGCCGCAGAACAGCATGTCGCATATCGCCATTGCCGAGGCGCAGGAAGGCATAGCGGTTGACTGGATGGAGCACGTCAGCGACGAGCAGTATGCGTTTCATGATAAATCTTGACGGCATAACGATTCGGCGGCGCATGGGGAGCCTGCTGGCGCTCTGCGTCGCGCTGTTTTGCTCCAGCGGCGCTGCCGAAGAAGCTTCCAGTCCCACTTCGATAAGGAACAGAACCATGCTGACCCAGCAGCAACATCCTCTTACCGCGCCGCAGAAGCAGACGGTGGCGATTGCCGCCAGCGCTGCGACGGGCGACATACCCGCACTGAACGCTGCGCTGCACCAGGGGCTGGATGCCGGTCTCACCATCAGCGACTGTCGTGAGATCCTGGTCCAGCTTTACGCCTACGCCGGTTTTCCCCGTAGCCTGAATGCGCTGGCTGAGCTGATGAAAGTCGTTGAGGCGCGTCGTGAGCAGGGTAAAAACGATGCGGAGGGCAACACGCCAGGGCCGCTGCCGAAGCCTGAAGAGATGCTGGCGGTCGGCACGCAGAACCAGACCACGCTCGCTGGCGGCCCGGTCAAAGGCGCGCTTTTCGATTTCGCGCCAGCCATTGATAGCTATCTGAAGGTTCATCTTTTCGGCGATATTTTCAGCCGCGACAACCTCGACTGGAAACGCCGGGAGCTGGCGACCGTAGGCGCGCTGGCAGCCATGACCGGCGTGGAGTCCCAGCTAAAAGCGCACCTGAATATCAGCCGGAACGTAGGGCTGACGGATGCGCAGCTGGCCGAACTGGTGCCGCTGTTTGAGAGCCGGGGCGAGCAAAACACGGCGCAACGGCTGCAGCGTGCGCTGGAGTCGGGCAGCGCACAATAACGGCATGCACCTGAACCCGCCGGTTAAACCCGCGGGTTCAGGCTGTAAACCAGCCGCCGGGATATTGCTCGCAGATGAATGCCACGAAGGCGCTGACTTTTGGGCTCTGCAGGCGGCGAGAGGTGTGCAGCACCCACAGCTCTGTCGTCTCGTTAGCCTCTCCCCATGCGATCAGCGCGCCTTTTTCCAGCAGATTACTGACAATCGACTGGGGCAGCATCGCCGCGCCGGCGCCTGCCGTTACGGCGTCACGCACGGCCAGCAGGGAAGAGAACTGCGCCACCGGCTGCGGGACCAGGCAGCGTCGCCCGTTATCCAGCGACCAGATTTCGCCTTCCCGGTGCGTGGGCATTACGACCGCAGCAACCGGGAGCGGGCGGCCGCCATCGCTGAGCGGCATCTCAAACCCGGGAGCGGCGACCAGCATGAGCTTGTCTCTGGCAAAGCATCTGCCCACCAGCGCGCTGTCCGGTGGGGGATTAATGCGAATTGCCACGTCGAAGTGCTCCTCAACCAGATTGCTGAGCCTGTCCTCTGCCACGGACTCAATCCGGACGTCGGGATAACGCGTGCGGAATCGGGCTGTGAGCTGGCCCAGCGCCACCTGTGAAAACAGCAGCGGTGCTGCAATACGCAGGCATCCTCTGGGACGGGTCGCGCCCTCCTGCGTCATAACGACAGCTTCGCTGATTTCGCGCATGGCCCCGGCCGTTCTGGCCAGCAGAAGTTTACCTGCCTCGGTAATTTCAAGCCGACGGTTGCCGCGCTCAATAAGGCGGACGCCAAGCGTTTCTTCAAGATCGGCCAGCCGCCGCGACAGTGTTGCCTTTGAACGCCCGCTGGCGCGGCTGGCGGCGCCGAACCCGCCCGAGGCGGCGATAAGGTGAAAATCTGTTAAGGCGTTAAGATCCATACGCTGTCTCATTTATGGAACAAAGAGTCTCGAGAATAGCGTCTTCCGCCATTAAACAAAACACCCTAATCTCTGTTTACACCCACCTGACATCACGGAGTAAACATCATGACTATTCTTGTTACCGGCGCCACCGGCCGTGTCGGCCGCCATGTCGTCGCCCAGCTTATCAGCCGCGGCGCTGCTGTTCGCGTACTGACGCGTAACCCTGACGCTGCCGGCTTTGGGCCAGGCGTCGAGGCGGTTAAAGGCGAGCTGCTCGATCTCGACGCCCTGCGCGCCGCCTTCTCAGGCGTTAGCACGCTTTTCCTGCTGAACGCCGTCACGGCCGATGAGTTTACGCAGGCCATCATTACCCTGAACGTCGCCCGCGAATGCGGCGTTGAACGGATCGTCTATCTTTCGGTGTTCGAGGCGGATAAAGCGGTAAACGTTCCCCATTTTGCCGTTAAGTACGGCGCGGAGCAGATGCTCGCGGCGATGAATTTTAGCGCCACCATCCTGCGGCCGACCTATTACATCGATAACGACGCGATGGTTAAAGAGGTCATCTTCAACCACGGCGTTTATCCGATGCCGATCGGAAACGTCGGGCTGGCGATGGTCGATGTGCGCGATATTGCCGAGGTGGCCGCTATCGAACTGATACGACGCGACCGGGCTCCCGGCAAACTGCCGGTCGAAACCATCAATATCGTCGGACCCGATACCCTTACCGGACCTCAGGCCGCTGCGGTATGGGCTGAGGCGCTCGGGCGACCGGTTAACTACGGCGGCGACGATCCTGCCGCGTTTGAAGCGAACATGGCGGGATTTATGCCGAGATGGATGGCCTATGAAATGCGTCTGATGGCCGAGCGCTACGTCAGCGACGGCATGATCCCGCAGACTGGCGATCGTGAGCGGCTGGTGGCGCTGCTGGGCCGTCCGCTGCATTCGTACCGCGACTTCGCGGCGGCGCTGGCGGGCTGAAGATCACTCGCCGTCGGGCGGAGAGGGCTCGCCCGACGCGGCCTGCTCAGCATCGTTAATCAGCCTGAGCAGGTGCGATACCGTTCTGGCCGTGCTGCTGCGTCGCCAGGCAAAGGCGATATCCGTATAAAGCGTGTTGTTCTCGATCTCGCAAAACACAATCTGCGGGTTATTGACGCAGCACATAGAGGCCGGCACCAGCGCGATGCCGCAGTTGGCGCCCACCATGCCGAGAGAGGAGGCGATCTGCGGCGCCTGCTGAAATCGCGCCGTGGAAAAGCCCGCGCGCAGACAGGTGCTGACGATAAGTTCATACAGGCTTGGGGAGACGTCGCGCGGGAAGATAATCAGCGTTTCGTCCGCCAGCTGCGACAGCGCCACGCTTCGCTGATGGCCAAGCGCGTGGCCAGCGGGCAAGGCGACGAGCATTCTCTCGGTGGCGATCACCTTCAGATTAAAGGCTTTGCTGCTTTCGCAGGGCAGGCGAATAAACGCCGCGTCGAGCAGTCCTTCCTGTAAATCCTGCATCAGCAGCGCCATGTTCTCCTCCCGCGTGGTCAGGGTGATGGCGGGATAGCGCGCCTTGAAACGCCGGATCAAATCGAATACCGGCTGACCAAACGCCACCGAACTGGCGAAGCCCAGCGACATCTGCCCGCTGATGCCTCGCGCCACGCCGCGCGCCTTCTCCAGCGCATTATCGGCCTGTTGCACAATCTGTATTGCATCAGGCAGAAACGCGCTGCCCGCCTCGGTCAGCTCGACCCCACGCGTTAAGCGCTTCAGCAACGGCGTGCCAATCTCATGTTCCAGACGCTGGATTTGCTGACTTAGCGGCGGCTGAGAAATGCCCAGCATTTCCGCTGCGCGGGTAAAGTGCAGCGTCTCGGCCACAGCAACGAAATAACGTAGATGCCGAAGTTCCATATCAAAAACGTCTCAAAGTTAACAGGTTTCGCTATTGGATTCTGCGAGCCAACTGGCCCAACATGATATTAACACGGCTTAACTATGGGTTTGTGAGGCACCATATGTGTAATATTGTATCTGATTGTTCATGTGAGGATCAGCTCAAGGAAACCCTTGGCAAACTTGCGGAAAAATCACCAGAAAAAGTTATCTATCAGACCTCGCTGATGAGCGCGCTTCTTAACGGGGTTTACGACGGATCGACCACGGTTGCGGATCTGCTGCGCAAAGGCGATTTTGGTCTGGGCACTTTTAATCAGCTCGACGGCGAGCTGATCGCTTTTGACAGCGAGGTGTATCAGCTCCGCTCCGACGGCAGCGCCCGTCCTGCCAGGCCCGATCAGAAAACGCCTTTTGCGGTAATGACATTTTTCAAACCTGAATACCAGCACCGCTTCGCTGAAACCGCCACGCGTGACGATGTGCACCGCGTTATCGACAGCAAAATCACCTCAGATAACCAGTTCTGCGCGCTGCGCATCAGTGGCCGCTTTCATGCCGTACAGACGCGCACCGTGCCCTGCCAGTGTCGTCCCTATCGCACCATGCCTGAAGTGCTCGGCAATCAGCCCACCTTCGACTTTCGCGAGGCGGAGGGCGAACTGATTGGCTTCCGCACGCCGCAGTATATGCAGGGCATCAACGTCGCAGGCTACCACGAGCACTTTATTACCGGCGATCGCCAGGGCGGCGGCCACATCCTCGATTATGTGCTGGAGAGAGGAGAGCTGACGTTCGGCGCCATCAGCCAGCTGGTGATCGATCTGCCGCAGGACCGCGATTTTCTGCAGGCGGATCTGAACCCGCAGGATCTGGATGAAGCCATTCGGGCTGTCGAAAGCTAACAACTGAGGTGATGATGAAAACGCTAAAAACCAACGTGCTCTGGAACAGCGGCGCCGATCTCGTGGTGGCGCAGCTTGAAGCGCAGGGCGTCAACCATGTGTTCGGCATTCCCGGCGCCAAAATCGACAAGGTGTTCGATTCACTGGTGGATTCCCCTATTCAGCTGATCCCGGTGAGGCATGAGGCGAATGCCGCCTTTATGGCGGCCGCGGTCGGCAGGCTGACCGGCAGCGCCGGCGTGGCGCTGGTCACCTCGGGGCCGGGCTGCTCGAACCTCGTGACCGGCATGGCTACCGCCACCAGCGAAGGCGATCCGGTGGTGGCGATTGGCGGCGCGGTAAAGCGTTCCGACAGCGCCAAGCAGGTTCATCAGAGCATGGATACCGTGTCGATGTTTCGTCCGGTGACGAAATTCGCCGTCGAGGTTACCGACGCCTCTGCGCTGGCCGAATGCGTGTCCAACGCTTTTCGCCATGCTGAGAACGGCCGCGGCGGCGGCGCCTTTATCAGCCTGCCGCAGGATATCGTCGACCAGCCGGTGTCAGGCACGCCGCTGCAGCACAAGGGACGCGTCACGCTGGGCGCCGCGCCCGATTCGCTGGTCGAGGCGGTCAGCCGCGAAATCGCCCGGGCCAAAAATCCGGTGATCCTGCTGGGCCTGATGGCGAGCCAGCCAGAGAACAGCGAGGCGATCCACGAGCTGCTGAGCAAAAGCCGCATTCCCGTCACCAGCACCTATCAGGCGGCCGGCGCGGTGCGTCAGGAGCACTTTTCGCGCTTCGCCGGACGTATCGGCCTGTTTAACAACCAGGCGGGCGATCGTCTGCTGCAGCAGGCCGATTTGATCATCACCATCGGCTACAGCCCGGTTGAGTATGAGCCCGCGATGTGGAACAGCGGAAAAGCGATGCTGGTGCATATCGATGTGCTGCCGGCGGAGGCTGACAATCTCTACCTGCCTGACGCCGAGCTGGTGGGTGATATCGCCCAGACCGTGCGTAAAATCGCCGCGCGCATCGCCTCGCCGCTGCAGCTCAGCGAGGCGGCCGCCGCCGTGCTGGAGGATCGCCGCCAGCAACGGCAGCTGCTGGCGATGCAGGGCGCCAGCCTGGATCAGTTCGCGCTGCATCCGCTGCGCATCGTGCGCGCCATGCAGGACATCATCAACAACGACGTCAGCCTGACCGTCGACATGGGCAGCTTTCATATCTGGATCGCCCGTTATCTTTACAGCTTCCGCGCGCGTCAAATCATGATTTCCAACGGGCAGCAGACGATGGGCGTCGCGCTGCCGTGGGCTATCGGCGCCTGGCTGGTGGATCCGTCGCGCAAAGTGGTGTCGGTCTCAGGCGACGGCGGATTTTTGCAGTCGAGCATGGAGCTGGAAACCGCCGTCAGGCTGAAGGCCAACATTCTGCACATTATCTGGGTCGATAACGCCTACAACATGGTCGCCATCCAGGAGGAGAAAAAGTACCAGCGCCTCTCCGGCGTCAACTTCGGCCCGGTCGACTTTAAAGCCTATGCCGAAGCCTTCGGCGCGGCCGGGTTTGCGGTAAACAGCGCGGCAGAGCTGGAGCCGACGCTGCGCAAAGCGATGGATGTGAACGGGCCGGCTGTGGTTGCCCTTCCCGTCGACTACAGCGACAACCCGCTGCTGATGGGACAGCTTCATCTCAGCCAGCTGCTCTGATCTAACCTTAAAAGGATAGCGTTATGAAAAATAAAGTGGCTTTTGTTACCGGCGCCGGTCAGGGCATCGGCGCGGCGATCGCATTACGCCTGGCGAAAGACGGCTTTGCCGTGGCGGTCGCCGATTATAATGCCGACACCGCGCAGCAGGTTGCGGGGACGATTACCCGCGCCGGCGGCAAGGCGGTTGCGCTGCAGGTCGATGTCGCCCGGCGCGATCGCGTCTTTGCGGCGGTCGAGGAGGCGAGACGCGCGCTGGGCGGCTTCGACGTCATTGTGAACAATGCCGGCGTCGCGCCCTCTACGCCGATCGCCGATATCACCGAAGAGGTGATCGATAAGGTGTATAACGTCAACGTGAAGGGCGTTATCTGGGGCATGCAGGCGGCAATCCAGGCCTTCGCCGCGGAAAGCCACGGCGGGAAAATTATCAACGCCTGTTCTCAGGCGGGCCACGTCGGCAACCCAGAGCTGGCCGTGTATAGCTCCAGCAAGTTCGCGGTGCGCGGGCTGACGCAAACGGCGGCTAAAGATTTGGCTGCTGCGGGCATTACGGTCAACGCGTTCTGTCCCGGCATTGTAAAAACGCCGATGTGGGAAGCGATCGACAAGCAGATATCGGAGGCGGCGGGAGAGCCGGCGGGATACGGCACGCGGGAATTTGCTAAACGCATTACGCTGGGGAGACTGTCCGAGCCGGAAGATGTCGCCGCCTGCGTCTCTTTCCTGGCGGGTCCCGACTCCGACTATATGACCGGGCAGTCCTTATTAATCGACGGCGGTATGGTGTTTAACTAACGTCCGCGTCGCCTGCCTTCTTTACGTTCTGAACGAGAGCAAATCGCTTTGCTCTCGATTCAGAACTTATCAGCAGGGTTATTTAGGCAGCGCGTAGACCACGACCTGGTCGCCGACCTGATCTTTCAGTATGGTGTTGCCGCCGGCGACAAAGGCGACATACTGGCGTCCTTTGTATTCATACACCGAGGGGTTTGCCACGGCTGGCGCTTCAACCTGATCGGACCAAAGCTCCTCTCCGCTCGCCAGCGAGTAAGCGCGGACTTTCGCGTCCATCGAGGCGCCGATAAAGATGACGCCGCCTGCGGTGACCGCCGGGCCGCCGATAGTGGGCGAGCCCCAGCTTTCCGGCATAAAGAACCCGTACTGCTGAGACGCGCCAACCGGACGTCGCCATTTCACGTCGCCGGTGTGCATATCCAGCGCCACGATCTCGCCAAACGGCGGCTGCCAGCACGGCATGCCGAGCCAGTTATTCGCCACGTTCAGGCGCATCCCGTAAGGCGCGCCCTCCTGCGGCGCGAATCCGCTCTCATTACCGGAGTCTTTATCCGCCTTATTGTACTCTTCACGGCTGTAGAGCTTGACGTACTGCACGATGTGCGAGGTGTTCACCACCGCAATCTGATTCTGCGGATCGAAGGCGACACCGCCCCACTGCACGCCGCCGGCGCTGTCAGGATAGGTTAATGCCCCCTCGCCTTTGGTGGTTGGCGGCGTATACATGCCTTCATAGGTCAGCTTATCCCAGAGACGCGAGCACTGCCCGGCGCCGACGATATCGGCCAGCTTCCAGATTTCCGGTTTTTTAGACTGATCGAGCAAAGGCGCCGGTTTGGTCGGGAACGGCTGAGTAGGCGAAAGTTTCTCGCCCTGAACGGAGCCGTCGCCCTGCGGAACCGGACGCTCCTCGATCGGCCAGACATCTTCGCCGGTCAGGCGGTTCACGACGAACAGGAAGCCCTGTTTAGTGGCCTGGATAAGCGCCGGGATCGGTTTGCCGTTGACCGTGATGTCCATCAGCGTCGGCGCGGAGTTGATGTCGTAATCCCAGACGTCATGATGCACCCACTGGCGCGACCAGACGACTTTGCCGGTGTTCACATCAAGCGCGGTGGTTGAGGTGCCGAGCGGAATGGCGTCGACGCGGTTGCCGCCCCAGTAGTTAGGCGAAGGCGAAGAGACCGGCAGATAGACTAGCCCGTTAGCCTCGTCGGCGGACATATGGGTCCAGACGTTGGCGGTGCCGGTGCGCTTTCTGATGTCGGCGGGAATGGCGTCAAAGGTCCACTCGCGCTGACCGGTTTCGGCATTGATGGAGAAGACGGTACCCGGAGGCGCTTCGGCATAGGCCCAGTCTTTACCCGCCCAGCCGACGATCAGATGGTTGCCGACCACGGTGGGCGGCTGCAGCAGCGACAGCGGAAATTTCGCATTCAGGGTGTTCCACTGCTCGACGTTCAGCACGCCCTTATCGGCAAATTTTTCGCATGGTTTGCCGGAGTCGGCATCCAGCGCATAGAGTTTGCCGTCAACGGTGCCCATATAAACGATCTTCTGGCAGGCCTGCCCGGCAACCGGGTTTTTCGCCTGCCAGTAAGAGACGCCGCGGTTCTTCAGGACCGGCTGAGTCAGCGCTTCGCGCGGCGCTTTCGTATCGTAATGCCACTTTTCTTTCCCGGTGCCGGGATCGAGCGCAATCAGCCGGTAAAAAGGCGTGCCGATGTAAATCGTATCGTTGGCGAACACCGGCGTGGCCGACCAGACGGTGGCAGGCGTTTTGCCTTTGCCGTCGGAGACGTCGCCGGTATGAAATTCCCATACTTTTTCCAGCTTGCTGACGTTATCGGCCGTGATCTGCTTGAGAGGGCTGTACTTCTGGGCGTTAAGCTGGCCGTGGAAGCTGTCCCAGGTCGCTTTTTCCGGCACCAGCGGCGACGCCGTATTAGCGGCGGACGCGACCTTTTTGCCATCCTGTTCGGAAGAGGCTTCTTTAGTGGTGTTCGTGGTGCCAGGCGACTGCTGATCGGCGGCATCCACATTAAGCTTCTCCTGCGTTCCCTGAGAAGCTTCGGCGGCCTTATCCTCGGCCTGTAATGTGAGTGGCGTCATCAGCAGCGCGAGCGCCGTCATGCTGACTTTCATCAGCTGCTTTTGTTTATCGCTATGCACGGGCAATTCCTCAGGCTCTGGCGGGTGTGGTGTGACGGGCGGGACGGCGGCCGAGAAGGATCAGACCAGCCAGACCGAGTACCATGGCGGCGGTAATGATCCCCTGATGGAGCAGTAAGGCGGCAAAGCCGATACCCACCAGCACAATCAGCGTCACGATGCCCCAGAAAATGCGTGCGCCGCGCCCTGACGCGGCGCGCAAAATCAGCGTCAGCAAAGCCAGAACTACGCTGGCGATCGCCACGCCGAGCGCGCCGATGGTGCCGGTGACGCCAGTCAGAGGCGTCAGCCAGGCGTAGAGCGCCAGCGCGAAGCCGATCGCGGCCGCCAGCAGGAGCAGCAGCGTGCCGGCGCGTGAAGGTTGAGAATGCAACATAGCAGCAAATCCCCTGTAAGAATAAAATGATAAAAATCATGCGTCTCGTTATGCCTGAATACGCCGCCGCGCGAACGGCAAACCTGAGCGCGACTGAACATTCCAGCAAACGCGGTGAAGTATAGGCGAGAATGACTTATTCGTTTTTTGAAAGGCGACTCATGCACCTGCGCGCGCTCAGAATGCATGCGGCTAACCATTATGACCTGAGCATAATTAATGTATTATGCGTTACTGACCTTTGCCGCATGCGCTGATATCCCCCTTAACTATGCGAAAAACTCAATCAGGCGCTTCCGGCGTCGCCCTGTTAAAAACCTCTCTCGGCAAAAGCATGGCCGTGTTTTTGTTGCTCACCAGCCTCTTCGTTATCGCCATCAACGCCTGGTCGTTATGGAACTCATGGCAGCAGACGGTGGGCGAAAAAAACGACGACGCCCGCAACCTGTCGGTTTCGCTGGCGAAGCAGGCGGAAGATGCGTTTCTGCAGGTAGATATCACCCTGGCGGATGCGGTCCGGCAGCTCCGGCAGCGGGGCAATGAGTACGCCGCGACGCCGGCTTTCCTGCACCAGCTAAAAGAGCAGCAGGCTAAGCTACCGCAGCTGCACGGGCTCTTCATTTACGACACCGAGGGGCACTGGATCGCCTCCTCCGGCAATTTTGTTCCGACGAACGCCAGTAATGCCGATCGCGCCTATTTCATCTGGCATCGGACCCATAACGATACGAATTTGCTTATCAGTCGGGTCATCCGCAGCCGCTCAACCGGCGATTTGGTGATCCCGGTTTCCGTTCGCCTGAACGACAGCCAGGGCCATTTTGCCGGCGTCGCGCTGGCCACCGTGCGGGTTGACTATTTCCGTCAGTATTACAGCTATTTCGCCCTGGGCAATAAAGACACCCTGGGGCTGATCCTGGCGGATTCCTCCGTCTTATATATTCGCCCGTTCCCTGACGCCTTTATCGGCCGGACGCTGGCGTCCAGCCCGCTGTTTAAAACGGAGCTTAAGGCCGCCTCAAGCGGCAACGCCACCTGGCGCTCTACGCTGGACGGCGTGGTGCGCGTGTTTGGCTACACCCGGCTGGAGCGCTATCCGTTGATCGTCACGGCGGGCTACGACCGCGACAGCATTCGTCGGGAATGGCTGGCGGGGAATTTGGTTAACCTGCTGCTTAACCTGGCTCTGCTCTGCGCTATTACCGGCATGGGCATCATGCTGCTGCGCCAGGTGGGCGCCAACGTCAGAAATCAGATTGAATTAACCTACGTGCGCGATGAGCTGACCAACATCAATCACACGCTGCAGTCGCTGGCGCTGGTCGACGGCTTAACCGGCCTGGCCAACCGAAGGCAGTTTGATGCGCTGCTTGAGCAGGGGTTACTTAAATCGCTGAAAACCGGCGACCCGATCGCGCTGGTGATGATCGATATCGACTGCTTTAAACGCTTTAACGATACGTACGGACATGTGGCCGGCGACGAGTGTCTGCAGGATGTCGCCCACGCGCTGAAAGAGAGCGTTCATTTTCACGGCGATGTGGTCGCGCGCTACGGCGGCGAAGAGTTCGCGATTATTATGCCGAACACCGACGAGTCCGAGGCGAAGATAGTGGCCGAGCGCGCCGTCAGGAGCGTGATGGAGATGGGCATCGCGCATGAGAGTACCGAAGTCTCGCTCGGTATCGTGACCATCAGCGCCGGCTACAGTTCGCTGGTCTCTGAAGGCAAACCGGCAGAGGCTGAACAGCTGAAAAAAGAGGCCGACCGCGCGCTTTACAGAGCCAAGCGCAACGGCCGGAATCAGGCGAGCGGTCAGGTCTGACCGCCCGACCGCGCCCCCGTTTCTCCGGGGGCGCGGTTTAAAGCATGCCGTACATCAGCGCCGACACGGTGAGCAGGCCGCCGACGATGACGATAAGCGACATGCCGCCTCGCAGCGTCTGCAGCTCGCTTCGGGTGTACACCAGCCAGGCGGGGATCACGAACAGGAAGATCGCGATCAGCGGCCCGCAGACGGTTTCAATCAGCGCAATCACGTCCGGGTTCCAGTAGGCCACCGCAAGCGACACCGCAAACATCAGCGCAAAGGCCACCGCTTTGGCTCGCTTGCGGCCGGATTGATCTTTCAGCCCGGCGGCGTCGCCGATCAGCGTAGCGAAAGTTTCGGCGACCGGCAGACAAACCCCCAGAAACGATTTGGTCATCGCCACCATCGCAATAAAGGGCGCAACGATAAACAGCAGACCTGCGCCACTGTTCCCTTCCATCACCGCGAGCACGTTCAGGTTCTGCGTCCTGGCTGCGATAAACACCTCGCGCGGCATGCTCAGCACACAGCTCAGCACAAAAAAGATGATGCTGAAAAAGATGGCGCAGTAAGCCAGACGGACCACGCGTACGGCTTTCTGCTCGCCGCCCTTCCCCTTTTCCTGGTACCAGGAGGAGAGCGGCGACATCATCGGCGCGGAACAGAATGAGAAGGTGATAAGCGGAAGCGCCAGCCAGAGCGCCTTCAGCGACTCGCCAGCAGGTGCGGCCGTGGTCTCTCGCAGCGCCTGAATCAGGTTGGAGAGATGCCACGACGGGATCTGCATCATGGCAATCAACAGCAGAGAGACGGCAAAGGGGATCGCCAGCGTGCTCATGGTGGTGACCACGCGGTCGCGGCCTTTGCTTAACACCAGATAGAGTAACGACACCGCGATAAAAGCCAGCACGGCGCGGTTCAGCGCGGCGACATGCAGGTGGGCGGTAACATAGTTGTCTAACGCATTGACCAGCGAGACGACGTACACCAGCGTGACGGGAAAATGGGCTACGCAGAAAAAGATCTTAATGCCCTGACGCCCTTTTGGGCCGAAGAATTTACCGAAGAGCGGAAGAGCGGCGTTTTCCGCCTGATGGTCGCGCATAAAGATGCGGCAGATCAGCACGTGCGGTATCAGCGACAGCGGCAGGCCCAGCAGCAGCATCATAAAAAACACCAGCGGCCCGCGCGTTCCCACCTCCACCGGCAAAAATAGCGTGCCGGCGCCCACCGTGGTGCCATATACCCCCATCATCCAGATGGTATCTTTCAGCGACCAGGATGGTCTGTTTGCTACTGCGTTTTCCGTACTTGCTTGAATAGTCATTTTTACACTTTGAATTACTGGTTGTTCAGATGCCGGCGCAACAGGATTGATCACTCTTTGTCTGGCCAGACTGAACAGAGCGAAGGAGACCGGACATCCGCGCCAGACCAGACACATAACAAGGCGGCAGATTGTCTGGTAAAAAAGCGAGCAGGCCAAATGATTTCGGTGAAAAAAACCTGGGCGTTTACGTCTGGATAACTATTTTTAACCGTTATAGCGTGGTTCGGTTCCCCGCCCTGTCCTGCTCAAAAATTTTATGTTTCACCAGACGGTCGCGCAGCCAGCGTTGCGCTTTGCCGGCGGGCGCCTGTTTAGACCAGAGCAGATCAATGCCGACGATCCAGTCGGTATGGGGGTACTCCTGCTGCCGTAGCTCGATCAAGGTCCCTGCGCGCAATTCGCGATCGACGAACTCGCGAGGAAGCGACGCCCATCCGAGACCGGCCAGCGCCGCCTCCAGCATCGCGCTGTAGCTTTCCACCCGCCAGAGCATGGGACTGCCTAAGTATTCGGTGGTGGCGATCCTTGTCTCCTGGGAACCAAAGGTGATGTGCCGCCAGCTGTGCAAATCGGCAAAGGAGACGGGGATGCGCTGCTCCAGCGGATGCGCGGCGCTGACGACATGCACCATGACCACTTTCCCCAGCTGCCTAAACTGAATTTTCTCGCTCTCAACGGGGTGAGACAGCGCGATGCCCAGATCGACTTCGCCATTTTTCACCATCGCCTCCACATCGCCGCGAAAAGGCTCTTTGATATGGATATCGACCTCAGGAAAGGTCATAGAGAATTCATATAGCACGGGCGCAATCGTGACATAGGGAAGCTCGGTGATGCTGCCAACTTACTGATTTAGTGTATGATGGTGTTTTTGAAGTGCTCCAGTGGCTTCTGTTTCTATCAGCTGTCCCTCCTGTTCAGCTACAGACGGGGTGGTGCGTAACGGTAAAAGTACTGCCGGACATCAGCGCTATCTCTGCTCTCACTGCCGTAAAACATGGCAGTTACAGTTCACATACACAGCCTCTCAACCCGGTACGCACCAGAAAATCATTGATATGGCCATGAATGGCGCTGGATGCCGGGCAACCGCCCGCATTATGGGCGTTGGCCTCAACACGATTTTACGTCACTTAAAAAACTCAGGCCGCAGTCGGTAACCTCGCGCATACAGCCGGGCAGTGACGTCATCGTCTGCGCGG
>NZ_JPQA01000014.1:0-60385 GCF_000738765.1 Pantoea sp. NGS-ED-1003
CCGCGCAGACGATGACGTCACTGCCCGGCTGTATGCGCGAGGTTACCGACTGCGGCCTGAGTTTTTTAAGTGACGTAAAATCGTGTTGAGGCCAACGCCCATAATGCGGGCAGTTGCCCGGCATCCAACGCCATTCATGGCCATATCAATGATTTTCTGGTGCGTACCGGGTTGAGAGGCGGTGTATGTGAACTGTAACTGCCATGTTTTACGGCAGTGAGAGCAGAGATAGCGCTGATGTCCGGCAGTACTTTTACCGTTACGCACCACCCCGTCAGTAGCTGAACAGGAGGGACAGGTGATAGAAACAGAAGCCACTGGAGCACCTCAAAAACACCATCATACACTAAATCAGTAAGTTGGCAGCATCACCTGCATTGACTAACCGGTACAGACTTGTAAGCATGTGAAAAGACAAACAGCATTAGCGCGCAAAGTAAACATGAAACAGTGCATATCTATTCGACAGGCAGCTGCAACGGGCAGAAGCGCGAAGGGCTGGCGCGTGTGCTGATCGAGCGGGACAGCGGGAAAACAGGACTGACATTCCATTATTACGACACTACCTCAAAACGCTGCCTCATGCAGGGGTTAATTGACGGCGTCCTTCAGCTTGATGCCTCTTACCATGTTGTGCTGGTAACCTCCTCCAGGCTGGCGCTGGAAAAAGCCGAAGAGGGCGAAGGGCCAAACCGCGATCTTATTTATGAACTGTACCGCGTTCTGATGGCGAAAGGCTGTACGGTTGGAGGCCGTTTCTCCCTGAGCTAAACAGGACTCGCCGTTGATCTTGTGAACAGTACGGTCCAGTATCATGTAAAATATTTTGCGGGTCATCCTGTTATTACTTATAAAAACGTTTGCAACTTCTTTGGCAGGAGAGTAGCTAAATTTTATCTCTACTAGACTAGTTTCTTCCGGCGCTTTTCGGAATACATGACGCTATCGCTCTCTTTAATCATTTCCATAAGCGAGCTGTATTTACTGGGACTACTGTTAATTACGCCATAAGAGTAGTTGATATTATAGGGCTTGCCTGATTGCTGATTCCAAGCATTCAGGTTTTCGCGCAGCCGGTTCTGAAAGATTAAAGGCTCTTTACCGCTGGCAAGCAGGACGGCAAACTCGTCACCGCCAAGCCGTCCGATAACATCTTTTGAGCCCATTAGCTGACGCAGGTGCGCCGAAAAGACTTTCAGCACTTCATCACCCTCGGCATGGCCCCACATATCATTGATAGGTTTGAATTTATCCAGATCGAAATAGAGAATGCTGAAAGCGTTGCCGTTATGCTGATACTCCCTGAAGCGCTTCTCGCCGCTGTGGTAAAATCCGCGCCGGTTAGGAATGTCGGTGAGGCTGTCGGTCATCGCCATGTTAATGACCTGAAATTCATCTTCTACAATGAACGCGAGATCTTTTAGCGAGGCAACATCTTCGTCAGTAAATTCGCGCGGTTCGCTGTTGACCAGACATAACGTCCCCACTACCGCGCCGTCAGGCAGGCGCACCGGGTAACCGGCATAGAAACGGATAAAGGGCTCGCCTGTTACCAGCGGGTTGTCGTGAAAGCGTTCATCCAGTCGGGCATCGCTGATAATCAGCGGGTCTTCCTGCAGGATCGCATGGGCGCAAAAAGAGATATCCCGTTTCATTTCGCGACCGCTAAGGCCTTGACAGGCAAGCGTCCACTGGCGATCGCGGTCAAGAAGATTAATCACCGCTATGGGCACCTGGAACAGTCTCTGGCCAATTCGCGTCAGTCTTTCAAAGCGCTCATCATCCCTGGTATCGAGCAGATCAATCATATAAAGCGACTTCAGTCGCTCTTCTTCATTTTCCGGAATACCAGGAAATTTCATTTTTACCTCAACATCATCAGTAATACGCGCATCGTTCTGTTCTTTAGCGCTATTGTGGCAAACAATGTACGCCTTCAAACGCAGGATCAAAGAAAAAAAGCGCCCTTTTTCCTTCCTGTTAGCGGGTACGTATTCTTTATAAATCCCAGAGACGTTACGCGGTAGTTTTTATACGACCGACGCCAGCCAGCTGCGCTTGCCGAAACACCATTCATTTTCATTCTATCGGAGCAGGTTTAAGCAAGCGTCTGAGTAAATGTCTTAATTCATATCCTCTCATTTTTCGTTTAAGAACAAAATGTCATCCTAGGCAGATCCCTCAGCAAAGATTCACCCAGCTGCACGATGTGCCTGATTCACCAGGGAATAAAAGGGCATCAGGAAAGACCGCATATAAAAAACGATCTGGCAGACGCTAGATCGGTAGTACTCTAACCAGTTCGCCGGACTGCAACGCCTTCGCAGCCAGCAGCAGCTGTATACCCACAACGCTGATACCGGTCTACAGTGCCTGAAGCAGCCCTTCGCTGTTGCTTGCGTGAAAAATGGTATTGACCATCAGCTCAACCGTTTCATTATCTGCTACCAAAGGAAGCGGCGATGCCTGCGAGATGTCCCTGAAGCGAATGTGAGGCAGCCTAGCCACTTCCGCCAGCGATTCAACCGGCGCTAAATCGGGCGCTGCAAATAATAGCGTTTCAATGCATGCCAGCATGCGCGCTGTAAGCGTATCCGGCTACTCGCTGCTGAGCCGCAGCGCTACATCTACGCCTTCACTTACCAGCTCTGACAGGCGTTCATCAAGTGCCAGCGTCAGGTTTAGATCCGGATTATCTTTTTGCAGCGTCAGCAGGTGCGGCAGAAAAAGCTGTCCCAGCCCGTTTGGCAGCTGTATATGTAATATACCCCGCAACTGCTGTTGTCTGAGTCGCAGCTGATTTTCGATTTCCTACATCGCTTCCAGGAGCGGCACTATTTGACGGCGGTAGTATTCGCCCTGCTCGGTATGCACCTTAACCCGCAGTGCGGTGCAGCAAAATCGTGACAAGTTCCTATTCGAGCGCGGCAATTTTCTGGCTGAAAGCAGATTGCGTTATGCCAGACTGACGCGCTGCTTCGGAGAACGATTCCGCTTGTGCTACCCCTAGAAAGGTTGCAATCGTACTGAGCTTATTCTTCATTTAAGCGTTTTTCTTATAAGTGTCATCTTGTTCAGAGGACATGTGCAGAAAATCACATATAGCACACTTTGTTTCTTTCTTACTCAGGAGAACAGAGATGACGCAGAAAGATACGCCTAAAGTCGCGCTGGTTGCAGGCGCCAGCGGCATTGTCGGCGCAGCCAGATGGTTAACGCCCTGCTGGTTAAAAAATGGCAGATTATCGGGCTATCACGCCGTGCTGAAGCGCATGCATATAACGTTATGACAGTAAATGTCGACCTGCTCAGCGCACTGTAAAGCGCCCAAGCGCTGCAACCGCTTTGTCGGTGACGCATATCTTCTATAACGCCTGGCTGAATGCAGCGAACTGGAGTGCGATGGTTGAACCGAACGTCACTATATTACGCAATCTGATGAGCAATGTGGAACTCGTCGCTTCACTGGAGAATGTCAGCCTGATGCAGGGCTATAAAGTTTACGGCGCTCACTTCGGCCCGTTTAAAACGCCGGCGCGCAAGAGCGATCCTGGCGTGCCGGGCGCAGAATTTAACGCCGCTCAGCTCAGCTGGTTGAGCGACTTCCAGCAGCATAAAAACTGGCGCAGGCAGGCGCTGCGCCCTGGCGTAGTAGGCAGCACGACACCAGGCAATGCGATGAACCTACGCTAAGCATCGCTCTTTATGCTTCGTTGTGTAAGACAGAAGGATTACCGCTTCGTTTTCCCGGTTCGCCTCAAAATTGACACAGCATTGTCGATCATACTGATGCGGGCCTGCTTGGGGGAGCGATGCTATGGGCGGCAACGGCGCCAGACGCCAGCAATCAGGCTTATAACGTTAATAATGGTGATATCTGGCGCTGGAGCGAACACTGGCCACGGATTGCGAACTGGTTTGAGCTGGAGTGCGCGTCGCCGGTCAAGCTTTCTTTTCAGCAGCTGTTCGCAGATTATCGCGTCACCTGGCGTGCTATAGCTGAACGATATAAGCTGCAGGAAGCAGATATTCTGCGACTTAGCGATGCACAGTTCGCAGAATTCGTTTTCGGCTGGGACGACGATATGTTCGGTGATGGCAGCAAACTGCGCCGGACTGGCTTTACGCAGTCATGCGCGAATGACGAGATGTTTTTTAGCTTATTCTCTCAGCTCAGAGCCGCCCGTATTATCTCCTGATGATTCGCTGCGGTTATCCTTGATATGCCAGCGCTGGTCTCTTCTCTTCGTCTTCAAACCTTTGTACTGCGCGGTTATCCATTTACACGCCGCATATATCGCAATGCATAATCCACTGTTCCGCACCTGTGCGCTTTACACTGGCGTTTTTTTATTTCGAGAGTCGCCGTGACCGCAGATCACTTAACGCCATGGGAATTTCAATGTGAAATAATTAATAAAAAAGAATATATTTCAGCAACTTATATTTGAAAAGAGCATGGGTAATCTGGCAACTTTTCAACCTTCCTCATTATCTTTCCGCACTGCTTTTCCGCCCAAAAAACAGCCAGATTGTCATTTGGCAAGGTGAATGAACAAAATATTATGCTCTGTACAATTTTTCACTGAAAACGCAAAAATCTTGCACATAGCAGGACACTCTGTACACTGTCCCGAAATATTGCCAACGGAGCGGAGTGATGAAGAGCAATTACGGTGGAGTAGACGAAACGGCGCGCAGGGCAAACGCTATGTTGCGTAGTATGAGTGACGATATTATCGATAAGCGTCACGAATTTGGCCTCGATCAGTATTACCAGACCTTCACCCGCAATTCGGTTGCTAACTTGCCCAAGCTCAGCCGCCGGGCCGTCGAGCAGGCAATTGACGAAATGGAATCCAAAGGTCACGTGTTTGGCAAAAAGGATGCCGGCAATACAAAGCACTACGCGCTCACGGTACAGGATGTCGTCGATATTTATGCGCATCGTAAAGTACCTAAGTATCGCGATATCCATAAAGGGGAAGGGCCGTTCGTCATCTTTGTGGTGAACCTCAAGGGTGGCGTCTCCAAAACAGTCAGCACCGTTACTCTGGCCCACGGCCTGCGCGTTCATCCGGACCTGCTGCAGTACGATCTGCGCAATCTGGTTATCGATCTCGATCCCCAAGCATCCAGCACGATGTTTCTGAACCATGCAAACAGCATCGGCTCAATTATGGAAACCGCCGCGCAGGCGATGCTTAACGATCTGGACGCCGAACAGCTTCACAAAGAGATTATTCAGCCAACGATTATTCCTGGCGTGGACATCATTCCGGCCTCGATTGATGATGGCTTCGTCGCCAGTCAATGGAACGATCTGGTTCGCGAACACCTGCCGGGCGTACTGCCTTCCGAAGTGTTACGTCGTAACATCATCGATCGCGTCGGCGATGACTATGACTTTATCTTTATCGATACCGGTCCGCATCTCGATGCCTTTATGCTCAACGCCATCGCCGCCAGCGATCTGCTGCTTACGCCGACGCCGCCTGCGCAGGTGGATTTTCATTCCACGCTCAAATATCTGACCCGTCTTCCGGAAATGCTGGAGCAGCTGGAAGATGAGGGCATTAATCCCCGCATTAAAGGCAATATCGGGTTTATGTCGAAAATGACCTCCAAGCGCGACCACGAGATGACGCATGGCTTAGCGCGTGACGTGTTCACCTCTTACATTCTTGACGCTGCTTTGCCGCGGCTGGATGGCTTCGAGCGCTGCGGAGAGACGTTTGACACTATCGTCAGCGCCGATCCCCAGTCTTACCCCGGCAGCACAGAGGCGCTTAAAAATGCTAAACGCGAGGCAGAACGTTTTACCCAGGCCGTGTTTAAACGGATTGAATTTGTCAGGAGTTCGCAGTCATGAAAGAAATGAAAAAAATGGGCCGCACGCTGGGTAATTCTAGCTTTTCGCGCATGCTGAGCGAAACGGAAAGCACGCGCGTTTTTATCCTAAAGTCTGGCGCCGAAGCACGTTTCGCCCTGACGAAAATCTTGCACGATGATATCGAAGCGCAGACCTATGTCGATGCCGCTGTAAACGGCCGCGACCAGGCTTTTCTTACGCCGGAGTCGGTCAGCGATATTTCCCGAACCATCAAGCTCCAGCAGTTCTTTCCCGCCATCGGCCGCGAAGTGGACGGCCGTATCGAAGTGCTTGACGGCTCGCGCCGTCGCGCCGCCTGCCTCTATAACGGCACACCTTTCGAAGTGCTTGTCACTAAAGATGACCTTTCGCTGTCTGACGCGCGCCAGCTTGCTATCGATATCCAGACCGCGAAAGAGCATACGCTGCGTGAGCTGGGCAAGCGACTTATGGTGATGTATCCCGAGAGCATGAATCAGTCAGAGATCGCCAGAGCAGAAGGGCTGTCGGCTGCAAAAATCAGCCGGGCTTTTCAGGCCGCTTCGGTGCCTGACGAACTGATTGGCCTGTTTCCCTCGGTGAGCGATCTCTCTATTAATGATTATCAGACGCTGCTTGATATTGCTGAGAAAGTGGAAGCAAGAAAGGGCAGTCTGGATGAGCTGGTAGAGACGGTGCGCGAGCGCATAGAAGGGGACACCACGCTGGATCCGCATGACCCTACATCGAAATCCAGAATCATTGGTTTCATTCGTTCGGTAAACAGCAGTGCGAAAAGTGCAAAAGCTGACAAGAAAGTCGTGACGGAAAAGATGGCGGTGTTCGCTGACAAAAAACAGTTCGCCCGTAAGAAGACGGATGCGGAAAAACGTCTGGTCACTTATGAGTTTTCACGTATTCCCGCGCACTATCAGGCTGAGCTTGATGCCGCGGTAAAAACGATTCTGGAAAAAATGCAGGCTGAAAGTAAAGCCTGATAACAAGAAGGCCCTGAGCGGTACTCTGTCAGGGCCTCACCTTTAGCACTACTAGCAGCGTATCGCTACTGAGTACCCGCGAAAAAAATACTCTAAGCAGCTGTTTTATAAAAAAACAGGCTAAATATTTCAAACTGAAATTCCCGCCGCTTTCAGTTTTGAAAGCCCTTTTATCACGCTTAAGGGATAACCACAGTATCCATACCAGTATGTGACGTTATGTCTTTTCGGATCTGATAATGCTTTGTTTATTAGTAAAGCCAGTTCGGCCCATGTAAATAACCTTGCCTTATTAAGTCTTAATGACAGCAGATTAAGTTTTGCCCCTGAAATAGGCTTATCAGTAAAATGGTTATTGCATCTTGCTGCTTCTGCTGGCTCTGCCGGTTCTGGTGCCATGTTGTTGAGCCGGGCATACAGGCGCGCAATACGACGTCACCTCATATCAGCTGTAATCAGTAAATTACCTTTTGCGCTGCTGCCACCTTATCTGTTGAACAGTTGTTTTATTGCACGCCTGAAAACCGGCATTTTCAAGACAGCATGCAGTAAGCATCTGCAAAACCTCAATATCTTACACATAATCCCGGGTTTGAAATATTCCTCTTTAAACATTAGGGCAGGGCAGAGATATAAGCTGTAATGAGTAAATTACTCGCTATAGTTTATATTACTTACTACAGCTTATGACATAAGCTGTAGTAAGTATTTGGCTCTTTTTGGAGTTTGTATAAGCTGTAGTGAGTAACCTGAATAAGTTAGTCTGTGCGACGTTACTGGTCGCTGTTGTAGACAGGGTTCAGATCCTGAATGCCTGGTATGTCGGAAGAGAGGGCAGGCTGCATTGGACGAGCAATGGCCCGGTTTCCCTGACAAGGAAAGCTGGCTGGCTGGGTGCTGTGTGATAAAGCATACAAAAAAAGTATATAAGCTGTAGTGAGTAAGTTACTCACTACAGCTTATATTTGTGATGTGCGTTCCAGACGACGTTTCGGATGGCGCCAGAACATATTGATGATTTAAAAGGTAATTTTACGTTTCTCGTATATAACAAGAGACTGCAGCTTTAGGCTCTTGTCAGTAGTGCGGTATCCATAGCGAGATTTACTCACCAGAGGCTATATAAGCTGTAGTGAGTAAACTGACGGGGAATGCATGCTTTTGAACGCCTATCCGCGCAATACTGGAAAGGCAATCACTTGTTTTTGAAAAGCTTTTCCAGGTCTTCCATCGTAATCCCCAGCTTTTCGAGCACCTCGAGCTTTTTCGTCAGTTCGGGATCGGGGCTGGCTGGTGCAGGCACTGCGGTCGGAATGGTTTCTTCGCTCTCGTTCCTGGGCGCTTTGAGCTTAGGGCGTCGATAGTGCACGTTAAAGAAGACCGCACGGCCTCTCTGCACTTCCGTATAGTCTAGGTAGCCAATCTCCTTCAGTTGCTCCATAGCGCGCCGTACGGTCTGGTTTTGAGAGAATACGGGGGATTTAAGGTTAAGCCTGGCGCGCAGGCGCGCAAGTGAGATAGGCGCCGGATTTTTTGGCAGGCTTTCGATAAAGGTATAGATAGCCTGCGCCGACTCGCGCCGCTTGAGGACGTTAATAGCTTTAAGCTGCAAAAGTACTTTACGATCAAACTGATAAAGCTCAAACAACCGGGGATCTGCCTGCAGGATAACGATATCTTTTGCAGTATCGTAGTACGCTGACTGCACAAGGTGCGTAACGTACTCTTTAGAGTGCTCTTTGGTGTTTGCTGTGAATGAGATGACCGTTCCCGCAATTCGCTTCAGAGAAGGGCTTATACGCTCTCTGAGCTTCTTAGAGGAGCGATTAGACGGTATGCCACAGAGCTTGGCGAACTCGACAAAGGGAAGCTGTACCTTATCGCCAATCACCTTATGCTTGGCGAATGAGTGGATAATCCCCACCCAGGTTTTGAAATCATTATCCATGTCCAGCCGCGGGCCGACGATCTCGACTTTATCGAAGCCTTCTGCCTTGGCCAGCGAAAGCCGGGAGAGTTCTTCAGTCGCGTCCGTAACGGACATTGTATTTTTTTTGCTATTTTTTAACGACTTAAGGGTCGGAACAAAAACACCGAGCCGCATAAGCGCAACCGGCTGCACCGTATTATTGGCGTTGGGCGTTAGGGTGACGAGCTCGCCAGTGGATTTGTCCATCTCCTGGAAAAGAGTATCAAGATCTATGCTTTCGTTATCCAAAACAGGCTCCGGATCCTAATCGTTAACGCTATAAACCGTTAATTTAGCTAGTAAAGAGAGTAAAGCACCCAGCAAGCGAGCAGTGGCGCAGGGCACTTTCAGATCCGCTGAGCTGTGGATCGAATATGTATGATCCAGACAGAACAAACAGGACAGCGAATAGCAACATGAAATTAAAGATAAAAATTATCCACAGTTAAGCAGAGAAAACCGTGATTTAACTCACTATAGCTTATCTTGTTTACCAGTTACAGCTTATAATCTACGCTTCATAGCTTATGATTTACTGACTGCAGCTTATATTTTACTTGCTACAGCTTATGGGATCACCCTTTTAGGCCAGAGCTGGCAAGGGCTACAGCGATCGGGGATCTCTTTAGGATCTTATTAGGATCATATAAGGATCGAATTGTTAGGATCTACCCAGTGGATAAATCATTCCATAGGAGACTTCATAGCCTGAAAAGTTTTAGGAGGGCATGCGAAAGACCCTGCGGAGACTTTTCATGATTGAACTGGTTTTTCCAAAACGTAGCAGCAACAGATTTAACAGAGAGCAAGCAAACAAAGCAATTAGCAGGATCGAGGACTTGTCATCATCAAATTACCTTCTGCTGAATTTTTTCAGGATACTTCGCCAGTCACGTTAACCATAGCAGTCAATTATCCTGTTGCTAAACAATCAGCCAACACAGGTATGTCTTCATTTATTGATGTAAACCCTTCTGAGAAAATCATTGTTAAAAAGCATCATAATAGACTCTGCTAATGAAATTAAGCACAATTAATCAGCTTAAAGGTTCATTCCAACTTACTGATCAGTAAGGAGTAAAATATTACTGTACCTGTCTTTTCTATTTTTATTGCCAAATCGAGCAAAGAAAGTCAGGTGGAATCGCTGTTACGTAGCGTTATTGAAACCACTTTAAAGAGGATGGTTGTGTCAGTTATCAACTCAACCGTGACACAGAAAACTTACGCCGTTTTGTCTGGACAGAAGAGTGACAGTCATAAGCGCAAATTGAACAGCATATTCGCGCAGCCCGTATCATCAATGCTGTTTGAAGAGTTGAAATTCTTAATTGACCTTTCTGAAGTGATTCTGCTGGATAAGCTGGCAGGCGGACAAGCCTGATCACTGATAAATGAGAGAACGCTACTCTACTTCGTAAGCACTGTAATCACTGAAGATAGTGTCACCCTAAGTCAGCCTTTATAATGCCGTAAAGGTCTCAAAGAGGTACTTCCGCCACAACATTAAAAATGACTGCCGCAGGTTACTATCAGTCTGAAATGAACATGATATAGCATTATGGTGAAAGCCTGCCGCCAGGAAGGGCAGAAAGCCCAAGACTGGATAAAAACTTTGATCTTATCTTAGTATCCCGAGACTTTCGCAGATAACAATATAAGCTATCGTGCGTAAAAAGCAGGTTTCTTTTTTGTTTTCCTTTAGACGCTAACCTTCCTTTGGTTCATCATTCTATCTATACGCTGTTTAGTTTCCTTTCAATTAAAAAAGATGCTCATTATCTCCGAAAATACTCGAAATAACATACCGTTACGCTTCCAGCATCGCGCTGCTCATCGAGCCCACTTTTGACGCAGCATATTGTCAGCTTCAAAGCTGGGCTATCCATTGGCGCTCTCAATTACTCATCGAAAGTAAAGCGTTTTCATGTGTAGTCCTTTAATTTCATCCTCATATGTGGCAAAGCTCGAATTTTTTTGCATTTACCAGTACGTCTCGCTGTTGATCCTTTATATGTCAGCAAACCATGTAATGTTACGGTACTGCAATAAGCAGACGCTTAGCGCCTCCGGGTGGTTGCAGCATGCATTGTTTAGCGTCGAACGGTGAATCTCGACCCCGCGACATGCGCCCGGCTTGAGCAAACAGGCAGACTATTTCGCTATCGGAAATAAAAAAGCTGCGGCCTGTCGCAGTGAACCACCGCAATAGACTGTTTTTCTTGTATCACATCTGTGATTGTGCTTACCCAATTCATGCATTAGGTATTCATTATCTTGATATTGATATAAATTTTCGGCTAAAGAAATATGGTCAGATAATCCATGAAGACAATAATCTAGGCCTTATTTTCCTGACGGCAGTAAAACTGTGGTTAATTCGTTGACGCTGTTTCGACGGTGACCGCGTAAGCCAATTCCACAGGCCGATTTAAGGTGACTACATATGAATAATTACGCATCTTTTACAACCCGCATGTACTGCATAAGTATGCATTATGTATGCGGTAGTGTTGCATAGAATGCGTTTTTATCAATTTTTTCAGAACTTTGAAAGAGGTCAAAAAGTGAATAGAATGAGTCTTGCTTGTGTTGACTTTGTTACAGACGGCGGCCAGTATGAATCCCAATGAAACAGATGGAATGCCTTAATTAATCAGAAACTACCCGATTAAACATTGTTATCTCTATTTAACGCGAATAATACCACGCGATAAATATATTTATTACGCGATTTGACTGTGCCGCTATATTACTGGCGCGAGTTCCTCTGCGGATCATCAC
Organism: Pantoea sp. NGS-ED-1003; assembly: GCF_000738765.1. NCBI lineage: Bacteria > Pseudomonadati > Pseudomonadota > Gammaproteobacteria > Enterobacterales > Erwiniaceae > Pantoea > Pantoea sp. NGS-ED-1003. Next base: position 11,603 of record NZ_JPQA01000014.1, read on the forward strand.
GCTATTCCGCCTATTCCGAAAGGAGAAATAAACATGTCGTCGTATAAATACAGGATGCCCGGCTTTTAACGCGCAGTTTACCTCTACCAGTCGCAGGACGAGCTCGTGCAGATCCTGTGGCTGAGAAGCATCTGTGACTTCCCGCGCTGAAAAAAGAACGATGACCATCAGGGTCGCGCTGACTTTCTGCTCGGGCCTGCTGGGGCCGGGCTGCTCTCCGCAACTCAGAAGGAATTGCCATGACTGAAAAAGAACCGCACGGGCCGTCGGCCAGCTCCACCTCTTCGCCGCAGCTCGAGCGTGGGCTGAGCGAGCGCCATATCCAGATGATCGCGCTGGGCGGCGCCATCGGCACTGGGCTGTTTATGGGTGCCGGCAAGAATATCGCCGTGGCGGGCACCTCGATTCTTATCATCTACGCTCTGGTGGGCTTCTTTATGTATATGGTGATGCGCGCAATGGGCGAGGTGCTGTTATCGAAGCTCGACTATCGCTCCTTCGCCGACTTCGTCGCCGATTATCTGGGCCCCAAAGCCAGCTTTTATCTGGGATGGTCCTACTGGCTGAGCTGGGTGGTGACCTGTATCGCCGACGTGGTGGTCTGCGGCGGCTATATGCAGTACTGGTTTCCTGAAATGTCCGCCTGGATACCGGCACTCATCACGCTGGGCATTCTCTGTTTGTTTAACCTGTTGTCAGTCAAGATGTTCGGCGAGGCGGAGTTCTGGTTTGCCTTAATCAAAGTCATCACCATTGTCGCCCTGATCTTTACCGGCCTGTGGATGGTTGCCACCGGCTGGACCTCGCCCGACGGCGTGCGGGCTTCATTGCAGCATCTGTCTGATCCGGCTGTGTTTTTGCCGCATGGCGTGACGGGCTTTCTCGCGGGTTTTCAGATCGCCATCTTTTCCTATACCGGCGTTGAGCTGCTCGGCACCATGACCGCCGAAACGCGCGAGCCGGAGAAAATTCTGCCGAAAGCGATCAATGCCATTCCGCTGCGCATCATCATTTTCTATATGCTCTCGATGGTGGTGATTATCGCCGTCACCTCTTGGGCGGCGATCTCTCCCGACGTCAGCCCGTTCGTTACCCTGTTTGCCAAAGCGGGGCTGCCTGCCGCCGCCGCGATTATCAACTTTGTAGCGCTCACCTCTGCTATGTCCTCCGCCAACAGCGGCGTGTATTCCAGCACCCGCATGCTCTACGGCCTGTCGGTAGAAAAGCATGCGCACTGGCAGTTTCGCATTCTGTCGAAGAGCACGCGCATTCCCGTGCGCAGCCTGTTTTTCTCCTGCTTCTGCATGCTGAGCGGCACGCTGCTGCTGTTTCTGGTGCCGAACGTGATGACGCTGTTTACCATCGTTTCCACGCTTGCGGCGATACTGGTGATCTACAGCTGGGGCATGATCCTGGTGGCCTATCTGGCCTACCGTAAGCAGCGTCCGGAACTGCATGCGCAGTCGCAGTTTAAAATGCCTGCGGGCATCGTGATGAGCTGGATTAGCTTGCTGTTTTTCGCCTTCTCGGTGGTGATTATGGTCTTCGATCCGGATACGCTGGCCGCGCTTTGCGCCATGCCGTTCTGGTTTTTACTGCTGTGGGTCGTCTGGCGAGTGAAGGCGCGCAAAGCGCACACGCTTAAGGCCGTTCGCAGCGCCTGACGCTGCCTTCGACTTGCCGGCTGCGATCTGCCAAGAAGCCAGGTGGAAAAAGATTGAGAACGATAGCTAATCGTTAGGGCGGGAAGAGAAAAAAAGAAAGCGCTCCTCTGGAGGAGCGCTGCTAATAATTAGCAATGAAACGCCCAGTTTGTGAGCATAAAGAGGAAGCCTGTATGAGGTTATCAAAATATCCCGGCATTGAATCGAATATCAACAAGCGATAACGTTTTTGTTATGCGGTGCATTTATTTATTCGCATAGCCCATAAATGAAAAAAACGCCCGGTAAAGGGCGCAAGCAAGGGGAGTTACATTAATCAAACGTTTCATGAGTTATGGCGCGTAGTCACAATAGCGACCACTTTATTTCGTTGATAATAAAACCTGCTTCAACATCTTTCTCGTAAGCCACTTGCGCTATTGCATTTATCCAGGTCTGCTTTAATCAGCGGCGGCCGCGCCGGTGGGACATCACACTATTTGATTACGATCGCATTCCAGAAAGGGGAGAAAGAAGAAGGGGCAGGCAAGATTAAATGTTGAAGAGGGATTTATGGTTCCAGTCTGATAATGAGGTCTGATTAAAGCATGATATGTCAAATGAGGTGTTAATGAAATCTATCATTTTTATTAACGTCTTTTGATGAAGCTGGAAAGGATGCTAATGCGATTCCCTGACAAACTGGCAGGCTTAATTCTGTTTTTATTTCTTTACTGCTCGGCCGGGTTTCTGGTGTGGCTCTTCCTTATTAAATGTCACACGTTGTTTCGTTTTCTTTTTCATTAATCTGTTGCTGTGCCAGAAATGTTAACGATAATCGTGATCGCAGGTTTTAAAAATTATCCTGTAAACGAACTGCGCAATATGTGTTAACCAGTCTGTATAGCTGTCAGGACTTTTGTGATAAAGGCACTCGGCCGTTTGCAAAATGGCTTTCGCCTGAATTTTGTAAGTAACAAACATTATGAAAAGGATGCCAGCCAGACCCCAAGCGAACTTAATAGAGCTGACTTTTCTGGATGAATCATATATTTGCATTAAATTTCAATAGTTACTGAAAGGAACAATAACAACAATAATGCCATTTTATCGAAAAATCACCTAGTGCTATGTCGCCAGCGTTTTACGCAACCATTACATTATGAGAAGAGACATAAAATAATAGATCGCTGGCTTTTGTAATTTAACTAGTTACACATTTTTGCTGAGATGTACTTACCTTTTTCTACCCAGACCGCGCGGCTGGCGTGCGGTCTGGGGATGTATCTTCGCCTTTATGGGAGCTCGCGCGCAACTTTGTTGCCTGATGGCGTGCGGGTGGACCACCAGCAAAGCAGCGACCCTAGGCTAACCATTGCGGCCCCTTGCCAGAATGATAACGTCAGGTGCGAATGCAGCAGAAATGCCGCCAGTACCGAGGAGAGGATCGGAATAAAGTAGGAGACCGCAGCCAGCAGGTTAACGTTGCCGTGCAGAATGCCAGTATTCCATGCGGCATAGCCAAATCCCATCGCCATTGCGGCCAGCGCCAGGCTGAGCAGCGCCTGCGGCGAAACAGCTAATGCTGGCTGCGGCGACAGCAGAAATTTCACCCACAGGGTCAGTGCAGTCAGGATAAAAAATAGCGTAATGCCGTTGCTGCCGTTCGCAATCTTTTTTGTCACCACGCAGTAAACCGCCCAGATCGCTGCGCCACAAAATGCCAGCCCATAGCTGAGCGGGTTGTCCATAATGTTATTGCCGATCTCGCTCATTGAGAAAGCGTGCTCGCCGCCCAGCACGCGGCAGATCCCCGCGACGGCCAGCAGCAGGCCGGGAATAATCAGCGGGCTGGTTTTTTGCCGGTTAACGAGCGCCGCCAGCACAATCGTCATGCCTGGCCAGAGATAATTCACCATACCGACCTCAATCGCCTGACGGCCGCTGTTGGTAAAGCCGAGCGACAGTGACAGGCAAATTTCGTAACTGACAAATAACAGGCTGCCGACGAGCAGATAGCGCCGCGGAAAGGTGCGCACGCTGGGAAAGCCGACGGTAAAGAGCAGTAGCGCGGCGCTAAAGCTGTAGATCAGCGCCGCGCCGCCGATCGGCCCAAAGCTCTCGCTGACGCTTTTAATCAGGCCGACAATTGTGCTCCACAGCACAATGGCCAGCAGGCCAGTTAGCGTTGCTCTCTTTTGGGACATAACGCTTTACCTCATTTCAGACGTGATCGGCTTAGCAGGTCAGAATACGCAACTGAGTCAGGTCTGCCACCTCTTTATCTATGAACTACCCTTACTGCTTACCCACGGAGGAGAGCAAGATGACTGATGCAACCCTGATCGAAACGCTGCAGTTCGGCCCTGATGATGCCCCAGAGCAGAAATATGAAATTTACGGCGACGACGAAAAAACGCCGACCTATGCGCTGATTTACCGCCAGCACGACGGCGACTGGGAAAAACTGGACGAGAAGCTCACCTTCGCAGCCAGAGATGAGCAAAAAGAGGTGGCCGTCGCCATGGACTACGGCTCTGGCGACAGCCTGCCGGAGCTGCGAGATTTACCCGCGGAAGCCCGCGAACACTGCGAGCGTCACTGGCAAAACAGCCAGCAATAACATGGGCCGGGGAAAGTTCCCGGTTTTTTTTCACCCCCTCGTGCGCCCCTCTCTATCTGCGGTTACGCTCGCAATATCCGATCCTCTGAACTTAACTCAAATTATGTTCATCGCCTGATTGCGCCTTACGGGAGGATCCTTTGGCCAAAAAATTACAACCTGAAGCCGCGGCCGATGTGCTCGTATTGCGGCGCTGGATAACCGTTGGACGTCCCGCTGAAGAGCTGTTTGCGCTCTGGCTGGCACCCGATACCTTACCGCGCATCATGAGCCATTTCGCCACCGTGACGCCCCTTAACAAAAGCGACGCGCAGTGGCAGGTCGACGGGCCGCTCGGCAAACATTACTCATGGGAGAGCCGCATCGTCGAGGCGCAGCCGGGCAACATCATCGCCTGGCAGTCGCTGGAGGGCGCGGACATCCCCAACGAGGGCGAGCTGCTGCTGCGCCCGGCGCCCGGCGAGTGGGGAACCGAACTGGCGCTGACGCTGCGCTTTACGCCGCCGGGCGGTGCGCTGGGCAAAAAGGTCACGACCTTTTTCGATCTCCTGCCTAAAGAGATTGTCAGCAAAGCACTGCACCGCTTTAAAAGTCTGGCCGAAACCGGCGAAATCCCAACCCTTGACGGCCAGCCCGCTGGCCGCCATGCCGACCGTCAGGATAAGGAGAAATAGATGCGCGCACTTTGCTGGAACGGCGTAAACGATCTCAGCGTTGAAACGGTGGCCGATCCCGGCCTGCTCAATCCCCATGATGCGATTATCCGCGTTCGTTTAACGACCACCTGCGGCTCCGATCTCCACGTCATCGACGGCCTGATCCCCAGCATGCGCGAGGGCGATATTCTCGGGCATGAATTTATGGGCGAGGTGGTCGAAGTCGGCAGCGCGGTGAAAAATATTCGCCGTGGCGATCGCGTCGTGGTGCCCTCGTTTATCTCCTGCGGCTCCTGCTGGTACTGCCAGCATCAGCTGCCCTCCTGCTGCGACAACACTAATCCGCAGTGGGAGAAGGGTGAAACGGTGCTGGGCCACCCGACCGGCGGCATTTACGCCTATAGCCACGCCTTTGGCGGCTACGCTGGCTCGCACGCCGAATATGTCCGCGTGCCCTTCGCTGACAACGACTGCTTTGTCGTGCCGGAAGGAGTAAGCGACGAGCAGGCGCTGTTTCTCTCCGACGCGGCGCCGACAGGCTACATGGGCGCGGATTTTTGCAATATTCATCCCGGCGACACCGTTGTGGTGTGGGGCTGCGGCGGCGTAGGCCTGATGGCGCAGCAAAGCGCGTGGCTAATGGGCGCGCATCAGGTTATCGGCATCGACCGCTACCCGGAGCGGCTGGCGATGGCGCGTGACTATGCCGGCAGCATAGCGCTCGATTATACCCAGGTCGATATCAACGAGGCGCTGCTGGAGCTGACCGGCGGTCGCGGCCCGGACAGCTGTATCGACGCTGTCGGCATGGAGGCGCGCGGCGAAGGGCTCAGCCAGGTTTATGATAAAACCAAACAGCTGCTGCATCTGGAAACCGACGTCGGCGCCGCGCTGCGTCAGGCGCTTTACGCTTGCCGCAAAGGCGGCAATATCGCGATTCTGGGGGTATACGGCGTGATGGACAAATTCCCGCTGGGGCTGATGATCAACAAAAGCCTGACGATCCGCACCGCGCAGCAGCACGGCCAGCGCTATATGCATCGGCTGCTGGATCACGTGGCGAAGAACGAGCTTAATCCCGCCTTTATGGCGACGCATCGCTTCTCGCTGGAAGAGGCGCCGCGCGGCTATGAGATGTTCAAGCATAAAGAAGATGGCTGCGTGCGCGCGGTATTCGCCCCCTGAACAGAGCGCCGGGATGGCGCAGCGTCACGTTTTCGTAGTAAAAAAGTCGCAACGTGACGCAACTGAAGGGAACACGATGATTAAGCTTACCGGCCGATTGATTTGTAAAAACACGGAAGAGACGGCGCTGGTGCGCCGTTATCTTCCCGAGCACATCCGGCTGACAAAAGAAGAATCAGGATGCCTTAGCTTCGAAGTGAAGGAGACAGCGGATCCGCTTATCTGGTCGGTAGAAGAGCGGTTCACCAGCCAGCAAACCTTCGATATGCATCAGGCCAGAACCCAAGCCTCGGCGTGGGGGCGGGAAACTGTGGCGATTGCCCGTGAGTACGCCATCGTGGAGATCGCCTGACGTCTCGGAACGTACCGCCAGCAGGGAACCCGCCGCCGCGGCCGGTTCCTTTTTTATGACCAGCCTTAATCCCCTTGAATCGCTATCTGGACAATCAGGCAACAGATTTCCAGAAACAGGCAACCCCGCTTTCGCTTAGCCGTCTAGACTTAACGGATTGCACACCACAATAGACTTCCTCATAACGTGCATAACACGCCATTTTAAACCCCGTTAAATACTGGAAACGAGCTATGTCTGAAAATCTACAACTGCAGCTGGCGATCAACGGGCAACCGCATACGATGCGGGTGGATCCCCGCGTCACCCTGCTTGACGCGCTGCGCGAGCACCTGACGCTTACCGGTACCAAAAAAGGATGCGATCAGGGACAGTGCGGCGCTTGTACGGTGCTCATCAATGGAAAACGCGTGCTGAGCTGCCTGACGCTGGCGGCCCAGGCTAACGGCCAGTCGGTCACCACCATCGAAGGCCTGGCGCAGGCCGACGGCACCCTGCATCCGGTGCAGGCGCGCTTTCTGGAACACGACGCCTTTCAGTGCGGCTACTGCACCCCAGGGCAGATTATGTCGGCCGTGGCCTGTATCGACGAGGGGCATGCCGGCTCGGCGGACGAAATCCGTGAATATATGAGCGGCAATCTTTGCCGCTGCGGCGCCTATCCCAATATCGTCGAGGCGATCCAGCAGGCGGCCGCCGACCTTAGCAAGGAGGCGACATGAACCCATTCGACTACGTCGGCGTCAGCGATGCCGATGACGCGCTGCGGCAGAAGCAGCGCGCGGACAGCCGCTTTCTGGCAGGCGGCACCACCCAGATCGATCTGATGAAATGCGACGTCGAACAGCCCGCCGCGCTCATTGACATCAACCAGCTTGCGGAGATGCGCGAAATTGCCTTTACGGCGGATACGCTGCGCATCGGCGCGCTGGCGCGTATGAGCGAGGTTGAGAATCATCCTGAATGCCAGCAGAACGCGCCCGCGATTTATGACAGCCTGTGGCAGGCGGCGTCGCCGCAGCTGCGCAACATGGCGTCGATAGGCGGCAATCTGCTGCAGCGCACCCGCTGCGTCTATTTCCGCGATCCCCATACCTTTTCAGCCTGCAATAAACGCCAGCCGGGATCCGGCTGCGCCGCGCGCGGCGGCGTCAACGGCAACCACGCCATTCTGGGCACCAGCGAAAGCTGCATCGCGGTTTATCCCGGCGACCTGGCGGTGGCGCTGACCGCCTTCGAGGCGGTCGTCATCGTACGCAACGCCGCCCAGCGCGAACGCCGCATTCCCATCGATGAATTCTACCTGCTGCCGGGCGATACGCCGCATCTGGAGCACGATCTGGGGCCGGACGAGATGATCGTAGCGGTGGAACTGCCGTTAACGCCGGCGCTGCGCCAGTCCCACTATCTGAAAGTGCGCGATCGCAGCTCCTATGAGTTCGCCGCCGCCAGCGCGGCGGTCGGCATCGAGCTTGATGGCGACCGCATCCGCGATCTGCGCATTGCCGTCGGCGGCGTGGCGACGAAACCCTGGCGCGCGCGGCACGTCGAAGGGGCGCTGCGCGGTCAGCCGTTCAACGAGCAAACCCTGCGCCGCGCCGCCGAGCTGGTCGTGCAGGACGCCGAGCTGCTGCCGCAAAACCAGCACAAGAAACTGCTGGCGCCGCGCGCCATCGCACGCGCGTTGATGAAAGCGGGCGGCATGGCTTAACAGGCCGAACAGAGAGGATTAACAATGGATACGGCAGAAAAGAGTTATCAGGCGCTGGGTGAAAAGCGCGAGCGCGGCGACGGCGTCGTTAAGGTGACTGGCGAAGCGCGCTATGCGGTTGAGCATCAGCCGGAAAACGCGGCGTACGGCGTGGTGATCCAGTCCACCGTTGCCAGCGGACGCATTACCCGCATGGATACCGAAAAGGCGCGTCAGGCGCCGGGCGTGCTGGCGGTTTACACCCACCTCAACAGCCTGAAAATCAATAAGCCGACCGCCATCGCCGACGGCGGCGCGGCGCAGTCCACCTATACGCCGATTCAGAACAATAAGATTATCCATAACGGCCAGAATATCGGCCTGGTGGTGGCGGAGACCTTCGAGCAGGCCACCTGGGCAGCCACTCTGGTGGAAGTGGAGTATGAGACGGAGCCGGCGCTGGTTTACCCGGACGATCCGCGCGCCGCGCGTAAAGAGAGCAGCGGCACCAACATCGATCTCGGCGATGCCCATCAGGCGATGGCGCAGGCGGAAGTAAAAATCAAAGGGCGTTACGCGACGCCGCGCGAATACAACATGCCGATGGAGCCGCACGCCTGCGTCGCCTCCTGGCAGAATGAGCGTATGACGGTCTGGGAACCGAGTCAGTGGGTGATGGGCGCGCAGACCGAAATCGCCGAATGGCTGGGCATCGAGGTTGACCAGGTGCGCATCATCTCCCCCTACGTAGGCGGCGGTTTCGGCTCTAAGCCTGTGCCCTATACTCATGTGGCGCTTGCCTGCGTCGCTTCGCGCGCGCTGGGACGGCCGGTTAAAGTCTCTTTAACCCGGCCGCAAACCTTTACCGGGCTCGGCGGTCGTCCGGCGACGATCCAGAACCTTGAGATGGGCGCCTCGCGCGACGGCAAAATTCTGGCGATTATCCATGACGGCCTGAGCGACACCTCGCTGATCGACACCTTCGCCGAGGGCACCAATAAAGTGACAGGCCGTCTCTACGCCGTGCCGAACGTCTATTCGCGTCACTACGTGGCGGCGATCAACACCGTCACGCCAGGCTGGATGCGCGCGCCGGGCGAGAACCCGAGCGCCTTCGGACTGGAAGTGGCGATGGACGAGATGGCCTATGCGCTGGGAATCGATCCGCTGGAATTTCGCCTGCGCAACTGGGCCGATCATGACTATCAGCTGAATGCGCCCTGGAGCACGCGCCGGTTGAAAGAGGCCTACGCCGCCGCCGCTGAAGCCTTTGGCTGGGACCAGCGCAGCATGGCGCCGCGCTCGATGCGCGAAGGGCGCGAGCTGATTGGCTGGGGCATGGCGACCGCCACCTATCCGGTCAGCCGCTCGCCCGCCGAAGCGAAGCTGATTTTCCACAGCGACGGCAGCCTGGTGGTGCAGAGCGCCGGGGCGGATATCGGCACCGGCACCTATACCATTCTGGCGCAGACCGCCGCCGAGGTGCTGCACATTCCTTCGCGTCAGATTCGCGTCGAGCTGGGCGATACTGATTTGCCGCGCGCCGGCGTAGCAGGCGGCTCGCAGCTGGCGGGCAATCTTACCGCGGCGGTGCACAAGACGGCGGAAGCGATGCGCGAGAAACTCTTTACCCTGGCGACCGAATCGCCTGGCTCGCCGCTGTTTCAGGCGGATCGCGAGCAGCTGGTGCTGCGTGACGGCGCAGTATGCGTGAAAAACCAGCCCGATCGCGCCATTCGCTACGACAAACTGGTGGAGCTGAACGACTCGCTGACGCTTTCCGTGGTCTCCGGCACTTTCTCTGAAGAGGAGAGCGAAGAGGATCGCGATCGGGCGGTGCACTCGATGTCGAAGATGACGCGTCCTGAAGCCTTTTCGGCGCACAGCTGGGGCGCGCAGTTCGTTGAGGTGCGCGTCGACGAGGATTTCGGCACCGTGCGGGTTAAACGGCTGGTTTCCGCTTTCGACAGCGGACGGCTTTATAACCCTCAGCTGGCGCGCAGCCAGTGGATTGGCGGCATGGTGATGGGGCTGGGCCAGGCGCTGCTGGAAGGCGGCGTTATCGATCCGCGCAACGCCCGCGTCATCAATAACAACCTGGCGGACTACCTGATCGCCGTGAATGCTGACGTGCCGGAGATCGTCACCATCGACGTCGGCGAGCCGGATCATCACGCCACCCTGATGGGCGGCAAAGCGGTCGGCGAGTTAGGCATTGTGGGCATGGCGGCGGCCATCAGCAACGCCGTCTATCACGCGACCGGCAAGCGCATTCGCGATCTGCCGCTCTCTCTGGATAAACTGATCGACTAAAGCGCGGCGGCGATGCCGGACAGGCATCGCCGTCTCTTTTACGACAGATCCCTTCATTCTTAAATCACCGGCAGTTTTTCATCTTCGTGAATATACTGTTACTCACAGTGCCAGTGATAACAAGAGTCACTCTCTGCCACTCAATGCCATAACGGATCGCATGATCTCTTTCACGGACGAACTTTTCTGAGGAGCCTGTTGATGACATCGTCCGCTGCAAAAGTCAGTGCTGGTCTTGGTCTGGCGTTTCTTATGCTGTTTAATTCCGCTTTCGCCGCGCCCCTGACGTCAGGCGGTTCTCTGACGTTTAGCGGCGCGATCGCCCAGGATCCCTGCCAGTTAACCCCAGGCGCCAGCCGCATCACCTTCGCCTGCCAGGACAACAACGGCGTTCATACGCAGCAAATCGGCCTTCAGCAGGTGGCGCAGGGCGATGTGGTTTTGCCTGGCGTGGACCATGTCAGCCTGACTTACCTTGACCCGCAAAAGTCGAAGGCGGTGGTTCGGGTCGACTATAACTAATTCGCTTTGTTGCAGGACCTGCGAGGCTCTGCAACAGCTCACGCTGGCCGCGTAAAAAGGGAATTTCGATTAATCAGAGATTTCTCTCCGGCCAGTAGGTTGACATCAATTTAATTTGATTCAATATTATCACGACCTCACAGGATGACGCTGTGCCGCTCTCTTTCGATCAGATAATAAGCAGCAACACCATGAATGTAGAATTACCAGAAACCTGCGGCGGCGCTTCGCAAGGCAGCGCGCCTGTTACCGTCGATCAGTTTCTCTGCTTTGCGCTCTACTCCGCGTCGCTGGCGATGACCAAGCTCTATCAGTCGCGTCTGAAGCCGCTAGGGCTGACCTATCCGCAATATCTGGTTCTGCTGGCGCTGTGGGAAACCGACAATGTCACCGTCTCTGAGCTGGGGACGCGCGTCCATCTTGATTCGGGCACGCTGAGCCAGCTGCTCAAAAGGCTGGAGCAGGCGGGCCTGATCAGTAGACGGCGCGACGTAGGACATGACGAGCGTCGCGTGCTGATTACGCTGACGCCAGCGGGAACCGCGCTGAAATCTGAGGCCGCTGGCGTGCCGGCGGATATGATCTCAGTTATGGATACGCCGCTTGAGGAGCTATCCGATCTGACCAGCCGGGTCGCCGCTCTGCGGCAGAAACTGATAAAGGCGATTCCCTGATCGTCCGGATGTAGACATTTCCCAGGCGCAGCTGTCAGGGATTAAAACGATAATGACCAGCATGGACAAAGGCCTTGTGAGCACTGAAAAAGCAGAAGATCCAGACGAAATTCATGCGGCGATCGGAGAGATAGCGTCGCTGCTGTTGAAAGCGGGAAAGCCGCTTGAGCTGGCGGGGCTGAGCACGATGCTCACACAACAAGCTGAACAGACGGCGGATGCGTCGCTGCAAAAAAATTATCGTGATGCGGCACGCTTTGTCGCTGAAAAAATCGGGTCATAACGGCAGCTGTCAGTGAAGAGTGGGCTCGCTCTCCGGCCAGTCGTCGTTGCCAAAGAAGGCGCTGTTCTGGTCCGACTGGCCTGCTGCGCTGATCAACTCGGCAATCGCGCGCTGAAAGGCTCGCTGCCGGATGGGATTGCGCTCAGACGCTGCCATCGTCTGAAGTTGCGCCACGACGTGCTCGGCAAAAACGGGCGAATCCTGCGCCAGTAGCGCCATCACGGCTTCGCCTGTCAAAATATCTACCAGCTTTTCATCGTCATTTTTGCTCATATTGCCATCATATTATTTAGTTTGATCTGGACGCAGGCGAAAACGCTACCCTGAACGGTTGCGTCTCGGGCAGACGTTGCGCCCTGCGCAACGCCACGGTTGCAGAGAAAATTGCTTTGCGCCTGATTAGCTTATCAAGTTTATAACATTTTGCCTTTTGATTTTCATGCAGCAAAATAAATATCTGTTTTAAAAGATTAATTTCTCGAAGTGGATTCTCATTCTTATTCTGACGCAAGGCGAGCAGATTCGCAGCCTCGCGTCATTTCTGTTGCCTCAAGCGCCTGACGCGCGTGTTATTAAGGCTGATGAAGGGTTTTGCTGCCCGCGTCGGCAATGGCGATTTCTGCCGGATTTGCCGTTCCGCTCACGCCAATCGCGCCCGTCACCTCGTCGTTAACTGTCACTGTCGCGCCGCCGCCAAGCGGCACCATATTGGGCAGCGTGGCTATCGCTGGCTCTGTGCCATTGGCTCGCGCCATATATTTGTCGGTCGAGGTGCGATACAGCGCCGCCGCGCGTCCTTTTTGCATCGAAGAGTCAATACAGCCCGGCGGCGCGTTATCCATGCGTTTGAAGGCCAGCAGCTGTCCGGCTCGATCGAGCACGGCAATGCAAACCTGCGCTTTCAGCGACTGCGCCTGCGTCTCCGCACGCGCAATAATGCGCTGTGCATCATCGGCGCTCAAGATAGTTTGGGTCTGCGTGGCGCTGACTGTGGCGGTCCACAACGCGGCAAGGGCGCAGAGTGCGCTACAGAGAGGTGCTTTCATGGAGTCTCCTTTTATGAGATCGATATCGCCATACTCCCAGACAGATCAGCAGTGCCAGCAGGCCTGCTCCTGCCCACGGCGCGCGCTGCAACCAGAGCGAATGCCTGGGATGGCGCAGGGTGTGATTAACCTGCTCTTCGGTAATGTGCTGTCCGGCCGCGCCGAACTGTGTTGAGACATAGTCCAGCAGACGCGCCAGCTCGGCGCTGCTCATCTGGCTGGAGAATGCCGGCATAAAGGCGTGGCCTGACGCGGTGGTGCGGTCTACCCCCTCTGCGACGGTCATAATCAGATTGGCGGGATTAGCGTTGAGCACCGCCGAGGTGCCGGTTAGCCGGGGAAAGGTTTGCGGCGCGTCACGGCTGCCTTCGCCCTGCGCGCCGTGGCAGCTTGCGCAGGCGGCGTTATAAAGCTGCGCGCCGCTCATCTGCTCGCCGCCGATGGCGCCGCGCAGCGTCGCGGACGGTCCGGTCTCGAACGCTGCAATAGCGCGCGGAGGTGGCGTCGGCGCAGCATGCGTACTGGCCGGCGCGTGACCCAGCGTCAACAGATAGCGGGCGACAGAGCGTCGATCGCTGTCGGTCAGGCGGGAAAAAGAGTTTTCCACTACGGTCGCCATTTCGCCCGCCGCGATGGCTTTGCCCGGCAGCGAGCCGGTTTTAAGGTAGGTCGCCAGTTCCGTTTCGGACCAGGCGTAAAGGCGCGCCTGAGTCAGATCGGGTGCCTGCCAGCTGCCGACGGCTCCGCCGCGCAGGAAGCTCGCGCTTTTCTCCGCCATCAGCACGTTGCGCGGCGTGTGACAGCTGCCGCAATGTCCCAGCGTTTTCACCAGATACTCGCCGCGCGCGTCGCCGATCGCTTCAGCGCTGCCGCTGGCGAGTGGCTGGGGTGACAGGAACAGGCCGTTCCAGAGCGCCATCATCGCGCGCCAGGAGAAAGGGAAAGGGAGCTGCGTCGCGGGCACCTGATGATCTTCGGCGGGCACGCCCGTCATAAACCAGGCGTACAGCGCCGCGATATCCTCATCGGTCAGCGAGGCAAACGCGGTATAGGGCATCGCGGGATAGAGATAGCTACCATCCCGCCGCCGGCCCTCGCGCATGACGCGGCGAAAATCCGCCAGAGAGTAGTTTCCGATGCCGTTAACGCGCGATGGTGTGATATTGGTGGCGATAATGTCTCCCAGCGGCGAGGAGATGCGATAGCCGCCGGAAAAGGGATGACCGTTATCCGGGTTGCGATGGCAGGCGGAACAGTCGCCTGCGATAGCCAGATATTCGCCGCGCTTCAGAGTGGCGCTATCGGGCTGCGCTAGCGCCAGCGCGGGTAAAAACAGCAGGAGAAAGGTTGCCGTTCGCATGTTCACAGCTCCCGAATCAGCGTATCGGCCAGACGGAGCGCCAGCGCGATGCCCGTCAGGGTGGGATTTACGGTGGCGGAGGTGGGCATCACGCCGGTAGAGGCGATAAACAGGTTGGCGTGATCCCAGCTGCGGCAGTGCGCATCGACCACCGAGTCGCGCGAATCGTCGCCCATTATCGTGGTGCCCATGATGTGATACTGATTGCGCCAGCCGGTGGGCGCCTCCACCATCTCGCCATTAAACGCCATCAGGAAATTAGCGAAGTCGCGGTAGGCCTGCGGTCGCATGCCGCGGACATAGCTGTCCAGCTGATAGTTAACCTGCAGGGTCGGCAGGCCAGCCCCGTCGCGCCGCGTTGGGTGAGGAGTGACCCGGTTCGTGGGGCTGGGCAGGGTTTCGCTCATGGTGCTGATATTCATAATGCGCGAGGCGCGGTCGCGTATCGCCGCGTCCAGCTCGCGTCCCACCAGCCCCTGCCTGAGCAGCGCGGGTGTCACATCGCTATTCGGCACCAGATTGCGCAGCGCGTAGCGGATAGCGGAGTGTTGCGCGCGGGTGGGTTCATCACGTCGGGTGGCGATGCTGCCGTGCTGCACCGAGCCGCGTCCAGTCCAGAGCGGTTCGTCGGCAAGAAAAGTCATGCTCAGTCCGGTGTGATCCATCAGGTTGCGTCCGACCTGATCGGAACTGTTTGCCACATCAGACATCAGCAGCAGCTTCGGAGATTCCAGCCCATGCGCCGCCACCACGAACGCCTTTGCGCTCAGGCGCACGTCGCGGCCGTCAGGTTTGCGATAGTGCACCGCGACGATGTGGTTTTTCGGCCCCTTCTCCAGCTTCCAGGCGACCGACTCGGTGCGCAGATCGACCCCCAGCGCCACCGCTTTATCAACGTGCATATCCCCTGAGTACATCGCCCCGATAGGGCAAACAGGTTCACAGTTATTGTTGCCGGCGCAGGCGGGACGGCCGTCATAAGGGCGAGAAACGCGCGCGTGCGGCTCATGGATCACCTGGTAGCCTAACGGTCCGAGCTTCGCCTGCATGCGCTGCACCATGTAGGGCTTCGCCTCCGGCGGCAAGGGATAGGGCGCGGAGCGCGGCGGCCAGGCGTCGCGTCCCTGACCGCTCTGATCTTCCTCTGCGGTGCCGACCACGCCCACCTCGCGCTCCGCGCGCAGATACCAGGGTTCCAGATCGTCATAGGCAATCGGCCAGTCACGCCCGACGCCGTAAACGCTTTTCAGTTTGAAGTCGTTGGGCAGCAGCCGCCAGCAGGCGGACGCCCAGTGACGCGTGCTGCCGCCAGCCACCTTGAGAAAGCTGGTGACATAGTGGAAATCGTCATCGCCCTGCGTCTCAATATAGCCGTCGCTGTAGCTGTTCGGCGCCCAGGGCAAATTAGGATAGGGTGCGCACCAGTTGCGTTTACTGGGACTGTTGCGATAGTTGTCGACCACTTTCCAGCGCGGAATATAGGGTCCGGCCTCCAGCATGATGACCGACTTGCCCGCTTTCGCCAGCTGATATGCCGCATTTGCTCCCAGGGCGCCCGATCCGATAATCACTACGTCGGCGTCATAGTGCGTCATGAGCCATCTCCAGTGCCGTCGGTGAGGCGCAAGGCCTCCGCATAGGTTCTGGCGCGTCCTTCCACCATTGCCAGCCAGGCCGGTTGCGGCTGCGCGATGCCAGATGCCGCGCGCGGCGACGCCTTTCCCCAGGCGTGAATCGTTGCCGGCATCTGTGGCGCGCTGACGCCATCCGGTACCGCCTGCCAGTAGTCGCTGCCGCGCTGCGAGTAGGAGGGGCGCGGCGTAAGGTCGGCGGTGGGCTCGTACATCAGGGCGGAGAGAAAACTGACAAAGTGCGCGTCGTCAGTAGCGCGCGTGGTGGCGGGATTGCCGGTATAGCCAAGGTACCAGGGGGTAATGATGGCCAGCGCGGTGTTGACCTCCTCTTCGGACAGCGACGCCAGCAGCGCCTCAGGTGCGCGAGCCTCGCTGCGGCTAAGGTGTTCGGCCAGCTGCGCCAGACGCTGGGGAAACAGCGGGTTCTGGCGCGTTAACAGCGCGTACAAACGCTGACTGATGGTCGGATCCAGCTGCTGGCGTCCGGTTAGCGCCTGGCTGACACGGTGAAAGCGGTTCTCTGGTTCGGCGGCGGTGGCCAGCGAGCCAGTAATGGGCACGCTAATGATGATGCCTGATGCGAGCATCAGACGCAGAAAGTGACGCCTGTTCATTTTTACTCCGGGTACGGGTAAGGAAAAGGAAATAACATTTTTTTTAAATTGAGATGCGCTTATTATTTT
This sequence comes from Pantoea sp. NGS-ED-1003, assembly GCF_000738765.1. Classification (NCBI taxonomy): domain Bacteria; kingdom Pseudomonadati; phylum Pseudomonadota; class Gammaproteobacteria; order Enterobacterales; family Erwiniaceae; genus Pantoea; species Pantoea sp. NGS-ED-1003. The sequence continues at coordinate 28,267 of NZ_JPQA01000014.1, forward strand.
TGAAATATATTTTTAGCCAGTTATCCAGACTCCATTTTCCTGCGCCATGAATAAATAAAAGTAAAAATCCCGCACAGTAGGAGATGTTTTTCAACCAGACCATAAGATGCACATGCGAATAGCCGGGATAAAACAGAAAGCCTGACGACAGCGAAAGTGCCACCATGAAAACACAGGTAAAACGCGTCAGAAATCCAAATGTTATCGCCGTGCTTCCCGCCACCTCCAGTAAAATAACCCAGGGGGGAAAATAGCCGGATACGTGATGTTCACGTATAAGAATTATATTCTCATCATAATGAATTATTTTATCCAGGCCGGAAATAAAAAAGAGTCCGACCGCAAACAGGCGCGACAGCGCCCATATGCCGTTTTTAACGTTGCGCATTTTTTTTATTAAGTCGGGTTAGATGTCTTATTTTTAAAATAGGCTGCGTAATAAAATCTTTTTTTGACTTTTCGTGCGGTAGCGATATTTACCGCACGGTAAAAGCGATTACCACTGCCAGCGTTTTTCCGCCAAATCCACCAGCAGGCGCGCCGCGGGGGTTAGTTCGCTCAGGGAGCGGAACTGCCAGCCAAAGGTGCGTGGCATCATCACCAGCGGCAGGGGAATTTCAACCAGCGCGTGCTGTGTCATATCTTCATGCAACAGTCGGCGCGAGAGAAAACTCAACAACTGGGTCTGGGCCAGCACCTGGCGCAGCGGCGACAGCGTATTGCTCTCCATCTGCACGCGCGGCGGGGCATATCCGCCGCTGCGCAGACGCTGTTCAAGCCACTGTCGCGTGGCGACCTGCGGCGACGGCAGCAGCCACTGAAACTGGTCCAGCTGCGCTGGCGTAGGATGCACGCCAGCCAGCGGATGAAAGCTGCTGGCCGCTACCACCACCGGATCTTCCGTCAGCGGTCGGGTGGCAAGCTCATGATTTTCTTCGGGCAGGAATCCCAGAATCAGGTCGAGCCTGTTCTCACGCAGTCGCGACTGCAGCAGATCGTTCAACCCGACCTGCACCTCGAGCACCACCGTCGGCGCGCGCTGCAACAGCTCGCGCGTCAGGTGCGGCAGCATAAATTCGGCGGCGGTGGCGGCCACGCCCAGGCGTATCACGCCCGCTGCCCCGGATCCCAGCGCGTTTAAATCCTGCCGGGTGACCTGCATCAGGTGCAGCACTTTTTGAGCGCGTTCACAAAGTAGCAATCCCGCCTCGGTCAGTTTGATGCCGCGTCCCACCCTCAAAATCAGCCGCGTAGCGCACGATTTTTCCAGCCGCTGAATGCACTTTGTCAGCGCAGGCTGCGTGATCCCAAGGGCTTGCGCGGCGTTGCCCAGGTGTGCCGTTTCGCGCACCACCAGCAGGTAACTGAGATCTTTTAGCTCCATTCATTCCTCTCAGGAATCAATTAATAAAAAAAGCGGAATACTTTTTATCGTTCCATCCTGCCAGGCTAGATGAAAATTAACAAGGGAGTAACACATGAGCTGGACCATTCTGATGACCGCGCCTGTGCTGGGCGCCGGAGGTGAACGCGCGCTGGCAGAGGCGGGGTGCGAAGTCCACTACCTGCGCGGCAGCCAGGATGCGGCGGAAGTCGAGGCGCTGATGGCACAGATTCCGTTTGACGCGGTGATTTCGCGCACCGTAACCCTAAGCCGCGCGGCTATCGCCGCCTGCCCAACGCTAAAAGTGATCTGCAAGCATGGCGTCGGTGTCACCAATATCGACGTCGAGGCGGCGACATCATTTGGCATCCCGGTGCTCACCACGCCCGGCACTAACGCGCAATCAGTCGCCGAGCTGACGCTGGGGCTGATGCTTAACGCCGCGCGCCGCATCAGCTGGCAGCAGCAGGAGATTGCCGAAGGCCGCTGGACGCGCAACGACAGCAGCATGGAGCTGAGCGGTAAAACGCTGGGGCTGGTAGGGATGGGGGAGATCGGCCAGCGCGTCGCGCGCATGGCACGGGCCATGGGCATGCGGGTGCGCTTTTACGATCCCGCACTGCGCGACCCGCAGGCGATTACTGCTGGCGAGCAGTTGGCGTCGCTCGACGCGCTGCTGGCGCAAAGCGACGTGCTGAGCCTGCATTGCCCCGTTAACGCGGCCACGCGTCAGATGCTCAACGGCCGCACGCTTGCGCTGCTTCCCGCGGGCGCGCTGGTGATCAACACCTCGCGCGGCGAGCTGATTGACGAAGCGGCACTGGATGAGGCGCTGCGCAGCGGTCAGCTTTTCGCCGCCGGCCTGGATACCGTGGCGACGGAGCCGCTGCCAGGCAATCACCCTTTTCGCGCCCTGAAAAACCTGACGATAACGCCGCATATCGGCGGCGCTACGCCGGAAGCGCTGGATAAGGTCGCCAGTTTCTCTGCCCGCCAGTGTCTCGATTTTCTCAAGGGTCTGCCGGTGAATCCGCTGACCTGTGTTAACCGCGCGGTACTTAAGGAGCCCTCATGACCCCATCTGCGACCTGGCCTGCCGGCTACTTTATTGGGCAACGCGATCGTCTGCCTGACGCTGACACTATCGACGCCTTTCGCCGCTTGCCGGTGCCCAACATCGGCGACTGCATGGGCCGCTCCTGCGGCGCGCTGGGCCTGCTGCCTTGGCATAACGATCCCGCGCTGGTGCTGTGCGGCCCGGCGCTGACGGTAAAAGTACGACCCGGCGACAACCTGATGATCCATAAGGCGATAGAGATGGCGCAGCCTGGCGACGTACTGGTGATCGACGGCGCGGGCGATCTGACCCAGGCGCTGATCGGCGGCCTGATGCGCACCTCCGCCCTGACCAAAAAAATCGCCGGTTTTGTGATTGATGGCGCCATCCGCGATGTGAACGAGTGGGCCGAGGGCGGCGTCGCGCTCTGGGCGCGCGGCAATACGCTGCGCGGTCCGAGTAAAGAGGGGCCGGGCGAAATCAACGTCACTATCCAGTGCGCCGGACTGGTGGTGAATCCGGGCGACCTGATTGTCGCCGATGCCGATGGAGTGATCAGCATTCCCGTGGCGCAGCTGGCTTCGCTGCTGCCGCGCGTGCGGGAGCATGAGCAGCGCGAAGCGCGCATCCGCGAAACGAACCGGCAGGGCAGCGCCGATCCCGAGCGCTTCAATGCAATTCTGCGCGCGAAAGGATGTCCGCTGTGATCGACAGAAGGAGAGGAAAGATGAAAAGTACAGTAAAGATGATGTCGCTGCTGACGGCACTGGTCGCAACAACGCCGGTTTTGGCGCAGGATCGGCTGCCGGCTGAGCTGCCAACCCTGCAGGACAGCCGTCTGCAGCAGGTGGAAACCTCGCCGCGCGTCTGGAACGGGGTCACGGTAAGTCCAGAGGGGCGCATTTTCGCCTCGCTGACGCAGTCAGAGGGCGCGGGACCGCAGCTGGTCGAAGTGAAAAACGGCGCGCTCGAGGCCTGGCCGAACGCGGAATGGAACCGCTGGGAAAGCCAGGATCCCGCCCATCACTTTTTACACGTCAACGCGCTGCGCTTTGGCCCGGACGGCGATCTCTGGGTCATGGATGCCGGCAATAAAGGCATCGGCACCGGTGATAAGGCGGTCGAGCAGGGCGCAAAGCTGGTGCGCATCGACATTCACAGCCGCAAGGTAGTGGCGAGCTACCTGTTTAAGGCGCCGACGTTAAAAGCTGAAAGCTATCTTGACGATGTACGCTTCAACGGCGATTTCGCCTATATCACCGATCCCGGCGCGGTGGGGCTGGTGGTGTTGAATTTGAAAACGGGCAAAAGCTGGCGGGTGCTGGATAACCATCCGCTCTCTATTGATCATCTGCCTATCTACGCCGACGGGAAAAAGCTCTTTTTGCGCGACGGGCGGGAAAAGCGCGTAGGGCTGGATCAGCTGGAGGTCTCACCGGACGGTAAATGGCTCTACTATCAGGCGATTCCGGGCCCGATGGCGCGTATCGAAACGCGCTACCTTAACGACGCCGGGCTCTCGTCGGAAGAGGTCGCGCGCCACGCGGAGAAGTTTATCGATACCTGGAGTACGGGCGGCACCGCCATCGACGCGGAGGGCAATATCTACGCCTCGGACATCAATACCCGCGCCGTAAAACGGATAACGCCGCAGGGCAAGGTCAGCACGGTTGTGCAGGATCCCCGACTGGTGTGGATTGATGCGATGTGGATCGCTGACGGACAGCTCTGGATGCCGTCGGCGCAAATTAACCGCACGCCCGCCACTACCGGCGGTAAACCCTCAACCGTTGAATATTCGGTCAAACTCTATCGCCTGGATTTGCCAGTGCATCCGTCGCCGCGCGATCACCGTTAATTTCAGCGCTGTTTAGCCGAAGCTGTAAATAACCGCGGGCGTGAAGCGCTATACGATTTTCTACGTAGAGTTTCACGCTCGATTATTATCACCTCGCGCAATTTTAAAATTTATAAGAAATATGAAATAGCGCACATTAACAATCCTTTTAAAGATTGTTTTAGCTGTTGATATTAAAAATAATTATCAAATAAATATTTATTTTACATGCCGATACGTTCTCGTTTGTCGCTGACAAGCGCGCCTTAACCCTGCAACAGGATAAAATTATGCTGCTGACGATCAGCCTGCTGATGCTGGCCCTTTTTATTGGTTTATTAATGACCAAAAAACTTTCTGCGCTGACAGCATTAATTGTGGTGCCGACTTTCTTTGCATTACTAGCCGGCTTTGGCGCCGAGACAGGCGATATGGTCATTAAGGGATTGCGCACTGTGGCGCCCACCGGCGTCATGCTGATTTTCGCCATGCTCTATTTTATGAGCGTCACTGACGCCGGCATGTTCGACCCGGTGATTAAGCGTATCGTTTCCGCCGTGGATGGGGATCCCGTCAAAATATTCATCGGCACCGTGCTGCTGGGATTTATTGTGGCGCTGGATGGCGATGGCGCTACGGTGTATATGATCGTGCTTTCCGCCTTTCTGCCGATTTACGAGCGCGTCGGCCTGTCGAAATTAAAAGCCGCCTGTCTGCTGCTGCAGTGCACGGGGCTGGGCAATATGCTTCCCTGGGGCGGCCCCACGGCGCGCGCGGCAACGGCGGTTCACGTTGAAACCAGCACGCTGTTTATTCCGCTGCTGCTGCCCTTGCTTGCCGCTATTGTCTGGACGTTTGTAATGGCATGGATACTGGGTCGCCAGGAGCGTAAGCGTCTCGGCTGGCAGCGCGACACGGCGGTCCGCCACGATATTCTTTTCGAAGAGAGACCCTGCGTCGCCTGGCGTTTCTGGACCAACTGGCTGCTGACCATCGCCTTAATTACCCTGCTGGTGCTCGATATTGTGCCGATGGCCTACCTGTTCATGCTGGCTACAGCCATTATGTTTCTGGTTAACTTTCCACAGCTTAATCAGCAACAGGCGCAGCTGGCACGTCATGCGCCCGCTATTTTGTCGGTAGCGAGCCTGATTTTCGCCGCTGCGGTATTTACCGGCATTTTTTCCGAAACCGGCATGGCGAACGCGCTGGCGCAGGCGATCGTTAATATCATTCCGCCCGCGCTGGGCCCCTATTTAGCCGCCATTACCGCGCTGATTAGCGTGCCGGTGACCTGGCTGGTCTCCAATGACGTTTTCTATTTCGGCATGCTGCCGGTGTTGGTGCAGGCAGCTGGTCATTACGGCATTGCGCCGGTTGAAATGGCACGCGCCGCGCTGGTCGGACAGCCGGTGCATATTCTCAGCCCGCTGGTCGCCTCGACCTATTTGCTGGTGGGGATGCTGAAGCTGGATTATGCGCAGACGCAACGCGGCACGATGCGCTGGTCGTTTATTACCAGCATGGTGTTTTTCGCCAGCTGCCTGCTACTCGGCGCCTTTCCGTTTTATCAGCGCCTGTCATAAGACCGTCGGTCAACAGGCGCAGGTTTTTCAGCTATCGGGCGCTGTTACGGCAGCGCCCGATTTTTTATGGAATCAGCCTGCCGCTGCGCATCGCCTCCAGATGCGCGATCAGCACCTCGTCGGAACGTTTAGTCATGGCCTCGAAGCCGTGCTGACGCGCTTTGGTCACGTCGAATATCGCATCTTTCTCGACGTGAAAAATAAAATCGCCAAAGCCGCCTAGCGCCAGGCGATCGATATCGCGCTCCTGCAGCTGCGCCTTATCGGCAATCGAGGCCCAGAGCGGCTTCAGAGCGTGGAGACGCTCGCTCAGCGAGATCGGCTGCGCCTCGCCGACAGGCACGCCGAACCATTCCGCCAGTTTTGGCCAGACGTGGCTCCAGCGAAAGACGTCGCCGTTGGTGATATTGAATGCGCCATAGTGGCTATTTTCAGCGGCCCAGATCGCGCTCTGACCGAGAATGCGGCTGTCGGTGATATTGACCAGCGTATTGCGCCAGGCCGCGTCAGGCCCAGGGAAGTGCAGGGCGGTGCCGGTTTCGCGGCATAGCGTGCCGTACACGCCAAGCAGATTGCCCAGATTCATCGGCGAGCCGAAAGAGTGGCCGATGACAATGTCCGGACGCAGCGCCGTCCAGCCGATACCCGTCTCGTCGCCTAATTTCCGGGCATAGTCCTCGTGGCGGAAATAGAGATTAGGCGGGAAATGACGGCTGTCCTCTTCCCGCGCCGGCGTGCGATAGACTCCCAGATGCGCGCCGTAGACCTTGCCGCCCTGTACGAAGATGATGTGCTTTAACGCCGAACCGGACGCGCGCACCGCCGCGATCAGGTTTTCAAACATCAGCGCGTTAACGTCCGCCTCCACGCCCGGGTCGGGATCCTGGCGCAGCGCGGCATAGAAAATATGGGTAACGGATTCCAGCGCCTTATGGTGCCGGCTGAGATCGTCCGCTGAGGTGAGATCGGCGCTGAGGTGAGGAGAGGCGTGGGGACTATGCGGCGATCGTCCGAGCGTGGTGATCTGCCAACCCGCCTGATGAAAGGCATCGTGAGCGGCAAAGCCGACGACGCCGCTGGCGCCCGCTAAAAGTAGATGCTTGTGCTGCATAAGGCTCTCCGTATGGTTGCGAAAAGGGGAAGCCGCAGGCTATCCCCTCTTAAAGCGTAGAAGCTGGCCGCCGCCTCATCGAAAAAACCGGTCAGGCAGCCTCCATGCCACGCCGACTCACCGGCGCGGCAAAAAGGCCTCGGTTAACCGCACCCAATAGGTGGCGCCCGTTGAAATGCAGGCGTCGTTAAACTGATACAGGGGGTGATGCACGGCATAGTCGTTCTCGCCTGTGCCGGTTCCCAGCCAGAGATAGCAGCCCGGGCGCGCCTCCAGCATAAATGCGAAATCTTCACTGCCCATCACGCTTTTCACCTGTTGCGGATCGGCAACGCTGTCGGCGCCGAACGCGTCGCGCGCCACCTGTAACGCGAATTCCGTCTCCTTCACATGATTAACCGTCACCGGATAGCCAAAGTCGGGCTCAATGCGCGCGGTGAGGCCGAAACTTTCCGCCTGCGCCTGGACCAGCGTCTGGATCCTGGCTTTAACCGACTCGCGTACCTGCTGGCTGAAGGTGCGCATATTGAGCTTCAGTTCCGCCTTATCGGGAATGATGTTATGGGTCGCGCCGCTCTGCAGGCTGCCTACCGTGACCACCGCCGCCTCCTGAGGATCGACATTGCGCGAAACAATGGTCTGCAGCGCCATGATTATCGCCGCGCCCGCTACAATGGGATCGCGGCAGTTCTCCGGCGTTGAACCATGCCCGCCCTTGCCCTGCAGCGTAATGGTCATGCTGTCAGAGGAGGCCATCAGCGCGCCGGGTTTGGTGACGAACGTGCCGGCAGGCAGCAGCGGCATATTGTGAAGGCCGAATATGGCATCGCAGGGAAACAGGGTGAAAAGGCCGTCCTCCATCATCCGCCGCGCGCCGCCGACCGACTCTTCGGAGGGCTGGAAAATCAGATGCAGGGTGCCGGAAAAAGGGCGCTTCTCCGCCAGATAGCGCGCCGCCGACAGCAGGATAGCGCAGTGTCCGTCGTGTCCGCAGGCATGCATTTTCCCGGCGACCGTGCTGCGCCACGGCACCTCGGTCAGCTCCTGCATAGGCAAGGCGTCCATATCGGCCCGGAGGGCGAGACGTTTTTCGCCGTTGCCCACCTTCAGCGTGCCCACGACGCCGGTGCCGCCCAGGCCTCGGTGCACCTCGTATCCCCATTCGGTCAGAAGCTCGGCGATGCGCTGGCTGGTGCGGAACTCTTCAAATCCTAACTCCGGATGCTGATGAAAATCGCGGCGAATGGCGATCATCTCCGCTTCATATTCCAGGATTTCAGTGATCAACATACTCTCTCCTTCAGGGTCAGTCGTCGGCAAGCGGGGCCTGTTCACGCCAGGCCAGCAGGGCGGTCAGCGAAACGACCGCGCTAAAAAGAAGATACCAGGCGGGCGCCATGGCCTCGCCGGTGACGTTTAGCAGCCAGGTAACGTTGAACTGGGCGAAGCCGCCGAACAGCGTCACGCCGATGGCATATACCAGCGCCATGCCCGATGCACGCACCTGGCGCGGAAAGGCTTCAAGAATCAAAAGAAAGAACGCCACCGCGCTGATATTGGCCAGTACCTGATCGACCGCGATAAGCAGCAGCACCAGCAGCATTGACGCGCCCTGCTGCAAAGCGGCGAAAATGGGCCATATCAGCAGCATCGATCCGAGCGCGCAGGCGAGCAGGATCGGTTTGCGTCGCGGTAGCTTGTCCGCGAGCTTACCGGCGAAAAAGGGCACAACCAGGGTCAGCAGCGCAGCGATAATACTGATCCAGTATGAGGCGGCGGCAGGCTGGTGCAGGGTATGCACCATATAAGCCGGCATGTAGTAGACGATAAGATAAAATGTCGTCGTGCTTTTCATCACCAGCAGAATACCCAGCAGCAGTTTGCGGCGATGCGTGCGCCAGATTTCGCGCGCCGGATTTTCCTGCCGCGCCGCCTGCGTGACGGGCGGCTCGTGAAGATGGCGGCGGATATAGATCCCCACCGGCATGATCGCCAGCCCGAGAATAAACGGAATGCGCCAGCCCCAGGCGTAGAGCGCTTCGCTACTCAGCGTGTGCGTCAGCAGCGCGCCCAGCGCGGCGCCTGTTAGCGCCGCGCCACCCTGACTGGCCATCTGCCAGCTCACGCGCACGCCGCGCTGCGATTTATTTCCCGCCTCCATTAGCCAGCTGGTTGCCGCACCGACTTCGCCGCCCGCTGAAAATCCCTGCAACATCCGCCCGGTCACCAGCAGCAACGGTGCCCAAAGGCCGATCTGCGCGTAAACAGGCGTAAAGGCCACCATCATCACGCCCATCGCCATCAGTCCCATTATCAGGGTAAGAGCTGCTTTACGGCCGTGCGTGTCGGCATACTGCCCCAGGAGCAGGCTGCCGAGCGGACGCATGATAAACCCTACGGCGAAGGTCGCAACGGCCAGCAGCAGCGAGGCGGAATCGCTGCTGGCAGGAAAAAAAAGATGACCGATGATGACGGAGAAAAAGCTGTAAACGGTGAAATCATAAATCTCCAGGCCATTTCCCAGCGTCACCGCCAGCAGCGATTTCGCCTGCCGACTGCGCGGCCGTGAGAGAGCCGCGTCAGGAACAGAGAGCGAGGCGGAAAGCTCGGTGTCCGCAGAGGCATATCGGGCGGTCTGTTTCATACGCTGATCCTTAGGGTAATGACGCGGAAAAGGTGAGAAACAGCACTATTGCCATAAAATAAATGTATATCAACCATGAGTAATTTTTATAGGTCAGGTTATATTGGCTGACCTTTTATAGCGCGTTTTTTGCACCATCCAGGCACGCCGCGGTGGGGAGGAACAAAATGAAATTAAAGCTGAACCAGCTTGACGTACTGCTGGAGGTCGCGGCGCAGGGCAGCCTCAGCAAAGCCGCTCGGACGCTGCATTTGACGCAGCCCGCCATCAGTAAAACCATTCAGGAGATAGAGGCGGAGATCGGCATGCCCATTCTGGAGCGCACCTCGCGCGGCGCTACGCTGAATGAGTATGGTCAGGTGCTGCTGCGCCATGCGCGCGATATCGATCAGTCTCTGAGCCAGGCGCGTGAGGAAATCGACAGTCTGCTGGGCAAGTCGATGAGCCAGCTGCGCATCGGATTTACCTCCGCCGCCGCCTGGGGCCCGTTTACCACCACCCTGCTGCGCTTTCAGCAGCGCCTGCCGGGCGTAAAAATCATTGCGATGGAGGCGCGTACGCATCAGCTCTACGAGGCACTGGAAAATAATCGCATCGACCTGGCGATCATCTCCGCTACGGCCGGCATGGGAACCGCGCCGATGTACCATGAAACCCTGTACGCCTTGAGCAATACCCTTATCGTTGGAGAAGATCATCCGGTGACGCACAGAGTATCTTTGCGCAACCTGCTGGATTCTCACTGGCTGGACTGGGATGAGCCGGGCGAACACTCCATTCTGGCGCAGGTCTTTCGCCGTTATAACCTGCCTCTGCCCTCCCGCATTACGCACTGCTCATCGCCATGGATAATGGCGCGCATGATGGACGAAGCGCCGATGGTGAGTATGTGGACCTCCGTTCGCCTGCGCTTTCCCGGCTATCACGACAGGCTGCGTCCGCTAACGGTGAAAGAGGTATTGCCCGCCACCCGTATCGGTATCCTTTGCCCGAATATCGGTCGTCTTTCCAGCGCGGGGCACGCCTTTATCGAAATGTTACGCGTTAACAGCCGCGACTGGCTGCAGCAAGGCGAAGCGCACGAAATGGTGGCGCTCGACGACGCTGGCGATTAATCGCGGCGAGCGATAAAAACGCTTCTCTATATACGCGCTGCTTCTCCTGCGGCCGTGCCGCTTCGCCATAGCCGAAAGCAGGGTAGGTATGCATCGGCGCCCTAATGACTTTAGCTGCTCGCGCACTCTTTTTTCTGCTGAACGCTTTGAAAAATGGTGTTTTTAAGCCAGTCTGTCGAGCTTTTTTTCCCGCTGCGTTTGTGGGAGTAAATTTTTACGGTAAAGCGGGGCACGGCGAAAGGCACCGGAAAGGTTTTCACGTTAGCGATCTGCTCCAGCCGGCGTGCCACGGAAGAGGGGATCGCCATCAGCAGTTCGCTCTCTGCGACGATAAAAGGGGAGCTCAGCATCGACGGGGTTTTTAGCGTGATACGCCGCGTCAGCCCGATTCGCGCCAGGTGCGTGTCCAGCAGCCCTTTCTTTTCGTTCCAGGGCGTCACCACCAGATGTCCGGCAGCAAGATACTCCTCCAGCGTCAGGGTCGCGCGCGCGGCATGGCTGAGCACCACAAACTCGTCGCTGAAGAGGTCGATCTCTTCCAGATCGGGATGTCTGATCCCATCGGGTTCGCTGAAGCTCAGCGCCAGATCCACTTCGCCCGCCAACAGCTCGTTCAGCGCCGGATTATGAGGCAAATAGCAGAGCTCGAAATCGATGCCCGGCGCCGTTTTCTGAATGCTGTTCATCAGCCCGGGAAAAACGCTGAACGCCGTATAATCTGTCACCGCGATGCGAAACGCCTCCTGGCTCTTGAGCGGATCGAAAGGCTGCACCGGGCTGAGGTGTTGATTGAGAGCGGAGAGGGCGTCGGCGATGTGGGGCGCCAGCTGATAAGCATAAACGCTGGGACACATCTTATGCCCCTCGCGATAAAACAGCGGATCCTTCAGAAAATCGCGCAGCCGGGTCAGCGCATGGCTCAGCGCCGAGGTGCTCATCGCGAGCTCCTCTGCCGCAAGCCTGACGGATCGATGCCGGAAGACTGTATCAAACACAGGCAACAGGTTAAGGTCGAGCCGTCGCAGCACATGATGCATGGAATTCACCTTTAATTGATTTTATTGCACTTAATTCATTGAACGATACCGATTATCCTTAACGCCATCAAACGGTTTGGTTAAGGGAAAATTTATGCGTGTTACGATCCGGCAGGCCAGCCTGGAAGATACTGACGCCATTTATAATATGATCAACGGCTTATCCGTTTACCGCGAGGCGCCGCAGGAATCTGTTCCCGATATTGAAGAGGTTAGAAACTCGCTTTTTTCCCCCGAAACCAATGCCGAAGCCTATATCTGCGAGATTGACGGCATAATTGCTGGTTATTCAGTGATTTCCATGAGCTACTCCGCCTGGCTGGGCCGCAGCAGCCTTAATATGGAAGATTTATACTTTACCCCTGACTACCGGGGACGCGGCGCGGGCAAATCGATGCTGCAGTATATCGCTCAGCTGGCGGTCAGACGGCAGTGCAGCCGTATTGAGTGGAACGTGCTGGAGTGGGATAAGTCTGCCAAAGAGTTTTACCACAGCATCGATGCGCTTCCTCTGAGTGAATGGGTGCGCTACCGGCTTGACGGCCCCGCTCTGGAGAAGTTCGCCGCGCGCGAAACGCTTTGAGGCTTTTCTCGCGTACAGCGCACCTTAGTGTCTAAGTCCGGCAGCGCGGTTGCGCTATTTTTAGCGTTCCTGCGTCGACATTCCGGACTGTGAAACATGACCGATCTCTTTTCTCTTCTTGCCACCGGCTCGGCACGCGCTATCGGCGCGGCTATCGCGGCGGGCGAAATTACCTCTCTCGAAGCGACCGAATGGTACCTGAACCGTATCGAGCAGTTTGATAGCGACATTAACTGTGTCAGAAGTCTCTCTCCCGTTGCCCGCGAAGAGGCGAGGCGCGCAGACGCCGAGCGCGCGGCGGGCCGATCCCGAGGGCCGCTGCACGGCGTGCCCTTTCTGGTTAAAGACAATATTTTCACGCTGGATGGCTGCTTTGCCTCTGCCGGCGCCAGCGCGCTGGCGACTTTTCGCCCGCCCTTTGAGGCCAGCCTGATTACCCGTCTGCGCGACGCCGGCGCCGTGCTGCTGGGCAAAACCAATATGACGGAGTTCGCCGACTTCGTATCAGAGATCATGCCGGCAGAATTCAGCGGCGCGGGCGGCGCGGTGCGCAATCCGCTCGGCCTGCAATATGGCCGGGGCCAGGGGTCAAGCGTCGGATCGGCGGCGGCGGTGGCCGCCGGTTTTTGCGCCTTCGCCATCGGCTCGGAAACGCAAAACTCTCTGCAGGCGCCAGCCGTGCACAGCTCGATCGCCAGCTTTAAGCCCTCGGTGGGCCGCGTCAGCCGCTACGGTGTGATCCCGCTGGTGCCCAGTCAGGATTCGCCGGGGCCGCTGACGCGCACCATTGAGGATGCGCTATCGGTGTATCAGGCGATAGCGGGCGCGGATATGCAGGATACGGCAACGCTTGCCGGTTTTACGGAGGCATCCGGCGGCGCATCGCTACAGGGGCTGCGCATCGGCGTGCCACGTCGCTTTATCGCCGATAGCGTGCTGACGGAGAGTCGGCAGGCGGTGTTTGAACGGCTGCTGGCGGCGCTGGCGGGGGCGGGGGCCGTCATCGTCGATCCTTGCGATCTGCCCGCTGCGGAGCAGCTGAATACGGTGCGCTCCTGCGTGTTTCGCAGCGAATTCCGCGCGAGCCTCAACGGGCTGCTTGGCACGCTTGCGCCTTGCGGCATCGCCTCTCTGAACGATCTTATCCAGTGGAATCGCGCGCATCCGGACGCGATCCCCTACGGACAGGGGCTGCTTGAGGCGGCTGAGGCCGCGCCGGACATCCGCGCTGAGCAGTACCGCCGCGATCGCCGCACCGATATCGCGCTGAGCCTGGATACTGGCATTCTGGCGGCGCTCAGGGCGAGCCGCGCCGACCTGCTGCTCTCGCCGATGGCGGCTGCGGCTAAATGCACCGGCAAAGCGGGCGCGCCCGTCGCCGCGATCCCGGCCGGTCAGGATGCGGAAGGCTTACCCTTCGGCATAACCCTCTATTCAGCGCCCGGGCAGGATCTTCTGGTGCTGCAGGCCGCCGCGGCGGTTAAACGCGTCATCGGCAAACGCATCGTGCCGACCCTCGGCGACAGCCGTCGCGGCTGAAGCGCAAAAGAAAAGGGGCCGCTCTCAGGCGGCCCCTTTTCTCTGTTTTCGGCGCAGTTATTTGGTCAGACGAGCCGTCATATGCACCTGGTTGCCTGCGTAGGCCTCCGTGATGCTGTAACCGGTGCCAGCCAGTTTTGCCTGCGCGGCAATCTGCGCTTCGGCGCCGTCCAGGGTCGAGGCGGTAGCGGTCACTGTCTGAGCAAAGCTGGTAGAAGAAAGCAGGGCGAACAGCGCAACAGCAACGAAAGTTTTGATGGTTTTCATGGTCGATTCCTCAGAGATATTTTTAGGTTTTGAGGCGTTCTGCCTCGATGGAATCAATAATAGAGATTTCGGACAGGCGTGAAAATCCCTGTCTGTTGCTGAATAAAGTCAAAAAATTTGATGATAAAAAAATCGCGCCGGGCGTCCTTGAAAATTCTCCGGGAAACTCTATAAATGTCACTGGGCAGGTGAGACGCCTGTTTCCCCGATGAGCTTTTGAATGAACGATCAATTCAGGAGGTTATCACTATGGCTTCACGTACTTTCCCCGTATTTCCCTTACTCAGCGACGCGCTTTTTTCCGATCGCTTCAGCCGCATTGACCGTCTCTTTAGCCAGCTGACCGGCGATACGCCTGTCGCCGTTACGCCCCCTTACAACCTGAAGCAGCTCGACGATGAGCGCTATGCGCTTACCCTGAGCGTGCCCGGCTGGAAAGAGAGCGAGCTGGAAATCGAAGTGGCGGGCGGCCGGCTGACGGTAACCGGCCGGAAAGAGGAGCGCACGGAAAACGAGGCGAACGCGGACGGCGCGCGCAGCGACGGCGGCTGGCTGCACCGCGGCATCAGCCGCACCGATTTCCGCCTGAGCTACAGCGTGCCGGAACATATGAAAGTGACCGAGGCGAGACTGCAGGACGGGCTGCTCAACGTCGGTCTGCATCTGGAGATCCCGGAAAGTGAAAAACCGCGCCGCATACCCATTGCGCACCATACAGCAGACGTGATTGAACACCAGGCGTAAGCGCAGCCTGACCGTACCGGGGAGGGCGCCGGATCCGGCTCCCTCCCGCTATGCATCTATCTGGACAGCAGGAGGTGTTTCATGAAGCGCATTATCGTGCCGGCAGACAGGCAGCTTTACCCGTCAGTAGCGGATGAAAGTGTCATGGCGGTCAGGATGAAACTGGGGAATTCGCGGCTGCAGGTCAATTACCAGCGCGTGCCGGGCGGCATTATGCCGGTGGTCGCCGCTGATTTTTTCAATGAGAAAGGGAAACTCTATACCCTGCACTACCATCTGCCGCCCGATACGCCGGAGCGAACCGATCGCCGGATTTCGCTGCTGATGCGGCTGATTGAAAAAGAGGCGAGTCAGACGTCAATGGCGGCAGCCTACTGAGACAGGCTCTGCACGGGTTTACCTGACAGCGAAACAGGGGGAGAAAATGCTGACCGCCTTACTGGTAAATGCGTCCTTTACGTCGACGCTTCTGGTCATGACGGCGTATGCGCTGAAAGATATTGATAAGTGACAGCGCTTCATTCGCCGGCTCAAAGCCGCCCTGCGTTAACGCAGGGCGGCTTTTGTCAGCGCGAAAAACGGAGTCAGAGGGCGTTCAGGAACGCCAGCAAATCTGCATTCAGCCGATCGGAGTGGGTCACCGCAAAGCCGTGCGGCGCATTGTCGTACACCTTCAGCTGCGCGCCTTCGATCATTTCCGCCGCCAGCTTGCCGGTGGTTTCGAACGGCACCACCTGATCGTTGCTGCCGTGGATCACCAGCGCAGGCACGTCGATTTTCGCCATGTCGGGGCGGAAATCGGTGGTGGAAAACGCCTTAACGCACTCCAGCGTGCCTTTAAGCGATGCCAGCAGCGCTATGTTCAGGGTCTGCGTCAGCACGCCTTCAGAGACGGTCTGGCCGGCGTTGGTGCCGTAGAAAGGCACGGCAAAGTCGCTGATGAACTGGGCGCGATCCTTGCGTAAGCCAGCCAGAATACCGTCAAACACCGACGGCTCGACGCCCTGCGGAAAGCCTTCCAGCTGTCCGAAGGCAGGCGTCACCGCGCCCAGCAGCACCAGACCGGCCACGCGCGCGGAGCCGTAGTTGTTGATATAGCGCGTCACGTCGCCGCCGCCCATCGAGAAGCCCACCAGCGTGACCTCCTGCAGGTCAAGACAGGTGATCAGGTCGTTGATGTCCGACGCGAAAGTATTGTAGTCGTAGCCGGTCCACGGCTGATCGGAGCGGCCAAAGCCGCGGCGATCGAAAGCGATGACGCGATAGCCGTTCTCCGCCAGGAAGTTCAGCTGGTTATCCCACATATCAGCATCCAGCGGCCAGCCGTGGCTGAAGAGAACGGGTTTGCCGTTGCCCCAGTCTTTAAAATAGATTTGCGTGCCGTCGGCGGTTTTAATCGTGCTCATGGTCTTTTCCTTGTGATGTTGAATGAAAAAAGCTGTTATTCAGGCGCAACCAGATAGCGTGCGACCGGTATCTGTTCGCCCTGATGGAATGCATAAACGCGGTTCTCAATTTTCTTGTCGTTCATGGTGTAGCGCTCAAGCTGACGCAGATGCTCCATCCAGGATCCCACCACAAAGGTTTCGACGAAGATGCCCGGCTGGAGAATGTCTTCGTAGACCGCCCAGTTGATGGCGCCCCCGCGACGGCGAACGCGTCTCATATCCTGCATGCAGACCGTAAAGGCGTGGGCGTCCGCCTGGCGGATCTGATACTCGTAGCTCACGCGCACCGGACCTCGGTCGTGATGGATCTCCAGCGCTGGCACCGGCTCGGCGATCTCGCTGACGTCGAGATTGAGGTCGGGATCCTGATCGAGCCGCCAGCGCAGTACCGTCAGGCACGCCAGCGCCATGCCCAGGGTGGCGACGCAGAGCGAAACCGGGATGCCGTAGCGCGACGCCAGCTGTCCCCAGATGGCGCTGCCCACGGTCATCGAGCCGAAAAACACGGTGAGATAGACCGCCAGCGCGCGCGCTTTCACCCAGCGTGCCGCGCTGCGCTGCGCGCCCAGGTTAAGCGTCGACAGCACGGCAATCCAGGCGAAGCCGGTGAAGAACTCGAACGTGTTCAGCAGCCAGAAGTGCCGGACAAAAGCGAGCGCCAGCATGGTGGCGGCGAACATCAGGCTCGCCAGCACCATCAGCCGATCGGGGTTGAAGCGTTTACGCAGCCGCGGCAGCAGCACCGCGCCGCTGATGGCGCCCACGCCGATAAAGGCCAGCATAATGCCGTAGCCGCCCGGACCCAGCCCCAGCTCGCGGCGCGCTACCAGCGGCAGCAGCGCCCAGCCGGCGCTGCCGAACAGGAAGAAGGCGACGGTGCGCACCAGCACGTTGCGCAGCACCGGCGCGGCGTGCACGTAGCGCAGACCGGCGCGCACCGCTGAAAAGAAGTGCTCCGGGGGCAGCCGCTGGACGCTCGGCACCTCTTTCCAGCGATAGAGCACCCACGCCACGCCGAGCACCGAGAGGGCGTTGAGCATAAAGACCACCCACGGCCCGGCGAACGAGAGGATCAGGCCGCCAAGCGCCGGACCGATGGCGCGGCTGATATTGATGCCGAGCGAGTTCAGCGCGATGGCCGGGCCCAGCTCATTTTTGCTGACCAGATCCGGCACGATCGCCTGGAACGGCGGCGAGCTCATCGCCGCGCCGGTGCTCATCAGAAAGGCGGCAACCAGCAGCACCAGCGGCGTGACGTGCCCGGTGAAAGAGAGCAGCGTCAGGCCGGCGGCGGCGATAAAGACCCACAGCTGCGAGAACAGCAGATATTTACGCCGGTCGACAATATCGGCCAGCACGCCGGAGGGCAGCGCGAACAGGAACATCGGCAGGCTGCTCGCCGCCTGCACCAGCGCCACGCTGAGCGGATCGGCGCTCAGCGTCAGCATGGTCCAGTTCACGCCGACGTCATTCATCCAGGAGCCGATGTTAGAGACCACCGTCGCGATCCACAGCATGCGAAACAGCGGCTGACGCAGCGGCTGCCAGGGCGACGCGGCAGCCGCGGCTGGCGCCGTCGCTTCGCCCTGGGCGACGTCATGAATATCGTTAACCTGCGCCATAGCGAACCTCTCTGCGCGTGCCGGCACCGAGGCGCCACTGGCCCGGACCTGTCATCGCCAGGGTAGTGAAGATAATCAGCAGCAGCCAGCCGAACTGGCCCTCCGCGATGCTCCAGCCGGGATGAACAAACAGCATCGCCACCAGCAGCACGCCGATAATCGGCAGGCAGGCGAGGCGGGCGAACACGCCGATCAGAATAAATAACGGGCAGATGACTTCGGCGAAAATAGCCGGCAATAAGCTCATCCAGGGACCAAGGCCGAAAGGATCCTCGATACGCGTCAGTTCTTCGCTGAAGTGAAACACCTTCGGCAGCCCGTGCACGTAGAGCAGCAGCAGGCAGCCGGTGAGGCGCAGGAAGAACAGCCCCGCGTTAATGCGGGGCGGCTGAGAAAAGGAGATCGTCATGATGATCAGAACGCGAAGCAGCTGCAGCCGAGCGCGCCCCAGAAGGCGTTCTCCTCGGAGACCGGCAGGCTGGCGCCGCGCGCGATGTCATGGGAGTGGCTGTGCACGCCGCACGGGCCGCTGCACTGGTGCGGCATCTGCTGCATGCCCACGCGGGTGGCGGCGGTCGGCGGCGCGCTGCGGTAGTGACCCGGCACCTTGACCACCGGCGACCACTCAGGCAGAACCGGAATCGACGGCGGCGCTTCGCTGCTGAAGGATCCGGCGGCATAAACGATGTTGCCGTCCACCAGCGTCAGCACCGACTCAATGCCTTTGATCTCCTCTTCCGGCACGCTGAAATAGTCTTTGCTCAGCACCACCATATCCGCCAGCTGGCCCGCCTTAATCTGTCCCTTTTTGCCCTGCTCGCTGGAGAACCAGGCGCTGCCCTGGGTCCACAGCATCAGCGCGGTGTCGCGATCGAGACGCGCGTTGACGTCATACATCTGCATGCCGCCGACGGTGCGGCCGGACACCAGCCAGTAAAGCGCGGTCCAGGGGTTATAGCTGGCGACGCGCGTGGCGTCGGTGCCGAGGCCGACCGGCACGCCGGTCTCCAGCATGCGCGCGACCGGCGGCGTGTGACGGGTCGCTTCGATGCCGTAGCGCTCGGCGAAGTATTCGCCCTGGAACGCCATGCGGTGCTGCACCGCGATGCCGCCGCCCAGCTCTTTGATGCGGTCGATATTGCGCTGGGTAACGGTTTCGGCATGGTCGAAGAACCAGTGCAGGCCGTTAAAGGGAATGTCGCGGTTAACTTTTTCAAAGACGTCGAGCATGCGGCTGATCGATTCGTCGTAGGTGGCGTGCAGGCGGAACGGCCAGCGGTGCTCTACCAGATGACGCACCACGCGCTCCAGCTCATCTTCCATGCCCGGCGCCAGATCGGGGCGCGGCTCAAGGAAATCTTCGAAGTCGGCGGCGGAGAAGACCAGCATCTCGCCGGCGCCGTTGTGGCGGAAGTAGTCGCTGCCCTGGCCCGGCGTCAGCATATCGGTCCACTTCTCAAAATCTTCCAGCTCATGTCCAGGACGCTGAGTAAAGAGGTTATAGGCGATGCGGATCGTCATCTGCTTCTTCTCATGCAGCTCGGCGATCACTTCATAATCTTCCGGGTAGTTCTGGAAGCCGCCGCCGGCATCGATGGCGCTGGTGAGGCCGAGACGGTTCAGCTCGCGCATAAACTGACGGGTGGAGTTGACCTGCTGCTCCAGCGGCAGCTTCGGTCCTTTCGCCAGCGTAGAGTAGAGGATCATGGCGTTAGGACGCGCAATCAGCATGCCGGTCGGGTTGCCGTTGCTGTCGCGCTGGATCTCGCCGCCCGGCGGGTTCGGCGTATCTTTGGTGTAGCCCACGACTTTGAGCGCCGCGCGGTTAAGCAGGGCGCGGTCGTAGAGGTGCAGCACGAATACCGGAGTATCCGGCGCGGCTTCGTTGATCTCCTCCAGCGTCGGCATGCGACGCTCGGCGAACTGAAACTCGGTCCAGCCGCCCACCACGCGCACCCACTGCGGCGTCGGCGTGCGCAGCGCCTGCTCTTTCAACATGCGCAGCGCATCGGCGACCGACGGCACGCCTTCCCAGCGCAGCTCCAGGTTGTAGTTCAGGCCGCCGCGGATCAGGTGCAGGTGCGAGTCGTTGAGGCCGGGAATCGCGGTGTGGCCCTTCAGGTCGATGACTTTGGTGCCTTCGCAGTGATGCTGCATCACCTCGGCCAGGCTGCCCACTTCCAGAAACTTGCCGTCGCGAATAGCGACGGCATCGGCGATCGGGTTGCCGCGATCGACGGTATGAAATCGGCCATTGGTGAGAATGACGTCTGCTTTACCAAGGGTAACCATAGAATCTCCTGAATTGAGTTGTCCGACGCGGCACGGACGGCCGCAGACAGAGCATTGTCCTGCCGTAAGCGCAGGCTACTGGGATGGCGGGATTATGATCGGGAGGTCTGGAAAGCGTCTAGTTATACAAAAGGAT
This sequence comes from Pantoea sp. NGS-ED-1003, assembly GCF_000738765.1. Taxonomy (NCBI): domain Bacteria; kingdom Pseudomonadati; phylum Pseudomonadota; class Gammaproteobacteria; order Enterobacterales; family Erwiniaceae; genus Pantoea; species Pantoea sp. NGS-ED-1003. Next base: position 48,669 of record NZ_JPQA01000014.1, read on the forward strand.
AGGTATACCCTGGTATAGGTATACGTTCGTATAGTTATACCTAAAGATAATAGTTTGAAAAAAAAAGCTTCCTACACTGCGCTCAGACAGTGACCCACCGGTTCAGCGACGCAACGCCATCGGGGTATCAGGGAGGCTGTCAATTTACGCCGTTACTCTTTCCACGGTACTTAGCAATATAACCTCAATGGGCAAAGACATGACCAATCGCAAACTTGAAGTATTGACGCCGCAAAACTGCCAGATCATCTTTATCGACCAGCAGCCGCAGATGGCGTTTGGCGTTCAGTCAATCGATCGTCAGGTGCTGAAAAACAACGTTGTGGCGCTGGCGAAAGCGGCGAAAGTCTTCAACATTCCGACCGTACTGACGACCGTTGAGACGGAAAGCTTCTCCGGCAACACCTTCCCGGAGCTGCTGGACGTATTCCCTGGCCAGGACATTCTTGAGCGCACCTCTATGAACTCCTGGGACGATCAGAAAGTGCGCGACGCGCTGGCGGCAAACGGCAAGAAAAAAGTTGTCGTGTCAGGTCTGTGGACCGAAGTGTGCAACAACACCTTCGCGCTGTGCGCCATGCTGGAAGGCGATTATGAGATCTATATGGTGGCCGACGCGTCAGGCGGCACCACGAAAGAAGCGCACGACTACGCGATGCAGCGCATGATTCAGGCTGGCGTGATCCCGGTAACCTGGCAGCAGGTGATGCTGGAGTGGCAGCGCGACTGGGCGCACAAAGAGACCTATAACGCCGTTATGGATATTGCGAAAGAGCATTCAGGCGCCTACGGCATCGGCGTGGATTACGCCTATACCATGGTGCACAAAGCGCCTTCTCGCCAGAAGAGCGAACACCGTACGCTGGCCCCGGTTCCGGCGAACGTGCGTTAATCTGTCGAGCGGGCCGGCCCTTCACCGGACCGGCCCGCCATGCTAAGAAGGAGGACCTGTGAGTCCTTTATTGATCTCTCTGGGAGCGGGCGTATTAATCGGCCTGGTTTACGCGCTGCTTAAGGTCCAGTCTCCGGCGCCGCCGGCCGTCGCGCTGGTGGGACTGCTCGGCATGATCGTCGGCAGTTCCCTGGGCGGGCAGCTGTTTCACCAGGATGCCACCGCGCAGGTTCCGCCAGCGGCGCCGTCGCCGGTCGTCGCAGACGCTCGCCCGACCTCTCATTCATCCATCGCCAACCACGCAGGCTGACCATGCTGAAAACCTATTCTGTCTCGCTGGCGGTCGGCATTCTGGCCGGCCTGATTTATGCCGCGCTCGGCGTCAACTCGCCCGCGCCGCCGATTATTGCGCTGCTGGGGCTGTTCGGCATGCAGGTGGGCGAACATCTTATTCCGCTGGCGAAAAGCGTGATTAAGCGCGAACCGGTGAAGCTGCGCTGGTTTCGCCATGAGTATCACCATAGAATCGGTGACACGCCCCCGCCCTCAGGTGACAAAGCCTCCTAAGGAAGCGCCTCCCGCAGGCCTGAGTTTCATTTAAGGAAAACAGCATGCAGCTGTCGCAGCGCATTGTCGTCGTCGATGATGAACGTTCTGTCCGCAGTGGTCTTACCAACCTGCTCCAGTCTGAAGGTTATCTCACCCAGGCCTTTGAGTCGGCAGAATCTCTTCTCTGTGATGAAGCAGCGATGGCGAATGCCGCGCTTTTTATCATTGATGTGCAACTGAAAGGCATGAATGGTTTCGAGCTTTTCATCAATCTGACCCGGCGGCTGATTAACCCGCCGGGCATCATCATTTCCGGCAACGGCGATGACAGCATGCTGCGGTATGCCATTAACCTTGGCGCTGTCGCCTTTTTGCCAAAGCCTATCGAAATTGATACGTTGTTTGAACATATCCGTCAGGCGTTCTCCTCAGGGGCTGCCCGCCAATGAGCATAAATCCGCAGGCGTTAGAGACAACAGAAACCGATCGCGTCACGCTTTCAGACGATATCTCTTTTACTCCCCTGGCGCAGGAGGGCAATGTCGACTGGCTGCTGTGTCGGCATGGGATCACCGGCGAAACCTTTGTGCTGGCGACCGCGGGCACGGAGGAGTCGATTTTTCAGGTAACGCAGCTGCTGAAAAATGAGTACGCGCTGCGCGTTCGCCTCTCCGATCACTGGGCGTTGAAGCCCCTGAGTCACACCCTTTATCAGGGACGATACGCCCTGATTTACCGGCCGTTTAATTACCGTACGCTGGCGGATGTTTTATGTACCCCCCCTGGCGCCATTTCTGAATTTCTTGCCAGCGCCGCGATGCTCTGCAGCGCCCTGAGCCTGATGCATCAGCAGGGCCTGGTGCACGGCGATATCAAACCGGCGAATTTTTTCTATGCCGACGACGGACGTATTCTGCTAGGCGGCTTCGGCCTGTCGTCGGTCGACAGCGATCTGCTGCTGCAGCCTCGTCTGCCGGTCGCGGGCGGCACGCTCGCCTATATGTCGCCTGAACATACCTCCCGCTCGGCGCATCCCGTCAGCCGCGTAAGCGATTTATACAGCCTGGGCATCGTGCTGTATGAACTGCTCACCGGCAGGCTGCCCTACGGCAGCGCCGAGGGCGGCCACGCCGAATGGGTCCACCACCATATCGCGTCGGAAGCGCTGCCGCCGCATCTGATACGCCAGGAGATCCCGATGGTTCTCTCCTCCGTCATCCTGCGGCTGCTGGCGAAATCGCCGGAATACCGTTACCAGACGGCGGAAGGCGTACTGGCCGATCTGCGGCGCTACGCGTCGACCCTGATGCCGGACGGCATGATCGAGTCTTTTGCCCTCGGCATGCAGGACTCTCAGGCCGCGAATTTATCGCCCGACACGCTCTGCGCCGATCATCCCCAGGCGACCGATATTCTGGCGGCGTTTGACGAGGTCAGCAAAAGCGGCAAGCACAACCTGGTCGCGATCGGCGGCGTGCCGGGTGCGGGCAAATCCTCGCTGATCGCCTCGTCGATTAAGCTGCTGCGCAATAAAAAAGCGCTAATGACGGTGGTGAAGGCGGATCGCCACTCCCCCGTGTTGCCCTACGCGGTTTTTACCGCCGCCTTCAGGACGCTGACGCTGCACGTGCTCGGCCTGCCCACCGAAGAGATGGCGCGCTGGAAGTCGCATATCGCATGCCTGCTGGGTGAGTATGCCGGTCTGGCGATCAATCTGGTGCCGGAGCTGGGCATTTTACTCAATCAGAAAGCGGCCGTGCACGCCCATACGCACTCGCAGGACGCGAGAAACCGTTTTAATCTGGCGGCCTGCAACCTGGTGAAAGCCTTCACCGCGCCCGGCCGGCCGCTGGTTATTCTGATCGACGATGTGCACTGGGCCGATCGCGCCACGCTGCAGCTGCTGCAAAACCTGCTGGCGCTGAGCGAAGATATCCCGCTGCTGCTGGTGATCACCTATCGCGACAGCGTGTCGCTGCCCTGTCCGACAATTGACGATAACCTGAAGCGCATCCGCGCCTGCGCGGCCCGCATTACCGATATCACGCCGGAGCCTTTCAGCGAAAAAAATATCGCGAGCTGGCTGGCGGGGCTCTTCCATACCCGCAGCGGCGAAACGGCGGAGCTGGCGCAGGTTATTCACGAAAAGACCGCCGGCAACCCGCTCGCCACCCACGACTTTTTCCGCCAGGCGCTGCGCGACGGCCTGATCACGCACAATGCGCCATTCCGCTGGGCCTATGATGCTCAGGCGCTGAAAAACTGTCACTATGCGGCAAACGTCGCCGCCAGCGTTCTGCAGCATCTCACCACGCTGCCGCTGCCGACCCGCCATCTGCTGGGCAAGTTCGCCTCGCTGGGCAGCGCAGGGGAGCTGGATACCATGAGCCGCATCCTCGGTATTGCCGTGGCAGAGATCGAGCAGACGCTGCTGCCGGCGGCGGCGGCGAAGCTCATCGCGCTGAACGGCAGAGAGTACGCCTTTATGCATGACAGCATGCATGAAGCGGCGCTCGATCTGCTGGAGCCGACCGACAAAGACGCCTTTCACTATCTGGCCGCGCTGCACTATATGCATCTGTCGGATCTTGAGGTCACCAATGCCGTGCTGTTCAGGGCCGCTCATCACCTGCTGTCGATCAGAAATGGCGGGATGCTGGCGCATGACGCGCAAACCTTCAGCCAGCTGATGCTTAAGGCGAGCCGCCGGGCGAAAGATACCGGCGATTATGTTTCGGCGCTGCGTTACCTGCAGACCGCGCGCCTGCTCAACAGCAGCGTGGGCAGCGACGACCAGAGCGAGTTTCTGCTGGAAGAGGCCGAATGTGAATTCCTTAACGGCAATCTCTCGGTGGCGCTGGCGCTGTGCTCGGAAATCGCGGCCTCGCCGGGCGAGATCACGGAGAAAGCCGAAGCGGCCTGTTTGATCGCTGAAATTCATATGCGCCAGTCGGACAGTAAACTGGCGCTGGAAACCGCGCTCGCCTGGCTGGCGGTGTTTGGCATTCAGCTAAACCGCTACCCGGACCGCCTGGAGTGCGACAGGGCGCGAGTTTCGCTTAAAGAGGCGGTCGGCAAAAATCCCTACGCGCGCTTTCGCGCGCTGCCGCTGCTTAGCTGCAAAAAAACCGAAGCGATCATGAATCTGATGGCCAGCGCCAGCACCTTTGCCGCCTTCAGCAACCCGCGCCTGCACTTTATGATCCTGTGCAAGCTGCTGCATCTGTCGATGGAGCGCGGACTAAGCGGCGCATCGACCCTGGCGCTCTCCTGGTATGGCGTGGTGTGCGGCGATCAGTATGATGAGTACAGCCGGGGCTTCGCCAGCACGCTGCTGGCGCGCGAGCTGGTCTATAAGCACGACTTCGTCAGCTTTAAAGCGCGCACGCTGCTGCCGCTCGACCAGGTCAGCATCTGGACGATGCCGCTCTCCTACGCTATCGAGCGTGCGAAGGCCGCCTTCGACGTGGGGGTAGAAACCGGCGACCGCACCTCGGCCTGCCTGGCGCTGCGTCATATCGTCATGAACTATCTCGCCCGCGGCGATCATCTCGAAGCGGTGCATACTTCTATTACGCGCGGCATGCTGTTTGTCCGCAAGGCGCAGTACCGCGACGTAGAGATGATCCTCAGCATGCAGCTGGATTATGTGCTCTTCCTGCGCAAGCCGCGCGGAAGCGAGTTTTCAGGCCATGATTTTCTGCCGCCGATGCTGGACGCGGTCAGGCCGGAACAGGCTGTGGAGCCGATGTACCTTATTCAGTTCTGGTCACGGCTTTATAAAGGCATGGCGCACTTTTTCGCGGCGGAATATGCCTGCGCAGCGCGGCATTTTGCCGACGCGGCGCCCTTTACCGACCTTATTCCCGGCCACGTGCACATGCTGGATTTTCATCTCTACAGCGCGCTGGCGCTGACCGTTCCCCTCACGCCGGGCCCCCTCAGCGGTCAGCTGCGTCAGCAGCTACAGCATCATCTCGACAAGATCGTGACCTGGGCGAACGAAAATACCAAAACTTTCGCCGATAAAGAGGCCCTGCTGCGCGCCGAGCTGCTGCGCCTCGACGGCGAGGCCGGGCAGGCCGCCGAACAGTTTGAGCGCGCCATCACACTGTCGCGCGAAGGGCAGTTTCATCATATCAACGGGCTGGCGTGCGAACTGGCGGCGCGTATGGCCTATGCGCGCAACATGGGGTTCGCGGGCGACGCCTACATTAAAGGCGCGATGTCCGCCTGGGATCGCTGGGGCGCGGGCGCCAGGGTGCGCCAGCTGGAAATGCTCTATCCCTCTCTCGCCGGGCATCATACGCAAACGGCCCTGAGCACTGTCTCCTTCGAGCAGAGCGCACTGATCAGCGATCTGCAAAGCATGGTGACCGTGATGCGCGCCCTCACCGAAGAGATTAATCTGGATCGCCTGATTCATATTCTGATGATGATGCTGGTCGAGCGGGCGGGCGCGCAGCACTGCATGCTGATCCGGCTGACCGACGGCAATATTCCGGAAATCCAGGCGCGCGCCTCCACCACCGTCGAAGGGGTAAAGGTACGCATTGTGCGCGAGCTGCCGACCGCAACCGATCTGCCGCTGTCGATCTTATCAGCGGTGATCCGCACCGGGCAGGAGATCCGCACCGGCAAGCCGGAGGTGTTCAGCCCCTTCAGCCAGGATAACTATCTGGTGGCGTCGGGCGCGGCGGTAATGTGCGTGCCGATGTTCAGGCAGGCGCAAATGGTCGGTGTCCTTTATCTGGAAAATCGGCTGATGCCCGACGTTTTTACCGCCGACCATTCGCGCATCGTGTCGATGCTTGGGGCGCAGGCCGCCGTTTCGCTCGAAACCGCGCGCCTCTATGCCGAACTGGTTGACGAGAACAATCAGCGCCGCAAAATTGAAAAGCAGCTGCGCGCCAGCCAGACTTCGCTGATGCTGGGCGAAAAAATAAGCCATACCGGCACCTGGCACTGGCATCTTGAGCCGGATATTCAGTACATCTCCGACGAATATAAGCGCATCATGGGACTGCCAGAGACCCAGACCACCACCTCGATGGCGGAGTTCCAGAGCCGCGTGCACCCGGACGATATCGTGTCGCTGCGCGAGCTGATTGAAACCAGCGTCGAGAAGGGCGTGGTGATGCAGGCGGAGTTTCGCATCATTCGCGACGACGGCGAATGCCGCTACATCAAGGGCATTGGCGAGCCGAACTATAACTGGCCTGAGGTGGCGGAATATTTCGGCACCCTGACCGATATCACCACGCAGCGTCAGTCTGAAGATGCGGTGAGGATCGCTCAGGCGGAGCTTGCCCGCGTCGCGCGCGCCACCACGGTGGGCCAGCTGACCTCTTCCATCGCCCACGAGATTAACCAGCCGCTGATGTCGATCGTAGCTAACGCCGGCGCCGGTCTGAGATGGCTGAAGCGTGAACCGGCGCAGCTCGACAACGCCAGCCAGAGTATTGAGGAGATTATTCGCGAAGGCCGCCGCGCGGGCGATATTATTCGCGGGCTTCAGGCGCTGACCCGTAATCAGGTAGCGGAGTTCGCCTCGGCAAAGCTGCACCATATCGCGCGAGATATCTTAAACCTGTCGCGCCTCGAGCTGGAGCGACGGTTCGTCTCGCTTGAACTGGATCTTGCCGCTGAGAATGACGTGGTTTTTTGTGAGAGCGTTCAGATTCAGCAGGTTCTGCTCAACCTGGTGATCAATGCCATCGAAGCGATGACGGATAATCCCGGCATGCGCATCCTGCGCATCTCCTCATCGCATCCGCAGGAGGATCTTATCCGTATCGCGGTGGCCGACAACGGCTCGGGCCTGGCTGAGGAGGTGATTGGTAAAGTGTTCGATTCGTTCTATACCACCAAGGCGGAAGGGATGGGAATGGGGCTGACCATCAGCAACGAAATCATCAGGCGTCACGGCGGCGAACTGCAGGCAGAGAATCGTCCGGAAGGGGGGTGCCTGTTCTGGTTTACGCTGCCCGTTGAGCGCGCCGCTGGGTGATAAAAACGCTCCCGCCGGCCCGGCGGGAGCGCTATACCGCGTGCAGCTCAGCGGAGCAGGGCGCGGCTAGCTTTCGTTCAGGATGGCCAGTTTTTCCGCCGCCCTGACCAGGTCCGACACGGTTCGGACTTCCATTTTTTCCATTACCCTGCGCTTATGCACCTTCGCCGTGATTTCGCTGATCCCCATCTCTGCGGCAATCTGTTTGTTGAGCAGGCCGCGAACCACATACTGCATCAACTCTTTCTCACGCGGCGTCAGCGACGAGTAACGCGCGGTAATGGCGCGTTTTTCCTGCGACGCCGCCGCGCTTTTCTCCGACAGCGCCAGCGCTTCCTCCACCACCCTCAGTAATTCATCGGGCATAACGGGCTTGGTGAGGAATTCAAAGGCGCCCGCCTTCATCGCCCTGACGGTAATCGGGATGGTGCCATAGCCGGTGAGAAAAATGGTGGGAATGGAAAAGCCGCGCTCCGTCAGGTGCAGCGAAACGTCGAAGCCGTCGAATCCGGGCATATTCAGGTCGACGATCAGGCAACTGGGCGTAAGGTAATCGGTCTGGCTGAGAAACTCAGACGGGGAAAGAAAAGTGGAAACCCGGTACCCTTCGGAACCGAGCAGATTCTGCAGCGCGCCAATGACCGATTCTTCATCATCGACAATATAAATTGTTTTATCCATAAATACTCATTCTGACTCTTACGAGTTCTGATTTTGCAGGCGATTCAATAAACCATGCACAGCAGAGTAAAAACAATAGTTTGCGTTTATAATCATGCACATGGTCTGCCAATGATTACCACTGTTTGCCATCGTTAACCATCTATGCCGCCACTTTACCGCCACTGGTAGCTAATGGATTTAGCTTTGCTGCTTCTTCTAAATGGTCAGGCGCAAAGTGGGCATATCGCATTGTCATCTTTATATCTGTATGCCCAAGGACGCGCTGTAAAACTAGGATGTTTCCACCATTCATCATAAAGTGGCTTGCAAATGTATGGCGTAATACATGCGTAAGCTGGCCCGCTGGTAATTCAATTCCTGTTTTATTAAGTGCGGAGCGGAATGCGCCGTAGGAGTCGGGAAAAATTCTACCTGTTTTATCATCAGGAATAATTTTATAGATATCCTCAGTGATGGGGACGGTTCTATTTTTCCGACCTTTAGTTTTTGTAAAGGTGATCTTGTATTTGGTGATCTGGCTTTTTCTAAGTCCTTCAGCCTCTGACCAGCGCGCGCCGGTGGCTAAGCAAATTTTTACCAGAACATCTAAACCATGATATTCACTCTTGCTGCATTCAGACAATAAGCAGTTAATTTGATCGTGCGTTAGCCAAGCCATTTCGGATTCTTCCGTACGAAATGGGCGGATATGTTTAAGGGGATTCTCTCCTTTCCATTCACCTAATCGGCTTAATTCATTAAACACTGCGCGAAAGTATGCCAGCTCTAAATTCAGGGTTCGTGGAGAAACTTCGGTTACGCGATTCGTGCGAGCAAAATCACCCTGCAGGCGACGCTCACGATAGCGAGAAAACATTTGTGCATCAAAATCTTTTGCCAGTGGCTCACCCATACACAAAAAGGCATGTTCCATCGCCTTTTGTCGCTTCTCTCCATCTCTCAATGTTATCCCGTGCGCGCCGTACCAAGATGTAATCAGGTCTTTAAGCGTACGGCGATCTTCTTTTTCCTCATGCCAGGGCTGCTGAACCTTATACTGTTCATAGGCAATTGCCTCACCTTTGGTGGCGAATTTAGTGCGAGTACGCTTGCCATTATGATAAATCTCACAGAGCCAGCCACCAGAGGGCAATTTCCTAACTGACATTAGGCTACCTCACAATAAATACCGACAATGCGGCCCAGTTGCTTGATCTCATCAATGCCACATTCAAAAGGGACTTTGCCGCCTGCTACATGCAGCCGCTTGCCGGGCAGCACAGTCAGCTCTCTTAAGCTCACCGCGCCTTCAACATCTACAAGCCAGCTACCATCAGCTAAAGGTGCATCTTGTTCAACGATATAGCTTTTGCCTTCATTTCTGACACACATCGCATTCTTCAAGGTTCTACCAAAAAGCTCATGGCCGACCGTCAGAATGCCATTTTCTGATAGCCTGCCTTCACTTAATGTGAACATCTGGAGCTGTACGTAAGAATCAGAGTGATCGTCGTTTCTCTGCGGGCCTTCGCCGGTCAGAATCCATTTAAGGTTAACACCAGTTTCTAAGGCGCAATGGGCTGCGAAATCATAGGAAATATTGCCGCGCGTATAGCGGTTTTGCAGCGTACTTGCAGCGATATCAAAGTGGTTTGCGAGCTGAATTTTTTGATTGAACCCGTACACCTGACAAATCCTGTCTAAAACATCCTCGTTAGAAATTTGGCTTTCAAAGTCCATAATTGGCATTTCCAAGTTGACCAATACCAAAATTGGCATTAGGATTCGTTTTGTTGGTGGCGTCCGATGGCAAACGTTGGCAAACAGATGGCAATCGGTGTCTTAAACTTTCAAATAAGGAATCATGCAATATGGCTTCTGAAATCGCAATCATCAAAGTTCCCGCGCCGATCGTCACTGCCGAACAGTTCGCCGAGCTGGAAGGCGTATCCCGCCGTACCGTTTATCGCTGGACTACCGGCGACAACCCGCAATTGCCTATCGAGCCGCGCAACATCCGCAAAGGCTGTAAGAAAGCAGGCGGGCCGATCCGCATCTACTACGCACGCTGGAAAGAAGAGCAGTTGCGTAAAGCGTTCGGGCATTCCCGTTTCCAGCTCATTATTGGCGGCTAATTCACATTAAGTGAATAGGGAGATTCGCACATGTTTGATTTTAAGACTTCCACCCATAACCACTATGAAGAAGCCTGCCGCAAGTTTGCGCTTACGCATAACATGCAGGAACTGGCGCTGCGGGCGGGCATGAAAGTGCAGACCCTGCGCAATAAGCTGAACCCGGAACAGGCGCATCAGCTGACCGTTCCAGAGGTGTTGACGCTTACCGATCTGACTGAAGACGCCACGCTGATTGACGGCATGCTGGCGCAGCTGCAGTGCCTACCGTGCATGCCGGTTAACGAGCTGGCTAAAGAAAAATTTTCGGCGTACGTGCTGAAGGCGACCGCCGAAGTCGGAAGCATGGCAGCTAACGCCGCGAACCCGGAACGTATCACGGCAACCTGCCGTCGCGGCATTCTGGAAGCCGCTAACACAGGGATCCGCTGCATGATGCTTGCCGCGCTGGCCGTGCAGAACCGCGTTCACTCTAACCCGACTCTAGCCTCAACCGTTGACGCAATAAGCGGTCTGGGTGCTTCGATTGGCATCAGCTGAGGGCGCGCGATGATTTCATTTGCGGCACGCCTCAAGCGTCAGAGTCCGTCGATGTCATACGGGCATGGCTGGATTATGGGCGAAAACGGCAAGCGCTGGCATCCGGTACTGAGCCAGCAGGTACAGGTAAAAGAGCAAAGAGGTAAAGCATGGCTATCGAGGGCGATTCAATGCTGGTTGAGCTTACTGCAGGCCAACGGGTTTCGGCGCTGAATCACGTTGCCTTAATCCGCGCGCAGCTGATGGGCGGCAACTGTGAAAAAGACATGGCTCGTTTTTTCTCTGAGATGCGCGATGTTGAAGATCCTAATTATCAGGACAACAAGCGCGCGCTGGGCGCGATTTTCTTCCTGGCTGGCATCGGTAAGGACAGGCACGAGGCTGAATTTAGTGAACTGACTACTGATGAAAGAAAGGCGCTTATTCGGTCAATGAATCATCTAAAAGCAGTCGTGAGTTTATTTCCAAAGCGAATGGCTCTGCCTAATTAATTAACCCCCTAAACAAAAAAATGGCGTAAACCCGCCGGGCATTCTTTTGCCCAAATTCTGGAGAGGGTAATGACTCCAACTTATTGATAGTGTTTTATGTTCAGATAATGCCCGATGACTTTGTCATGCAGCTCCACCGATTTTGAGAACGACAGCGACTTCCGTCCCAGCCGTGCCAGGTGCTGCCTCAGATTCAGGTTATGCCGCTCAATTCGCTGCGTATATCGCTTGCTGATTACGTGCAGCTTTCCCTTCAGGCGGGATTCATACAGCGGCCAGCCATCCGTCATCCATATCACCACGTCAAAGGGTGACAGCAGGCTCATAAGACGCCCCAGCGTCGCCATAGTGCGTTCACCGAATACGTGCGCAACAACCGTCTTCCGGAGCCTGTCATACGCGTAAAACAGCCAGCGCTGGCGCGATTTAGCCCCGAC
>NZ_JPQA01000015.1:0-34224 GCF_000738765.1 Pantoea sp. NGS-ED-1003
GTCGGGGCTAAATCGCGCCAGCGCTGGCTGTTTTACGCGTATGACAGGCTCCGGAAGACGGTTGTTGCGCACGTATTCGGTGAACGCACTATGGCGACGCTGGGGCGTCTTATGAGCCTGCTGTCACCCTTTGACGTGGTGATATGGATGACGGATGGCTGGCCGCTGTATGAATCCCGCCTGAAGGGAAAGCTGCACGTAATCAGCAAGCGATATACGCAGCGAATTGAGCGGCATAACCTGAATCTGAGGCAGCACCTGGCACGGCTGGGACGGAAGTCGCTGTCGTTCTCAAAATCGGTGGAGCTGCATGACAAAGTCATCGGGCATTATCTGAACATAAAACACTATCAATAAGTTGGATTCATTACCCAGACCTTCCTCTATTCAACTGACTTCTGAGAGGCACAATGTCACCAGTTCAATTTAAATCGGCCGCGCTTGCCCTGTGCATTGCGTCCGCAGCGGCATCCGCGCAGGCGGCTGATGATAACCAGTCCGGCGCATTCGGTATTTCACTGCCCTCCGTAAATAACAGCGCCATAGGCTACGGCAAGGACGTCAGCGGCGCGGTTTCTGACAAGCTCTACTATACGCTCGGCGGCGGCTCAGTGATTTCACAGCCGGCAACGCGCAGCAACATGCGTAAAATCGGTATGAGCGCAGGCTGGAGCAGCGACCTGATGTGCGGCAACTTCGACCTGAAAACGACGGTCGGTAATCAGCTCAACGGGGTAACAAATGGCTTCAAAAATCTCATGGGCGACGTGGTTCAGAACGCCACCGGTGCCGTCGCCAGCCTGCCGGCAATGATTATCCAGCGTGCCAATCCCGGCCTGTACGACATGCTCACAAACGGCGTGCTGCAGGCAAACGTCTCTTTTGATAAAGCCCAGCTCAACTGCCAGAACATGTCGAAGCGCATGATGGATTTTGCTGGCAACAACAAATGGACGCAGGGCGCGGTAATGGATGAGTACCGATCGCTTGTTAACAGTGGAGACGCTGATGCTGTCCGCGTGAATAACTCAGCGGACAAGCTGCAGGGCAACTCAGGCCAGAACTGGATCGGCGGACAAAAACGGGGCGGTCAGGGGCAGAAGGCCATCCGACCAACGCATGACTTAACGGCCGCAGGGTTCAATATGATGAACAGCCTTCCGGTATTGAGCTCTGACACGGTCAGCAGCAACAGCTGTAACGGGGGAGCCTGCGGAAAATATGCGAGTGCTGAAGAAGCCGCTAAAGCCGTGGTTCAGGTTGTGGGAGACAGCTCCCTGCGCACCTGCAGCGATGCATCTCAGTGTACCAGCGGCGATGAGGAACAGCAGCCGGGGGCTACTCAGGCCGGCACTGGCTTTGCTCCGATTCTGGAAGAGACCACCAAAGAGAATACTGAACAGCTGGTAAAACTCGTTAACGGCACCGAGCAGCCCAACGCGACTAACCTGGCAAAGCTCAAAACAGGCAGTTTGCCCATCACTGCAGGCGTTATCAGAGCACTTCAGCGGGATCCTGATAACGCAGCCCTGACCGCCCGCCTTGCCGGCGAGCTGGCGATGGCGGATACGGTTGAAACCGCGCTGATTATGCGCCGCATGATTGTTACCGGCATGTCTGAGCCTAACGCTGCCGCGCAGAATGCGGCCATTGAGGAAGGCGATCGTCGCGTTGCGGCCATCGATCGTGAGATCACCGCTTTGCGAAATGAAATGGAGCTCAAGCGCGAGCTGTCCCGCAACTCAGTGCTCACCATTATCGATCGGGAAAACGGGCGCGTTAACAGTAACCCGCAGACGCAGAGCGATGACAGCACCGACAACCGTATTAACCGTCTGGCCGTTCCTGAAACGGAAAACAACTGATGAGAGCGCAGCCTATGAAAACCACAAACGGGGCGCAACGCGCCTCATTTTTCCGCCGACACCCCGCGCTGTTGCGCGTGCTGTGTACTGCCGGCGCTCTGCTGGCATTCCTGCTGGCCGGGCTCATCGTCGCGGACCGTGCTATTAAGGAACCTGCGCAGGCAGCTGTATTCCGTGACTGGATGGAGCATGCCCGCTATGGCTGGCTGATATGGCGCCTGGCGATTTATGGTGCGCTGGCGTGGGGTTTTGTGAAAGTTTTCCGTGCACCGGGCTTCGGCCCGCAACACCGGCAGCCGCTGATCCGCATTGCGGCTGTAAGCCTTATTTTTGCCGTTGTCTGTGAACTGGTGCTGCTCGGCGGCACGGGAGCGTCCTGATGCTGACTAACAGCTACCTAGAATATTTCCTTACCCTGCTCGGCTGGGTGGTTAACAACGGACTCTGGAATATTCTCATCACGACCGGCCTGTTTGCCGCGCCTGTCGCTTTCCGGCTTATCGGCATCTGGCTGAAAGTGCGTGAAGAAGGTGAAGATGAGGGAAATAAAGGTGCCCTGTCCATACCCCGCATGGAGCACGCGGTTTACACGTCTTTTCTGGTGATGATTGCCTGCTGTATGCCGCTGATGAACGTCGATATGAACACGATAAAATATGACACGTCGCGTGCGCAGAGCTGCGGGACGTGGACGCCAAAAGCGCCCGATGACACGGGATATTCACCGGTCATATCGAGCATTAATGATCAGACGGCTGCCGCGCCGGTCTGGTGGTATCTGATTCACAAGCTGGCAAAGGGCATTACCCAGGCGTCTGTTGCCACTATCCCCTGCCGTCCGGACATGCGTCAGCTCCGCTTCGAGGTGCAGCACACGCGGATTAACAACAAATCTCTCGCGGAGGAGCTGCAGGACTTTACCAACGACTGCTATTCGCTCGCGCTGTATATGTGGAAACGTCAGGATCAGGGGCAGACGAAAGATAAAGCCACGCTGCGTGATATTGAGTGGATAGGCAGCAAAACTTTCCTCAGTAATTATTACGGCAGCCTGCAATCGAAAACGCCCCGGGCTGAATTTGCCTGGAACGAAAGCCGCGACAGCGGAAGGCCGGATACAGGCCGGGGCGGCTATCCGACCTGCAGCGAGTGGTGGAATAGCGCTGATACCGGGCTGGAGGCTCGCGTCGTCGATCAGGCTGACCCGGGGTTATGGACCCGTCTGACAGCTGCCATGAAAATGATCGGGGGCAACTCAGCGGACTATAAAGAGGCTATTATCCGCCGCCTGGTCAGTCCTGAGAGTCTGACCGTATCACAGGGCGGACATGTCTATGCCGGCTACGGAGGCAACGCCGATTTCACGCTCGATAACTCCGTAGCCCGCGTAGCTGCGATCGGCGGCACCGCGTTAGGCAGTCTGGCAGCGTTCCCAGCATTTGATGCCATGCGCCAGGCGCTGCCAATGGTCCAGGCCGTGTTGCTCATGGCCGTGGTTGTGATTCTGCCGCTTATCCTGGCGTTCTCTGCCTATGAAATTAAGACCGTTATTACGCTCACGTTTGTGCTTTTTGCGCTGAACTTCCTGACGTTCTGGTGGGAGCTGGCGCGGTGGCTCGACAGCTGGCTGCTGACAGCGCTGTACAGCTCTGACACGCACAGCAGCTTTAACATGGCCGGATTTCAGAACAGTTCGGATGACCTGATCATGAACTTTGTTATGGCCACGATGTTTCTGGTACTGCCTGCAGTATGGATGGGAGCACTTTCATGGGCTGGCGTACGTATCGGCGGCACACTGGATGCTGCGTTCAAAAGTGGTACAAACGATGTGCAAAAGGCGGGAGGCTCAGCTGTAAATACAGCTAAAAGTGCCGCTAAGCTATGATTTTGTTAGTGGGCATGGATGCCCTCTAATCTTCCTCGTCTTCGTAATTATCTACCCTGGATGATGTTGCTCCTGGCATTGATGAGCCTGTATAGATCCCCGTTCCCTCATAACCATCACGCCACTCAGTCCCATAAGAAGGGGCATGATCATCGCTGCAGCCATCTTCACCGCTGATAGCTATGTTGCACAGCATATAAACAAATATCCCGCCAATGATGATAATGGTTCCAAAGATCACTCCACATGCGACCGCAGTACTCAGCGCTACAAAGCACGCCAATGGAACCGGTATGCGCCCTAAAAAAGCAGGAAGTCCACGCCTTACAGCCCATGCGATACAAATATTGTTGGCAGCTCTCGCGCTTTTAGAGAGCCTGAGCCAGAATCCGGCGGCACGCTTTCCTCTGTTAAAAGCTGAGTTATCCATAGTCTCTCCTTAGAATAATTTTGAGCTTAATAGTCACATAGAATGTCTGTAGAACTTTGGTTGTAACATTTATTTGACTGATTCTCAGCCCAGAACATAACCCCACATGCAAGCGTCGCACCTAAACTCGCGCCCAAATAGGGTGCATATCTTGATTTTAGCCCCCTACCCAAAAGCACCTCAAAACCGATGCAGTGGATAAATAATAAAATAATCATGAAGTTATGTTACATGGTCACTTCTACTCATTAATTAAACTTTCATCATGCTCAGCAAGGTAACGTTTAGTAATCCTGATTACCTGCCGTTCAGAAACCCCACAAGTATTGGCTGTTTCACGAATGCTCATCCCGTTATGTAGCCGCAGTTTTATAACGTTTTTATGCATTTGATGGTTAGCCTGCTTTCCTTTGAACTTTCCTTGCTCAACAGCTTTTTTGATACCCTCTTGCTGCCTGCGTCTGCGATCCTGATAGTCCTTACGGGCTATAGCTGCAAGCATATCTAACATCATTGCATTTATTGCTCTGAGCATTGCAGCAGTAAAGTCGTCACTTCTCTGGTTCTCCAGCGCGACGTAACTGGTTGGTAGATCCAGACTTACTATCGATAGACTTTTACTGTTAATCAATTCCTTGAGTTTTACCCATCCAGCATCATCAAGACGAGAAAGCCGATCTACCTGCTCAATCAGTAAGGCATCCCCTGGCGAGGCATTCTCAAGTAGCCGCATAAGTTCGGGCCGCTGAAGTGAAGCACCAGAAACATTCTCTACATACCAGCTTGCTACACGATGGCCGCGCTCAGCTACAAATTGCTGCAGGCTGTTTTTAGCACGCTCGGCATCTTGTTGCCGGGTAGATGCGCGGAGGTACGCAAAAATGTACATTTTTCAGGCTTCCATGACTTATAGGTGATGACTTATTATAGCATGACTTTTAGGTAATGACTTAATGGTAAAATGGGTGCATTTGAGGGGGTGACTTTTGGGTATACCGAGCTGGATTTCGCTGCTTTGGGGTAACCATGCCGGATTTTAATCAGAATTTACGTAGCGTGATCGAATTTAAAGAACCACCAATGTCCGCTATGAGCGAAAAGCAGACGTTGCCCGCCGTTAGCCAGCGGGCAACATAATAACCAGCTATTTACGCAACAGGCGCAGGCCGTTTGCCACAACAAGCAGACTTGCACCCACATCGGCAAATACAGCCATCCACATGGTTCCCATGCCGGCAATGGTCAGGGCCAGAAATATTGCTTTGATGCCAATTGCCATAACGATGTTCTGTACCAGAATGCTGTAAGTCTGTTTTGAAAGCCGGACAAAGGCAGGGATTTTACGTAAGTCATCGTCCATCAGGGCAACATCAGCGGTTTCGATGGCGGTATCGGTGCCCATCGCGCCCATGGCAAAGCCGATATCGGCGCGAGCCAGCGCCGGCGCATCATTGATGCCGTCGCCTACCATGCCAGTGGTACCCTGAGCCGTAAGTGTTTCAATGGCGCGCAGTTTGTCCTCAGGCAACTGGTTACCCCGGGCTTCATCGATACCGACCTGAACGGCAATGGCCTGCGCTGTACTCGAATTGTCTCCGGTCAGCATGAGTGTCCGGACGTCCAGACCGTGCAGCTGGCTCACCGCTTCGCGACTGCTTTCTTTGACTGTATCTGCCACTGCAAACAGCCCGAGTACCTGATGACTGTCACAGAGCAGGATGACCGTTTTACCAGCGGACTCCAGTTCCCTGAGCGTCGCCCTGACAGTCTCCGGGCAGCTGCTCGTTTCTTCAGCCAGTCTCAGATTCCCGAGGCTGTAGGTTCTGTCATTGATGACACCCCGCACCCCGCGGCCCGGCAGAGCTTCAAAGCGCTCAACGTCATAACGCTGCGAACCCTCTAATGCTGCCGTCACGGCCTGCGAAACCGGATGATCGGAGTAACCCGCCAGACTCGCAGCCAGTCTGCGGCCTTCATCTTCGGCAACCCAGGTATAGATAATCACATCCGTTTGTACAGGTTTACCGTGCGTCAGCGTGCCAGTTTTGTCGAGCGCCAGCCATTTCAGTTTTCTGCCCTCTTCAAGATAAATGCCACCTTTAATCAGGATCCCCCGGCGGGCTGCCGCCGTCAGGCCGCTGACGATAGTTACTGGCGTGGAAATGACGAGCGCGCAGGGGCAGGCGATAACCAGCATGACAAGCGCCTTATAAACCCACTCGTGCCAGCTTTCACCTGCCATCAGTGGCGGGAGGATGGCAACCGCAACCGCGATTGCAAACACCACGGGGGTATAAACCTGTGCAAAGCGGTCAACAAAGCGTTGCGAAGAGGCTTTTGCCCCCTGGGCCTCCTCCACGGCATGAATGATGCGTGCGAGTGTAGTATTTCCGGCAGCAGCCGTTACCCGGTATTCAAAACCACCGGAGCCGTTAACCGTCCCGGCGAAAACCGGATCGCCTTCTCCTTTTTCGATCGGCAGGCTTTCGCCGGTAATGGGTGCCTGGTTGATGCTGGTCCTGCCTCGGACAACCCTGCCGTCAAGGGCGATACGCTCACCCGGTTTTACCCGGACCACGCTGTCAAGGGGTACAGATCTGGCATCTGCCACTGTCCAGGAACCGTCCGGCTGCTGAATCGTGGCTGTTTCAGGCGTCAGCGTCATCAGGGAGCCAATAGCATTGCGGGCGCGGTCAAGAGACTTCGCCTCAATCAGTTCCGCGATCGTGAACAGCACCATTACCATGGCGGCTTCCGGCCACTGCCCGAGCGCCAGCGCCCCGGTTACAGCAATGCTCATCAGGGCGTTAATATTCAGATTGCCGTTACGCAGCGCAATCCAGCCCTTTTTGTAGGTAGACAGGCCGCAGGCACCAACAGCGGCCAGGGCCAGAACTGCTTCCAGCCATTCCGGCATGCCTGTCCAGTGCATAGCTTCGGCGGCCGCTGCCGCAACGCCGGCCAGTGCCAGCGGCCACCAGGGATTTTTCTTTTCCTCAGTAGCCGCGTGCCGCCCGCTGCTGTCAGAGAGCTCAGGTTCAAAGCCCAGCGAACGAATGGCGGCCAGAACCGGCTCCAGCGTACCCGGTGCATGAACGACCGTCAGAACGCGCTGCATAAGGTTAAAATCCAGCTCCTTAACGGCCGACATACCGTCCAGCTTTTTACGGATCATGCCCTCTTCTACCGGGCAGTCCATCTGCCTGATGCGGATGCTGGTACGCACTCCGTCAGCGGTCAACTGCTGTGCCTGCAGCTCACCGGAAGTGACAGCCGCAGGTGCGCAGCAGGAACCGCAGGCGCTTTCCGCTTTGCTGCCTGAACAACTGATGCCGGCAGGCCGGGTGACTTTATCAGCCAGTTCCGGGTCAAAACCCAGAGAGCGCACCGCCTGTAGTACCGGCTCCAGTGCCTGCGGCGAGTGGGTCACGGTAAGTACCCTCTGCATCAGATTGAATTCAAGCTCACTGACGTCAGACAGTTTTGTGAGTTTTTTACGAAGCAACGTCTCTTCCGTCGGGCAGTCCATCTGCACGATGCGCAGACGTGTCTGAACGCTATCGCTCCCGTCGCGTTCTGCCACTGGCCCGGAAGGCTGACTCAGACTCTCCGATGAACAGCAGCTTCCGGCACTACAACAGTCCGGTGAGGCATCAGCCATTTTTTGCGAAGTTTTTCCGGAGGCGTCTGCCGTGGCAGCAGAGGTATAGCTGACGGATGTCCGCTCTCCGGACGCGGCAGAACCGCACTTGTTATTACTACAGCAGTCACTCATGTTTTTATCTCGTTCATAGCATATACTGGCATTAAAGACCCTGAAGTAACTACAGGGTCAAGTGTACAAGGAAAAAGTTATGAAAATTGGCGAACTGGCCCGGCAGGCAGGCTGTCCGGTAGAGACGGTGCGTTATTATGAGCGTGAGGGGCTGCTGCAGGCAGCATTACGTGACCAGGCAAATAACTACCGTCACTATGACAGTGCCCATCTGGAAAGACTGATGTTTATCCGCCGCTGTCGGGCGCTGGATATGACCCATGAAGAAATCCGGGTGCTGCTGCAGGCACGCAGTCAGCCTGATGCAGATTGCGGTATGGTTAACGACCTGATAAACGAGCACCTTCTTCATGTACAGGCCCGTATTCGTGAACTTAATATGCTGGAAACGCAGTTGTGCGAGCTGCAGAGTCATTGTAACGCCAACCGTGCAACGCGCGACTGTGGCATTTTGCGCGAACTGGAGCAGGCAGATGAGTCGGATGATGTCCTTCCCGTTATTTCTTCTGGCCATCTTGCCGGCAGCCATCCGCATTAATTTTTTAAGAGCAGGCTCTGTAACGAGCCGTTTTAATTAAAAGATAACGTCCGCTTCTGGCACAGAGCGGACATGCTGACTGAGCTGGAGGTCCGCTATGAGCGAGGAGCGGACCTTGATCGATTACAACTTATTTATCGACGTACTCTATATCTGACCTGCAAGATAAAAAACCACCAAAAATATATGTTTTACCGAATGTATAGTTGCTCGCTACCCCCTACTTAGCGATACTGCTCACTGTTTGTTAAACAGGAGTTGTAATGCTTCAGCTTAATCCTCTACAGCTTTTCAAAACGCTTTCTGACGAAACACGGCTCAGTCTGGTGCTGTTGCTGCGGGAAAAGGGAGAACTTTGCGTCTGCGAACTCACAACTACTCTCAGAGAATCTCAGCCAAAAATTTCCCGTCATCTTGCGTTACTCCGGGACGCCGGTCTGCTTATCGACAGGCGTGATGGCAAGTGGATTCATTACCGACTGTCACCTCATATGCCCGTCTGGGCGGCAGCTGTAATTGAACAGGCTTATCTGTGCCAGCGGGATGACATCCTGCAGCTCAGCCAGCAGGCTGAGCGGGACAATGTAACCACCAACGGCAAGCCAATCTGCATTTAAATTTTTTAACTATTCATATGTGTTTTCCCATATGTATATTTTTAAGTTCTCTGCGCCAGGCCTGACAGGTGCAGTATTAAAGGAGAGTATATGTTTCTGGCGGGTGCGATTTTTGTTCTGACGCTGGTACTGGTTATCTGGC
Organism: Pantoea sp. NGS-ED-1003; assembly: GCF_000738765.1. Lineage (NCBI taxonomy): Bacteria > Pseudomonadati > Pseudomonadota > Gammaproteobacteria > Enterobacterales > Erwiniaceae > Pantoea > Pantoea sp. NGS-ED-1003. The sequence continues at coordinate 9,256 of NZ_JPQA01000015.1, forward strand.
AGCCGAAAGGACTGAGTATTGGCTGGAGTGCCGTTATCGGGGGCGCTCTGGCGCTAATGACCGGCGTGGTGCATATCGGTGATATTCCTGCCGTATGGCAGATTGTCTGGAATGCGACGGCCACGTTTATTGCGGTCATCATCATCAGCCTGCTGTTAGATGAGTCCGGCTTTTTTGAGTGGGCAGCACTCCATGTTTCCCGCTGGGGAGGCGGCAGAGGAAGACTGCTGTTCACCTATATTATTCTGCTGGGCGCGGCAGTGGCATCGCTGTTCGCCAATGACGGCGCGGCGCTTATCCTGACGCCAATCGTTATTGCCATGCTCCTGGCGCTGGGCTTCAGTCCGGCTGCCACGCTGGCATTTGTAATGGCAGCGGGCTTTATCGCTGACACTTCCAGCCTGCCGCTAATCGTGTCGAACCTGGTCAACATCGTCACGGCGGACTTCTTTAAGCTGGGCTTCAGTGAGTATGCTTCCGTCATGGTGCCGGTGAATATTGCTTCCGTGGTGGCTACGCTGGTGATGCTGCATCTGTTTTTCCGCAAAGAGATCCCGGCAACCTATGACCTGGCGAAGCTGAAAGCGCCAGCGGAAGCTATACGCGACATGCGCACCTTTCGGGCCGGATGGTTTGTTTTACTTCTGCTGCTGGTCGGATTTTTCGGCCTTGAGCCCCTTGGAGTACCGGTCAGCCTGGTAGCAGCGGTAGGGGCGTTTGTTCTCTGGCTGGTTGCCCAAAAAGGACAGGTTATCGACACCCGCAAAGTGCTGAAAGGCGCGCCCTGGCAGATAGTCATTTTCTCGCTGGGCATGTACCTCGTGGTATATGGCCTGCGTAACGCCGGCCTGACGGATTACCTCTCTGCTGCTTTGAACCGTTTTGCTGAGCACGGCGTCTGGGGTGCCACACTTGGCACCGGCTTCCTGACTGCGGCACTCTCTTCCGTAATGAACAACATGCCTACCGTGCTGGTTGGCGCGCTTTCGATTGACGGCAGCACGGCTCAGGGTGTGGTGAAAGAGGCAATGGTATACGCCAACATCATCGGCTGCGATCTCGGCCCGAAAATCACACCCATCGGCAGCCTGGCGACACTGCTGTGGCTGCACGTGCTGGCTCAGAAAAACATCACCATCAGCTGGGGCTACTACTTCCGCGTGGGCATTGTGATGACCCTGCCGGTACTTTTTGTGACGCTGGCGGCGCTGGCCCTGCGCCTGTCTTTTCAACCTTAACCCCGGGGCTGCGTCTGTGCAGCTCCTTAACGGAGTACCGTTTATGACTGATATCACTATTTATCACAATCCGGCCTGCGGAACGTCCCGTAATACTCTGGCGCTTATCCGTAACAGTGGCGTGGAGCCAACAGTGATTTTGTATCTGGAGATGCCACCATCCCGCGACGAGCTTAAAAAGCTGATAGCTGATATGGGTATTAGCGCACGCGCCCTGCTGCGCAAAAATACAGAGCCGTATGAGCAGCTGGGGCTGGCAGAAGACCGGTTCAACGATGATGAACTGCTGAATGCGATGCTGGCTCACCCTATCCTCATAAACCGCCCCGTGGTTGTGACGCCGCTCGGCACAAGACTCTGTCGTCCGTCTGAAGCGGTTCTGGACATTCTGCCTGACCCGCAGCAGGGAGCATTTACGAAAGAGGACGGCGAAAAAGTCATTGATGAACACGGAAACCGGATGAGCCACTGATTTTTTCAGTGTGCTGCCGGCAGGAAGGGAGACGCAAAAACAGAAGCCGGCAGATGCCGGCTTTTTTCATATACTGCGCTGATTAACCCGCTCAGAGAGCTGCGCGGTACTTTCTTTCCTTTCGCTGTAGCGATCGGTCAGGTAGTCACTGCGCCCGCGCGTCAACAGAGTGAACTTCATCAGCTCCTCCATTACGTCCACGATGCGATCGTAGTAAGGCGAAGGCTTCATGCGACCATCTTCATCAAATTCAGCCCAGGCTTTTGCCACGGATGACTGATTCGGGATAGTAATCATACGCATCCAGCGCCCCAGAATGCGCATCTGATTAACTGCGTTGAAAGACTGCGAGCCGCCGCTGACCTGCATGACAGCCAGGGTTTTTCCCTGCGACGGGCGAACCGCACCTGACGTCAGCGGTATCCAGTCAATCTGCGCCTTCATGATGCCGGTCATAGCGCCGTGACGCTCCGGGGAGCACCATACCATGCCTTCCGACCAGAGAACCAGTTCGCGCAGTTCCACAACTTTGGGATGCGTTTCAGGGGCATCATCAGGCAGCGGCAGACCGGACGGATTAAAAATTTTGACCTCTGCACCCATTGCCGTCAGCAGCCGGGCGGCTTCTTCCGTCGTCAGCCGGCTATAAGATCGTTCCCGCAGCGAGCCGTAGAGCATCAGAATGCGGGGCGGGTGCGCCACTTCTGCAGCCCTCAGCTTATCTTCCGTCAGCGGCACGTCCAGGAGTGAAGTATCAACATTTTTCAGGGTATCGTTCATGTTATTCACAATGAGGTCTCTTTGTGAGTCGTCGCGGGTGACAGGCTGCAGCTACTGCCTGCGCAGCATTCCTCTGTAAGAAAGGCCATCAGTTGTTCAAGCTGCGTATAGCAAGGTCTGCAAAACAAGGTACGGCTCTGCCGTTCCTGGCTGATCAGGCCCGCGGACATCAGCGCCGAAATATGATGACTGAGCGTGGAGGGCGGAATACCGAGGCGCTTCTGCAGAACACCGACTGGCAGGCCGTCATGACCCGCTCTCACCAGCTCCCGGTATACGCTAAGACGGGTCGGGTGCCCCAGCTCCCGAAGCGCATTTGCTGCTGTTTTTAAATCCATACGCCCTCCTTGAACTATATTTCCAGAATAATAGAAATATAATCAGCGTCAAATATTTTTCCCCGGAATGGATGGCTCGCCCTTATCCCGGTTCGGTCCAGCAGAGGAAGGATGACGACGCCAGATCACTATGGAAATCGCCGTGATGAACAGGGTAAGGATGGCAGATAAAAGCAGCGTGCCGGGTGTGCCGTATTGCTCCAGCAGTATGGCGTAAACTGACGGCGCGAGCGCCGCGAGCAAAAAAGCGGGTGACAGCAGTAAGCCTGTTTTACGGGCATACTGCTGCGGATCAAACAGCACAAGAGGCAGGACGGCCTTAATGATCGTACTCAGTCCGTTTACAGCCCCGTAACTCAGAATAAAGATGGCTGTAGCCACCGGGGTAACATTCCCTGCAAGGCCAACCAAAAAGCATAATGGCAGAATAATGCCGGTAAACAGGCTCAGACGGATCGCTGAAGTACGTGCACCGGAAGCCACGTCCAGCAGTCTGGCGCTCACCTGTCCCACCCCCCACAACATACCCGCTACGGCGGGCATACCATAAGCGGCCAGTATCTGAGGAAAATGAGCGGACACGCCGGTGGAAACAAAGCTTATCAGCGCTATCAACGTGGCGTACCACAGGCCGCTGATAAAGGCTTTCCGGTCTTCTGCTGGTCCGATCGCCTGAAGAGCGGGCTGCCCGGCAACGGGAGGTTGACGCCGATAACCTGCCGGAACGGTGGTCAAAAAAAGCAGGCTGACAATGCCTGCACAGCCGTAAACGATAATGGCATGCCGCCAGTCGGTAAAGTGCAGTAGCGCAGCGCCAGCAGGCCAGAACGCGACTGACGCGAGACCACCCAGCAGTGTGACCAGGGTGATTGCCCGGCGGGCCTCTGCGCCTGCAATTTCTACAAGCAGCGCAAATGCGGCATCATACAGGGCAAGTCGCATGCCAGCTCCCATCAGGAGCCAGACGGCAACCCACGATGTGGTTGAATGGGTAAAAGCCATCAGAAAACAACCGAGGACTATGACGAAGGTTCCCACCATCATCACCGTACGCCCGCCGGTACGTGCTATAAGGGGGCCGGTAAGTGGCGAGACAAGCCCCATAACAAGCATGGCAATAGTCAGCCCGGAGAATGTCACAACTGGTGACCGGCCTGTCTCCGACATGATGGCGGTCCCGAAGACCCCCGGCATATAGAATGTGATACCCCAGTTGATTAGCTGCGTCATGCCAATGCAGAAAATGGTGCGGCCTGTCAGATACCCGTCAGTCAACCCGTGCTCTCCGGAAATGTGGCGTCGCCCTGCCCGAGCGTACGCTGCAGGATGACCGTATCAAGCCAGCGTCCGTGCTTGAAGCCCACAGATCTGAGCGTTCCTGTAATGCTGAAGCCTGCCGCGCGATGCAGGGCAAGAGAGGCGCTATTTTCGCTGTTTCCAACTACGGCCACGAGCTGGCGAAAGCTACGGTCCTCTGCCCATGTGACCGCACTCAATAACAACTTTTTTCCGATCCCCTGGCCCTGAAAATTGGGGGCAATATATACAGAATTCTCCAGGGTGAATCTGTAGGCACACCGTTCCCGGTAGAGTGACAGGTAGCAGTATCCGCGGACATTGCCGTCCTCAACAGCCACAAACCAGGGCAGTCCTGCTGCACGCACCTTTTTCAGGCGGGCTGTCATTTCAGCCGGATCCGGCGGTTCAGTTTCAAAAGTGGCGGTGCCATGCAATACGTGATAAGCATAAATCTGCTGGATGGCAGGAATATGTCGTTCATCTGCTTCGGTTATTTCCATCGGTACGGCTCCTTCTGCGGTCATAAGCAGAGACTAACCGGAATGAACAATTTCAGACAGGCAGCAGGACTTATCAGCGGCATAAGGAAAATTTTGGCATGGCAAACCTGAACCTCGATCACCTGGCTACTTTCAGACTGGTCGTCAGCCGGGGCAGTTTCTCCGGGGCGGCTGAAGCACTTGGTCTGTCGCAGCCGGCAGTGAGCCTGCATATAAGACAACTGGAGCAGGCGCTTCAGGTCCGGCTTATTGAGCGAACCAGCCGGGGAGTAAGGCCCACGCCAGCCGGGCTGACTCTCGTTGAGCACAGCATGAAAATTGATGCAGTGGTAAGTACAGCAGTTGAATCGGTGTGCCAGCATTCTGATGAGATAACCGGCACTGTTACTGTTGGCACAGGCGCAACGGCCTGTATTCATTTACTTCCCCCCTTACTACAGCAACTGCGGCAGGCCCATCCCCTGCTGAAGGTGGACGTACGCACAGGTAACACTTCCGATATAGTGCGGGGCGTGGAGGAAAATCGTATAGATATTGGCCTGGTGACTCTGCCAGCTGCAGGTAAAAACCTGAGCATCATCCCGCTGGGTACGGATGAGTTTGTTGTCATCATGGAAAAGGATGCATCAGAGCCGAGTGCGAAAATATGGAATCCGGGCGCTTTGTTGCCGCTGCCGCTGATTATCTTTGAACCGGGAAGCGGGACACGCGCCCTGATTGACCAGTGGTTCCGGGAGACGGGACATATTGCCTGCCCGGTCATGGAGCTTGGCAGTATCGAAGCTATTAAAAGAATGGTCCGTGCCGGTCTTGGCTACAGCATTGTTCCCAGAATGTCCGTTGCATGCATTGAGGAAAGATCGGGGCTCGATCTTTACTCTGTGACGCCCTCTCTTCACCGGACTCTCGGGACAGTCATGCGGGAAGACCGGATTGTAAGCAGAGGTATCAATGAAGTGCTGAAAAACCTAAACAGCAGTTTTGCAAAAAACGAAATCAGATAAATATTCTTCGATATCTAAACCGGACAGGTCTACTCTCTCCGGCGAAGTATCACTACAGCTTTTACCAGCTACCAACGTCCGCTTCTGGCACAAAGCGGACATACGCAGAAAAGCAACTCATGAACGAGCATCAGCGTCTTCCATTATCGCTTTCACTCTTAAAATGGTCTGCCGTGTGGTGTCAAATTCGCGGGCGATCGCGCTGATACTCTTCCCTTCACTAAGACGCAAGAACACCGCTTTCTTTTGTTCGTCATCCAGAGCCGGCGGGCGGCCGAAACGCTTTCCGGATGCCTTAGCCCGCGCAATACCAGCATGTGTACGTTCAAGTAGCAGATCGCGCTCAAATTCAGCAACCGCCGAGATTACCTGCATTGTCATCTTTCCGGCCGGACTGGTGAGGTCTACCCCTCCCAGCGCCAGGCAGTGTACCCGTATTTCTGACGCAGAAAGTAGCTCAACGGTTTTTCTGATATCCATGGCGTTTCGCCCGAGGCGATCCAGCTTCGTTACGATTAAAACGTCCCCGTTTTCCATTCGATCAAGGAGACGCATAAATCCAGGGCGTTCAGCAGCCGCGACTGAACCACTTATGTACTCTTCAATCAGTCGCTGGGGTCTGATGGCAAAGCCGGCCGCTTCGATTTCGCGACGCTGGTTTTCAGTGTTCTGTTCGAGGGTCGATACCCTGCAGTAGGCAAAAACTCGTGACATGTAGTTATTTTATGTACGAAATAGGTGTACTTATTATAACCCATGTCCGAAATTAAAAACACTAACTTTCGGACAGGTTATATTCTACATGTACGAAACCGGTCGGTTTCGGACGTATCAAGAGCTGCTCTTTCTGAGCATGACCACAGCATCGGTTCCCACCATCTGGAGCTGCACCCGATGTCTCGCGGCTACGTCCAGCGCAAATACCCGCGTGTATATCTCGGTAGACTTGGCGCTCTTGTGTCCCAGCAGGCTCTGCAGCGCCTTGAGCGGCGTGCCCGCGTAAAGCATTTGCATGGCATAGCTGTGCCGGAAGGTATGCAGTGTAACCGGGATCGAGAACGTCACGCCGTCCGCGACGGCCTCTACGGCCTCGTTCAGCCAAGTGCGCGCTGTGCGATCGGCGATTTCCCAGGGCCGTACCTTCTCCGGCCGGTCGCTCTTTTCATTCCGTCGCTCGAGCGGAATGCGCAGGGCGGCGCACATCATCTCCAGCTGGGTCACGTACTGCGCGTCTGAAAGGGGCACCAAGCGATGCGGCACGGTGCCGGCAGGCAGGCGACCGGCCCAGCGCTCTGCCTTTTCCTCGCGCTGCTTGAGTGTGGCCAGCTACACGAAAGGGTACCTTGGCGCAGCAGAAAGTCCCCTCAGATCAGCGCCAGCGTTTCGTTAATGCGCCCGCCCGTATTCCAGAGGGTGGTGAACAGCATCTTGCGGTGCAGATCCGGCACGTAATGGAGAAGGGCGCTAACCTCGAGCCAGCAGGTACTGTGGATATTCATCATGCTGTGCAGCCATCAGCCGCAGCGCCAGTGCAGCCGGATAATCAATCGCAACCGACAGCTGCGGAACGGGGGCCTGTGGATAGTGTGATGGCAGCATCATGGTCATTTCTGCTTTTCCTTATGACAGTAAGTCAGAGGCTCGTCAGGCCTGTGAGCCACATATGACGGAAAATCCGTAATCTCCGTAATACTGTAGGGGGTGAATTCTTCCCCTGCAGGCAGGCGCTGGCGCATTCCCTCCAGAACGGTTTTCTCTGTCCCGGCCCCTGCACCCGGCATTGTGATCGACATGCTGGCAGGATCGACAATCGAATAGTAACCCGCTTCATCTTTTATCTGGGTGAGCGTGTAGCTCAGCGTCAGCCCGGGAACGGTTTTTCCCTGCGGGGTCCACGCAGCGGTGGCGCGATAAACGGTATGCGCTGCCGTCCGGCTCATAACCGTCCCCCTGACTTCAAGCCGGGTCGGCAGGATGTTCTTTCCGTCCCCGGGGAGGTTCTTAATACAGACCTGGGTACTTCCCGGCGGATAGGCATCGTCCAGGCGTGAGGCTTCCTCATAGGTCGCGGCACGCGGCGACACGGCGACACGGCGACACGGCGGTCAGCATGGCAGTGCAGCAGAACAGGTATGCTGGTCATTTCATTTTTTTATTATCCCTCCGTGGAGTTGTCTACAGGTGCACCCAGATCGGGAAAATCCTCGGTCTCTGTTTGAACTTTTGCCCCGTATCCGGACGACAACCTGCTGATGCCAGGCTCTCAGCAACTTGCGCAGGGGTCAAAGTCCTGGCCCTCTCTTTTTTGGTGGGGAAGAGGCTGTGTCTGGAGTTTGTGGCAGACTAGCGTTTAAAATTTCTTTTTGAGTCAGAGTCCAGGCTTGATTTAGCAGAATGTCTCTGACTTCTCCGTTGCCTTCAGGAGACTTTGGCATTTTAATATTATCGGATTCGGCACGCTTATAGGTGTAATCGTTCATTTCCCTGAGATTCCCGTTTGGCATGATCTCTAATAACCCTCTGTCCGAATGAGTAACAATATTCCTTTTGGTTATTTTTACGTGTCCCACAATCTGTATTGCCTTTTTAATACAGAGTTCATGCATCTCAAAAACACCAGCCATCTTTTGGAGGATAGCTTTCAACAATGAATCCTCACTCACCTTTAGTAAAATATTGTTATTATTATATATAAAATAATATTCTATTTTATAGTATATGAATGCAATTACCGTACGCCCTTACCGGCATGATCCGACTTGTCCTGATACGGCAGTAACCGGAAACGTAGCACGGCGGCGGGGCGGGCGGAAGCGGCAGATCTGTGGCCTGTTGTCGCTGACGCATCCCGTATGTAGTGTCTCAGACAGCTAATCGAGCCACTATATACAGTATGCTGCGCAAAAATCCGCCTTGTGAGCCCGAAGATCCGGTTCTGCCTTTTTTCGGATCCCGGATGACAAAACGCATGATATTTCCTGTAAATGCAATTATTCATAACATTTGGTAATGCTGCCAACTTACTGATTTAGTGTATGATGGTAATTTTAAGGTGCTTGCGTGGCTTCCATTTCCATCAGATGTCCTTCCTGCTCCGCTACTGAAGGCGTGGTGCGTAACGGCAAAAGCACTGCCGGACATCAGCGCTACCTCTGCTCTCATTGCCGTAAAACATGGCAACTACAGTTCACTTACACCGCCTCTCAGCCCGGTACGCACCAGAAAATCATTGATATGGCCATGAATGGCGTCGGATGTCGCGCCAGTGCACGCATTATGGGCATTGGCCTCAACACGGTTTTACGTCACTTAAAAAACTCAGGCCGCAGTCGGTAACCTCGCGCATACAACCGGGCAGTGATGTGATTGTCTGCGCTGAAATGGACGAACAGTGGGGCTACGTCGGTGCTAAATCACGTCAGCGCTGGCTGTTTTACGCGTATGACAGGATACGGAGGACGGTTGTGGCGCACGTCTTCGGTGAACGCACTCTGGCCACACTGGAGCGTCTTCTGAGCCTGCTGTCGGCCTTTGAGGTCGTGGTATGGATGACGGATGGCTGGCCGCTGTACGAATCACGCCTGAAGGGAAAGCTGCACGTTATCAGCAAGCGTTACACTCAGCGCATTGAGCGACATAACCTGAATCTGAGACAACATCTGGCAAGGCTGGGACGGAAGTCACTGTCGTTCTCAAAATCGGTGGAGCTGCATGACAAGGTCATCGGACATTATCTGAACATAAAACACTATCAATAAGTTGGAGTCATTACCATAACATTTATATTCATATATGTTAAAAGTGCGAAATTAGCATCAGTTGTTGGTTATTATTAAGATTTCAGCAACAAACCGTATCCCACCCGCTTCGTTAAAAAAACCGAAGGTCATCAGAAGCGCTCACTGATCGTTCCGGGCTGAGACGGTGGCAGCGTCACGGGTAATGTCTCTATTTTATTGGTCGTGAGGAAGGCCGGATAATGGCCAAACTAAGAAGCCATAGCATTGGGGGCAGCCTGCTGATCTGGTATGATCGAGCAGAGGCTCATCTCAATGAGCAATCCCCGCAACAAATTTTTTCGGGGTGCAACAGACCCTTTAGTGTCCAGGCCTGAAAAAAAAGAAAGCACGGTCTCTGAGAGACTACGGTCCTTACGCAACCATACCGGTTAGCGAGCTTTATATTTTCATTATGACTATCTGTATAACAGGGGAATGAATGTGATTAAAAAAATATGCGAAGTGATTGATGGAGAGTATGTCTGTGACATTGATATCAGTGTGGAAGAATGGAAAACTTTATTAACAAATGATAAAGTTTTTGACACAAAAAGTATTGCAGCGTTAAAAAAATGGTTTATTGAGCCAAATCATTCCTGCACATGCTTCGATATTGGTAAGAAGTACGACCTGCACAGCATGAGTGCTAATGGAGTCATAAACGGACTGGGTGGCAGAGTTCAAAAAGAACTCGGTAGATTCGAGGTTAAAGGTGTCGGAAATATCGCATCCGGTACAAAATTCATTACCGTAATGAAGAGTAAAGAAATCGGCGGAAAACCCAAAAGAAACTTATGGACAATTCGTGAGGAACTTGTTCAGGCAATTAACGAACTGGATTTTTTTGGTACAACAGAAATGGCCAGCAGTGAGTATTACTCTGACGATGAGTTGATCAATGCCATAGAGAAAAGTAATATCTTTGACAACGTTCAGACGTTTGAATATACAGGGGAAGCCAAACCAAAGAAAAATGCAATAGAAGTAAAAAATGGCCTCTCGTATCCCAGGAGTAAAGGCGTATCCCAAAATGCGCTGAATAAAGCAGGTTACAGATGTGAAGTCGATAGTGACCACCCAACATTCAGAAGGCGAAATTCATCCTTAAATTACACAGAACCTCATCACATTGTACCTATGTCCAGGCAAGATGCTTTTGACACATCTCTTGATGTTGAAGAAAATATCATATCTCTGTGTTGCAATTGCCATAAACAAATTCACCTTGGTCAGGGTTATGAAGATATGCTGAAAGAAATATACACTGCGCGAAAAAGGTTATTAAAAAAAGTTGGTATTGATATATCACTGGAAAACTTGATTCTTTATTACAAAATGGAAAGTAAGTGAGATTCAAACGAGAGTGATACCTTCGTTTTATTGGTCGGGATGAACAGCAGATGATGTTTCCGGCAAGTATCGGGTCCAGAAACTTTCTGTTAAAAAAGAGGTAAAAGTAGTCTTGAGCCCTGACTGCGAATTGCCATTGCGCATGACCAGAGAACAGGACGAACCCCTGCCAAACCCAGGCATGAGAAACACCTTTAAAACATAGACTTAATTAAAATCAGCAATTCCCATCGAAATAATAAGCAAGCAGAATTGGCTCAGGTGAATTTCACTCGGTGCAGTGCATGCGTTGGGGGGGGGTAAAAGGAAAAACCCGAAATGAATCGGGTTTTGATTAATTAACGATTAACAGGTTCCCGTGCCCGGGAACACTCTGACTGTACGCGCAATATATTATTTCCGCAATCATTATTTTTGATTACCAAGCCATTTATTCATCTGCTCAATTTCACCTTTTTGAGCTTTAATGATGTCCTGCGCGAGCTTTCTCATTTGCGGATCTTTTCCGTATTTTAGCTCGGTCTCAGCCATTGCTATTGCCCCTTCATGGTGTGCTACCATGCCTTTCGCAAAAGCCTTGTCGGGATCGGACTCTTTTACAGCGGCCATCATTTTGTCATGCATACCTTTCATGCCGGACATATATTCCTGTGACGATGCCGATGAGGATATATCTGACATTTTCATTTCTGAATGTTCTGCGGAAATCGCTGGCAGGGATAACATCAGTATAACAAAAAGCGAATTTGTGATTTTCATATAATAAACCCTTTCAGATGGTTACCGGATAAGTTTAGCTGAGTCAGACAAAAAAGCCCCCTGAAGGGGGCAAAAAATAACAACATATCCGTATAAGGGACAATCTATCAAGGAAAGGGTAACCGCACGGAAACTTCAGTTGTCATCAGCCCGCATTGATCATGCGGCGGTGTGCATCAGCCATAGCCTGATGGGGGCCGGACTGACCGTTATTCGTAAATTCATGGGCAACAGCTGCTCTTTCATGTTCATTCATCGCCGCAAACGAAGTCGCCGGACGGGAAGCGTTAACGGTGCCAGTTCCCATCATCTTCTGATGACTTTCCGCCATTTTTTTATGTGCATCTGTTGAACCATTGTTCATGGTTTCATGAACAATAATAGCCTGTTCATGCTGATCCATACCGGCCATCCGTGGAGCTGCCCCCTGGATGGCGGCTGGAGTTGAAGAAGACTGCATCTGATGGGCCGGAGCCTGAGCATTATTGACACGCTCATGGATATTTACAGTTTCAGTGGCCCAGGCCGTAGAAATTAAGCTCAAACCTAACACTGATGCTAAGACGATATTTTTCATGGTAACTCTCCATTTCTGAATTAGTGATGTCCGTGAATTTCGATCTGTGTCCTCAGTAGTACAACTGACAACTCTACAGACCTTATTCCGCCGGGATGAGGCTTTAATACAACTCCTGGCTTGTGCTGATGCCGTGTATGGATGAAGTAATAATGCCTTCCTGATAAGTTGCACTAATTATATCGAATGGCTTCTGTTTGCTGCATGACAGGCTAATGACATCTTTGTCATTTAAATCTTTATTCTCAGTACTGGGTTTCCGGAATCATTTTCTCCAGTCTGGGCACGGATAGGATAAAACGAGTTGAACGTACGTCCGATTCCACCTGCACTCTTCCGTGATGTGCTTCCACGATGGACTTCACAATCGCAAGGCCGATGCCGCTGCCTTCTCCTTTTCGTTGTCTGGACGGATCTACCCGATAAAAACGGTCAAACAGCCTTGATAAATGCTCTTCAGGGATTGGTTTCCCCGGATTTTCAATCACAAGGTCAAAAAAGCTCTCCTGCTCTCTTATTGAGACGGTGATTGCCTGTCCCTCCGGGGTATAACGCAGGGCATTGGATAACAGATTATTGATCGCCCTTCTGAACATTTGTGGATCTCCCTCAACCAGGCAGGGCATCCCGTTAAATTTGAGCGTGATATTGCGTTCTTCGGCCCAGGCTTCGAAAAACTCGAAGACTTTCATGACTTCCGCTCTGAGGTCAAACATGACCCTGTCAGGTATCAGCTGATTATTATCTGCCTGTGCCAGGAACAGCATATCGCTGACCATTTTGGTCATCCGGTTATACTCTTCAAGACTGGAATAGAGGACATCCTCAAGTTCCCTCTGTGTTCGATCCTGACTCAGTGCGATTTCAGTCTGCGTCACCAGATTGGTGATGGGCGTTCTGATCTCATGCGCGATATCGGCAGAGAAATTGGCCTGGCGGGTAAAGACATCCTCAATCTTTCCAATCATATGATTGAACGAGATAACCAGTTGCTCCAGCTCAATGGGAACGCGTGTCGGTTCCAGTCGCGCATCAAGATTCTCGGAGGTGATGTTTTTAATGGCATTGCTGACATTACGAAGGGGCAGGTGCCCCTGACGGACAGCGATTCGAATGATCAGAACAATCAACAGGCTTATCACGACGGCAATCGCAATCAGGTTCTTTTTCAGCGCATCGAGGTAATGGAGATGGAAATTAATGGATAGGCCAGTCAGCATGACATAGTTCTGCTGTTTGCCCTGAAATATCGCCTGACCAGAGGAGGCGATAATCCTGTATGTTTCCATCTTCATTTCGGACCCGGTATCCATCGGTCCCGCAGGATCCTCCACCGTCCAGAGAAAGACATCCCGTGCGCGGCTGTGCTCGCTAAAATCTGCTGAATTCACTGCCGGGCGTAGTGCCGCCCCCTGAGCTGAGCTAAAGAGCACTTCACCCCTGGGATTGAGGAGCAAAAGGGCAACGTTGCGGTAGCTGGCAATTGATTCCTTTATTTTGCTTATTTTTTTTTCATCCGGATCCACCGGGGACTGCAGTATACGGTTCAGTGTGGTGCTGATTTGTTGAAGATCGCTGACATCCTGCTCGGCAAAATGATTTTCAACAGAATGCAGCATAAACCAGGTGAAGGCGATAAAAGCCAGTATCGTGGACAGGCTGATAAAAAAGGTCAGCCGCAGAGCGAGTGAGAAAGGGCGTCTGGAAGGTTTGCTATGCATCCGGGACCTCCAGCATGTAGCCCACGCCCCGGACTGTCTGGATCAGCTTTGTCTCGTAATCGTTGTCTATTTTAGCGCGGAGTCGCTTTACTGCGACATCGATCGCATTAGTGTCGCTGTCAAAATTCATGTCCCAGACCTGAGAGGCAATCAGGGAGCGGGGAAGAACCTCTCCCTGATGGCGAATGAAGAATTCCAGCAGGCTGAACTCTTTACTGGTGAGCACAATGCGGTTTCCGGCGCGACTGACTTTTCTGGATACGAGATCAATCGAGAGGTCAGCCACCTTAAACTGGCTTTCCGTGATCATCGTGTTTCCCCGCCTCAGAAGGGTTCTCACCCGGGCGAGCAGTTCGGCAAACGCAAAGGGTTTAACCAGATAATCGTCCGCACCCAGTTCCAGTCCTTTGACCCTATGTTCGATCGTGCCGAGGGCTGTCAGCAGTAAGACCGGCATACCCTTTCCGGCAGTGCGCAGCATGCGGATGATATCCCAGCCGTTCACATCAGGTAGCATGATATCCAGAATGACTAAATCATACTCGGCTGTCATGGCGAGATGATATCCGGTAAGACCATTATCAGCGTGATCCACTACGAACCCTGTCTCTGTAAGCCCTTTGCTGAGATATTCACCTGTTTTAATTTCGTCTTCGACGATCAATATTTTCATCTTGCTCCCCGGCTGGCTGCTAATGTCATTCTATTGCGCCCACGATCGTTATCAACGGATTACAGCAAAAATGACAACATTGTCATTATCCTGTCACTCGGCAAACAGAGAGCGTTAGGTAAAGTACCCCTATCAATACTCTGGACTTCATTTGAACCATTTACCAGGTCTGCCTGGACGAGAAGCGTTATGTTCAAATTAAAATTACTCAGCATTAGCACGATATTCATCCTGGCAGGCTGCGTGTCGCTTGCGCCTGAATATCAGCGGCCCGCAGCACCGGTACCCCAGCAGTTTTCACTGTCCCATAACAGCCTGACGCCAGCGGTAAATGGCTATCGGGATACGGGCTGGCGTAACTTTTTTGTCGATCCCCAGGTTACCCGGTTGATCGGTGAAGCTCTGACTAATAACCGTGATTTGAGAATGGCTGCCCTGAAGGTTGAAGAGGCCCGAGCCCAGTTCAACGTCACGGATGCAGATCGTTATCCCCAGCTGAATGCCTCATCCGGGATAACATACAGCGGTGGTCTGAAAGGTGACAAGCCGACCACACAGGAGTACGACGCGAGACTGGAGCTCAGTTATGAGCTCGATTTTTTCGGCAAACTTAAGAACATGAGTGATGCTGACCGCCAGAACTACTTTGCCAGCGAAGAAGCCCGTCGGGCCGTACACATCCTGCTGGTCTCCAACGTTTCACAGAGCTATTTCAGCCAGCAACTGGCGTACGAACAACTCCGTATTGCGCGGGAAACGCTGAAAAATTATGAACAGTCCTATGCTTTCGTTGAGCAACAGCTCGTGACCGGGAGTACGAACGTTCTGGCACTTGAACAGGCGAGAGGACAAATCGAAAGTACCCGCGCCGAAATAGCCAAACGAGAAGGCGATCTGGCTCAGGCAAACAATGCCCTGCAACTGGTGCTGGGAACGTACCGCGCACTTCCGTCAGAAAAAGGGATGAAAGGCGGGGAGATCGCACCAGTAAAATTGCCACCAAATCTATCTTCACAAATTTTGCTGCAGCGACCGGATATTATGGAAGCGGAATATCAGCTGAAAGCGGCTAATGCCAATATTGGCGCAGCGCGAGCGGCCTTTTTCCCCTCCATTACCCTGACCAGTGGTCTTTCCGCAAGCAGTACGGAGCTGTCAAGCCTGTTTACGTCAGGAAGTGGAATGTGGAATTTTATCCCTAAAATTGAAATTCCTATTTTTAATGCTGGCAGGAATAAAGCCAATCTGAAGCTGGCTGAAATTCGCCAGCAACAATCGGTGGTTAATTACGAACAAAAAATTCAGTCAGCCTTTAAGGATGTTTCCGACACGCTTGCGCTGCGCGACAGCCTTAGCCAGCAACTTGAGTCACAGCAGCGTTATCTTGATTCACTTCAGATAACTCTCCAGCGTGCCAGAGGATTATATGCAAGTGGTGCTGTCAGTTACATCGAAGTGCTGGATGCAGAACGTTCCCTCTTCGCTACGCAGCAAACCATTCTCGATCTTACCTATTCCCGACAGGTTAACGAAATTAATCTGTTTACCGCGCTGGGTGGCGGTTGGGTAGAGTAAATTTATTTAATTAATCAGGAAATTAAAAATGCGTAATTCACTTAAAGCCGTTTTATTTGGTGCCTTCTCTGTCATGTTTTCTGCCGGTCTTCATGCTGAAACACATCAGCATGGCGATATGAATGCTGCCAGTGATGCTTCGGTACAGCAGGTTATCAAGGGCACCGGTGTCGTTAAAGACATTGATATGAATAGTAAAAAGATTACCATTTCGCACGAAGCAATCCCTGCTGTGGGCTGGCCTGCAATGACCATGCGCTTCACTTTTGTTAATGCAGACGACGCTATCAATGCCCTGAAAACCGGCAACCATGTCGATTTCTCGTTTATTCAGCAGGGCAATATCTCCTTACTCAAAAGCATTAACGTTACGCAATCCTGATTATCAGTCCGGAGCGAATACATCCAGTGCGCCTGAACATTCATTAAGGGATTACTGTGAATGAATGATCGGGCGCATATGCCAGGTGTTTTGATTTTTCAGCGAGAAATTGTATGGCTTCTTTAAAGATAAAATATGCTGCAATAATTATCAGCAGCCTCATAGCAGGAGGGCTGATATCGGTTACTGCCTGGCAGTATGTAAACTCATCACAAAAAACAGTACAAACCGAACAAAAGGCACCGGAGCGAAAGGTACTTTTCTGGTATGACCCGATGAAACCGGATACCAAATTTGATAAACCCGGAAAATCTCCCTTTATGGATATGGACCTGGTGCCAAAATATGCTGATGAAAGCGGCGATAAAAGCAGTGGCGGGATCCGTATCGATCCAACGCAGGTTCAGAATCTGGGATTAAAAACGCAAAAAGTCACGCGAGGAATGCTGAATTATTCTCAGACAATCCCGGCTAATGTCAGTTACAACGAGTATCAGTTTGTCATTGTGCAGGCGCGCTCTGACGGTTTCGTCGAAAAAGTGTATCCCCTGACGATTGGCGATCATGTGAAGAAAGGCACTCCGCTTATCGATATCACCATTCCTGAATGGGTTGAGGCACAAAGTGAGTTCCTGCTGTTATCCGGTACAGGCGGTACGTCAACCCAGATAAAAGGGGTTCTGGAGCGACTTCGTCTAGCTGGTATGCCGGAAGAGGATATTCAAAGGCTGCGTTCAACCCGCACAATCCAGACCCGTTTTACCATTAAAGCACCTATTGATGGTGTCATTACTGCGTTTGACCTGCGCACCGGAATGAATATTTCGAAAGATAAAGTAGTGGCTCAGATTCAGGGGATGGACCCGGTCTGGATCAGCGCTGCAGTGCCAGAATCTATCGCATATCTGCTGAAAGATACGTCGCAGTTTGAAATTTCGGTACCGGCTTATCCGGATAAAACATTCCATGTCGAAAAATGGAACATTCTTCCCAGCGTGGATCAGACAACCCGTACGCTTCAGGTCCGTCTCCAGGTTTCTAATAAGGATGAGTTTCTCAAGCCGGGCATGAATGCCTATCTGAAACTGAATACCAAGAGCCAGGAGATGCTGCTGATACCAAGCCAGGCCGTTATCGATACCGGCAAAGAACAGCGCGTGATTACTGTTGATGATGAAGGCAAGTTTGTGCCGAAACAGATCCACGTTCTGCATGAATCACAGCAACAGTCCGGCATTGGCTCCGGCCTGAATGAAGGCGATACCGTGGTGGTCAGTGGCCTGTTCCTCATTGACTCCGAAGCCAATATTACGGGCGCGCTGGAACGTATGCGCCACCCTGAAAAAACAGAAAACAGTATGCCAGCAATGTCTGAGCAGCCTGTAAATATGCATTCAGGGCACTGAGGAGACGACGATGATTGAATGGATTATCCGGCGCTCTGTCGCCAACCGTTTCCTGGTCATGATGGGCGCACTGTTTCTCAGCATCTGGGGCACATGGACGATAATTAACACGCCGGTCGATGCGCTGCCTGACCTGTCAGATGTGCAGGTCATTATTAAAACCAGCTATCCCGGACAGGCCCCGCAGATTGTAGAAAACCAGGTCACCTATCCGCTTACCACCACCATGCTGTCCGTACCTGGCGCAAAAACCGTGCGTGGCTTTTCACAGTTCGGTGATTCGTATGTGTATGTCATTTTTGAAGACGGCACCGATCTGTACTGGGCCCGTTCGCGCGTGCTGGAATACCTGAATCAGGTTCAGGGCAAACTGCCTGCGGGTGTGAGCTCTGAAATCGGCCCGGACGCCACGGGAGTGGGCTGGATATTTGAATATGCCCTTGTCGATCGCAACGGAAAACACGACCTTTCAGAACTGCGCTCTCTGCAGGACTGGTTCCTGAAATTTGAGCTGAAAACCATCCCGAACGTGGCTGAGGTCGCTTCGGTTGGCGGCGTGGTGAAACAGTACCAGATTCAGGTCAATCCGGTAAAACTGTCCCAGTACGGTATCAGCCTGCCCGAAGTGAAACAGGCACTTGAATCGTCTAACCAGGAGGCCGGTGGCTCATCCGTTGAAATGGCCGAAGCGGAGTATATGGTCCGTGCCAGCGGTTATCTTCAGAGCATTGATGATTTTAATAACATCGTCCTGAAAACAGGTGAGAACGGCGTGCCGGTTTATCTGCGGGATGTTGCCCGCGTGCAGACCGGGCCCGAAATGAGGCGTGGTATTGCCGAGCTGAACGGCCAGGGAGAAGTCGCTGGCGGCGTGGTGATCCTGCGGTCGGGTAAAAATGCGCGCGACGTTATCACGGCAGTGAGGGATAAACTGGAGACGCTGAAGGCCAGCCTGCCGGAAGGCGTTGAAATCGTGACCACCTACGATCGCAGCCAGTTAATCGACCGGGCGATTGATAACCTCAGTTCCAAACTTCTGGAAGAGTTTATCGTGGTGGCCATCGTCTGTGCTCTGTTCCTGTGGCACGTACGTTCTGCCCTGGTGGCGATTATCTCTCTGCCGCTTGGCCTGTGTATCGCCTTTATCGTCATGCACTTCCAGGGACTGAACGCCAATATCATGTCGCTGGGAGGGATAGCGATTGCCGTCGGTGCGATGGTGGATGCCGCCATTGTGATGATTGAAAATGCGCACAAACGGCTTGAGGAGTGGGATCATCAGCATCCGGGTGAGCAGATTGACAACGCCACCCGCTGGAAGGTGATTACCGACGCCTCCGTGGAAGTGGGACCCGCGTTGTTCATTAGCCTGCTGATCATCACCCTGTCCTTTATTCCTATCTTTACCCTGGAAGGGCAGGAAGGTCGTCTGTTTGGCCCGCTGGCATTCACGAAAACGTACTCCATGGCGGGAGCGGCCGCACTGGCCATCATCGTCATTCCTATTCTGATGGGATTCTGGATCCGGGGGAAAATTCCTGCCGAGACAAGTAACCCCCTGAACCGGGTGCTGATCAAAGCGTATCATCCTTTGCTGCTGCGGGTCCTCCACTGGCCAAAAACAACCCTGCTGGTTGCGGCCTTGTCCATTTTCACGGTTATCTGGCCACTGAGTCAGGTGGGCGGTGAATTTCTGCCGAAGATTAACGAGGGCGATCTGCTGTATATGCCGTCGACCTTGCCTGGCGTCTCTCCGGCAGAAGCTGCAGCGCTCCTGCAGACAACAGACAAGTTAATCAAAAGCGTTCCTGAAGTGGCTTCTGTATTTGGCAAGACCGGTAAAGCAGAGACCGCAACGGATTCCGCGCCGCTCGAAATGGTGGAAACCACGATCCAGCTCAAACCTGAGGATCAGTGGCGTCCCGGCATGACAATTGACAAGATTATTGATGAACTCGACAGGACAGTCCGTTTACCGGGTCTGGCAAACCTCTGGGTGCCGCCTATCCGTAACCGTATTGATATGCTCTCAACCGGGATCAAAAGCCCGATAGGTATCAAAGTGTCCGGGACTGTTCTGTCCGATATCGACGCGACGGCGCAGAGTATCGAGGCGGTAGCCAAAACCGTGCCTGGCGTGGTGTCTGTCCTGGCTGAGCGACTTGAGGGCGGGCGCTACATCGATATCGATATCAACCGGGAGAAAGCCTCCCGCTACGGGATGACGGTAGGTGATGTCCAGCTGTTCGTCTCTTCAGCAATCGGAGGTGCTATGGTGGGTGAGACGGTTGAAGGGGTGGCCCGGTACCCTATTAACATTCGCTACCCGCAGGATTACCGGAACAGTCCGCAGGCGCTGAAACAGATGCCGATCCTGACCCCGATGAAGCAGCAGATCACGCTGGGCGATGTCGCGGATATTAACGTCGTTTCTGGACCAACCATGCTGAAAACCGAAAATGCCCGGCCAGCCAGCTGGATTTATGTTGATGCCCGCGGCAGGGACATGGTGTCGGTGGTTAACGACATTAAGACGGCCATCAGCGAGAAAGTGAAACTGAGACCGGGAACCAGTGTGGCATTCTCCGGACAGTTTGAACTGCTTGAGCATGCCAACAAGAAACTGAAGCTGATGGTGCCGATGACGGTGATGATCATTTTCATCCTGTTGTATCTGGCATTCCGCCGGGTTGACGAAGCCCTGCTGATCCTGATGAGCCTGCCGTTCGCCCTGGTTGGCGGAATATGGTTCCTGTACTGGCAGGGCTTCCATATGTCAGTGGCGACCGGAACCGGGTTTATCGCCCTGGCCGGGGTGGCAGCAGAGTTTGGCGTGGTCATGCTGATGTATCTGCGTCATGCCATTGAAGCGCACCCGGAATTGTCCCGTAAAGAGACGTTCACACCGGAAGGTCTTGATGAAGCCCTCTATCATGGTGCCGTACTGCGTGTCCGGCCGAAAGCCATGACCGTGGCGGTGATCATTGCGGGTCTGCTGCCAATACTCTGGGGAACCGGCGCAGGTTCAGAAGTCATGAGCCGTATTGCTGCGCCAATGATTGGTGGGATGATCACGGCTCCGCTGCTGTCCCTGTTCATTATTCCTGCCGCCTACAAATTAATCTGGCTGCGCAGACATAAAAAAAGCGTGTCATAACCCTGAAAGGGCGCCCCCAGTGGGCGTCCTTCTGCACTGATTCACCCTGACGTCAGGGTTTATATCGATAATATACAGAGGTGAGTATGAAAAAAGTGGTTCTAATGGCCCTGGCTCTCGGCCTGTCACTGCCTGCAATGGCGAGTGAAAAAGTCATTGATATGTACAAATCTGAAAACTGTGGCTGTTGTTCCCTGTGGGGCAAAGCGATGGAAAAAGACGGGTTCGAAGTGCGAACTCACGTCATGAATGATCAGGCGCTGTCAGCCCTGAAAGAAAAGCATGCTGTTCCTGCTGGACTACGAAGTTGTCATACCGCGGTTGTAGGTAATTTGATCATTGAAGGCCATGTGCCTGCGGCAACGATACATAAGGCCATGCAGTCTGGTTCGGGTATATACGGTCTCGCCACCCCCGGTATGCCAGCAGGAAGTCCGGGAATGGAGATGGGGGCCCGAAAAGAGGCTTACGATGTTATCGCATTCTCACCGGAGGGCAGTAAAAAAGTCTTCCAGCGAATCGAATAGTCAGCAGAACGGCTGATAACGGGACGCCGGCAGCAGGCACTCTTATGCCGGCGGCATTCGTGGTAATCGCATCCATGACATATCCTGAAGACAGAAAATGCTTCAGATATGCATAAGGAGAGTTACTGTGAAAAATGACAATGCAGTGGAACATAACAACCAGACTGCTTCTGAGCAGACATCATCCCCGGACGAGAGTCACGCATTGCATAAGGTGAGAGATCCCGTGTGCGGGATGGTCATCCTGCCTGACAAGGCGCACAGCAGCATTCGATACCAGGACCATCAGCTTTATTTCTGCTCCGCCAGCTGTGAGAGCAAATTTAAAGCCCATCCCGATCATTATTTTACCGAAGATGCCAGTGAACATCACCATCACCACGACCACCATGAAGTCAGCCCTGATAAGATAAAACAGTCTCACCGCCAGGCGGAGAAAGAGATTTCTGAAGGTGTGTGGACATGTCCGATGCATCCGGAGATACGCCGTAGTGGTCCCGGAAGCTGTCCTGTCTGTGGAATGGCACTGGAGCCGCTCGTAGCTACGGCATCCACGGGGACGAGTGATGAACTTCGCGACATGACAAGACGCTTCTGGCTGGGGTTGTTGCTGGCGTTTCCGGTTCTGATACTCGAAATGGGTTCTCATCTGTTTCCCGCTTTGAGGAATACAGTACCGCCACAGTACAACACATGGCTGCAGTTACTTCTGGCCTCTCCTGTCGTTTTGTGGTGTGGCTGGCCATTCTTCGCCCGGGCCGGAATGTCGTTACGTAACCGCTCCCTGAATATGTTTACCCTTGTTGCAATGGGGACCGGCGTAGCCTGGGTTTACAGCGTCATTGCAACCGTCTTCCCCTCCTGGTTTCCTGCATCGTTCAGAAACATGGATGGCCTGGTGGCCATTTATTTTGAAGCCGCAGCTGTTATTACGGTGCTTGTTCTGCTGGGACAGGTCCTTGAATTGCGGGCAAGGGAACAAACCTCAGGTGCCATTACTGCGCTTCTTAACCTTGCCCCCAAAACCGCCAGGCGGCTGGATCAAGACGGTCATGAAACGGATATTAATGCGGAAGATGTCCTGCCTGGCGATAAGCTCCGCATCAGACCTGGAGAGAGTATTCCGGTCGACGGTATCGTGGTCGAAGGCAAAACAACCGTTGATGAATCGATGGTGACCGGGGAATCTATGCCTGTTACCAAAACGGAGGGTGACCCTGTCATCGGGGGGACCATTAATCAGACAGGTAGTCTTATCATCCGTGCAGAGAAAGTCGGTGATGAAACGATGCTCTCACGAATTGTTCAGATGGTCGCTGATGCACAGCGTTCGCGGGCCCCCATCCAGAGAATGGCTGACAGCGTTTCAGGCTGGTTTGTTCCTCTGGTGATACTTATCGCGGTTGTTGCTTTCATGATCTGGTCTGTCTGGGGGCCCGAGCCCAGGATGGCGCACGGTCTCATTGCGGCTGTGTCGGTCCTGATTATTGCCTGTCCCTGCGCGCTGGGGCTGGCCACGCCGATGTCGATAATGGTGGGGGTGGGCAAAGGAGCCCAGGCCGGGGTGTTAATCAAGAATGCCGAAGCCCTTGAGCGTCTTGAAAAAGTGGACACGCTGGTTGTCGACAAAACAGGCACGCTCACGGAAGGTTCGCCGACGGTGACAGGGATTATCAGTCTCAATCCGGGTGGGGAAACATCTCTTTTGCGTGTAACGGCCGCAGTGGAAAAAGGCTCGCAGCATCCGCTGGGTATGGCAGTAGTTAAAGCAGCACAGGAAAAGGGGATCGCAATACCCGCAGTCACTCATTTCAATGCGCCGTCGGGTAAAGGTGTCTCAGGCGATGTCGAAGGTCAACGGGTTGTTATTGGTAATGAACTGGCTATGCAGGAAAACAGTATCGTTATTGATAATCAAAAGGCCGTTGCGGATACGTTGCGGATGGAAGGCGCTACCGTTATCTATGTGGCCACAGACGGGCACCTTGCAGGCCTGATAGCTATCTCGGATCCCGTGAAAGCAACCACGCCGGATGCGCTTAAAGCTTTGCGTCAGGCGGGGATCCGCATCGTTATGCTCACCGGGGATAACCAGCTTACCGCTGAAGCAGTCGCACGGAAACTGGGAATAGATGAGGTTGAAGCCGGGATTCTGCCGGATGGCAAAAAAGCAGTGATAACCCGACTGAAAGCGTCTGGCCATGTGGTTGCGATGGCCGGAGACGGTGTGAATGATGCCCCGGCGCTGGCAGCGGCTGACGTGGGTATAGCCATGGGAACGGGTACAGATGTGGCAATTGAAAGTGCCGGAGTCACCCTTCTCAAAGGCGACTTGATGATACTGAACAGGGCCCGTCATCTGTCAGAAATCACCATGAAAAATATCCGACAGAATCTGTTTTTTGCATTTATCTACAACGCACTTGGCGTGCCTGTGGCTGCAGGTCTGCTTTATCCTGTGTATGGAATACTGCTGTCGCCAGTTATTGCGGCGGCGGCCATGGCTCTTTCCTCCGTCAGCGTCATTGTGAATGCGTTGCGTCTGAAAAGTGTCAGGCTCGGGAAATAACACTGAGTGAAGGGGCTGTTACGAACAGAAGGAGTCCAGTATGAAAAGTACCACCTATGCGCTTATTGCTGTCGCCGCGATCGCGGCATTTGCCCTCCTGCGCGAACACTGGTCACATGTGGCAGGTTACTGGCCATATCTGTTATTGCTGGTCTGCCCGGCTTTGTTGAATAAATCAGATTTCGGGTAAGTCTCCCCCGTAGCGGGTTGTGTTTTCAGGCAATACGCACGCTTTCAGGCATACCTGCTTTCGTCATTTTGTTCAGCGCTCGTACCAGGGCCATAGCCTCCGCAACCTGACCATCGTAGTCACGCAGCGTCAGTGAACCCCCGAACAGCTGTTTTACCCGGTACATCGCCGTTTCCGCTATCGAGCGACGGTTGTAATCTGTTGTCCATTTCCACCGCGCATTACTCCCGGTCATTCGCTGATTAGCCACTGCACGGTTACGGTCTGCATATTCACCGGGCCAGTAACCCGCACCTTTTCGGGGAGGGATAAGCGCGCTGATTTTCTTACGCCGCAGTTCATCGTGACAGAGCCGGGTGTCGTAAGCGCCGTCTGCCGATGCTGCCCTGATTTTTCTGTGAGTCTGCCGGATAAGACCCGGGAAGGCTTCTGAGTCCGTCACGTTGTTCAGCGACAGGTCTGCACAGATGATTTCATGTGTTTTGCTGTCAACTGCCAGACGCAACTTTCGCCAGATACGACGGCGTTCTTTGCCGTGTTTTCTGACTTTCCGTTCGCCTTCACCAAAGACCTTCAGCCCGGTGGAGTCAATCACCAGATGCGCGATTTCACCCCGGGTGAACGTTTTGAAACTGACATTAACCGACTTTGCCCGCTTACTGACACGGGTGTA
>NZ_JPQA01000016.1:0-27696 GCF_000738765.1 Pantoea sp. NGS-ED-1003
TTCTGTCCAAAGAAGAAGGCGGTCGTCACACTCCGTTCTTCAAAGGCTACCGTCCGCAGTTCTACTTCCGTACTACTGACGTGACTGGCAACATCGAACTGCCGGAAGGCGTTGAGATGGTAATGCCGGGCGACAACATCAAAATGACCGTTACTCTGATCCATCCGATCGCGATGGACCAGGGTCTGCGCTTCGCAATCCGCGAAGGCGGCCGTACCGTTGGCGCGGGCGTTGTTGCTGAAGTTATCGCTTAATTACGATAACATTTGACGCAAT
Organism: Pantoea sp. NGS-ED-1003; assembly: GCF_000738765.1. Lineage (NCBI taxonomy): Bacteria > Pseudomonadati > Pseudomonadota > Gammaproteobacteria > Enterobacterales > Erwiniaceae > Pantoea > Pantoea sp. NGS-ED-1003. The sequence continues at coordinate 277 of NZ_JPQA01000016.1, forward strand.
GCATACGGAAAGGGCATCATTTGATGCCCTTTTTGCACGCTGTTATATAGAACCTGGCTCATCAGTGATTTTCGATCATAATCATTGCTGAGACAGGCTCTGTTGCGCGGCGTAGGATACCGAGTTACGCCCAAAAGCTCATTCGGTTTGGATGCCTCGCCTTGCGGGGCAAAATAGTTTCTGAATTATTGTGGCAGGTTGGTTTATGAGTGCGAATACCGAAGCTCAAGGGAGCGGGCGCGGCCTGGAAGCGATAAAGTGGCTGGCTGTTGTTGCGTTGCTGCTGGTAGCCATCGTAGGCAATTATATCTATCGCGACGTGACGCTGCCATTACGCGCACTGGCGGTCGTGGTGCTGATTGCGGCCGCGGGCGGCATTGCGCTGCTGACGGTCAAAGGCAAAGCAACCGTGGCTTTTGCACGTGAAGCACGCACCGAAATGCGTAAGGTCATTTGGCCGACTCGCCAGGAAACGCTGCATACCACGTTAATCGTTGCCGCGGTTACCGCCGTGATGTCACTGATTTTGTGGGGGCTGGATGGTATTCTGGTCCGTCTGGTATCGTTTATCACTGGCCTGAGGTTCTGAGATGTCTGAAGCTCCAAAAAAACGCTGGTACGTCGTGCAGGCGTTTTCCGGCTTTGAAGGCCGCGTAGCACAGTCGCTGCGCGAGCACATCAAATTGCACAACATGGAAGAGCTGTTCGGCGACGTCATGGTTCCTACTGAAGAAGTGGTAGAGATCCGCGGCGGTCAGCGTCGTAAAAGCGAACGCAAATTTTTCCCCGGCTACGTGCTGGTGCAGATGGTGATGAATGACGCCAGCTGGCACCTGGTGCGCAGCGTACCGCGCGTGATGGGTTTCATCGGCGGCACCTCTGACCGCCCAGCGCCGATCAGCGATAAAGAAGTGGATGCGATCATGAACCGCCTGCAGCAGGTGGGTGACAAGCCGCGTCCGAAAACGCTGTTCGAACCGGGCGAAATGGTGCGCGTCAACGACGGCCCGTTTGCCGACTTCAACGGCGTGGTCGAAGAGGTGGATTACGAGAAGAGCCGCCTGAAAGTTTCCGTTTCTATCTTTGGCCGCGCAACGCCGGTCGAACTGGACTTCGGGCAGGTGGAGAAAGGTTAATCACCTTGTTCACATTTTGACTCTTGCAGCAGGCGCGAAATTTAACTATAATTTCGCGCCTTTTGTTTTTATGCGCTGGCAACAGCGTGTGAATTGTTATCACGGGGAGCCTGTTTTTCAGGCGCTATACCCAACTGAGGAAAAATCATGGCCAAGAAAGTACAAGCCTACGTCAAGCTGCAGGTTGCAGCGGGTATGGCTAACCCGAGCCCACCGGTAGGTCCGGCTCTGGGTCAGCAGGGCGTTAACATCATGGAATTCTGTAAGGCGTTCAACGCTAAAACGGAATCCCTGGAGAAAGGTCTGCCTACTCCGGTTGTTATCACCGTATACAGCGACCGTTCTTTCACCTTCGTTACCAAAACTCCGCCGGCCGCCGTTCTGCTGAAAAAAGCAGCGGGCATCAAGTCTGGTTCTGGTAAGCCGAACAAAGATAAAGTCGGTAAAGTAACCCGTGCTCAGGTACGTGAAATCGCAGAAACCAAAGCTGCGGACATGACTGGTGCTGACGTAGAAGCGATGACTCGCTCTATCGAAGGTACCGCTCGTTCCATGGGCCTGGTAGTGGAGGACTAAGAAATGGCTAAGCTGACCAAGCGCATGCGCGTGATCCGTGACAAAGTTGATGCGACCAAACAGTACGACGTTACTGAAGCCGTTGCTCTGCTGAAAGAACTGGCTACCGCTAAGTTTGTAGAGAGCGTGGACGTTGCCGTTAACCTCGGCATCGACGCACGTAAATCTGACCAGAACGTTCGTGGTGCGACCGTTCTGCCGCACGGTACTGGTCGTTCAGTACGCGTTGCCGTCTTTACCCAGGGCGCAAACGCTGAAGCTGCTAAAGCAGCTGGCGCTGAGCTGGTAGGTATGGAAGATCTGGCTGACCAGATCAAAAAAGGCGAAATGAACTTTGACGTGGTTATCGCTTCTCCGGATGCGATGCGCGTTGTTGGCCAGTTGGGCCAGGTTCTGGGTCCGCGCGGCCTGATGCCGAACCCGAAAGTCGGTACCGTAACGCCGAACGTTGCTGAAGCGGTTAAAAACGCTAAAGCGGGTCAGGTTCGTTATCGTAACGACAAAAACGGCATCATCCACACCACCATCGGTAAAGTGGACTTCGACGCTGACAAGCTGAAAGAAAACCTGGAATCTCTGCTGGTTGCGCTGAAAAAAGCGAAACCTGCTCAGGCGAAAGGCGTTTACATCAAGAAAATCAGCCTGTCTACCACCATGGGCGCTGGCGTTGCCATCGACCAGGCGGGTCTGAACGCAGCAGCAAACTAATTGCTGCTTGAAACGGGCGAAAAATTCACCTAGAATCTTACGCCCGTTGTTCTGGTAAAACAGACACAGAATTATATCCCGCTGTGACTTTCGCCTTCGCTTCGGCGAGGCGACGGAAACGGCGGGGTAGGTTGGAGCCAGGCCTTTCCTGGCCTCCGTCCAAGACCGCAGGCGCGGCCCATCTTCGGATGTGACGCTTAATCCCCTGCGTAGACGGTGACAGAGCCAAAAAGAATTTTTTCTTAACTGGATTCTGCTCACCGTGTTTTAGCGCTTACCTTCCTTTGGGGCGGTAGGTGAAGTGAGTTCCGGAGAAATTCATCTCCGGCCAAAATCCAGGAGCAAAAGCTAATGGCATTAAATCTTCAAGACAAACAAGCGATTGTTGCTGAAGTCAGCGAAGTAGCCAAAGGCGCGCTGTCAGCGGTTGTTGCGGATTCTCGCGGCGTTACCGTTGATAAAATGACCGAACTGCGTAAAGCAGGTCGTGAAGCTGGCGTTTACATGCGTGTTGTTCGTAACACCCTGCTGCGCCGCGTCGTTGAAGGTACTCAGTTCGAGTGCCTGAAAGACACGTTTGTTGGTCCGACCCTGATTGCATACTCTATGGAACACCCGGGCGCTGCTGCTCGTCTGTTCAAAGATTTCGCGAAAGCGAATGCAAAATTTGAGGTCAAAGCTGCAGCCTTTGAAGGTGAGCTGATCCCGGCGGCACAAATTGACCGTCTGGCAACGCTGCCGACTTACGAAGAAGCACTGGCACGTCTGATGTCGACCATGAAAGAAGCCGCTGCTGGCAAACTGGTCCGCACTCTGGCTGCTGTTCGCGATGCAAAAGAAGCGGCTTAAGGCCAAATTCTTTTCTTTCGCACTTGCTAACGTATAAACTTTTTCTGATTCTTAGGAACAATTGTCATGTCTATCACTAAAGACCAAATTCTGGAAGCCGTTGCCGCTATGTCCGTAATGGAAGTAGTTGAGCTGGTTTCTGCTATGGAAGAAAAATTCGGCGTTTCTGCTGCTGCCGCTGTAGCTGTTGCTGCTGGCCCGGCTGAAGCTGTTGAAGAGAAAACTGAATTCGACGTCGTACTGAAATCTGCTGGCGCGAACAAAGTAGCTGTAATCAAAGCCGTTCGTAGCGCAACTGGTCTGGGCCTGAAAGAAGCCAAAGACCTGGTTGAAGCAACTGGCGTGATCAAAGAAGGCATCAGCAAAGACGACGCAGCTGCACTTGAAGCTGCTCTGAAAGAAGCTGGCGCTGACGTTGAAGTTAAGTAAGACAACCTTTGGGTTGCAGCCTGAGTAAAATCAGGCTGATGGCTGGTGACTTTTGGGTCACCAGCCTTTTTGCGCTCAAGAGCCTTGATGGGGTTTCGCACTGTTTGTCCATCGCTGCTCTTCAATATCTTTTTCTATCGACGACTTAATATACTGCTTTCCTGCGCGGGTTCCCTGCCCATGCTAATGCAATGAAATGATTTAAGAGTGATAGAAAGATGTATTGCATGTGGCCTCCGTGTCGCATGAATCAAACAAAATAGTGTTGCATGAACTGTCCTTCAGGACGGACAGCGTGGGTCGACTTGTCAGCTAGCTGAGGAACCCTATGGTTTACTCCTATACCGAGAAAAAACGTATTCGTAAGGATTTTGGTAAACGTCCGCAAGTACTGGACATACCTTATCTCCTTTCTATCCAGCTTGACTCGTTTCAGAAGTTCATCGAGCAAGATTCAGAAGGTCAGTACGGACTGGAAGCAGCCTTCCGTTCCGTCTTCCCCATTCAGAGTTACAGCGGTAACTCAGAGCTGCAATACGTCAGCTACCGTCTGGGCGAACCCGTCTTTGACGTGAAAGAGTGTCAGATTCGTGGCGTGACGTTCTCTGCTCCGCTGCGCGTCAAACTGCGTCTGGTGATCTACGAGCGCGAAGCGCCGGAAGGCACCGTAAAAGACATTAAAGAACAAGAAGTCTACATGGGCGAAATTCCGCTCATGACCGACAACGGTACCTTTGTTATCAACGGTACCGAACGCGTTATCGTTTCTCAGCTGCATCGTAGTCCTGGCGTCTTCTTCGACAGCGATAAAGGTAAAACCCACTCATCGGGTAAAGTGCTCTATAACGCACGTATCATTCCTTATCGCGGTTCATGGCTGGACTTCGAGTTCGACCCGAAAGACAACCTGTTCGTCCGTATCGACCGTCGTCGTAAGCTGCCGGCCAGTATCATTCTGCGCGCGCTGAGCTACACCACTGAGCAGATCCTCGATCTGTTCTTCGAGAAAGTGGTGTTCGAGATTCGCGACAACAAGCTGCAGATGGAGCTGGTGCCTGAGCGCCTGCGTGGCGAAACCGCCTCTTTCGACATCGAAGCCAACGGCAACGTCTACGTCGAAAAAGGCCGTCGCATCACTGCGCGCCACATTCGTCAGCTGGAAAAAGATGGCATTCAGCACATCGAAGTGCCGGTCGAGTACATCGCGGGCAAAGTGGTCGCGAAAGATTACATCGACGAGAGCACCGGCGAACTGATCGTTCCGGCGAACATGGAACTCTCCATGGATCTGCTGGCTAAACTGAGCCAGGCGGGTCACAAGCGTATCGAAACGCTGTTCACCAACGATCTGGATCACGGCCCGTACATCTCCGAGACCCTGCGCGTCGACCCGACCAACGATCGCCTGAGCGCGCTGGTTGAGATCTACCGCATGATGCGTCCTGGCGAGCCGCCGACGCGTGAAGCTGCTGAGAACCTGTTCGAGAACCTGTTCTTCTCAGAAGATCGTTACGATCTGTCGGCTGTCGGCCGCATGAAGTTCAACCGCTCGCTGCTGCGTGATGAAATCGAAGGTTCAGGCATCCTGAGCAAAGAAGACATCATCGAAGTGATGAAGAAGCTGATCGACATCCGTAACGGTAAAGGCGAAGTGGACGATATCGACCACCTCGGCAACCGTCGTATTCGTTCAGTAGGCGAGATGGCGGAAAACCAGTTCCGCGTTGGCCTGGTTCGCGTAGAGCGCGCGGTGAAAGAGCGTCTGTCGCTGGGCGACCTCGACACGCTGATGCCGCAGGACATGATCAACGCCAAGCCGATTTCGGCGGCGGTGAAAGAGTTCTTTGGCTCCAGCCAGCTCTCACAGTTTATGGATCAGAACAACCCGCTGTCTGAGATTACGCACAAACGTCGTATCTCTGCACTCGGCCCAGGCGGCCTGACGCGCGAGCGCGCCGGCTTCGAAGTTCGAGACGTACACCCGACCCACTACGGTCGCGTATGTCCAATCGAAACCCCTGAAGGTCCGAACATCGGTCTGATCAACTCGCTGTCTGTGTACGCGCAGACTAACGAGTACGGTTTCCTGGAAACCCCGTATCGTCGCGTTATCGACGGCGTGGTCTCTGACGAAATCCATTACCTCTCTGCGATTGAAGAGGGTAACTACGTTATCGCTCAGGCGAACGCCCAGCTGGATGATGAAGGTCACTTCGTTGACGATCTCGTCACCTGCCGTAGCAAAGGCGAATCGAGCCTGTTCAGCCGCGATCAGGTTGACTACATGGACGTTTCCACCCAGCAGGTGGTTTCCGTCGGTGCGTCACTGATCCCGTTCCTGGAGCACGACGATGCTAACCGCGCCCTGATGGGTGCGAACATGCAACGTCAGGCCGTACCGACGCTGCGCGCTGACAAGCCGCTGGTGGGTACCGGTATGGAGCGCGCGGTAGCGGTCGACTCCGGCGTTACCGCCGTAGCGAAACGTGGCGGTACCGTACAGTACGTCGACGCATCCCGTATCGTTATCAAAGTTAACGAAGACGAGATGTATCCGGGCGAAGCGGGCATCGACATCTACAACCTGACTAAGTACACCCGTTCTAACCAGAACACCTGCATCAACCAGATGCCGTGTGTGTCGCTGGGCGAGCCGGTCGAGCGCGGCGACGTGCTGGCTGATGGCCCGTCAACCGACCTGGGCGAACTGGCGCTTGGCCAGAACATGCGCGTCGCGTTCATGCCGTGGAACGGTTACAACTTCGAAGACTCCATCCTCGTTTCCGAGCGTGTGGTTCAGGAAGATCGTTTCACCACCATCCATATTCAGGAACTGGCGTGCGTGTCTCGCGACACCAAGCTGGGGCCAGAAGAGATCACCGCTGACATCCCGAACGTGGGTGAAGCTGCGCTTTCTAAACTGGATGAGTCCGGCATCGTTTATATCGGCGCAGAAGTGACCGGCGGCGACATTCTGGTGGGCAAGGTAACGCCGAAAGGTGAAACCCAGCTGACGCCGGAAGAGAAACTGCTGCGCGCTATCTTCGGCGAAAAAGCCTCCGACGTGAAAGATTCGTCGCTGCGCGTGCCGAACGGCGTCTCCGGTACCGTTATCGACGTTCAGGTCTTTACCCGCGATGGCGTGGAAAAAGACAAGCGTGCGCTGGAAATTGAAGAGATGCAGCTGAAGCAGGCGAAGAAAGACCTGTCTGAAGAACTGCAGATCCTCGAAGCGGGCCTGTTCGGCCGTATCCAGGCGGTGCTGATCTCCGGCGGCGTAGAAGCCGACAAGCTCGACAAGCTGCCGCGCGAGCGCTGGCTGGAGCTGGGCCTGACCGACGAAGAGAAGCAGAACGCGCTGGAGCAGCTGGCTGAGCAGTACGACGAACTGAAGCACGAGTTTGAGAAAAAACTCGAAGCCAAGCGTCGTAAGATCACCCAGGGCGATGACCTCGCGCCGGGCGTGCTGAAAATCGTCAAAGTGTATCTGGCCGTTAAACGTCAGATTCAGCCGGGCGACAAGATGGCAGGCCGTCACGGTAACAAAGGTGTTATCTCCAAGATCAACCCGATCGAAGATATGCCTTACGACGAGAACGGCACGCCGGTCGACATCGTACTGAACCCGCTGGGCGTACCGTCACGTATGAACATCGGTCAGATCCTGGAAACGCATCTGGGTATGGCGGCGAAAGGCATCGGCGACAAGATCAACGCCATGCTGAAGCGTCAGGAAGAAGTCGCGAAACTGCGCGAATTCATCCAGCGCGCCTATGACCTGGGCGCGGACGTGCGTCAGCGCGTTGACCTCAACACCTTCTCTGATGACGAAGTGTTGCGTCTGGCTGAGAACCTGAAAAAAGGTATGCCGATCGCGACGCCAGTGTTTGACGGCGCGAAAGAGAGCGAAATCAAAGAGCTGCTGCAGCTTGGCGATTTGCCGACTTCCGGCCAGATCACGCTGTTTGACGGCCGTACCGGCGAGCAGTTCGAGCGTCCGGTCACTGTGGGCTACATGTACATGCTGAAACTCAACCACCTGGTGGATGACAAGATGCATGCGCGTTCAACCGGCTCTTACAGCCTGGTTACTCAGCAGCCGCTGGGTGGTAAAGCACAGTTCGGTGGTCAGCGCTTCGGTGAGATGGAAGTGTGGGCGCTGGAAGCATACGGCGCGGCATACACCCTGCAGGAAATGCTTACCGTTAAGTCTGATGACGTGAATGGTCGTACGAAGATGTATAAAAACATCGTCGACGGCAACCATCAGATGGAACCGGGCATGCCGGAATCCTTCAACGTACTGTTGAAAGAGATTCGCTCGCTGGGCATCAACATCGAGCTGGAAGACGAGTAAGCACTCGTAAGTACTGGTTACGGGGCGCGCAGTTTCGGCTGCGCGCCCCTGAGAGTTCCACTCCGACGGGAGCTAATCCGTGAAAGACTTACTTAAGTTTCTGAAAGCGCAAACTAAGACCGAAGAGTTTGATGCGATCAAAATTGCGCTGGCTTCGCCAGACATGATCCGTTCCTGGTCGTTCGGTGAAGTGAAAAAGCCGGAAACCATCAACTACCGTACCTTCAAGCCTGAGCGTGACGGTCTTTTCTGCGCCCGTATTTTCGGACCGGTAAAAGATTACGAGTGCCTGTGCGGTAAGTACAAGCGCCTGAAACACCGCGGCGTGATCTGTGAGAAGTGCGGCGTCGAAGTGACCCAGACCAAAGTGCGCCGTGAGCGCATGGGCCACATCGAACTGGCTTCTCCGACCGCGCACATCTGGTTCCTGAAGTCGCTGCCGTCCCGTATCGGCCTGCTGCTGGATATGCCGCTGCGCGATATCGAACGCGTGCTCTACTTTGAATCATACGTTGTTGTCGAAGGTGGCATGACCAACCTCGAAAAACGTCAGATTCTGACCGAAGAGCAGTACCTTGACGCGCTGGAAGAGTTCGGTGACGAATTCGACGCGAAAATGGGCGCCGAAGCGATCCAGGCTCTGCTGAAAAATATGGATCTGGAGCAAGAGTGCGAGCAGCTGCGTGAAGAGCTGAACGAAACCAACTCCGAGACCAAGCGTAAGAAGCTGACCAAGCGCATCAAGCTGCTGGAAGCGTTCGTACAGTCCGGCAACAAGCCGGAGTGGATGATCCTGACCGTGCTGCCGGTGCTGCCGCCGGATCTACGTCCGCTGGTTCCGCTGGACGGCGGTCGTTTCGCTACGTCGGATCTGAACGATCTCTATCGTCGCGTCATCAACCGTAACAACCGTCTGAAGCGTCTGCTGGATCTGGCTGCGCCGGACATCATCGTACGCAACGAAAAACGTATGCTGCAGGAAGCGGTCGACGCCCTGCTGGATAACGGTCGTCGCGGTCGTGCGATCACCGGTTCCAACAAGCGTCCGCTGAAATCTTTGGCCGATATGATCAAAGGTAAGCAGGGTCGTTTCCGTCAGAACCTGCTCGGTAAGCGCGTTGACTACTCCGGTCGTTCTGTTATCACCGTGGGTCCATACCTGCGTCTGCATCAGTGCGGCCTGCCGAAGAAAATGGCGCTGGAGCTGTTCAAACCGTTCATCTACGGCAAGCTGGAGCTGCGTGGCCTGGCCACCACCATCAAAGCCGCGAAGAAAATGGTTGAGCGCGAAGAAGCGGTCGTCTGGGATATCCTGGATGAAGTTATCCGCGAGCACCCGGTTCTGCTGAACCGTGCGCCGACGCTGCACCGTCTGGGTATCCAGGCGTTTGAACCGGTTCTGATCGAAGGTAAAGCTATTCAGCTGCACCCGCTGGTGTGTGCGGCCTATAACGCCGACTTCGATGGTGACCAGATGGCAGTTCACGTACCGCTGACGCTGGAAGCCCAGCTGGAAGCGCGTGCGCTGATGATGTCTACCAACAACATCCTGTCACCTGCGAACGGCGAGCCAATCATCGTTCCTTCTCAGGACGTTGTACTGGGTCTGTACTACATGACCCGCGACTGTGTTAACGCCAAAGGCGAAGGCATGGTGCTGACTGGCCCGAAAGAAGCCGAGCGTGTTTATCGCGCTGGCCTCGCATCGCTGCACGCTCGCGTGAAGGTACGTATTACCGAACACGAGAAAAACGAGCAGGATGAGTGGGTAGCTAAAACCAGCATCATCGACACCACCATCGGCCGCGCCATCCTGTGGATGATCGTGCCGAAAGGTCTGCCGTTCTCTATCGTTAACCAGGCGCTGGGCAAAAAAGCTATCTCCAAAATGCTGAACACCTGTTACCGCATTTTGGGCCTGAAGCCGACTGTTATCTTTGCTGACCAGACCATGTACACCGGTTTCGCTTACGCTGCCCGTTCAGGCGCGTCTGTCGGCATCGACGACATGGTTATCCCAGAGAAGAAAGTGGAAATCATCACCGAAGCGGAAGCAGAAGTGGCTGAGATCCAGGAGCAGTTCCAGTCTGGTCTGGTTACCGCGGGCGAGCGTTACAACAAGGTCATCGATATCTGGGCTGCGGCGAACGAGCGCGTAGCGAAGGCGATGATGGAAAACCTCTCGACTGAAACCGTGATTAACCGTGACGGCGAAGAAGAGAAACAGGTTTCCTTTAACAGCATCTTTATGATGGCTGACTCCGGCGCGCGTGGTTCTGCGGCGCAGATTCGTCAGTTGGCAGGTATGCGTGGTCTGATGGCGAAGCCGGACGGCTCCATCATCGAGACGCCGATTACCGCGAACTTCCGTGAAGGTCTGAACGTACTCCAGTACTTCATCTCGACCCACGGTGCGCGTAAAGGTCTTGCGGATACCGCACTGAAAACCGCGAACTCTGGTTATCTGACGCGTCGTCTGGTTGACGTTGCGCAGGATCTGGTTGTGACCGAAGACGACTGCGGCACCTTCGAAGGCATCATGATGACGCCGGTTATCGAAGGCGGCGACGTTAAAGAGCCGCTGCGCGAGCGCGTACTGGGTCGTGTAACCGCAGAAGACGTGCTGAAGCCGGGCACCGCTGACATCCTGGTTCCGCGTAATACGCTGCTGGATGAGCACTGGTGTGATGTGGTTGAACAGAACTCTGTCGACACCATCAAGGTTCGCTCCGTTGTTAGCTGTGAAACCGATTTTGGCGTATGTGCGCACTGCTACGGTCGCGACCTGGCACGTGGTCACATCATCAACAAAGGTGAAGCGATCGGTGTTATCGCGGCACAGTCCATCGGTGAGCCGGGTACACAGCTGACCATGCGTACGTTCCACATCGGCGGTGCGGCATCGCGTGCGGCAGCTGAATCCAGCATTCAGGTGAAGAACAAAGGTACTATCAAACTGACCAACGCCAAGTCGGTAACCAACTCCGCTGGCAAACTGGTTATTACCTCGCGTAACGTCGAACTGAAAATGATCGATGAGTTTGGCCGTACTAAAGAGAGCTATAAAGTCCCTTACGGCGCGACCATGGCGAAAGGCGACGGCGAACAGGTTGCAGCGGGCGAAACCGTAGCAAACTGGGATCCGCACACTATGCCGGTTATCACCGAAGTAAGCGGCTTCATTCGCTTTACTGACATGATTGATGGCCAGACCATCACGCGTCAGACTGACGAACTGACCGGCCTCTCTTCGCTGGTGGTACTGGATACCGCAGAGCGTACTGCTGGTGGTAAAGACCTGCGTCCGGCGCTGAAAATCGTCGACGAGCAGGGCGAAGACGTTCTGATCCCGGGCACCGACATGCCGGCTCAGTACTTCCTGCCAGGCAAAGCGATCGTGCAGCTGGAAGATGGTAAGAAAATCAGCTCTGGTGACACCCTGGCGCGTGTGCCTCAGGAATCTGGCGGTACCAAGGATATCACCGGTGGTCTGCCGCGCGTTGCCGACCTGTTCGAAGCGCGTCGTCCGAAAGAGCCAGCAATCCTGGCGGAGATCAGCGGCATCATCTCCTTCGGTAAAGAGACCAAAGGTAAACGTCGTCTGGTGATTACGCCGGTTGATGGCAGCGAGCCGTACGAAGAGATGATCCCGAAATGGCGTCAGCTCAACGTGTTTGAAGGCGAGCGCGTAGAACGTGGTGACGTGGTTTCCGACGGTCCGGAATCTCCGCACGACATTCTGCGTCTGCGTGGCGTCCATGCTGTGACCCGTTACATCACTAACGAAGTGCAGGAAGTTTACCGCCTGCAGGGCGTTAAGATTAACGATAAGCACATCGAAGTCATCGTTCGCCAGATGCTGCGTAAAGCAACCATCATGAGCGCGGGAAGCACCGACTTCCTGGAAGGTGAGCAGGCGGAAGTCTCTCGCATCAAGATCTCTAACCGCGATCTCGAAGCGAATGGCAAAATCGGCGCGACCTACATGCGCGATCTGCTGGGTATCACCAAAGCGTCACTGGCAACCGAATCGTTCATCTCGGCAGCCTCGTTCCAGGAGACAACGCGTGTCCTGACCGAAGCCGCTGTTGCAGGCAAGCGCGACGAACTGCGCGGTCTGAAAGAGAACGTGATCGTGGGTCGTCTGATCCCGGCCGGTACCGGTTACGCTTACCATCAGGATCGTATGCGTCGTAAAGCCGCAGGCGAAGCACCGGTAGCGCCGCAGGTTACTGCGGATGAAGCCTCTGCCAGCCTGGCTGAACTGCTGAACGCCGGTCTCGGCGGCAGCGACAACGACTAATCGCTCTTCGCGTAATAAAAACCCTGCCTCGGCAGGGTTTTTTTTTGCATGTAAAAGAGATAGCCGCCACTTCAGGTGAACCATTGAACAGGCTTGCGGTTGGTGAAGCCTGAATAACAACCTGACAGAGCATCGTGCAGTTCATGCCACCGTAGACGCAAACAGCACCTCGAAGCTGTGCATTGGCCCCATTTCAATAATCTGTACAGAGAGCAAACCGGCTTCGACCATCGGCAAACGCGCCACCAGCGTTTCCAGCTCGTCACGGGCGGAAGTTTCGTAAATAACGCTAACAATCACCGGGCTAGGGGAGAAATAGATCTCCCGCAGCGCGCCAGCCTTATAGTCATGCCATACCGCCTGCATCTCTGCCACTGCATAAGGCTTGAACTCTGCTGGATCGCGACCGACAGCGGGTATGAGTAGAACTAAAAATTTCATATCATGCTCTCCTTTAAGAGGCTCAACGTTATCAGCCGTAGCCACGCGCTTGTAGGCTGCCCGGCAGCAAGGAGATATTGACCAGATGGCAACACCGCTCTTTTCATCCAGCCTGACGCAGCTGCTCTGGTTCGCGCGTATCGTTGAAGCCGGATCCTTTGCCGAAGCCGCGCGCCGTGCCGGCACAACCACCTCGGCCGTCTCTAAAGCGTTAAGCCGGTTCGAGAGCCAGCATGGCGTGCGCCTGCTGCACCGCACCACGCACGCGCTGTCGCTCACCGAAGAGGGTGAGAGAATGCTGATGCTGGCGCGCGGGCTGCTGGAGGAGGTTTCTCAGGTTGAAAGCGCGCTGAACGGCATCGAGGGCGAAGGCGCCAGCGGCCGGGTGCGCATCTCCGTGCCGTCCTCTTTTGGGCGCGCCTGTATCATGCCAGCGCTGCCGGCCTTCCTTGCCGCGCACCCTGAGATCTCGCTGGAAATGCATTTCAGCGACGCGATGGTGGATTTAGCGAGCGGCGGCTTTGATTTCGTGATCCGTTCCGGCCCGCTGGAAGCCTGGCCGGGTCATTCCGCCCGCAAGCTTTTTAGCTTTCCCTGGGTCGCCTGCGCAACGCCCGGCTATCTGGCGCAGCACGGCGAGCCTGCTACGCCTTTCGAACTCAGCGCGCATAGTCAGATAGGCTTCTGGAATCTTAATAAAGGACGGGCGGACGCCTGGCGCTTTCGTTCGCCTGAGGACGACAGAGCGGTGCGCTGGGAACCCGCCTCGCGCTATCTGTTCGACGACGGTCAGGCGGCGTGGCAGATGATTCGTGCCGGGTGCGGCATTGGCTGGGCGCCTGCCTGGCTGGGCGCATCCGATTTCGCCAGCGGCGAAGTGGTTGAGATACTAAAAGAGTGGCGGACGAAGAGAGTGAATATGTGGGTGCTGCGTCTGGAACGGCGATTAACGCCTCGACGAACGCAGACGGTTATCGATTTTTTAACCAGACTTTTCCTGCCCTATGAATCTTTGGTGTAGCTAGCGCGCGTAAAGGCGCTGCTTGCTGGCGGACAGGAGCTCTCTGCCCGCCAGGGTAAAAAGAGAACGAGGCGCGCTGCGTGGTCCTTCAGCACGCTAGCGTCTCTCGCTTTCAATATCGCCGCGCGTCAGGCCGATATCTTTGAGCTGCGCATCGCTGAGCTGCAGCAGGATCAGCCGCGTCTTACGCCGCTGGTGGAGCGTCCTCAGGCTGCGCGCGATAGCGCGTAGCAAAGACCAGGGCGTAACTGAAAAAGGTTTTGCCGCACAGTTTTCTTCGTATCCCATTTTGCTTTCCTCATCAGGTGAACTGAGGAATAGTTTCTGCCTGAGGGCGTAAAGGATACAGACGCAAAATTCGATTTTATTTAACATACAGATTGCCGTAAGCGGCGTCTGAATGGTAAAAAATAAGCCTGTCTGTACTGTTTTTTAACTTCTCAGGCTGACGGGAGCCGAACATGACGCGTTATCAACAGCTGGCGATGCACCTGGCGCAGCGCATTGAACAGGGGCTTTACCGCAGCGGTGAGAAGCTGCCGTCAGTGCGCACGCTGAGCCTTGAACATGGCGTCAGCATTAGCACCGTGCAGCAGGCGTACCACGTGCTGGAGGAGAAGCAGCTGATTACGCCGCAGCCGCGTTCCGGCTATTTCGTCGCAACGCGTAAGGCCGCGCCGCCGGTGCCGGCGCTGACGCGTCCGGTGCAGCGCCCGGTAGAGATCACTCAGTGGGAGTCGGTGCTGGATCTGCTCGAGAGTCGTCAGGAAGGCGATATGCTGCAGCTGGGTAGCGGCATGCCCAACCTCACCCAGCCGACCCTGAAACCACTGTGGAAAATTCTCAGCCGACAGGCGCAGCGGCAGGAAACGCAGCTTCTCAGCTACGACAATCTGTATGGCGTAACCGGCTTGCGCGAGCAGGTGGCGCGGCTGGCGATCGATAGCGGCTGCCAGCTGTCGGTTGACGATATCGTCGTTACCACCGGCTGTCATGAGGCGCTGTCGGTTTCGATCCGCGCGGTATGCGAGCCGGGCGATATCATCGCGGTAGAGTCGCCGTCGTTTCACGGCATTATGCAGACCCTGCGCGGCTTCGGCATTCGCGCCATTGAGATCCCTACCGATTCGGTCACCGGCATCAGTCTGGAGGCGCTGGAGCTGGCGTTTGAGCAGTGGCCAATCAAAGCGGTAATGGTGGTGCCTAACTGCAACAATCCGCTGGGTTTTATTATGCCGGAGGCGCGTAAGCGCGCGCTGCTGACGCTGGCGCAGCGTTTTGACGTAGCGGTGATTGAAGACGACGTTTACGGCGAGCTGGCCTGGGAGTATCCGCGGCCCGCCACGTTGAAATCGTTCGATCTGGACGGCCGGGTGCTGCTGTGCAGCTCTTTCTCGAAAACGGTAGCGCCTGGCCTGCGCATCGGTTGGGTTGCGCCGGGACGCTATCGCGATCGCGTGCTGCATATGAAATATATCGCCACCGGTTCCAGCAACACGCTGGCGCAGCATGCGATGGCGGAGTTTATTCGCCAGGGCTACTATCAGCCGCATCTGCGTCGCATGCGTCAGCTTTATCAGCGCAACTACGACTGCTTCAGCTGCTGGGTACGCCACTATTTTCCCTGTGGCATCTGCGTCTCGCGTCCGCAGGGCGGCTTTATGATGTGGGTTGAACTGCCGGAAGCGTTTGACGCCGTGCGGCTTAATCGCGAACTGCGCGATTCGCATATTCAGATTGCGGTCGGCTCGCTTTTTTCTGCGTCGGGAAAATATCGCAACTGCCTGCGACTGAGCTTCGCGGTAACACCGGACGACCGTGTGGAACAGGCGCTGGCAAAAGTCGGTCAGGCGGTCGAGCGCGCGATAGCCGCCTGCGCGGGCGAACACTCTCCACACTCTCTGCAGCATGATACCCTCCTGGCTAAATAGTTGAGGCAGGGCCAGAGAGGTGAAGGGGAGGTTCTGGCCCTGGCCGGGCAACAGACCCGGCGAAAGCCACTGTAGCGCAGCAGAATAACGGCGCGAGCGAGAAAGCCTGTCGCTGCGCGCCGTTTTCCACACTTTTTACCGCTGTTGCAGGATGTTGTCTTTTTTTGCGCGGCGCGTCCCGCGTTACGCTTCCGGCGGTTCCGCCAGCGCCAGCAACGCCTGGGTCGCGGCGCGCCAGTCCGGCGCCTGGGTAATGGCACTGACGACGGCGATGCTGCCGACGCCGGTCGCCAGCACCGCCGGCGCGCGCGCCAGGCTGATGCCGCCAATCGCCACAGTTGAGACGCCCTTAAGCCGCGAGATATGCCGCTGAAGCTCGGTCAGCCCCTGCGGCGCGGAGGGCATCGCCTTGGTCTCGGTAGGGAAAATATGTCCCAGCGCGATATAGGAAGGGCGTATCGCCAGCGCGCGATCCAGCTCGTGGTCGTCGTGCGTCGACACGCCCAGTCGCAGGCCCGCCTCACGAATGGCATTCAGGTTCGCGACATCCAGATCCTCCTGACCCAGATGCACGCCGTAGGCGCGGTGCTTAACTGCCAGCCGCCAGTAGTCGTTGATAAACAGACGGGCGTTGTAACGCTTGCCGAGCGCGATCGACTCGATAACCGCAGGCTCTACCGCTTCATCCTCCCAATCTTTAATACGCAGCTGGATAGTGCGCACGCCGACCTCCAGCAGTCGCGCAATCCACTCCACGCTGTCGACGACCGGATAGAGCCCTAAGCGCGAGGCGGTAGCAGGGAAAGGGGCGTTCATCGTTTCTCCTCGTTCAGCGCATCGGCTGAGTGGTAAAGCTCGGCGCCGCGGCGGCGAAAGGTTTCAGACATCTGCTGCATACCGATGGCGATCGGCTGCGCCTCGGCCTGGCTGGCTGCATAGTCGCGCACTTCCTGGCTGATTTTCATCGAGCAGAATTTGGGGCCGCACATCGAGCAGAAGTGTGCCACTTTACCCGATTCCTGGGGCAGGGTTTCGTCGTGATAGGCGCGCGCGGTATGAGGATCGAGCGCCAGATTGAACTGATCCTCCCAGCGGAATTCAAAGCGCGCTTTGGACATGGCGTTATCGCGGATCTGCGCGCCGGGATGCCCCTTCGCCAGATCCGCCGCGTGGGCGGCGATCTTATAGGTAATGAGCCCCTGCTTAACGTCCTCTTTATTTGGCAGGCCGAGATGCTCTTTGGGCGTAACGTAGCAGAGCATGGCGCAGCCGAACCAGCCGATCATCGCGGCGCCGATGCCGGAGGTGAAGTGATCGTAGCCGGGCGCGATATCAGTGGTTAGCGGACCGAGCGTATAGAACGGCGCTTCGTGACAGTGCTCCAGCTGCTCGGTCATATTACGGCGGATCATCTGCATAGGAATATGGCCGGGACCTTCGATCATCACCTGCACGTCATACTCCCAGGCGATCTTCGTCAGCTCGCCCAGCGTGCGCAGCTCGGCGAACTGCGCCTCGTCGTTGGCGTCCTGAATTGAGCCGGGACGCAGGCCGTCGCCAAGCGACAGCGAAACGTCGTAGGCGGCGCAGATTTCGCAAATTTCGCGAAAGTGCGTATAGAGAAAACTTTCGCGGTGATGCGACAGACACCATTTCGCCATAATCGACCCGCCGCGCGATACGATGCCGGTCAGGCGTTTCGCCGTCATCGGCACATAGCGCAGCAGCACGCCGGCGTGGATAGTGAAGTAATCGACGCCTTGCTCCGCCTGCTCCAGCAGCGTGTCGCGAAACACTTCCCAGTCGAGATTTTCCGCAACGCCGTTGACCTTTTCCAGCGCCTGATAGATGGGTACGGTGCCGATGGGCACCGGGCTGTTGCGCAGGATCCACTCGCGCGTTTCATGAATATAGCGCCCGGTGGAGAGATCCATCACAGTATCGGCGCCCCAGCGCGTCGACCAGACCAGTTTCTCCACCTCTTCTTCGATAGAGGAGGTGACCGCCGAGTTGCCGATGTTGGCGTTGACCTTGACCAGAAAGTTGCGGCCGATGATCATCGGCTCCGATTCGGGATGGTTGATATTCGCGGGAATAATGGCGCGTCCGGCGGCCACTTCCTGGCGCACGAACTCAGGGGTGATGTTTTCCGGCAGCTGCGCGCCGAAGCCGTGGCCGGCATGCTGCTGACGCAGCACTTCGCTGCGAATGCGTTCGCGGCCCATATTCTCGCGCAGCGCGATAAACTCCATCTCCGGCGTGACGACGCCCTGACGGGCATAGTGAAGCTGGGTAACGCGCCGCCCCGCTTTTGCGCGTCGCGGCTGCGGCAGCCGCTCGAAACGCAGATGATCGAGCCCGTCGTCGGCCAGACGCTGCTGCGTATAGCGCGAGCTGGTGTGCGTCAGAACCTCACTATCGTCGCGTGTGGCAATCCAGTCGGCGCGCAGCTTTGCCAGCCCACGCTGTACGTCGATAACGGCATCGGGGTCGCCGTAGGGACCGGCAGTATCGTAGACCGGCACCGCCTCATTCCCTTCATAGCGCGGACGATCTTTATCGCCGCCGAGCAGCGTTGGGCTGAGCTGGATCTCGCGCATCGGCACGCGAATATCGGCGCGGCTGCCCTGGATCCAGATACGTTTCGAGTTGGGAAAGGCGACGCCGCTCTGAAGCGCTTCAATAAAAGCCTGCGCCTGAGCGCGCTGTTCACGTCGGTTGGTTTTGGTCATAGACATAGCAATTTTCCTGTTGAGGGGGAACGTTGCTTGTCCGGAGTTCGGAAGGAGTAACAGAAACGGCAGGCAGGATCGCCAGCGTACTGATGATGTTTACTCTTGTTCCCTTCGCAGGTTCTAACCTGATCAGGTTCCGCGGATCCCGAATTAACGGTCTCAGCCCAGGGGGCACTCCGACAAGATTTCGTTTTACGTTTTAAGCTACTTAGCTTGCCATTTCGCGCCTGGGCAGTGCTCGTGACGGTCACATACTTCAGTATGCTCCCGTCCCTGCGCGCTGTCCGAGCGTGAACTGGCTGCGCACGCTACGCTTAAAACGCCAGTGCATTTTGCACAAAAACAAAACGGGTTTTCGACGATAACGTCGAAAACCCGTTCAGCATAGAAGGGCCGCTTCAGAATAACAAGCGATTTACAATTGGCTAACCTTAAGCCGGACGCGACAGCTGCGTGCTGTCGTTGGCCACCGGCGCACGCACCAGACTGTTGTCCCACGCAAGCTGGATCAGCTTATCTTCCAGGGTAAAGCGCGCTTCCAGCACTTCGCCGACTTCCGACAGCGCCAGCTGAAAATCGACGCAGTTATCGTCGTCAATCGACTGCTGCAGATGGCCATCATAGAGCTGCATCAGGCGCTCGGTGTTGGCTTCCAGCGGCGGATAGACCTGCGCAGCGGCAATCATCGGGCTGTCGCCTTCCATCTCGTTGATGATGCGCTCGTAAATGCTGAAGTGACCGGCGGAAAGGTAATCGACCAGGCCGTGACAAAAATTGTCGAGGGCCTGCTCGTCTAACGTCGTGAGCGCCTCTTTGTTAGGCTTTAGCCCAACCAGGTGGTAATAAGAAACAAGAAGCTGGCGACGGGCGTCCAGCCACGTGTCTACCAGTTCGTTGCTGCCACCTACGCGCTCGGTCAGGACGTTTAACTGGTTAAGCATATCTGACTCCATGTAAAGAAGGTTCCCTTCCCGTCACGCTGCGGCTGGCCTGGCGCCGCCTGCAAGCTGGACGATTTAGGGTATAGTTGTTTGTCTACACACTTAACATCAGGACTTCAGCGTATCGATAAGACGCTAAGGATGACGATTAGATGCAACATGAGATCTCAAGCGTAGACGCTGGATGGTGGATTGTCAGCCATGAACAGAAACTTTGGTTGCCGCAAGGCGATCTGCCGCACGGCAGCGCCGCTGCGTTTAAGCTGGCAGGCAGCAAGGCGCAGGCGGTCGGCGAGTGGCAGGGCGAAACGGTATGGCTGGTGTGTGAGAGCCGCGATCGCGACATGTTCTCGGTGCGTCAGCTGATCGATGAAGAGCCAGGGCTGTTTCAGCTTGCCGGGCGCGCCGTGCAGCTGGCAGAGTTTTACCGCTCGCATCGCTTCTGCGGCTACTGCGGCCACGAAATGCATCTGAGCAAGCATGAAAATGCCTGCCTCTGCGGACACTGCCGCGAACGCTACTATCCGCAAATCGCGCCCTGCATTATCGTCGCTATCCGACGCGGCGACGAGATATTGCTGGCCAACCATGCGCGTCATCGCAACAGCATCTATACCGTGCTGGCGGGCTTTGTCGAGGTGGGCGAGACGCTGGAGCAGGCGGTCGCGCGCGAGGTGATGGAAGAGAGCAACGTCCGCGTCAAAAACTTACGCTACGTCACGTCGCAGCCCTGGCCCTTCCCGCATTCGCTGATGATGGCCTTTATGGCGGAGTATGACGGTGGCGATCTGCAAATCGATAACAAAGAGCTGCTGGACGCCGGCTGGTACCGCTACGACGCGCTGCCGCAGCTGCCGCCGCCGGGCACCGTGGCGCGCCGGCTAATCGAAGATACCGTCGCCATCTGCCGCGGCGAGGCGTAAGAAGTGTTACACTACGCGCCTGAAATTGAGAGAGTCATGAAATGAGTGAACTGAAGAACGATCGTTATCTGCGCGCCCTGTTACGTCAACCGGTCGATATCACGCCGGTATGGATGATGCGACAAGCCGGGCGTTATTTGCCGGAGTACAAAGCGACGCGCGCCGTAGCCGGTGATTTTATGTCGCTGTGCAAAAACGCCGAACTGGCGTGTGAAGTCACCCTGCAGCCGCTGCGCCGCTATCCGCTTGATGCGGCGATCCTCTTCAGCGATATCCTGACGATCCCCGACGCGATGGGGCTGGGACTCTACTTCGAAACCGGCGAAGGCCCGCGTTTCTCTAATCCGGTTACCTGTCGCGCCGATGTCGATAAACTGCCGGTGCCCGATCCCGAGCAGGAACTCGGCTATGTGATGAATGCGGTACGCACCATTCGCAAAAACCTCAACGGCGAAGTGCCGCTGATCGGATTCTCCGGCAGTCCCTGGACGCTGGCGACCTACATGGTAGAGGGCGGCAGCAGCAAAGCCTTCACGAAAATCAAAAAGATGATGTACGCCGATCCGGCAACGCTGCATGCGATGCTCGACAAGCTGGCGGACAGCGTCATTCTTTATCTCAACGCGCAGATCCGCGCGGGCGCGCAGTCGGTAATGGTGTTCGACACCTGGGGCGGCGTGCTGACCGGCCGCGATTACCTGGAGTTCTCGCTCTACTACATGCATAAAATCGTCGACAGCGTGCTGCATGAGAATGAAGGGCGCCGCGTGCCGATTACGCTCTTTACCAAAGGCGGCGGACAGTGGCTGGAAGCGATGGCCGCCACCGGCTGCGACGCGCTCGGTCTCGACTGGACCACCGACATCGGCGAAGCGCGTCGTCGCGTCGGCGACAAAGTCGCGCTGCAGGGCAACATGGATCCGTCTATGCTTTATGCGCCAGCTGCGCGTATCGAGCAGGAAGTCGCGGGCATTCTCGACGGCTTCGGCGCGGGCAGCGGTCACGTCTTCAACCTGGGACATGGTATCCATCAGGATGTGCCGCCAGAGCATGCGGGCGTGTTCGTTGAGGCGGTGCACCGTCTCTCAGGCCAATATCATCAGGAGTAAGTATGGACATTGCTGCACTGCGCGCGGAGCAGATTCAGCGCGCTGCAGAGGTGGTGCGGCAGGATGATTTCGACGTTTTGCCGCCGCGTTTTATCGGCGGCGCCGACGTCGGATTCGAGCAGGAAGGGGCCGTGACGCGCGCCGCCCTGGTGATCCTCGAATATCCTTCCCTGAAGCTGGTGGAGCATCGCATCGCGCGCATCGCCACCACCATGCCTTATATTCCCGGCTTCCTCTCTTTTCGCGAATATCCTGCGCTGCTGGCGGCATGGGAAATGCTTGAGCGCAAACCGGATCTTCTTTTCGTCGACGGACACGGCATTTCGCACCCGCGTCGTCTCGGCGTCGCCTCGCACTTTGGCTTAATGGTTGACGTGCCGACGATCGGCGTGGCGAAAAAGCGCCTGTGCGGTCGCTTTGCCGATCTGGGCGCCGAGCCGGGATCGCGCCAGCCGCTGATAGACAAAGACGAGCAGATCGGCTGGGTATGGCGCAGCAAAGCGCGCTGCAACCCGCTTTTCGTGGCGACCGGACACCGCGTCAGCCTGGATAGCGCGCTGCACTGGGTGGAAAACTGCATGGGCGGCTATCGCCTGCCGGAGCCTACGCGCTGGGCCGACGCCGTCGCCTCCAACCGCACCGCCTTTCAGCGCTGGCAAAGCGCGCTTTAACGCTGTGCGCGCGGCGCTTTTGCGGTACACTGCCGCCAGCTAAACGATGAAGAGCCCTGTTCATGTTACAAAACCCCGTTCACCTGCGTCTGGCTAAGCTGGAAAGCTGGCAGCATCTGACGTTTATGGCTTGCCTGTGCGAGCGTATGTTCCCCAATTACTGGGCATTCTGCCAGCAGACGGCATTCGCCGATCCGGCGCTTTATCGCCGCCTTCTCGATCTCATCTGGGAAAGCCTGACGGTCAAAGACGCCAAAATCAATTTTGACAGCCAGCTGGAAAAGCTTGAGGCCGCCATTCCCGACGGCGATGCCTTCGAGGTGTATGGCGTTTATCCCGCTATCGACGCCTGCGTGGCGTTAAGCGAAGTGCTGCACGCGATGCTGAGCGGCGAAACGCTGGAGCATGCGATTGAAGTCAGCAAGACGTCGATCACCACCGTTGCGATGCTGGAAATGACCCAGGCCGGACGCGAAATGAGCGACGAAGAGCTGCGCGAAAACCCGGCCGTTATCGACGAGTGGGACATGCAATGGGAGATTTTCCGCCTGCTTGCCGACTGCGAAGAACGAGACCTTGAATTGATCAAAGGTTTGCGTTTGGACCTGCGGGAGGCGGGAATCAGCAACATCGGTATAAATTTTCAGCAGTAAGGCGGGAAAACGTGACTTCAGGCCCGAATTAGCGCGCCTGGAGGCTTCACATCGGCCCCCTCTCTGGTCTACATTTGGGGGGCTGAAAATTGTGGCTATCGGTGCGTGCAGGCTGAAGAGTGCCAGAATATGGCTTTTCCCTCGCACTCGTTGCTTAGCAAGCGATAAATACACTTTAAGGATAACTTATGAACAAGACTCAACTGATTGATGTGATCGCGGAAAAAGCGGACCTGTCGAAAACCCAGGCTAAAGCGGCTCTGGAATCAACTCTGGCTGCGATCACTGAGTCTCTGAAAGAAGGTGATGCTGTACAACTGGTTGGTTTTGGCACTTTTAAAGTGAACCACCGCGCTGAGCGTACCGGTCGCAACCCGCAAACTGGCAAAGAGATCAAAATCGCTGCGGCAAACGTACCGGCATTCGTGTCTGGTAAAGCGCTGAAAGACTCTGTTAAATAAGACGTCGCACTGCGGTCAGAATTTTAAAAGAAGGGGCGAATTCGCCCCTTTTGTATTAGGGGCCAGCTATGCCGAACCTGCGTTCGCCCTCCTGTTTTGCCCTGCTTGCTCTGCTTCTGCTTTCCGGGTGCGGTTCTACGCCCGACACGCCTCCTTTTAGCGCCAGCGGCTATCTTGCCGATCGCGGCGCGGTGCGCATCTGGCGCAAAAACAGCCACCTTACGATTCATTTGCGCACCCTCTATACGCCTTTTAACGGCGACGCGGCGGAAACCACCGACTATGTGTGGCAAGAGGAGAAGCTGGTCAGCGTAGCGCGCCACGTCAGCGGCAAGCAGCCAGACGATGTCACCCTGCGTTTCGATCAGGACGGCAGCCTGAGCTTTATGCAGCGGCAGCTGGCCGGGCGACGCGAAGCGGTCGATCCGGATACGATAGAGCTCTATAAGTTCGATGCACAGCGGATGCTGGCGCAGAGCAATGCGCTGCTCAGCGGCCGCGTGATGCTGAAGCAGGGCCAGTGGCTGGGCGCGAAGCAGATCGCCCTCTGCGACGGCGGGCGCGAGTCGCCATCCTTCGACGATTACGCGCTGCAGACGCTGGCGCAGCAGCAGAGACGCAGCGCCGCGCCGCTGCTGGTCTCCTGGCTGGAGGCGCCTGAAGGTACGCAGCTGCTGCGCGCGGCGCCGGGAGAAAGCTGTGATTCGCAGCCGAAAGAAGAGGATTTTTAGGGCAGAGAAAAGGGCGCATGGCGCGCCCTTTTTGCTTACTTGCGGTTAATGGCGCGATAGCCGATATCGCGGCGGCAGAAGCTGCCGTTCCATGAGACAGGCTGAGCCAGCTCATAGGCGCGCTTTTGCGCCGCCGCCACGTCGTCACCCAGCGCGGTAACGCAGAGCACGCGGCCGCCGTTGGTCAGCACCAGATCGTTCTCAAGACGCGTACCGGCATGGAATACCTTGCCGTCTTCAACCTGCTCCAGCGGCAGGCCGTGAATCTGCTCGCCGTTGACGTAGTCGCCCGGATAGCCGCCCGCCGCCAGCACGACGCCGAGCGCCGGGCGCGGATCCCATTTTGAATCCGTCTTATCCAGCGCGCCGTCGCAGGCCGCCAGGCAGAGCTCAACCAAATCCGACTGCAGGCGCAGCATGATCGGCTGGGTTTCGGGATCGCCGAAGCGGCAGTTGAATTCGATGACTTTCGGCTGACCCGACTGATCGATCATCAGACCGGCATACAGGAAGCCGGTATAGACATTGCCTTCCGCCGCCATGCCGCGCACCGTCGGCCAGATCACCTGATCCATAACGCGCTGGTGGATCTCGTCGGTAACCACCGGCGCGGGGGAATAGGCGCCCATGCCGCCCGTGTTCGGACCGGTATCGCCATCGCCGACGCGCTTGTGATCCTGGCTGGTGGCCATCGGCAGCACATGTTCGCCATCAACCATGACGATAAAGCTGGCTTCTTCGCCGTCGAGAAACTCTTCAATCACGATGCGGTGGCCTGCGTCGCCGAAAGCGTTGCCAGCCAGCATATCTTTAACCGCTGCTTCCGCTTCTTCCAGCGTCATCGCGACGATTACGCCTTTACCGGCTGCCAGGCCGTCGGCCTTGATGACGATAGGCGCGCCTTTCTCGCGCAGGTACGCCAGCGCGAC
The DNA here is from genome assembly GCF_000738765.1 of Pantoea sp. NGS-ED-1003. Taxonomy (NCBI): domain Bacteria; kingdom Pseudomonadati; phylum Pseudomonadota; class Gammaproteobacteria; order Enterobacterales; family Erwiniaceae; genus Pantoea; species Pantoea sp. NGS-ED-1003. Next base: position 25,181 of record NZ_JPQA01000016.1, read on the forward strand.
TTCGACATCTGTAAAGTTGCGGTACTCCGCGGTAGGAATATGGTGGCGGGCAAGGAAATCTTTGGTAAAGGCTTTAGAGCCTTCCAGCTGCGCGGCGTTTTTGGTTGGGCCGAAAATTTTCAGACCCGCCGCGCGGAAGGCGTCGACCACGCCGATAACCAGCGGCGCTTCCGGACCGACGATAGTCAGGTCGATCGCTTCGCGCTGGGCGAACGCCAGCAGGGCAGGGATATCGGTTGGGCTAATATCAACATTTTGCAGCGCGGGCTCCAGCGCGGTGCCAGCGTTGCCGGGCGCGACGAATACCGTTTCCGCCAGCGGCGACTGCGCCGCTTTCCAGGCCAGTGCGTGTTCACGGCCGCCGTTGCCAATCACTAAAATTTTCATATTGCTCTCCGGATAATTAATGGCGGAAGTGGCGCATGTCAGTGAAGATCATGGCGATGCCGTGCTCGTCTGCCGCAGCGATAACCTCTTCGTCGCGAATAGAGCCGCCCGGCTGGATAACGCAGGTAACGCCGACAGCGGCCGCGGCATCGATACCGTCGCGGAATGGGAAGAACGCATCGGAAGCCATCGCCGAGCCTTTTACCTCCAGCCCTTCGTCCGCAGCCTTAATGCCGGCAATTTTAGCGGAGTAGACGCGGCTCATCTGGCCGGCGCCGATGCCGATGGTCATATTGTCGCGCGCATAAACGATGGCGTTGGATTTCACGAACTTCGCGACCTTCCAGCAGAAGAGCGCGTCGCGCAGCTCCTGCTCGCTCGGCTGACGCTTGCTGACCACGCGCAGCTGGCTCGCTTCCACCATGCCCAGGTCGCGATCCTGTACCAGCAGGCCGCCGGTAACGCGTTTGAAATCGAGTCCGGCGACGCGTTCCTGCCACTGGCCGCAGATCAGCACGCGAACGTTCTGCTTGGCCGCCGTGACTTTCAGCGCCGCTTCGCTGGCGGAAGGGGCGATGATCACTTCGACAAACTGACGGCTGATAATCGCCTGCGCGGTCGCTTCGTCCAGCTCGCGGTTAAAAGCGATAATGCCGCCGAAGGCCGAGGTCGGGTCGGTCTGATACGCGCGTTCGTAAGCCTCAAGAATTGATGCGCCAGCGGCGACGCCGCAGGGGTTGGCATGCTTAACGATAACGCACGCTGCTTCGCTGAACGCCTTCACGCACTCCAGCGCCGCGTCGGTATCGGCAATATTGTTGTAGGAGAGCGCTTTGCCCTGAACCTGCTGCGCGGTCGCTACCGAAGCTTCCTGCACGTTCTCTTCTATATAGAAGGCGGCGTCCTGATGGCTGTTTTCGCCGTAGCGCATATCCTGCTTCTTAATGAAGTTCAGATTGAGCGTGCGCGGGAAACGGCCAGCGGGTTGATTGCGCTCGCCATGATAGGCAGGAACCAGCGAGCCAAAGTAGTTGGCGATCATGCTGTCATAGGCCGCGGTATGCTCAAACGCTTTAATCGCAAGGTCAAAACGGGTTTCCAGCGTCAACGAGTTTTCGTTGGCGTCCAGCTCGGCCAGTATGGCGTCGTAGTCGCTGCTCTTGACCACAATCGCCACGTCCTTATGGTTCTTGGCCGCTGAACGCACCATGGTCGGGCCGCCGATATCGATATTCTCGACCGCATCTTCCAGCGTGCAGCCTTCGCGCGCAACGGTCTGCGCGAAGGGATAGAGGTTAACCACCACCATGTCGATAGGTTCGATAGCGTGCTGCGCCATAATGGCGTCATCCTGGCCGCGACGGCCCAGAATGCCGCCGTGCACTTTCGGGTGCAGCGTTTTGACGCGTCCATCCATCATTTCCGGGAAGCCGGTGTAGTCAGACACTTCGGTAACAGCGAGACCCGCATCGGCCAGCAGGCGAGCGGTTCCGCCTGTAGAGAGGAGTTCGACGCCGCGGCTGGAGAGCGCCTGAGCAAATTCGAGGATACCTGCTTTGTCTGAGACACTCAGCAGAGCGCGGCGTACAGGACGACGTTGTTGCATGGTGGTTTTATCCCTTGGCTTTGTTTCGCGTAAATAAGAGCGTTACATCAAGCTTAGCGATCTTCTTATGAATAAAAAGAGGCGAAACTTCAGGTAACGCCCCGAAAAGGGGCATCCGTGACGTCGCGGGGCATTGTAGCGAAAACGTTTGCGTGCTGCTCGCAAAAATTCGTTTTGAAATGCATTGTGGATAACTTTGTGGGTAATCACGTATAAGGCGGGCTTTTGCTGTGGAATGCAGCGAACGGTCATTTTTCTGCAATTTAGCTGTTGCGCTCTCTGAACGACTCCCTATAATGCGCCTCCATCGACACGGCACAACGGCTTACGGAATGCGGTGTTGAGGTGATGAAAGTCACCGTCGGTCAGAGCGAAAATAAACGCTTGACTGACACAGAGAGTAGCGTAATATACGCCACCTCGCAGCAGCAGGCTCGGCCGCTGACTGCACCGCTCTTTAACAATTTATCAGACAATCTGTGTGGGCACTCGGGAGCAGATATCAAAGCCTTCGGGCTTAAAA
>NZ_JPQA01000017.1:0-11874 GCF_000738765.1 Pantoea sp. NGS-ED-1003
CTTTCCGTTCGCCTTCACCAAAGACCTTCAGCCCGGTGGAGTCAATCACCAGATGCGCGATTTCACCCCGGGTGAACGTTTTGAAACTGACATTAACCGACTTTGCCCGCTTACTGACACGGGTGTACTCCGGGCAGCGCAACGGAACATTCATCAGTGTAAAAATGGAATCAATAAAACCCTGTGCTGCCCGCAGGGTCAGCCCGAATACGCGTTTAATGACCAGACGGTGGTGATGGCGAGATCAGAATAGCGCTGAGGTCTTCCTCGTGATGAAGGCGTTGCCGACTCATACCAGGACTGAATCGCTTCATCGTCCAGCCAGAAAGTTATGGAGCCACGGTTGATGAGGGCTTTGTTGTAGGTGGGCCAGCCGGTGATTTTGAACTTTTGCTTTGCCACGGAACGGTCTGCGTTGTCGGGAAGATGCGTGACCTGATCCTTCAGCTCAGCAAAAGTTCGATTTATTCAACAAAGCCACATTGAGCAACTAAACGAGCATAAAACAAAGATTCATGTTTATTCCGAAGAGTGCGTTTCGCTTCCCTTGAGAGGACGCCGACAATTCTTAGGGACGTTTTATCATGAGCGGGACGCAGTAAAAGTATCCCGAATGTGGCAACCTGGTGCTAACCCATGTCCTCAGTGCTTTGATAACCCCAAAAAGTATAAAAGAGTAATCTAACCGCCTCCGGGCGGTTTTTTATTGGAGCCGGTATGCCATCAGCAATTCCTCGCGCATGCCGAAAGCTCGGATACGGTGAGACGACGACTGACCGTTCAGCCTATTGCGATGACCATCGCAACGAAGGATGGCACATCAGCGAGGCCAGAACAGGCATCAGCGCGGCTACGGAAGCAAGTAGGATGTAATACGCGCGCATTTTAAAGCGTGATCGCCACATCTGCCAGGGGTGCCAGAGGAACGGGAAGCCGATCCCGGCATCAATGGTTGACCACATCACCCCGAAAGCACATAGCGGTACGGATGAAGACAATAATCTCCAGGCGCTGTGCTGGCCATGCCATAAACGGAAAACCGCAACGGAGAGATTGAAGTAGTGTAGGGTTCAACCCACTACAGCAAAGTATCGCTGTATCTGGCATGGATAGTAACCTCTTCCTGAAAGAAGGCGAGGGTGCTTACGTGATGAATGAAAACGGCAAGGCTATCTCTTATTATGAACATCGTCAGTATCAAAAGGGATGATTTTTTACGCTTAACTCACATAACTGGTAAAGGATGGTCGCCTTAATTTTTCTCTATCTACAATTAAGTTGTCCCGTGGAAAAGGTGGAGGCAGATATGTCAGAACGTCCTGATCCAGATTATGTAGAGCCATTACCTGATGATGCTGAAAGCCCAGCTTATCAGGATGATGAAGAGGAAGATGATGAGTATGAGGGCAATATTAAAAACCCATTCAATGATGATAAAGACTTCCTTAATCCTGCCAAAGACATCTGATAACCGCCTCCGGGCGGTTATTTATTGGAGCCAGTATGTCAGACACCTATCGCATCACCGTGACCACCAAATCTGGCGAAACGCATGTTGGCCTGATGAACCGGTCACAGCCTGAAGTCGTAAACGGCTTCATCGGTATAGCTCAGGAAGATGGCGCGTGGGTATATCTGGCACCTGACGACGTGCTGAAGATAGAGTATGTGCCAGAGCCGAGCAATTTATGAAGAGGCGTATAGCGCTAAACCCTGAAGTACAAAACTGATGGACAGGCACATCATGCCTAATCGCTGCATTCTGACGATGTGTTTATTATCTTTGGCTATCTGCGCGACAATTTCTTCATAGTTATCCGGAGCAAACATGCCTCCGGGGTAAGGCTTGAGCACATGCCCGTTCAAAAACATCAGTAACGAACCGGCCAGACCAAAGATGATTGCAATTGCGTTGATTGTTGTCGGGGTCATATGTTTGCCTCACGCATGAAAGTCTAATTTTAAGGTTAATTTTATGGCGACCAAATCAAAATCTGGCCGCCCTTCTGATTACCTACCAGAGGTGGCTGCTGACATCTGTTCACTGCTTGCCGATGGTGAAAGCCTGCGCAAAGTTTGTGAGCTCCCCGGCATGCCCGGCAAGGCGACCGTCTTCCGCTGGCTGGCTCAACACGAAGAATTTCGAGACCAATATGCGAAAGCTACCGAGACCCGCGCCGACGCCATTTTCGAGGAGATTTTCGACATAGCCGACAGCGTTGCAGAAGAGGCCACCGCGGTAGGTAAGGCCCGCCTGCGCATCGACACTCGCAAATGGGCGCTGGCTCGGATGAAACCGAAAAAGTACGGCGACAAAGTCAGCCAGGAAATCGACCACAAATCATCTGATGGCAGCATGGCAACCAAGCCGACAACTATTCAGCTTCTCCCGGTTGAGCCAAAAGCATGAGTGAATCAGTTCAACTGCCGATTCCCGCAAAGCTCGCTCAACTATTCACCGCTATCAACAAACGCTACCGCTGTTCACACGGTGGCCGCGGCAGCGCCAAGACTCGCACCTTTGCCTTATGACAGCAGTAAAGGCATATCAGGCGATGATGAACGGCGATATCCGACCTGCAGTGAGTGGTGGAGTAAAGCAGATACGGGGTTGCAGGCACGAGTCGTCGATCAGGTCGACCCGGGATTATGGACAAGTTTATCTGCTGCAGTGTCCATTATCGGCGGTAATAATGCTGACTATAAGGAGGCTATTATCCGCCGGCTGGTCAGTCCGGAGAGTCTGACTGTATCGCAAGGAGGTCATGTGTACGCCGGCTACGGAGGAAATGCAGATTTCACGCTTGATAACTCGGTCGCCCGGGTTGCCGCAATTGGCGGCGCCGCATTAGGCAGCCTGGCAGCGTTTCCGGCATTTGATGCCATGCGTCAGGCGTTACCTATGGTTAAGGCCGTTCTGCTGATGGCTATAGTGGTAATTTTGCCGCTTATCCTGGCGTTTTCCGCCTACGAAATTAAAACGGTTATTAAGCTCACGTTTGTCTTGTTCGCGCTGAACTTCCTGACGTTCTGGTGGGAACTGGCGCGCTGGCTGGACAGCTGGCTGTTGACCGCGCTTTACAGCTCTTATACGCACAGCAGCTTTAACATGGCTGGCTTCCAGAACAGTTCGGATGATCTGATCATGAATTTTGTCATGGCGACAATGTTCCTTGTGCTTCCGGCAGTATGGATGGGGGCACTCACTTGGGCTGGAGTACGTATAGGCGGGACTCTAGATGGGGCATTTAAAAGCGGAACGTCCCAAGTCCAACAAGCAGGAAGTAGTGCTGTAGAAACCGCGAAGAAAGCAGCGAGGCTGTGATTCTGTATGTTAGTAGGGGAATATTCCCCTACTAAACATCCTCCTCATCGCGATCAACTCTTGCCGAGGTGACAGTAATGTTTTGTGGCACGCTATACATACCACAACCATCATTACCATCTCGATAGTGATGACCACTTTGTTCTTCTGTTACATCACGATCCAAAACACTGGTGACTGCCAGGTTACTGAGCATATAAAGGAAAATTGCTCCAAGAAGCAAAAAGGTTCCAATGAAAAATCCACACAGTAATGCGACAGCTAGAATTGCAAAACTAGTGACTGGAACCGGCAATCGCCCTACGAACGCGGGTAATCCATGCCTTATGGCCCAGGCTACACAAGTACTATTAGCTACCTTCGCGCTTTTGGATATTTTGAGCCAAAATCCAGCTGCACGAGCTCCTCTTTTGAAAGCTGAATTTTCCATAAATTATCCTTTTACATTATATGCATGAGTAGCTTTTTGAGACGAGCGCATCGATTAACTGGCCATGCTGCTAGCAAATAAAAGCGAGTTTGAAGGTAATAAAATAAATACGCTGACCTTAAATCACATTTGGCTATGCAGGTCATAATAAAATTTTCCCGAATGGTCGGGCGGGGTGGGTGCAGAACAGCACTATAGAAAGAAGATGTAACGCGCTACCCGGCATAACAGATGATATCACTGGGCATAAAAGACAGTGTTATTCGTAGAAAGGGTAGATAGGTGGAAGATAGCTCTGAATCTAAAATAGCTGTTGTTGGCAGCATATTAGTTACATCATTCATAAACACTTCCATATACCCCCCTCCGAACCAGACCTGAACCCCCGCGCCCCTCTCCGGCAAAACCCCGGCGTCGTACCTGAAGCCCGGTTGCCCCCACTGACCAGCCCTGGCCGCCCGGCCCGGAGGGCCGGTACTTGTGTGGCTGATTAATGGGTGCTGTAACTAATTAATTGGGTGTCGCTGTGGGGGGTGCCGCGGATGCTTTCTTTCGTCTGCGACCGTCTGGCTTCTGTGCGCCTGAAAGGCCGCTGCTTCAACAGCGTCTGGCAGGGCGTTGTTGGGGTTGCGGGATATGGAGGATAGGGGGCGGCTGCGCCGCGCTACCGGCGCCGTTCAGCTGCGGGGTGATATGTGGCACCAGCTGGCGCCTTCATGCCGCTGCGCGGCATACAGGGCTGGCTGCGCATTGCTCGCCAGCCTTAAATAACCGGAGCTTTAACGTCTGCTTTGTCCCAGAAGCGGATACTGTCTGACATGTACAACTAAATTCTCAGCCAGAAACAAACCATTTTTATATCAGCATCCTTTATTGACTGCAGTGAAAAGCTGTCTTAACTCAGTCCGACCTGTCCCGTTCGTTGCTTTCCGAAGGGCGAAAAGAGTCCAGTGTCTGTCCTGTCATTGCGATACTGATAAAAACAGCAAATACAATGATACTGGCCCGCCAGTGGCCAGCTGCTGTCCGTCAGCATCAGCCTGTCGGCGGCGGCCGTCATGTTCCTTATTTCAGTGCAAGGTTGCGGATAACGGCGGCGACGTCTGCAATATCACTGGCAGAAAGCGGACGAAGAGGCCGGGGCAGGCAGTCTGTGTCCGTCAGCCCGAGGGTGCCGGCGGCGGCGGCCATTACGCGGATGCTGCCACCGTGTTTACGGAACAGGCTCCAGAGCGACTGCAGGCGATCGCTGAGCTGTATGACCCGCTCATGTTCAGCCCGAGCCGCCGCGTCGGTGATTTCTTTTGCCGCGTGCGGAAACAGGCCGCCGCAGACGGAGTACCATACTTCGCAGCCGGCGTTGAGTCCTGTTGCGGCGCTGGCATCGCCGCTGATTCCGACCGTCACCCCTTCAGGCAGAGTCGACTTCAGCTGCTGCACGCTATCCGCCTGACGCCCGGCTCACTCAGCGATAAGCAGTCAGAGGCGGCGCTGGCACAGGACCTGGCGGACGCGCTTCATGCATCAGGCAACGCGGTCAGCCTATCCTGAAAGGCCGGCAGTCGATCCGGACATATTTTCTCGCAGCAGTAGGGGTAACACATGCTTGATGCTTTCCATAGTGCCGGCCTTGCTCATGATGGCACCGATGAAGGAAAACCTGGTCCTAGAGACCATTTACCCGGGGCCTATGCTGCCTACCTGTGAGATCCTGCGGGCAACAAAATTACCACCTATACCTTTATTTGAAACCTGGACTGTTCACTTCTCCTGAATACAATAAAGTCAGAAGAAGTGGTTTGAAGCAGTAGAGTTGAGCAAATTCAGGGGTGGGTCGGATGACATCCTGTAGAGATCTGATACATTCTGAAATGTTACAGAGGAGTAAAGTTCTTTTAGTCATATAACGTAGTGGATAGTTACTATCTCATAAACTTAACCATATTGCAGGAACACTGCGCCCTCAGATGTTACCGGTAACAAATAGTTCCGACACCCGATCGCTCGCATTTCCTCATGATGGATTCGTATGCACATCATCCTGAGATTTTGATATGAATATATTGCATCAACAAGTAGTAAAAGAGCTTATCGTGTGGATCGAAGGCCATGTCACCCGTCACATTAGTGTTGATGACATAGCCAAAATTTCTGGTTACTCAAAATGGCACCTGCAGCGTATTTTCAGAGAGGAAACTGGCATGTCAATCGCTGAATTTGTCAGAAAACGGAAAATACAGCGAGCTGCAAATATTCTGCGCACTGGTGATGAGTCCATTCTCAGTGTTGCCCTGAACTTTGGATTTGAAAACCAGCAGTCTTTTACTCGTGTCTTTTCTGCCTGCTACGGCATCCCTCCCGCACGCTGGCGCTCTCTGCATCGCAAACCCTGAGAAACTGTAATCAGTCCTGAAAAATATGCTCACAGACAGGCGCAGCTTTGTCGTACGTCTGTGTTATCCGATCCCTTTGTCATACTGGAATGCTTGTCCAACAAATGAAGCTTTTTACCAGAGGCGCGGTTTTATTCTCAGTCAAGACATCTCTTGCTGCTTTTACAGCATTAACTATTGCTTTATTGCTTAACTTTGAGAGGCCTGCATGGGCACTGACGACCGTTTTCGTCTGCTCACAGCTATACGCAGCATCCACTGTCTCAAAGTCAGTCTTTCGCCTGGCAGGAACGCTACTTGGCGGCATATTTATCTGGCTGCTTTACCCTGAAACCGTCCAGTCACCCGTCCTGTTTAGTCTGTGTGTATCCTTATGGGTTGCTGTCTGTTTGTATCTTTCTCTCAGCGACAGAACCCCCAGAAGTTACATTTTCATGCTGGCAGGATACAGCGCTGCGGTTATAGGGTTCCCAGAGGTCAGCACTCCATACGCCATTACCAGCACCGTTATTTCACGTATAGAAGAAATTACCCTTGGTATAATATGCAGCACACTTGTGCATCGGCTAATTATGCCTGTTCCTATGCATGATTTAATGAACAAGAGCATTATTGCCTGGTATAAAACCTCCCAAAATCTCTGTAGCGATCTTTTAAGGAATGTACATGCAAAGCAAATGCCTGAGCGAAATGAGATAAAGGTCAGAATGGCAAATTATCCATTGAGTGTGGAAGGGATGCTTACACACTGTATCTATGATGGAGAAGCCGCCAGAAATGTTATCAGGCTTGTCAGCATCCAGTATAAACACCTGACATATTTACTTCCTACCTTAACGGCTCTTGAGGCCCGCCTCAGTCTTCTTTCAGAACTACAGGTTCCATTTCCAGACAGCGTTAAGCATGCGATTGAAAGCTTTCTTCTATGGCTTAATTTTGATATGGCTCGCGACGGTATTAATGCAAAACTAAATATTGAGGAAGCGCAGACGAAGTTACAGCAAAACTGGCGAGAAGGAAAAGCAGGCACGGAAGAGACACTACTTTTTACCGGTGTTTTAGAGAGGCTTGCCAATTTTATACGCATTGGCGAAGCCTATCTTAATGTCAGTGACCGCGTGGCGGACTTAAGCATTCATGGTGAGATGACAGCTTACAAAAGCTCTCGGCATACACGACACAGAGACAGAGGCTTACAGGTGCTGTCAGCAGTGACTGCCTTTGTGGCTACATTTACTTCCTGTTTATTCTGGATAGGGAGTGGCTGGCACGATGGTGCTAATGCACCATTGATGGCTGCTATTATCAGCTCTTTTTTTGCAAATACTGATTCACCTGTGACACCGATGAAGCTTTTCATTAAAGGCATCATCCTGGCCTTATTAGTCAGCCTTTTTTACATTGCCCTCTTTATTCCTCATGCCGTTACACTGGAAGCACTAATTATCTGTTTATGGCCTGGCCTTTTCTTACTGGGGCTTTTGCTGGCAAGACAATCAACCAATCTAATTGGCCTTAGTATCGTCATACAACTGCCTGGATTTATTGGCCTGAGCCATTATTATCAGCCTGATATGATTTCAACTATTAATGCAGCAATAGCTTCTCTGATAGGTATCATGATAGCTGTCGTTCTTTCTGCACTTATCCGCAACAAACGTCCTTCCTGGACTGCACGGCGTGCGGTAGTCGCAGGAATCAAAGATCTCCTGATTTTTGTAAAAGCAGTAGAACGAAACTCTTCATCTTTACTGACACGCCAGCAGTTTATTGCGCGCATGATCGACAGAGTAAATTTTATATTGCCTCGTAAACAACAGGATCCTGAAATAAAATTAGTCGCTGGGGGAGACCTCATTTCTGAAACCTGGATAGGCGCAAACTGCTTTGACTTATATGAGCGTCATCATATCGAACTTCGGCATAACGAAATTGATTGTGGACAAATGTTTCACGAGCTGACGATTTTTCTAAAGCGTAAAATGAAATTGTTACAAACCTGTCCTCATCAGGCTTTGCTGGATGAAATTGATTCAATTTTGTTCAAGCTTGAAAAAATTGCTGCCACCGACAATACTGTCTTTACGGCGCTACTTAGTTTATTTAATATTCGCGTCTTATTATATCCAAAGGTTCGCTGGCCAGCATGATCTCAGGCCAGCGATAAGCAACGTAATGATTAACAGGTGACAGTGCAGTGGGTTCTTAATCGATACTTTATTTAACATAAACTACGTTAAGCGAGCTTCACATATGATAGCTGAATGCAGAGGTTTGGCCTGGATATGCTTGCTGAGAGAGCAATGCCTTTATGCCCGGCGATTCAATCCGATGTCGGCTGTCGCTCAGTACCGGGTCCAGCAACGTACTGCTGTTGCCGGATTCGTTATCACCGTTGATCACATTCCTGCCAGGCTGGAAAGAAAAAGACAGCGAGGGTGATTTCTAAGATATCTCTTCCAGAAACGAACCGGGAGCATCAGAAGGCGTATCTTGATACCTAAAAGATCGCTCAGAAATGGCATGACTGCTCAGTGGTGAATCTGCGCCAGCTCTTCTTCCGTCAGGCCGGTCATCTGCATGACGATATTCTGGTCAAGGCCATTCTGCAGCATGGTTCGCGCAATTTTCAAAGTTGCTTCGCGCTCGCCCTTTTCAATACCTCGCTGCTCGCCAAGCTGGATCCCCTCCTGGCGTCCTTCCATGCGTCCTTTCTCAATGCCCTTCTGCTCGAGCTGCTGTGCGATGGTCATGAGTGCGTCTCCGTGTTGCGGCACACGCTGTGCCAGTTCGCGAACGAAGGCTTCAGAGTCGGCCGACTCTCCCGCCTGCAATAAATAGTGTATCAGCACCGCCACCTGAGATGAAGAAAGATAGTCCGCCATCAGCAGCGTGGCCAGCCGGTCGGTCAGCGTGGCCACATCGCGCTGGTGTATGTGCTTCTGCAGTAAGGTCAGCGCTGCCATGCTGCGATGATTCATGATGTCATCATCCGGGATAACGGTGATGTCTGTCAGAGGAAAGGAGCCGCCGTATAGTTTCTCCGCGACTGCCGGATCGTCGAACTCATCCAGCCAGCGGGTGGAATAAGGATACGGGCTGCGTTTTCCGGTATAGAACAGCACGGGTATCACCAGCGGCAGCTTCTTGTGCCCGGCCTCGAGGTGGCGCTGCATGGCGGCCACGGCGTAGCGCAGCAGGCGAAAAGCCATATGCCGGTCCGGGGAAGACTGGTGCTCAATGAGCACGTGAACGTAGCCGTCTCCGGCGGTGGTCTTCAGGCTGTAAAGGACGTCGCTGAAGTACTGCCGCAGGTCATCCTCTACGAAAGAGCCAGATTCCAGCTTCAGGGTGCTGAGGTCGCAGAGCGCGCGCAGCTCTGCCGGGAGATGAAGCTCCATAAAGTCCCGGGCAATCTCCGGCTGCGTGAGAAACTGCCTGAAAGTCGCGTCGTGAGGCGTGGGCGTGCTGTTTTTCTTCTTCATCCGTGCTGACTCATTAAATGACACGAATATAATACCATGACAGCAGAAGCGCTGTGCGAGGAACCACTTTTATCAGATGTTCGAAACTGTTTGCGTTAAAATAACCGCTCTGTGCTTTTACGGGGAAAATCTGCAGTGTCATTGACAGAAAAGTCTGGCCATCTGGCCTGGTGCGCACTTATCGCACTGGCTCTGGCCCGAAAGGACGGAACCGTATGTTCTGCCGCTCAGGAAAATCTCTTTCTCACGCGCTGGCTGGCTTCTGCTCAGAAGCAGCGTCGCTTCTCTCGTGATGTCGCTCCAGACATTGACTGGTTACTGAAGCAGGGTCGACAGTACCGCGTTAAAGCGCAGCTGGCCGGCAAGCTGGACTATCTGTGGCAGTCCTGTTCCGGCACGCTTACTGAACAGAATGCTCTCGGTCGCCTCACCTTTGCAATGGAAGCCGCAAAAGATATGGGCTGGGTTTACCGGTTGCTCACTGACAGGGAGTGGTCAGGACAACATGCAACAAGGCTGAATCCCGGTCTGAACGGCGTCTATGTCTCGCAAACCAGCCTGGCCGCGACGTTTGACGCTGAAGGCCGTCAGGTAAAACCACTGATGGCGCGCCTTACAGGGAGCGTGGCTGGCCTGGAGCAGCTCTTTGACCGCTGTGGATGGAAGCTTGTTGCAGAGCGCAATGATGATTTCAAAAACCTTTTTACGCTAACCGCTGAAAATAATGGATAAATCAATCCATGCACAGAAAAGGACGTGCTGGATAATGTATAAATTCGCTCAGCAAAACGGCATTTACTGATTACAGTGGATAGTATTCAGAGAAGAGATAAGATACCAGGGCATAGCCTAAAGTATCCGTTTTACGTTACGGCGTAACTTCCTGGCCAGGGTCGGTGTGCATATGATGGTCAGACGCGCTACGACTCCTGTAGGCATAGCTGTTCGGCATGCAGGCAGGTCGGTGCTGCCAGTCATAAATACCGTTTGTAATCTCCCGGCCACGGCCACCGCTCCGCAACTTATCTGGTCGCTGGTAACAGATTGTCACAGAACGTCTGTAGTCATAAAAAACTGTCAAAGCTTAACGCTATCGCTTCTTTCCAGAATTTTCGAAGCGGTCGCCTCTACTTATCCGCTAAAACCGGGCAAGTCTCAGCCCAAAACGCACAGACGATGCTACGTGAATTCTGGTGGGGTAACCCTCTGCTTTTTTCTCAGAATTCACGTAGCGCTGCCCGTTTTATGTACACCCTTACGCAGGATGAGCAGGTCAATTGCCTGCAAGGATCTTTTGTGGATCCTGACTTTGTATAACGCCAATTATATGAAGTCAGGATATTGCTCAGTAGCCTGATACTGGCAGAGTACAGATAGGCGGTTTTTCTGGCTGATAAGCCCCTGATTATTTGAACTTAACGACTTAACCAAGGCGCTAGTAGCGGCAAGGCACAGGACTGCAAGGGCTGGGCTATTAAACTCAAAATTACATAAGGCTAACGTTTACTTCAGTGAACCGGTAGTAATAAGGCTCAGCTATGCGGCGGTTAGGCAAATGATTCCAATTATAGGAAACGAGCAGCTCTTATGATTCCTCAAGTATAGGATAAATAATGAACTAAAAGTCAAAAAAAATCTTGATTATAGAATAAAAGAAATTAAGAGAGCTCTCGAAATTCACTTACTGAGATTGGGATGCAAATTTTAATAAAAACTTATAAGATTTATATACCCATATATATAATAAAAAATTAGAAAAATGTTATCACTTATATATAATTAAACGTTAAATAAAAAGCTGCAACAATACTTTTAGCAAAAATGAAATATAAATTAATAATACAAAGGCCCATTAATGAGCCTAAGAGGGTGATGCTGCCAACTTACTGATTTAGTGTATGATGGTGTTTTTGAAGTGCTCCAGTGGCTTCTGTTTCTATCAGCTGTCCCTCCTGTTCAGCTACTGACGGGGTGGTGCGTAACGGTAAAAGTACTGCCGGACATCAGCGCTATCTCTGCTCTCACTGCCGTAAAACATGGCAGTTACAGTTCACATACACAGCCTCTCAACCCGGTACGCACCAGAAAATCATTGATATGGCCATGAATGGCGCTGGATGCCGGGCAACCGCCCGCATTATGGGCGTTGGCCTCAACACGATTTTACGTCACTTAAAAAACTCAGGCCGCAGTCGGTAACCTCGCGCATACAGCCGGGCAGTGACGTCATCGTCTGCGCGG
>NZ_JPQA01000018.1:0-10533 GCF_000738765.1 Pantoea sp. NGS-ED-1003
GGTAATGCTGCCAACTTACTGATTTAGTGTATGATGGTAATTTTAAGGTGCTTGCGTGGCTTCCATTTCCATCAGATGTCCTTCCTGCTCCGCTACTGAAGGCGTGGTGCGTAACGGCAAAAGCACTGCCGGACATCAGCGCTACCTCTGCTCTCATTGCCGTAAAACATGGCAACTACAGTTCACTTACACCGCCTCTCAGCCCGGTACGCACCAGAAAATCATTGATATGGCCATGAATGGCGTCGGATGTCGCGCCAGTGCACGCATTATGGGCATTGGCCTCAACACGGTTTTACGTCACTTAAAAAACTCAGGCCGCAGTCGGTAACCTCGCGCATACAACCGGGCAGTGATGTGATTGTCTGCGCTGAAATGGACGAACAGTGGGGCTACGTCGGTGCTAAATCACGTCAGCGCTGGCTGTTTTACGCGTATGACAGGATACGGAGGACGGTTGTGGCGCACGTCTTCGGTGAACGCACTCTGGCCACACTGGAGCGTCTTCTGAGCCTGCTGTCGGCCTTTGAGGTCGTGGTATGGATGACGGATGGCTGGCCGCTGTACGAATCACGCCTGAAGGGAAAGCTGCACGTTATCAGCAAGCGTTACACTCAGCGCATTGAGCGACATAACCTGAATCTGAGACAACATCTGGCAAGGCTGGGACGGAAGTCACTGTCGTTCTCAAAATCGGTGGAGCTGCATGACAAGGTCATCGGACATTATCTGAACATAAAACACTATCAATAAGTTGGAGTCATTACCCAATTTTGAGGTTATGAAGTAAAGCTCATATGAGTTTATGAGTGATATAGGCTCATAGTTGACTAACCATTTCGTATTTGAGTTTTTACTCATTTGAGTGAAAGCTCAAAGTGCAAATAACTTTCAATAGTGTTTCTCATTCCTTGACCTGTGAAAATTCCGATCAGCCTTTTAGCGACACACATTCCTTTCTGGTTTATCCATGCCTCGTTAAATCAATCCCGCTTCGTCTTCCATAAAGGTCTAAACCTTTAGGCACAAATTCTGTTATGAGTAAGTAATAAGGACGGGCTCGATTACCCTAGAACTTATTTTGAGTGTATATAAATACATTGAGTAAATGAGTAAGTGAGTATAGGGTTATGCAAAGGCCTGAGTCATATTCACTCAAAAGAGTAAATGTGTTTTTACTCACATGGCTTTAACAAAAGGGATAATCAGCGTTCACGAGCGAAAAGTTCAATGATGCCCTGAGCAGCCTAAAAGAGCATTCAGTATTTGAGTTTATGAGTAAATACTCATATAGATTTAAAAGTAATAGCGCTTAATGCTGACAAGCTAACTTTTAATTGAGTTTTTACTTAATTGAGTAAAAGAGTAAAAACTCAATAGATTTAGTGCGTTCTGATGGTGTAGCTAAGTGTAATTAACCTGAAAAAAATGCAGGTCAGCATACTTTAGCGACAGGCAGTTCTTTCCAGTTGGTTGTCCACGCCTTACTCAACATCTCACGCTTCATTTTCCAGTCAGGGTCGATACCTTTCCCCGCAAATCCAATATTGTAACGCCCCGACTGGTTCATTTTGTCTATTAAGCTCATCAGCGCCTCGCTGCCTGCACGCGGCACCTCATCGTCGAACAAATTAAGCTGTGCCATGCCGTCCGGCCGCAGCTCGTTCAGCATGATGCCAGCTTTCGCATAGCGGAAGCCCGGGCGCCAGATCGCATCAAGAGACTTCACGGCCGCCTCGATGATATTGCGTGTGTCCTGTGTGCCGACGCGCAGCTTCACAAAGGCCGTATTGCCGTACCCGGGCTGACCAGTATCGAAAGGAGATGTGCGGATAAAAACGGAAACGTGATGGCAGAACTGGCGATCCTCACGAAGCTTTTCCGCCACGCGCTCGGCGTAGGCGCAGACGGACTGACGCATTGCGTCATACTCCGTAATACGTTCGCCAAAGCTGCGGCTGACCACTATCTGCTGCTTTGGTGGCAGCGCGTCTTCCATCGGGATGCAGGACTCACCGTTAAGCTCACGCACCGTACGCTCCAGCACTACGCCAAAGGTTTTTCGGATGAGGGAAGGGGAGGCGCGCGCCAGATCGAGCGCTGTTGTGACGCCGAGCAGCTGCAGTCGCTTTTCAAGTCGGGAGCCCACACCCCAAAGTTCACCCACGGGTTGACGTGACAGCAGCTTTTCGGTCCGCTTTGGATTACCCGGTGTAAGGGCGAGCACCCCGCCAAACTGCGGCCATTCCTTCCCGGCCCATTGCGCTGACTTCGCCAGCGTCTTCGTCGGCCCCAGACCGACCCCGACAGTCAGCCCGGTACAGGTTTTTACATGGTTGCGGATCATGCGGCCGAAATCCTCAAAGGGCATGGCCATTTCCATGCCGCGGCAGTCACAGAACCCCTCATCTACGGAATAAACCTCCAGACGCGGCACCATCTCCTCGATACAGGACATCACACGCGTGCTCATAGAGTGATTTATGTGGAATAGAAATTCAACACGAGACTTAAATCTTTCTGAGAGGATGTACACTACAAATTTGTACATTAATTATACAGGACTTATCCCCCGTTTTTGTGGATAAGGCAGAGGGCATATGTACCGACCGGCTGCAAAAACACGCCCGGGTTTTTACGATATTTAATACAGGGGGATGTCAGTTTAAAAAAGCCTGAACAGGGACGCGGCATTTCCCTTCTGGCTGTATAGCGGGCAGTCCGGATAAGAACGGTGATTTTTACCACCCTGACGCCGGGTGTATGTATCAAAAATCACCGGCTGGAATGAGACAGGCGGTACTTTCCGGAAGCTGCGACTGGACAGCTTCCATTTGCTGTCACGCTGCCATTTTCCGGCATTCTTCAGCACAGCGGTAACAGGCTTCAGCACATTTCTTACAGTGCTCGTGCTCATGTTTCGCGCACTCATCACCGCATTTCTGGCATGCTTCTGCGCAAACCTTACAAATCTGAGCAGCGAATTCACTGTCCATTGTCATCAGCTCAGCTGCCAGGCGGCAGATGCTGGCGCACTGCATGTCCGCCCGGATGCATTCGCGCATCATCTCAATATTTTCTTCTTTCAGGCAGGACGTTGCGCAGTAGTCACAGGTTGCAGCGCAGATATAACAGGCCTCAATGCAGTTGCGGTATTGTTCAGACATAATTTCTTCCCGTAATCGTTAAATGCAAAGAAGTGGTAAGCATGGAACAAAATGTTGATTGCTGCAAAAGCGTTTTATACAGACGGTAGCAGGAGTGGGATAAAACAGGGTTAAAAAAAGCCCGTCACAGTCAGACGGGCTGGCTGATTACAGCCTAAACAAAGTTGTTCAGATAACTCAGTGTAATGAGGGTTAACGCACAACACATTCCGTAACAACAGTAACCATGACAAAATCCGGATGATTTATGCCCAGGTTTTTTCAGCTAAGGCTACGGGCTGTCATCTGCGTTTATTTATCTTCCTGCATCATCTTGCGGTGCGTTTCAATAATGTTCTGATGTGCGGCAGAACTGCTGTTATTCATGCTCTGATGTGCCTGAATCGCCAGCTCATGTTCATTCATGGAGGCCGCCGGGGCTTTCTTGTTCATGCAGCAGGACATGTCCATGGGGGCTGGCTGAGCCTGAGCGGCTGAAACGGACAGAAGGACCGCAGCGGCGGCAAGCATAATCTTTTTCATTCGTAATTCCTTACGTTTAAAGGATAAAAATAGCCGTTAATTCCGGACAGGAACTTTACCGGCCTCAGTGATTTTCATCGTATCCGAAAAAAAACACCGTGAACGAAAATGACAAAAATGTAATTCAAAAACATCAGGTTCCAACATGACATAAATGTAATCAAGTCGGGATTCCTGTTGTGATAGCTTGCCGGTAACAAAAATAAAGTTCCTGACCGGATTGCATTAGTGATGCATCTGGTGTGGAGAGATTTTCTCCCGGGATAATCTGCATTTTGCCGGAGCACAGTCATGCAGCTTAAAAGTTCACGACGCAATTTTATCAAAGGGATCGCAGCGGCCAGCGTTGCTGGCGGTCTTGGTATGAAGACGTTCAATGCTTTCTCGGCGGTAAGTCTGGTACAGCCCCGCACGCTTACCGGTAATGATTTCGACCTGTTTATCGCCGAAACGCCACTTAATATCACCGGCAACATCCGTTATGCCAAAACCATCAACAGCGGCCTGCCGGGGCCTCTGCTGCGCTGGAAAGAAGGCGATACTGTCACGTTACGGGTTAAAAACCGTCTGAAAGAAACAACCTCCATTCACTGGCATGGCATCATTCTGCCAGCCAACATGGATGGCGTTCCCGGCCTCAGCTTTCACGGTATTGAACCCGATGATACTTACGTCTATTCATTTCGCGTAAGGCAGAATGGCACCTACTGGTATCACAGCCATTCCGGCCTGCAGGAGCAGGAGGGCGTTTACGGCCCGATTATCATTGATCCCGCTGAGCCTGAGCCATTTAAGTATGATCGGGAACACGTGGTAATGCTGACCGACTGGTCAGATGAAAATGCCTCTGCCATTCTTTCAAAACTGAAAAAGCAGTCCGACTACTACAACTTTGCCAAGCCTGCTGCTGGTGACTTTTTCCGTGATGCCCGGGATAAGGGGCTGGGAAATACCCTGGCTGACCGGAAGATGTGGGCGGAAATGAAGATGAACCCGACTGACCTTGCAGACGTCAGCGGTGCGACTTACACCTATCTCATGAACGGTCAGGGCCCGGGTAAAAACTGGACGGGGCTGTTCCGTAAAGGCGAAAAAATCCGCCTCCGCTTTATCAATGGCTCTGCCATGACCTACTTCGATGTACGCATTCCTGGCGTGAAGATGACCGTGGTGGCTGCTGACGGCCAGTACGTCACCCCCGTCAGTGTGGATGAGTTTCGTATTGCCGTAGCTGAAACCTACGATGTCATTGTAGAGCCCGTCCAGGATGCCTGCACCATCTTTGCCCAGTCCATGGACAGAAGCGGCTATGCACGGGGCACGCTTGCCGTTCGTGAAGGCATGACTGCCCCGGTTCCTTCCACCGATCCTCGTCCCTGGCTCACCATGGATGATATGGGAATGGGGGGAATGGATCACGGCAGCATGGGAGATACAGATCACGGGCAGATGCAGGGTATGGGCGGCGGTAGCATGCAGAGCATGGATGGTTCAGCTGTGGAAAGCGCCCCGGCAGGCAGTATGGCTGGCATGGATCACAGCAGCATGGCCGGCATGGACCACGGCAGCATGGCCGGCATGGACCACGGCAGCATGGCCGGCATGGACCACGGCAGCATGGCCGGCATGGGTGATATGCAGAAGCATCCGGCATCAGAAACGAACAACCCACTGGTTGACATGCAGGCCATGATGCCCACGTCGAAGCTCAGCGATCCGGGTATCGGGCTGAGGAATAACGGCCGCAGGGTTCTGACCTACGCTGACCTGAAAAGTACTTTTGACGATCCGGACGGACGCGAACCCTCACGCACCATAGAACTGCATCTTACCGGCCATATGGAAAAATTTGCCTGGTCTTTCAATGGTATTAAGTTTTCCGATGCAGAGCCGGTCACGCTCCGCTATGGCGAGCGCGTCCGCATTGTCCTGGTCAACGATACCATGATGACACATCCCATTCATTTGCACGGAATGTGGAGCGACCTTGAGGATGAAGAAGGGAATTTCCTGGTGCGTAAACACACCATAGATATGCCGCCCGGCACGCGCCGCAGCTATCGTGTGACGGCCGATGCGCTGGGCCGATGGGCTTACCACTGTCACCTGCTTTTTCATATGGAAACAGGCATGTTCCGTGAGGTCCGGGTTAATGAGTGAGGTACTTCTGATGTCAGCTTCTGATCGTGGTGATATGAAACATAACTTTTGCAGCCCGGCGGCCGGGCTGCTGGTTTTCGCAGCGATTGCCGGCAGCGCACTTACGGCCGTCCCTGATGCCCGGGCTGAAGCGGCGCACAACATGCAGGCGCATGACATGAGTGCAATGTCGGGCATGGACCACTCCGCTATGGGCAATATGGAACCCATGTCCGGGATGGAAGGCATGGAGTCTATGCAGCCTGCTGCCCCGACTGAAAGCAGAACGCCTGTTCCGGTACTGACGGACGCCGACCGCCGGGCTGCGTTTCCTGACGTGCATGGTCATAAAGTGCATGACAGCAGCATGAACTGGTATCTGCTGGCCGATCAGCTTGAGTGGCAGAAAAATAATGAGGCCGGGGGATTCAGCTGGGACGTCAGCGGCTGGGCTGGCGGGGATATTGATCGGCTCTGGCTGCGCAGCGAAGGGGAAACCAGCGACGGAAAAACCGAGTCGGCAGAGGTGCAGGCCCTCTGGGGGCACGCTGTCTCGCCCTGGTGGGACGTGGTCGCGGGTGCGCGGCAGGACTTCAGGCCCGGCAGGCCCCAGACATGGGCCGCCGCCGGCTTTCAGGGCATGCCGCTGTATAACCTCGAAACTGAACTCACCGCGTTTGCCGGTGAGCAGGGACGCACCGCGCTCCGGTTTGAAGCAGAGTATGACGTGCTGCTGACCAACCGGCTCATCCTGCAGCCGTCTTTTGAAGCCAATTTTTACGGTAAGGATGATGAGGTGCGTGAAACCGGGAAAGGACTGTCCGGTACCGAGCTTTCCCTGCGCCTTCGTTACGAAGTAAAGCGGGAATTTGCGCCTTATGTGGGCGTATCGTGGAGCCAGCTTTATGGCAACACGGCCGATATGGCGACCCGTGAAGGAGAGAAGGACAACGAAGTGCGCTTTCTTCTCGGTGCCCGCGTGTGGTTCTGATGCAGTTAATTCTAACAAACAAGACAGGTATGAATATGAAACGTAATTATGCTGGCTACGTCATCGCTGTTGCCGCCTCTGTTGCTGCTTTTGGCGCGCAGGCGCATCCGGAACTGGCTTCTTCTGTCCCTGCTGATAAAGCGCAGGTGGCAGCGCCTTCAAAAGTGGAGCTGCACTTTACTGAGAATCTGGTCACAAAATTTTCTGGTGCACGTCTCGTCATGACCGCTATGCCCGGCATGTCCTCTCATGCCCCGATGGCGGTTGCGGCAAAAGTGGCCGCCGGTGGCGATCCGAAAACCATGGTGATCACGCCAGCCAAACCTCTGGTGCCTGGCACATACAAGGTGGAGTGGCGTGCGGTGTCTTCTGATACACACCCGCGCACGGGTAACGTCAGCTTTAGCGTGAAATAATGCCATGAACGATCAGACTTTTATTGTTATCCGCTTTTTCCTTTACCTTGACCTTATGGTTCTGTTTGGGCTGCCTTTATTTGAACTGTATGCCGTGAAGGGAACGCTTAAAAAATCGGTGTCATTATTCAGTGTCTGGTCGTTCTTTTTTATTCTGATATCCGTCGGCATTGTTCTGTCGCTGGCGAATATGCTGCTGGTCGCGCAGGCGATGAGTGGCGTGACTGACGCAGGTGAAATCACGCTCCACATCATAGAGATGGTTATCGGTGAAACTGCGGTCGGCCTCAGCTGGGTTATCCGGCTTGCCGCACTCGTCCTGGCCTTCGTCGGACTGGGCTTGCGGCTGCGCAATGCCGTTCTGTCGCGTTACGTTCTCACGCTTTCCGGAGGCACAGCGCTGGCCACCCTGGCATGGGGCGGTCATGCGGCCATGAACGACGGTATGAGCTACTATCTGCATCTGCTGAGCGATATCATCCACCTGTCGGCAGCCGGTGCATGGGTGGGCGCGCTCACGGCCTTTGCCATTCTGTTATGCATCAAAAAGGCGCAGACGGCCAGCCACGTCCGGCAGCTTGCGGAAGCCCTGACGGGCTTTTCCCGGGCCGGCACGGTGATTGTGCT
The DNA here is from genome assembly GCF_000738765.1 of Pantoea sp. NGS-ED-1003. NCBI lineage: Bacteria > Pseudomonadati > Pseudomonadota > Gammaproteobacteria > Enterobacterales > Erwiniaceae > Pantoea > Pantoea sp. NGS-ED-1003. Next base: position 7,863 of record NZ_JPQA01000018.1, read on the forward strand.
GAGTATTGTCATCACCGCCGTCATTAACTTTTTCTTCATTGTGGAAGACCCGGTCAAATCTTTGCCGGGCAGCCACTACGGGCTGCTCCTGCTAATCAAGACAGGCTTGTTTTTCGTTATGCTGTTGCTGGCTGCCGCGAACCGCTTCCGGCTTGCACCCGCACTGGAAAATGCGCTCGGTCAGGGCCACTATAAGACGGGTATTGCGTTGATGCGCAAAAGTATTATTACAGAGTTCAGCGTGTCTATCCTGATTCTGGCGACCGTAGCCTGGCTTGGCACGCTGTCGCCCGGTAACGGTATGGCGTAACGACACTCAGCTGCAGGGCCCTTATACCATGACCACTCTTCTGATCGTCGAGGATGAAATTAAAACCGGGACTTACCTGAAACAGGGTCTTCAGGAGGCAGGGTATGACGTCACCCTTGTGAATGACGGCCGTCAGGGGCTGGAGCATATCCTTCAGCAGCGCTACGACCTGATTATTCTTGATGTGATGCTGCCCTCCCTGGACGGCTGGGACATTCTGCGGCAGATGAGAATGGCCCGCCACGAAGAGCCCGTGCTGTTTCTGACCGCAAGGGATAACGTCAGCGAAAAAATCAAAGGCCTGGACCTGGGAGCCGATGACTATCTTCTCAAGCCGTTCGATTTTGCCGAGCTTCTGGCCCGTATCCGGACCCAGCTCAGGCGTAACCGCTCTCTGGCATCCGGCATGTACGAAATAGCTGACCTGGTGATGGACATATCCCGCCGGAGCGTCAGCCGTTCCGGCAAAAAAATTCATCTGTCCACAAAAGAGTTTGTTCTGCTTGAGCTGCTGCTGCAGCGTCGCGGTGAAGTGCTGCCAAGAAATCTCATCTCCTCCCTGGTCTGGAATATTAATTTTGAGAGTGACACTAACGTGATTGATGTGGCTGTCCGGCGGCTGCGCAGCAAGGTGGATGATGACTTCAGCCCGAAGCTGATCCATACCGTGCGCGGCATTGGCTACGTGCTGGAGATACGTGAAGAATGAAGCGTAACGGGTCTCTGACTTCCAGACTTAGCCTGGTCTTTGCCGGTGTCATGATGTCCGTCTGGCTGCTTACCAGCGTTCTGCTGGTTGCCGCGCTGGGCAGTTACTTTCGCAGCCAGGACCTTACGCTGCTGACCGGTAAGCTTGAGCTGGCTACCGAACTGCTGGAAAGTGAAGTCCGTACAGGAAAGCTTGATACCGTCGGGCTTGCCCGCAAGCTTGCCGACGCCATGGTGGGCCATAGCGGACTTTATCTGTCGATCAGGACTGCTGATAATCAAATACTCGCCGACTATTTCTCTCCCGGCTTCCCGGTTCCGGCTGAGCGCTTTGCCGGTGAGGCTCTGAAGCTGAACACCCTGCAGACGGTGGAGGAAGACGGCTGGCGCTATAACGTCATGATTAAAAAAATCGGTGCAGAGAACGCGGGCAGGCACCGGGACGTGCTGATAACAGCCGCCTACGATACTGGCTTTCATGATGAATTTATCGGCCAGCTGAAAGAGTGGCTGATGTGGCTTAACGGGGGACTGATTTTTCTTTCTGTCTTGCTGGGCTGGCTTGCCACCCGCATCGGACTCCGGCCGCTGAATGAAATAAACCGGCTGGCTTCGGCTATTACCGTTAATAATCTCAGTGAGCGCCTGCCGGCCCGACACCTTCCTTCGGAGCTTATGCCTACCGTAGCCGAGTTTAACGGCATGCTGGAGAGACTGGAGGGCTCTTTCAGGCGCCTGTCAGAGTTTTCATCTGACATAGCCCATGAGCTGCGCACTCCCGTAAGTAACCTGATGATGCAGACGCAGGTTGCCCTGTCCCGGGAGCGTGACGCTGCCAGCTACCGGGAAGTGCTTTTCTCAAACCTGGAGGAGCTGGGCCGACTTGCCAGAATGAGCAGCGACATGCTGTTTCTGGCGAAGTCTGAAAACGGGCTGCTGGCGCTGGAAAATGAGATTTTTTCCGCAAAGGCAGAACTCGAAGAACTAATCGAATTTTTCGAGCCGCTGGCCGCTGAAAACGGTAAAACCCTGACGCTTGAAGGGGAGGCCAGCATGAAGGGCGATCGTCTGATGCTACGCCGGGCGCTGAGCAACCTGATAACCAATGCCATAAAGTACTCTTCAGACGGCGCGGCGATCCTGATCCGGGCAGAACAGCAGATCGGGATGGCGTTTGTTCATATATCTAACCGCACGGAAGCCATCACGCAGGAAAATCTGGACAGGCTTTTTGATCGCTTTTACCGGGGCGACTCGTCCCGGCAACATAACACGGACGGTGCTGGCCTGGGCCTTTCCATCACGCGAGCCGTTGTTCAGGCTCACAACGGTACATTGCAGGTTTTTTTGGACGAAGACATCGTTACGTTTACGGTAAAAATACCAGCAGCATGATTTACGTTGATGTGCGCTTTCTTCATGCTTTCGCCCGTAATAATTCTGAACTGCTTTAAATCAAGGATTTCTTTCCCGGTTTTGGGTGATGCTGCCAACTTACTGATTTAGTGTATGATGGTGTTTTTGAGGTGCTCCAGTGGCTTCTGTTTCTATCAGCTGTCCCTCCTGTTCAGCTACTGACGGGGTGGTGCGTAACGGTAAAAGTACTGCCGGACATCAGCGCTATCTCTGCTCTCACTGCCGTAAAACATGGCA
>NZ_JPQA01000019.1:0-10066 GCF_000738765.1 Pantoea sp. NGS-ED-1003
TTGACGTGGTGATATGGATGACGGATGGCTGGCCGCTGTATGAATCCCGCCTGAAGGGAAAGCTGCACGTAATCAGCAAGCGATATACGCAGCGAATTGAGCGGCATAACCTGAATCTGAGGCAGCATCTGGCAAGGCTGGGAAGGAAGTCGCTGTCGTTCTCAAAATCGGTGGAGCTGCATGATAAAGTCATCGGGCATTATCTGAACATAAAACACTATCAATAAGTTGGGACCATTACCCGTTATGGTTAGTATTTTCGCTCATCTCACTAACAGACTGACTGGAAAAGAAAAATGATGGCTAATGCTGCCGATTTGGTTGTTCTGATTGCCGATCCGGCGGGCTTTTCATCCGAGGTTTTTAGGATAAAGCATGAGGTTGTCTTATCTGAGTTGCTTAACGAGGCCCTCCTTCATTACATGCGTAATCCGGGCTGGTTTGAGGTTAGCTTCAGAGAAACCCGCTTTTATGCCTGCCAGCTCGTAACCATTCCACTGCTCGCTTTTATTAAAAATCGCGTCCCGGCCAGGCAGCTGCAGGCGGCGGCCGAACGGTCACTCACACAGTTGAGACAATATTCAGACGTAGCCGACCCGGCTGCATGGATAATGGTTAATGCGGATTTCCTGGTCCCCCTCCCCCGTCCCGGCGTGAACCTGTGGCACGCCAGAAAAATAAAGAACAGTCTCGAAAAGGCAATATTTACTGAGCCCGGGGAAATAACTCACTCAAAAATCAAAACCGCCCCGGTCGGTACAAAATCCACAACATCCGCTAAAAAAGCAAATCCACCAAAAAAGGTGTTGGAAGAAAAAAACGGGCCCGATGCAGATAAAGTGATAGAGCGTGTAATGCTGGGCTGGCGCGTCAGGGATATATGTGAAGAACAGGGCTGCTCTGAATCTTACGTCTACAAGCTGATAAAAAAGCGCAAGGGAAGCTCTGCAATGGATTACCGCTGGAAGCAGTGGGAGCTGATTTCACGCATGTATCATGCCGAGCCAAAAATGACGATAGAAGAAATTGAGCAGGCCTGCGGAGTATCTCGCGCAGTCATCTATCACGCCGTTAAAAAAATAGCCGATCGTGACGGACAGAAAATCATCCCTCGGGAGCATGAGAGAAAACTGACACCAGAAGATGTTGAGGCGATAAAAGTAAAGTTAAGCCAGGGCATACTCAGAAAGCATATTCTGACTGAATACAGCATCACGAACGACACGCTTATTAAGTACGTTGGCACGCATGAAGATTACAGGGTTATATCTGAAGAATTAAAAGACTATGCGGTACGATTGCGCGTGCAGGGTAAAACGCTACAGCAAACCGCCGATATACTGGGTGTGACGGTTGCAACGGTTAAACGCGCATGGAGCAAAAAGAAAGACTCTCCTGAAATTAAGGAAAAGCGCGTCAAGTATGATAACCGTAACGTACTGTCTAAACGCGACCGCGATCAGGCAGTTAATGCTGTCTTACGAGACGGCCATACAAGAAAGCAGGTTTATACACAATACGGAATTAATGCACTGACGCTACGCCGTTATATTCGTGACGCGCTGAAAAGAGAGACCGATGCACTGAGGCAGGATGACAATGGAAAAGACGAGAAGGGTGACTCCTGAATAAGAAGCCTGATGTATTCGCAGATAGATCAGGCTGGCATTAATTATTTAAAGTACTCCAGTAATTTACCGGCAACTCTTTCCTTCATCTCTTTAGGCCAGTCTGGATCAAGAAGCATTTCGTTCCTGACGACTTTAGAAGTATCAACCGTTTCTTTCATGATGCCGAAAATTGCGTCGATAATGAACCCATTCATCAGCGCATTTTTAGCAATGAGTTCCAGCTTTTGATCGAGCGTTTTTTCAGATGCATCCTTGTTAAGTTTGTTTTCATGCACCCGTAAACCGAGTTTGAACATTTCCATTACGAACGCTGATCTGTTAGCTGTATCACGGGATTCGCCGTCTTCCAGTTTTTTTCGACGTGTGCATCAATCTTTTCCAGCAGTGAAAAAGGGATGGTAAGGTTAACCCGGTTACGCTTAGCTGCATTTTCATCATTCATATTTTTTTCTCACACTCGTTTTAACTAATATATGTAAGCATCACATCGGACCAGACAATCTGGAAGGGTGCAGACTCATCTTTTATGGTAACCATCAGGTAACATCAGGCTTAAAACTGAGTAACCATATGGAAACCAATAGTTAGAAATCCATTATAAACTACTGATAAACCTATAACAAACCATATGGTAACCAAGAAAAAACTTTCAGGATTCCACTGGGTTACCTTCTGGTAAGTCAGCATAAGATTAAATTTTCTACGGTTTAAAGCTAAGTTGCTGATTTATAATATATTAACCAGCAAAAAGAAATTTGCGAGTGGTGTGTAAAAACCTAACTCTTATGATATTATTGAACCTGACACCTCCCCCGAACTTTTCAAATCAGGAGCCGCAATGTGTTTATTTACTCACGCTGCAGCCCTGCTGGCGACAGGCATTTTCTCCGCCAGCGTGAATGCGGACTGTTTTATTAAAGCTGGTGAATGGTATTCCATCGACCCCGACTATCTGCGCGCTATCGCCTGGCAGGAGTCACGCTACAATCCGGCAGCTGTAAATACCAACCGGACCAAAGATGGAAAACCCGGCAGCAGTGACTACGGGCTCATGCAGATTAATTCGGTCACAATGCGCCGCTTACAGAAAGAGTACCCAGGCCTCAGCAAAGAAAAGCTGCTCAGCGAGCCGTGCCTGAACATTTATATTGGTGCCATGCTGCTGCGCCGCAATTTCAATCAGTACGGCACAACGTGGCTGGCGGTGGGAATGTACAACGCGGGAATGAAAAACCTGCCGGTTACCGTAACGAACCGCTATAACTATGCGATGCTGATTGATAAACATTACAAGGCCATCAAGTCAGGTAAAATTCCGCGCAAGGCATTCAGCGGCTGAACGGCTTTTCATACTGACGAAGCGCGCAGCCCAGCTTTATCTCTCTGCGCTGTATTTGTTTAAAGACGGCAACGAAGCTTACGCGCAGAATTACCCGCCCCGGATCCATGCCGGGAACGGGTAACAGAAGTAACTTCTCTTTTTTTTCGTAAGCACCGCATGTACAAACACTGCGGTGGATTACATTTATCCGTCACCGGTTCAATACCGGTCACGGATAAAATCCGGCCAAAAAAAGGAGCCCTGCGGCCCCCTGTCTTTTATTTTATTTCCGCAAGCTTTCGGTTTATCTCACCCTGCACGCCCTGATTGTGCCAGAAGTAATCGCGCCCGACCCTGTATAGCTCGCCGGTGTTAAATCGCGCCAGCGTTATTTCTTCACCTTCCAGACTGCTGCCATATTTTTTAGCGATCATGTCCACCGCCTTTCCCTTCATCTCATCCGAATAATCCCGATCGGTAAAAACGTAGCCCACGCCCCCATAAATGCGATTAAAGGGAGAAGCACAGGAAACGGACATATCCTGCATACCGTCAAAATAACTGTCTTTGTACTTGTCGGTTACGGCTTTTACTTCTTCCTCTGTCGGCCCGTCAATCCAGTTAACACTTACGCTGTCATAACTGCGCTTGCGAACGGAAAATTTAACCCCCGAAAATCTGGCCTTCAGCTCCTTACGAATATTAGACGTCACCTGCACGGCTCCGTTTTTATCCTGCGAAAGCACGGCATATTCCGGTGCCGTTTTTAAACGCTCGCATTCAGCTGCATAAAGACGCTCTTCCTCCTCTTTCTCCTGCTGCCTGCGGCGTTCTTCCGACTCGGCATGTTTTACAATGCGCGCCGTTTCTTCACCGCTTTTTATTTCCGGAAATATGCTCCACTGTTTTCCGTGCAGGATACTTTCCGGCAGCCCGCGAGATATTCCGCCGCTCTCAAACGCAATATCAAACGTGGCATTACCGCCATAAGATACGCAGCCTGAAAGCGACCCGACTGATGCCGGTTTTTGCTCGCCGTGAACGGCGAACACGACACCCCGCCCGCGATTGTAAAGAACTGTGCTGACAACCTGACCGATAACCACTGCCTGCGCATTGTGCATTTTCATTTCAGTTTTCCTTAAATCAGTTGAGACGAAAAAGCGGCCCGCCCTTCCAGGCCGCGCAACGTTTTCAGAACGGGATCTCGTTCAGGGTGGTATCACCGGCACCGGCAGTTACCTGATTTTTTGGCACCGGATTGAGCGCGTTTTCCAGCGAGATAACGCCGCGTGCGACGTCACTGGCCAGGTAATAATCCAGCCCTGCGTCACGCGCTTCGTGCAAGCGGTCAAAAAATGCTTTTGCCTCTTCAGCCCTCACCGCAGAGGCACGACGCATATATTCCCGGCGAGCCTCCTGCCAGGAAGCTGAGCGGTAAAAAATCTGGCCACGGCTGACAATGATGAATCGCCCAGCTGCGTTTTCGCCCAGGTCGTACAGCGCCGTCATGCCTCCGCCTGAACTCGCCACACACGGCAGCGCGGTATGTCCGGCAGCCATCAGCGCGCTGACATCAGTTTCATCAAGCAGCAGCACGTCCGTGCCATAGCTGCCGTTTCGCGCCGGGAAGTGCTTCCCCTCTGACGGCGTGACCTTTTCGCCGTTTTTGCCTGTGACGTGCCAGCGCGTGCGCAGATCGTTTGCGCTGACGCAGATTTTCGGGCCGTTACCCCATGTTTTGGGAGATTCTGAAGCGGCGACGTTGACGTTTTGTGTGTGCATGCTGGTTCTCCTGTCAGGTGATTAATTCATGTTTCGGTTAGTTCCTCGCGGCAAAGGGCTGAGAAGCAACGGCAGGCAGCAGATACAAGGGCGCCGCAGGCGTGCATTTCACCCTTGTATCTGATGAATGGTGGTGCCTGGATTCGCCCGCCGCGTGGGACGTACCGCAACATGACCACCGCGCCGGAGATGAGCATCCACACACCCGACCACAACGCCGCTTCTGGCGGTTTGGCGGAGCTAACCGGCTCTGCCGGTTAGCTCAGTGGGACTCGACGACCCGGCAACGCCGGGGAGCCGATGGGGGCCATGAGTTGTCAACCGCCACGTGTGTATCGAGCCCGAGGTAAGAGATTAAGACCACCAGCGCTTTTACGACTGAATTGGCTTAAACAACGGGAGGAGAAAAAAGGGATGTTAAGTAATGCACTGCTCAGACAGTGCAGGCTGGATGGAATGTTGTGCAGAAAATTTTGTTCATAACGAACGAATGGCTGGCATGCAGTTAAGACTCAAAATATGAAAGCCTTAGCGAATGGGGTATATCTTTCATCGGCCCCGGCGCTGTCCTTTGAGATTCAACCTGGCCGTCATCGCAGCAACATCTCTGCTGAAGTGGTGCATGCCGTGATACAGTGTTCACTCGCTGTCTGCCTCCCACTGTGACGTGTTTTCACACGTACCGTTCAGCAAAAACACCTACTATCTGCCAATTCCATCCAACAATCTTCCCGGGTTTCTGAAAAGCCTGAATTGGCCTGTGCTCGATTAGGCACCTGCGGAGGTAATTTTAAAGTTTTCAATGTAAGTGCCGATATATGCATTGCTTAGGCAGGTGAGTTTCACAGGGTATAGATCCTCAGCAGAAGAAACCTTAATCACCGGCTCCCCCGCCGCCGTCAAAATCAGAATAAATACTCTAAAGGGAACTCATGCGACTCAAATACGCCGCTCTGTTACTTGCCGTTGCTCTTTCAGGTTGTGACAACAATAAAGAAGTGATTGGCTGCTCTTCTGACATTACCAAATCTGCTTTTCTGGATTTGATCAAAAAGGCGGCTTATGAAGGTCTGTCCGAACAGGTCGACAAATATCAGGACGTTACTAGTCAGACGAAAAGAAGTGCCCTCGACAAAATTAAACTAGCGCTTTCTGAGATATCTACGACTTCCAGTGACACAGGCAGCACTATGAAAACCTGTGAAGCCACGGTTTCCATGACGCTTCCCGCAGATGAATATGCGCAGCTCACTGAAGCGTATCGCACGAACTTCAACCGCAATCTGGACAAGCAGCTTGAAGGCCTGTCGCTAGAAAATAACGCGAACATTTTCTCTAAGCGTATCAGCTATACAGCGCAGGCAACTGACGATCAGAAAAACGTGTTCGTTAAGGCCCAGATGGATAACCCTGTCTCCGCGGGCGCAAGTCTGATAACAGCACTCTCCATCATCAACCCTATCGTTGAACAGCAGAAAGTTCAGCAGGCTAAAGACGCCCAGCAGCGTCAGATTGAGATCCAGCAGCAGGCTCAGCTGCAAGCCCAGAAACAGGCGCAGTATGAGGCTGAACAGCAAATTCAGAGACAGGCGCAGCTTCAGGCACAAGAGAAAGCGCAGCAACAGGTCCAGCAGCAGTCTCTACAATCTACCAATCAGCAGCCTCAGCAGCAGAACTCTGACAGCCTTGCGCAGTCCCGGATTGCATTTGCGAATGCTGACTCTGACCTCAATACTGCCTGGGGAGCGTTAACGCCTGTTAAGAAAAAGGAATTACTGCCTTCTCAGCGACAGTGGATCAAAACTAAAGACGCGATGTGTGGCAAGGTCTCAATGCAGGGTAGTGATTACGAGGTGAAAAAAATGGTCGACTGCCAGGCACAGATGACCGCATCGAGAACCGACTTCATCAGAAACCAGTAATCAGGTTTACTCAGACAGGCATTGCCCTGCAAGCTGGTGGCCTGTGCCGCGCTGGCACCATCCAGTTGCAGGGTTATTCTTAAGGTCGTCACGGTATCCTGACGCAAAACCTTAACCTTATCCAACTGAGATACTGTCCTAGCTGCTTACCGTTTCAGAAAACATCATCATATGGAAATAAAATGATTAAATTTCGCATAGCTAAAATTGCCATTGCTGCATCATTACTTACTTCTCTATTTGCAAACACGGCCTCGGCCGATCCCGACCGCGACTTTTCAAATGTTGACTGCAACGATGCGAAAATGAGAGGCCTGCTGCTCGAGACTTACAATGATATTAAGAGTAACTCAGATGCTCCAACGGTTATTGATGTATATGACCAAAAAAAAATCATAGGGGATATAAACAAGCTGGCCTGCCACGGAACCTATGAGTTTTCTGACGGAGATAAGCTGAATATGACCTTTAAACTGTATAAGAACAGCATCGGTCAGTTTATAAACAGCTTTGAACCTGACTCTGACAATTAACACAGTAATCGTCAAGTAATTAAGTTAGCGGCGCTTCGCCGCTAACCAGCAAGAACAGTCTTCAGAAATCACTTCCAAAACGCTGTAATAGCGTTATCTAAAAACCGTGCAACCTGACGGCGCTACTCACAACCTCTGCAATCTGAATAGAGTGATCAGCGTTAAATCATCAATCCCGTCAGAGCTTCTTCCCTTCAAGATGGCAATTATATGACGTACCGCCGTGTTCACGGATCAACCAGTCTACCGCCTGACCGGAGATGCGGTTAATTGAGACCCTGGACATGCTGATCCATTGTTTTTTATCTCTGGACGCCTCAATGGTGTATTCAATTTCTCTTTCATTCACAGTCGGCCTGGCAACTCTGAACCAGGTATCATCCCTACCCATCGATTCTCCATCGACGGTGACGATGACCGCCTCAGTAAACCATGTGGTTGTCAGTCCATTTTTTACGCACGTATTCCCTGTCTGAGCTTTCATATTGAAGCAGAGCTTATTTTGCGTCAGATAGGGAACAGGCCAGATACCAGTGGCTGCCCTGTCATTTTTTGAGGCAGGTTCACAGACTATCAGTTGAGTGGCTGCAGCTACGTCTGTAATGGGCAAAGCTAGCAGGGTTAATAAAATTGCACGTTTCATAAGTTTGAAATCCATATCGGTAAAAAATTTCTATGGCATCATCTTGCATGAGCACACATCAGGCTTTAACACGCACAGCGAAATGAGTATCGGCTGTTAGCTACGGATCATTAACGCAATAGTAGAGAGGCACAATGAAAACGCTAAACGCAGGAAAAGCCCCTTATCTGGCAATCAGATCTCATCCCCACACCATTGCTCCCCCTCACGCTGAGGAGCATTTTCCGGAGCCTGACAATATGAATGGTGGTTGCCGATGGCATGAGCTTGAAAAGGCTGAGTTGACGGGCATATGGCCTCAGGTCGTCAACGGACCAGAGCGTCCCGGCTCAGTTGTTGTCAAACACGGTGGTAGCGAGTCTGGCTTTCCCCTGCATGTATTGCCGAGGCCCTGATATTAGTCAATCAAATGACATCTCATACGTGTGCTCATATCAGGTCTCATTTTGACGTATGAGTACATTGGTCGCCTTTAATTCCGTAGCCGCTGCACCCCCAGAACTCGCCAAACTTACCCTGTCTTAATTTCATTGGCCTGCCGCATTTTTCACAGATTTTCATTTTGTTATCACATGCAGGATTATTGCATTGGCTGTGACTTCGCATGTCGAATGAAGGAGCAGCGCATTTTTCACATACCCTCGCCTTCCCTACAGTGCAACCCAGTCCAGTACTGCAACTGTAAAAATCTCCAAACTTGCCCTTTACCAAACGAAGGTAGCCTGATTCGCAGTGAGGGCACTTAAACATTTTGCGATACCGCTCTTTAAAGGTATCAGAGGCGATTTGCAAATCGTATTTAGGTGTAAGAAGCTCGGTAACAAAATCAGATGGTGCAGTGGGATCGGCAATGATGTAGCACTTGTGCCTTGCACGCGTGATACCCACGTACAGGAGGCGTCGCTCTTCAGAGTGCGGGAAAGTGTCCAGAGAGGGTAACAGAGCTTCGATGACAGCATCATCTCTGTTTTCGTTAGGAAAACCTGTCTTGCCCTGAGAAAAGCCAATCAAAATACAATAGTCTGCTTCCAGTCCCTTCGACTTATGAAAACTCCAGAAAAATACGTTTTTCTTAAATTCAGCGCCCCACACAGATTGTTTGGCTTCTGCTAACAGGTAATTATAGCGAGCGATAATAGCTATCGATGCGGTGGGCTCGTGCTGCCTTATTTTCTTAACCACCTCCAGCGCTTTGTCGCACAAACTCCTCTGAACACCAATTTTATCATCAAGAAGATAAACCTGAGGCTCCTCAACCTTGTGATGAGTATCAATCTCCTTTTTATACTGCTCGGGATTTTGCATAATGAAAGTCCCGGCAGTTTTGGCAATGCTATTGTTATACCTGAAAGTTTTCTGAAGTTTAGTCACCGTGCAATGACCAACAAGATCCTCAAAGCGAGTAGTCAACTCCAGTTTACCGCCTGAAAACCGATAAATAGATTGCCAGTCATCACCGACAATCGTCAGGGAGGGTGCGGGCCCTTTTGCTAAAATGCCCTGAATGAACTCCATTCGGGCCGCAGAAATATCCTGAAACTCATCAAGCAGAACATATTTCCATTGCGGAACATATGCTCCAGTGTTAATGACATCTATGGCACGGATGATCATGTCATCAAAATCAATAGTATTCTGACGTTTGAGTTCATCAATGTAGCCACTGTGCAACTCATCCAGTAGATTGGAATATTTCTCTGCATTAAAAATTTTTGCCGCGGTAAAACGCGCAAATATCCCTTTTTTATCTAATCTTTCGACACGGATTGACTGGAGAGCTTTCGTCATCAGTTCAGCCCAGCTTCCTAACTCCTGCTGTTGATTCAATTTCTCAAAAATTTCTTGGGGACTCATAGGGTCGAAACTGACCCCTGCCGCGGCTAGTCTGGCCTTAAACGCCGACAGTAATTTTTTCTCCTGCCATTCATAATGAAATGTTTCGATTAACGTAGTTCCACACTCCGCATGAAGTGCACGCTTTTTCTCTATAATTTCACCGTAATTACTGGCATCAATATCCGGCCGGGTTTTTCCGTCCCGGTCAGTTCCGTAATGTTCAATATATATATCGGTATCTTTAATGTGAAAATCAGGGCGGTAATCAGGTGATGCTGCCAACTTACTGATTTAGTGTATGATGGTGTTTTTGAGGTGCTCCAGTGGCTTCTGTTTCTATCAGCTGTCCCTCCTGTTCAGCTACTGACGGGGTGGTGCGTAACGGCAAAAGCACT
>NZ_JPQA01000020.1:0-8199 GCF_000738765.1 Pantoea sp. NGS-ED-1003
TGCCGTCGAAAGAGAGCATCGTGCGCCGTCTTAACTTCTGCCAGTGGGTGGAGGCGTCCGACCCGTGGATTGACAGCGACACATGGATGAACTGCGAGCAGGACTTTGATCCCGAAGATTTGGCGGGCGAAGAGTGCTATGGCGGTCTGGACCTGTCCGGTTCACGCGACCTTACGGCGCTGGCGCTTTACTTCCCGAAGTCCAAAAAGCTTTTAGTTGAGTTCTGGACGCCAAAAGATTCTCTGCTTGAGCGCGCTAAGACTGACCATGTTCCCTATGATGCCTGGCTGCGTAACGGCTTTATTCACGCGCCGCCGGGTAAGGCGGTCAACTACGGTTTTGTCGCGGTGCGCATCGGTGAGCTGGCGGCCAGATACGATATTAAGTGCATCGCGTTTGACCAGTACCGCATTAAGTATCTGGAGCCCGAACTGGAAAGCGAGTCTGTGAGCGTTGACCTTGTTCCGCACGGTCAGGGCTTTTACAAGGCTCAGGAGTCCGGGCTGTGGATGCCGCGCTCTATCGAACTGTTTGAGGAGCATCTTAATAACCGGGTGCTGGTTATCCGACCCAATCCCTGCCTGCGCTGGAATGCCGCCTCTGCGGTGCTTGAGGCTGACCAGAAGGACAACCGCATATTTGCCAAAAAGAAAAGTACCGGCCGCATCGATGGTGTGGTGGCTTCCGCTATGGCGATTGGTGCAGCAGAGGATGCGGTGCTGGTGGACAGCGGCGATCCTGATGACTTTTTTGATGATCCGATCATGGTAGGTATCTGATGAAGGAAAAAAAACGGCCGGGTCGCATTAAGAGCGCGATTGTTAACTGGCTTGGTGAGTCGATTGGACTTAATGACGCCGCGTTCTGGCAGGAGTGGTACGGCACAAGCAGCAGCGGAAAGGTCGTCACGGCAGAGAAAGCGCTGGCGCTGGCCTCTGTCTGGGCCTGTGTGCGCCTGCTGAGTGAATCGGTCTCAACGCTGCCGATGAAGGTATACGAACGATCTGCTGACGGCTCCCGCAAGCTGGCGCTCAATCATCCGGCTTATCAGCTGCTATGCCGCCGTCCCAACAGTGAGATGACGCCGTCGCGCTTCATGCTGATGGTGGTTGCCAGCATCTGCCTGCGTGGTAATGCCTACGTTGAGAAAAAAATGATCGGCCAGAAGCTGGTTTCTCTGGTGCCGCTACTTCCTCAGAGCATGAAGGTTGAACGGCTCGACAGCGGGGAACTGCAGTACACCTACACAGAGAAGGGCGTACCGCGCATCATTCCGGTTAAAAACATGATGCACATCCGGGGGTTTGGTCTGGATGGCGTATGCGGAATGATGCCGATGCGCACCGGGCGTGACGTGTTTGGCGCGGCAATGGCGGTAGAAGAATCAGCCGCAAAAATTTTTGAAAACGGTATACAGACGTCAGGCTTCTTTCTGTCAAAGAACCTGCTGACCAAAGAGCAGCGACAGAAAAACCGCGAAAACCTCAACCGGTTCGTTGGTTCGAAAAACGCCGGCAAGGTGATGGTGCTTGAGGGCGACATGTCCTATCAGGGCATCACCCTGAACCCTGAAGACGCTCAGATGCTGGAATCACGATCGTTCAGCATTGAGGAGATTTGCCGCTGGTTCCGCGTACCGCCGTTTATGGTCGGTCATGTAAACAAGCAGAGCAGCTGGGCATCAAGTGTTGAAGGCATGAACTTGCTGTTCCTGACGAATACGCTTCGCCCGATGCTGGTGAATATTGAACAGGAGATTTCACGATGCCTGCTCAACGGCGATGAAGACTTATTCGCTGAGTTCTCTGTTGAAGGCCTGCTGCGTGCTGACAGTGCGGGGCGTGCGGCCTATTACACCACCGCGCTGCAGAACGGCTGGATGTCCCGTAATGATGTGCGCCGCCTGGAGAATCTGCCTCCGATTGAAGGTGGCGATATTTACACGGTGCAGCTCAACCTTACACCGCTTGAGGATTTGCGCAAAAACAGCCAGGCCGTAAACGCTAAGCTGCTGCGCGAAGTTCACGACGCGGTTTTCCCGGACATTCCTATCGAACAATCACCGCTTAAACAGGCGGCTTAGGAGCAACCCCAATGACAGTAAAAAGTCTTCCGGCAGCGCCGGAGGGGCGGCCTTTTGCGCGCGAAAATCGCGACCTGCCGTCCTCTGCAATGGAGCGCTGGAACGGCGGTATCAAAGCCGCAAAGAGTGATGAAAACAGCATTTCCGTGTTCGACGTAATTGGCGCTGACTGGTACGGCGATGGCGTTACCGCCAGCCGCATTGCGGCGGCGCTCCGCTCAATCGGCGGTGCTGACGTGACGGTGAATATCAATTCGCCCGGCGGCGACATGTTTGAAGGCCTGGCGATTTACAACCTGCTGCGTGAATACGAAGGGAAAGTCACCGTTAAAGTGCTGGGCCTCGCTGCTTCTGCTGCCTCGATTATCGCGATGGCCGGTGATGAGGTCCAGATTGGTCGGGGTGCTTTCCTGATGATCCATAACTGCTGGGTGTATGCGATGGGCAACCGTCACGACCTGCAGCAGATTGCGGCCGACATGGTGCCTTTTGATAAGGCAATGAACGATATCTATGGCGCGCGTACCGGTCTGGATGCCGCCACCATCGACGCGATGATGAATGCTGAAACCTATATCGGCGGCAGCGATGCGGTTGAAAAAGGTTTTGCGGATCGCCTGCTGGCGGCAGATGAGATTTCTGACGGCGACGACAGTCCGGCGGCTGCGCTACGCAAGCTGGACGCGATGCTGGCAAAAACCGATGCGCCGCGCTCCGAGCGTCGAAAACTTCTTAAAGCATTAACCGGCGGCAAGCCTGGCGCTGCTGCCACCCCTGAAGGTATGCCGGGCGCTACCGACGAAATCAATCCCGAAAATATTGCTCAACTTCAAAACGCGCTGGCCGCGTTCGGCAAATAAGGAATTACCATGTCAGATGTAAATGAGTTACTGAAAAAAGTATCTGCAAAGCTGGAAGAGGTTTCCGGTACCTTCAGTCAGAAGGCTGAAGATGCGCTTAAAGAAGCAAAAAGCTCTGGCCAGCTGTCTGCCCAGACCAAGGAAGCCGTAGACAAAATAGCCACTGAGTTTAACGCGCTGACGGAGGCTAACAAGGCCCTGAAAGCTTCGCTGGGCGATCTGGAACAGCACGTTGCGCAAATGCCGCTTGCGCATGCAAAAAACGTTATCGAAACAGTGGGCGGCCAGGTAGTTTCCTCCGAAGCGCTGAAAGCATTTTCAGCGAGCATCGAAGGCAACAAGCGGCTGAGCATCCCTGTTAAGGCTGCGCTGCTGTCCGTCAACGTGCCGGGCCAGATTGTTGCGCCTGACCGCCTGCCGGGCATCGATCAGCAGCCTAAACAGCGCCTGTTTATTCGCGATCTGATTGCACCGGGCCGCACTGAATCCAATACCATCTACTGGGTGCAGCAGACCGGCTTCACCAACAATGCGGCGACCGTCGCTGAGAACACCAAGAAGCCATACAGCGATATCACTTTTGCTGAAAAAATTACACCGGTCCGCACTATCGCGCATCTGTTCAAAGCCGCCAAGCAGATTCTGGACGACATGCCGCAGCTGCAGTCTACGATTGACGCCGAGCTGCGTTACGGCCTGAAGTACGTTGAAGAGCAGGAAATTCTGTTCGGTGACGGCACCGGCACGCACCTGAACGGTATCGTACCGCAGGCATCTGCATACGCTGCCGCCTTCACCGTGGCGAATCAGAGCGGTATCGATGATCTGCGACTGGCTATGCTGCAGGCTCAGCTGGCACGCTTCCCGGCCTCCGGCCATGTTCTTCACTTCATCGACTGGGCGAAGATCGAACTGACTAAGGATACGCTGGGCCGTTACATTCTGGCGAACCCGGCAGCGCTGACCGGTCCTACCCTGTGGGGTCTGCCGGTTGTCGCGACCGAAGCGGCTGCGTTCCAGGGTAAATTCCTGACCGGCGCATTCAATGCCGGTGCGCAGATTTTCGACCGCGAGGACGCCAACGTGGTTATCTCCACCGAAAACGCCGACGACTTTGAGAAAAATATGATCTCAATCCGTTGTGAAGAGCGTCTGGCGCTGGCCGTTAAGCGCCCCGAAGCGTTCGTTTACGGTTCCTTCACCGCACCTGCTGCAGCTGCGTAACAGCAATGGCGGCCTTTGGGCCGCCTTTCAGGGAGTTAAATATGAAACTGATTCTGCTTAAACCGAATTATTTCGGCGGCACGGTAGTGTCCGAAGGCAACACCATTGAGACCACCGAGCAGCACGGTCGCGAGCTGATTAAGCTGGGCTATGCCAGTGAGGTGGATGATAGCTCAGAGGAGAAAGCGGCAGCTGAGGCGAAGGAAAAAGCCGAAGCCGAAGCGCTTGCGAAGGCTGAAGAAGAGGCCAAAGCAAAGGCCGCTGCTGAAGCGCAGGAAAAAGCGGATGCTGAAGCCAGCGCGAAAGCGGCAGCTGAGGCGAAGGAAAAAGCCAAAAAATAAGGCGTTGTCATGCTGCTGACACTTGAAGAAATTAAACAGCAGTGCCGACTGGAGAGCGACTTTACGGAAGAGGATCGGCTGCTTGAGCTTTTTGCGCTTGCAGCTGAGGCAAAGGCCGTGACCTACCTCAACCGCAATCTTTATAAAACGGTGGCAGATATTGCACCGCTTGATACGGATGGCATGGTCATTACCGAAGATATCCGGCTTGCCCTGCTGATGCTGGTCAGTCACTGGTATGAGCATCGCAGTTCAGTGTCAGAACTGGAGATGACGGAGACCCCGCAGGCGTTTGAGTTCCTGCTCTACTCGCGCCGTCTGCCAGTTTCGGGGTATTAGCATGCAGCGACGTTCATCAAATACCAGTGCTGTTTACACACTGCCCGATCCCGGTGAGCTGAATAAGCGCATTCACCTGCGCCAGCGCATCGACCAGGCGGCGGCGGACTACGGCACAGAGCCAGTTTATCAGAATGAAAAGGACGTGTGGGCTAAGGTCCGGCAGGTGGGAGCTACCACCTATCACGAATCCGTACAGGCTGATGAAACTATAACCCACTACATGACGATCCGTTATCGCCGGGGCATCACGTCAGATTTTGAGGTGGTTTACGGCGGTTATGTGTATCGCGTTAAGCGCCTGCGCGACCTCAACTCAGCCGGTCGTTACCTGCTGATGGAGTGTGAGGAGCTGAGGGCTGTAGATAGCGACGGAGAGATGTATGGCTAAGCCGCTTCTGCACGTTGACTTTGATCAGCCAAAAGATCTCGTTTTTAACCGGGCCAAAATGCGCCGCGCCTTCATCCAGATTGGTCAGGTGCATATGCGTGATGCCCGGCGTCTGGTTATGCGTCGCGGCCGATCTGCTCCCGGTGAGTATCCGGGTTTCAGAACCGGAAGGCTGGCGCGGTCTATCGGCTATTACGTTCCCCGCGCATCAAAAAGCCGTCCGGGCCTGATGGTGCGCATTGCGCCAAACCAGAAGCGGGGCGAGGGAAACAGGCTCATTGATGGCGACTTTTACCCCGCGTTTCTGTTCTACGGCGTGAAGCGTGGCGCTAAGCGCAGGAAGAGCCACCACAAAGGCAAGTCTGGTGGGAATGGCTGGCGGGTTGCGCCGCGTAAAAACTACATGACCGAAGTGCTGGAGGCTCGCAAGACGTGGACGCGCTATGTGCTGAGCCGCGCGCTGCGCACCTCCCTGCGTCCTGAAAGGAAAAAGAAATGAAGCTATCACTGGTGATCGCCGCACTCCGGGCGAGATGTCCGATGTTTGCGGGCAACGTGGCCGGGGCGGCTGAATTCAAGTCCATCCCCGAAACCGGAAAGATGAAGCTGCCGGCAGCGTATGTTGTTCCGACAGAAGACGTCACCGCTGAGCAGGAGTCCCTGACCGACTACTGGCAGAAAGTGACCGAAGGCTTTGCGGTGGTCGTGGTGCTGGACAATACGCGCGACGAGCGCGGTCAGGCGGCAGGGTATGACGCCGTGCATGACGTGCGACAGCAAATCTGGAAGGCGCTGCTGGGCTGGGAGCCTGATTCAGATGCAGGCCCGGTGGCGTATTCCGGCGGTCAGCTTCTGGATATGGATCGGGGTCGCCTCTACTACCAGTTTGAATTCATGCTGACGCGGGAAATCACCGAAGAAGACACGCGCCAGCAGGATGATCTCGACGCCCTGGACGAGCTTAAAACGGTCGACATCAATGTTGATTATATCGACCCGGGCAATGGTCCTGACGGCATTATCGAACACCACACCCAAATCAACCTCAGCGAGTAAATCATGCAAATCAGACCCAAGCGCGGGCGGTCAGTTCCTGACCCTGTCCGGGGCGATCTGCTGCCTTCAGAAGGCCGCAACGTCGAAGAGAGCAGCTACTGGCACCGCCGCATTGCGGATGGTGATGTCGAAGAAGTCAGCGTGGAAGAAGAAAAACCCGCCGCTGACGCCAAGAAAAAGGGCGGTGAATAATGTCAGTCTCGTTCCCTACTATTCCGTCAGATCTCCGCGTGCCGCTGTTCTGGGCGGAGATGGACAACAGCGAAGCGAACACCACGCAGAGCAGCGGTCCGTCGCTGCTGATTGGCCTCGCCTCAGCTGACAGCACCATCGTGAAAAACAAACTCACCATCATGCCGTCTGCCGCGCTGGCGGGTAAGGTGGCAGGCCGTGGCAGCCAGCTGGCCCGTATGGTGGCACGGTATCGTGCTGTCGATCCGTTCGGTGAGCTGTGGGTTATCGCGGTAACTGAGCCTGAAGGCGAGACTGCTGAAGGCACGCTGACGCTGACCGGCAATGCTCAGGCGTCAGGTTCGCTAAGCCTGTATATCGGCGCAGATCGTGTGCAGGCCGCCGTAGTGACAGGAGATGCTCCTGCAGCCGTGGCCGCGACGCTGGCCGCTGCCATTAATGCCAATGCTGACCTGCCGGTGACTGCCGCTGCTGCGGCTGGAGTCGTGACACTTACCGCCCGTCACAAAGGGCTTACCGGCAACAGCATTCCGCTGGCGCTGAACTACTATGGCACCGTGGGCAGCGAAACAACGCCTGACGGCGTTAACGTTGCGATTTCCGCGATGGCTGGCGGCACGGGCTCACCGTCACTGGCTGCGACCGTGGCCGCGATGGGCGATGAGCCGTTTGACTTCATCGGTACCCCGTTCAGTGATTCCGCCTCGCTGGCGACGCTGGCGCTGGAGATGAACGACTCTTCCGGTCGCTGGGGCTATGCGCGTCAGCTTTACGGACACGTTTACACCGCAAAAATCGGCACGCTGTCAGACCTGGTGGCCTTTGGCGACACCTTGAACAACCAGCACATTACCGTAGCCGGTTATGAGCCTGCCGTTCAGACGGCGGCAGATGAGCTGGTTGCGCTGCGCACCGCCCGTAATGCCGTGTTTATCCGCACTGACCCGGCGCGCCCGACGCAGACCGGTGAGCTGACCGGCGCCTTACCGGCACCGGCAGGCAGCCGCTTTACCCTGACCGAGCAGCAGTCGCTTCTGAAGCACGGTATCGCTACGGCTTACGCTGAGAGCGGCGTGCTGCGCATTCAGCGCGACATTACCACCTATCAGAAAAACGCCTATGGCGTGGCGGATAACAGCTACCTGGACAGCGAAACGCTGCATACCAGCGCCTACGTTATCCGTCAGCTGAAAAGCATCATTACCAGCAAGTATCCGCGTCATAAGCTGGCGAATGACGGTACGCGCTTCGGTCCGGGGCAGGCCATCGTGACACCTGCTGTATTGAAGGGTGAGATGTGCGCCAGCTATCGCACGATGGAACGAGCAGGGATCGTGGAGAACTTCGATCTCTTCAAGCAGCATCTGGTGGTAGAGCGCAACGTCAGCGACCCGACCCGCGTTGATGTCCTGTTCCCGCCGGATTATGTCAACCAACTGCGCGTCTTTGCGCTGCTTAATCAGTTCCGTCTGCAATACAGCGAGGAGACCGCGTAATGGCAAAGATTGCGGGTACAGCATACGTCAAGGTGGACGGCCAGCAGCTGTCGCTGACTGGCGGCATCGAGGTGCCGATGAACACTAAAGTGCGTGATGACGTGATCGGCCTTGCCGGTGACGTGGATTACAAAGAGACGCACCGAGCGCCTTACGTCAAAGGCACCTTCAAGGTTCCGAAGGCGTTTCCGGTCACCAAGCTGATGGATTCAGACCA
>NZ_JPQA01000021.1:0-7591 GCF_000738765.1 Pantoea sp. NGS-ED-1003
GGCGTACCGTTTCGAAGCTCAGAACATCGAGTTATCAGCGCCAGGTATCATGCCATACAGCAACAAGAAGTAATTAATTAAGGCGGTAGAGAGGCAAGCATCTCTATCGCTTTTTTTTATTGAACCCTTGAGATGTTATGTTAAGTCCGACTGGGTGGTAGGTTCAGGCAAAAAAGCCGCCTTGAGGCGGCTTTTTAGTAAATTTTATAGAATACATTGCTGGTCATGTTTAGTAATGAGTCAGCGACGTCGATTTGCGGCAGCAATACCCGCTTTGATACCTTCTCTGTAGGGAGTGCTGCCAAGCGGAGTCAGTGGGGCCAGAGGAGCGAGAGGAACAAGCACCATGTTGCCCATAATCGATTTGAAACCCTCCCTGAAACCATCAGTGAAGCTTTGATGAGATTCATTTTTTTTAGAATACATACATTTCCTCCATAAAAAGCTTCAGATCACGATTTACTCTTACCGGCATCAGAACGCTTTTTGCGTACGGTTCCATCATTGTTCCGATCGCGAGGCTGAGTGCCTCCGCCAGGTTTAGGCACAGTTACGTTTGGATTCAGGGGTCTTCTGTCGGCCATTTTGAATTCTCCATATGCACAAAATTCTTTTTGTCACTATCGACATAGTTGATAAATGAGGCTCGACCTGCCTAGGTCGAGCCTCATTCGCTACTTCTTATCTTTATTGATAGGGATCTTGAACATCCCACCGTTTGGACGGGTAATGCGCTTACCTTTCACGGTAATGTATGGACGAAAAATGTACTCAGTAGCTTCAGTAGTATCAGTAGCTTTCATAGTTTCACCTATAAATTACTACCAAATTCGTTGAAATCCGCAGAAAAACGCGTAATCTACGTGGCCAGCAAATTTGGTTAGTCAGTTATAACGCTTAGGGTCGAAGTTAAGCGTCCAAGTTTGTTCGCAATCATCAAGGGCTCGTTAGCGCGAGCCTTTTTCAGAACAGCTGATTATTCTTCACATACGCCCTCCTCTTTCAGATAGGTACCTGTGTCATTTCCCCTTTTTTAGCGATAGGTTGTTGCTAATCTTTTTGATGCCTATCATAAGGGTGAGATCATTTTAATCTGATCTTTATGATTAGATCAAGGCTTATGCGATTTTTTGTAGTGGAGGTCAACCAGTGAACAGTTTTGAGGGGTTAACGCACGCGGTTCGCGAGCGCTTAGAGTTCATAGAAAAACAGCTTATTTTTAAAGGATGGATCTCTAGGGCAGACCTAATCGAGCAGTTTGGGATAGCCGAGGCTGCTGCAACCAGGGATTTTAAGGCCTATAAAGAATTAGCGCCTGAAAATATGGTGCTTAACCATACTGTTAAAAAATACGAAATCAATTTAGGAGGGTTTTCTCCAGTATTTGATAAAAGTACTACTTTATATATAAATGAGCTGAAGAATAATTTCTTTGAAAAAAAATCATCTGAGAAAATAATAGAACCAATGGATAGGATTTCCTATTTGAAGTTCGATATTTTTTCCGGTGTTGCGAGAGCAATAACAAATAGAGAACCTATAAAAATTAAATACAGGTCGCTTGAGAATAATCTTTCTGAAAGGGTGGTTGTTCCCCATGCATTCTTCGACACAGATATAAGGATGTATGTGCGTTGCTATGATAGAAAGAGAGCTAAGTTCTCGGATTTTATGGTTAATAGGATAGCTTCCATCACTGTGCTTGAAGATGATGAGCGGAGTGTAAAAAATAATGAGAAGCCAATTTATGATAATGAATGGAATGAATTCATAGATCTTGTTCTTATACCACACCCTAAAAAGTTTAATGAAGAAACCAAATTGTGTATAGAAATGGATTTAGATATGCAAGATGGGAAGAAAACTGTGTCCGTCAGAAAAAGTCTCGCTCCATATTGGCTTAATCGCTGGGATGTTGATTGTTCTAAAGATGGTTTACTTAAAAGCAAAAAGTATCAGTTATATTTATTTAATCATGACTCCCTAGATCAGGTGGCAAATAATTTCCTAGCCCCGGGCTATACCTCTATGGATTAACAAAATAGATAGTATATCTTGACCTGGCTTTCAGGAAAGACGTAAGCTCTAGCTTCGAAACGAAAAAACCGACTGGGGAGTCGGTTTTTTCGAGGGTTCAGTAAGTTGGGGAACTTCTGAACCATGGTAACTGGCTTTAGCGGAGCGCAGTCACCTAATCTGTCCTTTCAGTGTAGCTGTAGTTAGGCTTCCACTTCAAGAACTCTTGTAAAGTCTGTTTGACAAGCTTGCTCCGCAAACCTGTTACCAGTGGCTACCGCCAGTGGCGCTTTGTCGTGTCTGTCAGGGTTGGAATCAAGTGAACAGTTACCTGAACAGGCGTGGTAGTCGGACTAAACGGGGAGTTCGTGCATATAGTCCAGCTTGGAGCGAACCACCTAAGCAGCACCCAGTGTCAGGCGTGGTATGAGAAAACGCGGCCATAACAGCGGAAAGACACGGGCTAAGCTGTAAGGTGGGAACAGGAGAGCGCACGAGGGAGCCACCGGATGGAAACGTCCGGTATCTTTAAGTCCTGTCGGGTTTCGCCCCTTCTGATTTGAGCACCGGGAATCGGCAGATTTCTGTGATGCTCGTCAGGAGGGCGGAGCCTATGGAAAACCGGGGTTCCGGGGACCGAGCTCGGGGGGAAAGGGGGGCGCTGTTGACGTTGACCTGGAGGATTTATGGCTGGTCGTCTGCATGTTGTATCTAAGACTGAAAAGCAGTTTCTTGATGATGCTGTCTTTGCAGCGGAACGGGCAAAGGGTAAAAAGCTGTCCGGGCCGGAAAAAAAAGAGGTGCTGCGCGTTGCCCGCGAGCAGCTTCTGGGACAGCGTGAAGCTGAGGCCGCTAAACAGGCACGGGCTGAAGAACGTCAGGCCGCTGAATTCACCTGGAGCAAACCTAAGCCTTTCCGTCGTTAGCCGGTAACGCTCGCCGCAGCGTTCGTCTGGCGAAGCCAGGGGAACCGAGGAAGCGTCATTTCACCTGTTCTCAGCATATGGCACTTATGCGCCGGAGCGTCTGATGACGAAACAGCAAAAAACTGCGCTGAACATGGCAAAATTCATCCAGGACCAGAGTCTGCTCCTGCTGGAAAAGCTCAATGAGCTGGATTTTGACGGTGAAGCGGATATGTGTGAAAAGCTCCATGAGGTTGCTGAACGTCTTCACAGCAGTCTTCTGGCAACGTTAACTCAGGAATAGCGAAATCTGCATGGCAAAAGTGTCAATCAGCGAAGCAGCCAGGCTTGCCGGCATTAGTCGCCCTACCATTTACAAGCTGATGAACAGCGGACAACTTAATTTTACGTCCGTTGTAAAGGCGGGAAAGACTGTAAAGAGTATTGATACGTCTGAGCTTATCAGAGTTTTTGGCACTATTGGAAACCTCCCTGCAGCAACAGATTTTACAGTAAACTCAGAACAGGAAATTACACAGGTTAACACTCCTGATTTACAGCATTTACAGCATGAAATTGAGCTGTTACAGAAGGAAAATGAGGGTTTAAAAGAGGCTGTAGCTTCGCGGGAAGAACACATTAGCTCCCTTCGCCAGGCAATGCTGCTTCTTGAGCATAAACAGGACACGCAGCAGCCCTCACCGCCTCCGGCTAAATGGTGGCGGTTTTGGAAATAACAGGCCGTAAGACCTGTAATCTTACTCTTTTCAGTGTTCCGGTCCCGACGACACGGTTACTTTTGCGCTTCCTGCGTCTCAGCTGGTATCTGTGCATCGGGATGACAGATTGTTGAGTTCTTGCGAGGTTTCCCCAGGTCGCTGACCTGTTCGCGGCTTACGCCGGGCTGACTTACGTCAGACTCCCTCCACACACCCGCTTCCGGGTGTCGCCATCGATACCGAGCTGATTATTTTCCTTTCTTTCTGAACACGTCTGCAGTTATGCCCGCAGCGCTGGGTTAAGGCCCGTTCAGGGCGTATGAAAACACGTAATACGTGCACGTCAGATTGTGGAGATCGCCGTAAAGCGTTGTGCTGCAGGGGCTGCAGCGTGGTTTTTTCACGCGTCACTTTGTTCCCGCCTTGCGGGCATCAAAGTGACGCCGTTCAGTCCGGAGGCGCGTTTACTTCTGCAAACAGGTGCTTTCCGGAAGACGTAATGGTGATCGCGGGATAGAACGGTTTTTTCGCGACAGACCCGCTACAGGTTTATCAGCGTTATGGTTGCCGGCGAGTAAAGGCCGACAGCGGATGGCAGGACGGTCGGTGCCGATCACTGCGTTGTGAAATGTACCCTCATCGTCGCGTCGTAGGTGCGCTGTTTTTGACGATATCTGCTTCCAGGGGCGGGCAGATGTACCACGCTTTGCGTTCTCCCTTTCAGGCTGCGGGAGTGTTCTGTACAGCCACCCGAAGGCGATCCTCTCAGGCTGTGGGATCATTGGTGGTCGTCATGGACGACAGGACTACCCGGGCATACTATCAACGTAAATTCGTGACGGTCAACCGGAGGTCGTGATGAGCGTATCCATCAAATCGGCAAAATTTGATCCCTACAATATGTGGCTGCAGCTGAGTGACGGCCGCACTCTGGGTGTACCGCTGGCGTACTTTCCTGTTCTGGAGAATGCGAGCACGGAACAGCTGGAAAAGTTCGAGCTGAGCCCGTACGGCATTCACTGGGATGAACTGAACGAGGATTTGGGACTTGAAGGTTTTCTGAGTACGCAGAAGCTGCAGCAGGTCCGGGCGCGTTCAGTCAAAAAGGCTTAACCAGGGGACAGGATATGTTTTGTAGCACCGCCACGCTGTGCTGGCTACAAAACAGCGGGACAAGATGTGTCTCCGGAGTACCGCCGGCACGCCAGAGCTTTTCATCAGGCACGGCCCGATACCCTGAATTTCGGCCGGACGAAATTTTTCTGCGATTCAGACGGAGGGCAGGATTCGCAAAGTGCTGGCGTTTGCACCCACCGGAAGCTGCCGCGCCTGGCGGCTTGGCCAACGCCTCACGGCCGCACAGTCAACTGTGCACCCGTTCACCGTTACCAGATCCCCTGATTCCGGCCGGGCCTGCCTGCACTGGCCAAAGCCCTAAAACTGCGCAATCAGCAGCGCGGGGGCAGTTGATAACCACTTTTTACTGTCATACTTATTTGCCGGCTCTCTGATCGGTACCGGCTGACTGTTTGTGCAAATTTTGTCGGACATCCTGACCCTCGATGTCCGTTTTTTTTGTTCAAAATTCGCCTTTAGTGCCAGCATTCGCCCGAAACCCGCTGCCATTCACTTCCGTGCATGCCTATGCACCTGCGTAAAAATCATCAGGGGCATTTTCCGGGGTTTCGGGCAGGGAAAGAGCTGCCTTTTGGCCCGGAGGCCGCAGGATCGCGCTGAGGGGCTCTGCGGGGGTGCGCCCAAGTAGCGTTATGTTAAATACAACATGCAGACTGAGGGGGCAAAAAGGGAGCCGTTGATATTTTATGACCGGCTTCGCCAGCGCCATACAGGACAGGCTGGCAGGGCCGCATCCTGTTAAGCGCTCAAAAAAAGGACGCTGGTATGCTGCGGAACAAAGATGGAACGGGCAGCAGGAATTGAACCCGCATCCTCAGCCGTAACAGCTGATGTAATACCTTTTATACCACGCCCGTGTAAACCTACTGAAAGCGCAGGATCAGCACAGCCAGAGGGATGGCTTGCCGGAAAGCTGTCTTTTGGGCGACACGCAGGAGGTGCTCGTGAGGCGGGTGCCGCACCGGCTGCAGACAGCCCCGTGAGGCGTATGCGGCTTTTCGCTCCCGGTCGTGTATCGGAATGTCTGGCTCCCGCATTTCGGGCAGTGAAAACACAGATTGCACATATTAATCTGACCGTTCCGCTTATCTCGTGATAATAAACTATAGTTACCGTGATTCCTCTCAGCTATGCAATATTTAATGTCGCAACGACATGAGTTCTGTGATGTGTACAGTCCAGTTTTCAGCTTGAGGCCCCGCGGTTGTGTTTTGCGGGGCTTTTTTTATGAGGCAGGTACGGCGCTGATCCGGCTTTGGGGTCATGCGCAAAAGAACTCTTATGTTAAATCCGGGTGCCTGGTCGGTTCACCCGGAGTTACCGCGCTCAGTGCAGGGGGGGCGGCTGTACGCCTGTTCTGCTGCCGCCATCCAGATCTGCCGCCTGGATGCTTCTGATGGCGGCGCGTATCGCTGTCTCCCGCCACGTTTCATCTGCGGCGCTCAGGAAGGTCTGGAGCTTCAGGAGCAGTATGGCATTGGTTATGCGCGCTCCCTCATCGAGCAGATCAAGGATGGCTTCGCCAATTATTGTGTCAGACAGCCTTTTGTCTTGGTTTCCGTACATGGGGACCTGCTTGTTGTGAGTTGTGCCCGTACGGCAGGCGAAGCCTGCAGGATACGTTAAAACTGCCGCTCTGACAGGGAAGGAACTTAAATAGCTTTACGTTGCCGTATTAGAGACAGAGATATTCCTCTGTAACGAATTTTTCCCGCCCTGAGCGGGTTTTTTTTGCCTTAAAAACGTCAAAAAACGATCGAGGCGGCAGTCTGAGCGCTGTACACGCCTGATTAAGCGCAGAAGGAAAAGTTAAGGCTATGCTTTATCTGGCTTTACTTAACTCAAACCGGAGGCGTTATGGCGGGACGTAGAGGCGGTGCCGGCAATTTTGCGGAAAATCCAGAGCGGGCTGCAGAAGCCGGCCAAAAAGGTGGCCGCATAAGCGGCGGGAACTTCAAGAACAACCCAGAGCGAGCCCGTGAAGCAGGCAGAAAGGGAGGCCAGATCAGCCGGAGAGGTGCTCCTGAGCGCAAGGTTTCCTGAGATGAGTTGCAGAAGACCCGCCCTGGCGGGTTTTTTCATGCCCTGCGCAAAAGGGATGTTATGGTAAATCCGAATGGTTCTGGTGATATGAAAAAGCCGCCTTGTAGGCGGCTTTTTCATAATAAAGGTCAGATGACTGATCTTTGTGTTTTCGCAATCATGTAAGGTTAGCGGCCTTACCAACATATGTAGCTGCACATGCTGGGATTGGGAAAACATAACCTGAGTTAGTTAAGTGTGCAGAGATAATATAACGAATTTTCGCCGATATGTACAATCCGCCTAACCCCAATATTTATTGATAAGTATCTTCTGTTAAGTAAGAATAATAATGCACATTTAACACGGCTGTATGGTTAGTCACCCCCCTTTCTAGTACTCATCCGGGGGTGGGTAGTCGAAAGGTTGGGGTAGCACCCGGCCCTTCAAGGACTCTCTAGGGGTAGCACCCGCCGGGCAGAGAGATTTCTAACCCGCCAGACCTGAGTTAGTTAAGTGTGTTAGCTAGACTTTTGCTGAGTGCCCGGGGTAGGTGAAAGAGAGGGAATGGCACCGAGAGGACACAAAATGCGCAATTTTCTAATAGCGTGTTGCGTGGTGATCTTGGTTGTCTGCGGCGGTAGTCTGAAGGTTGAAAAACTCAAGGCGTACCGTTTCGAAGCTCAGAACATCGAGTTATCAGCGCCAGGTATCATGCCATACAGCAACAAGAAGTAATTAATTAAGGCGGTAGAGAGGCAAGCATCTCTATCGCTTTTTTTTATTGAACCC
>NZ_JPQA01000022.1:0-6405 GCF_000738765.1 Pantoea sp. NGS-ED-1003
AGTGCTTTTGCCGTTACGCACCACGCCTTCAGTAGCGGAGCAGGAAGGACATCTGATGGAAATGGAAGCCACGCAAGCACCTTAAAATTACCATCATACACTAAATCAGTAAGTTGGCAGCATTACCCGTCACTTCCCCCGACGCCGACCCCAGCGTCAGGATAATAACCAACTCAAACAAGGAAAGCTGACGTATGCCGCGACGGCCAGAAATTTTCAGGAAGCTGAATACAATGACGTAGGCAATCAGTACCCTGAAGGCAACCTCGCCCAGAAAAGAAAAATTAAGGTCATTAAGTAAAAAACGATGCCAGTCAAATGAAAACATAAGCAGAAAGGTTAACCTTCAATACTAAAAGTTATCAGGGGAACAGAAGATGTGTTAATCAGATTCTTTTTTGACGAATATAAATCTGGAGCAGTTGAACGTTAAAAACCTATGCGGCAGGGCAGAAATATTACTTATTATTCACCCTGCCTCCCGGTGCTTTCAGCACATTGAATAACAGTCATTCTGAAATAAAAAATCATCCCTGAAGGGCTGTTATTCATCAGGTAACATCCTGCTGTCATTTTTCTTTACGAGCGCCGCCATGGCTGTGCTCGCCGCCTTTTTTACCAGCCTCAGATGCTTTCTCAGGGTTTTCTGCAAAATTACCGGAACCACCACGATGTTCAGCCATAAATACCTCTCATTGTAGAAAAAATTAGCTTTAATTACCGTGTCGGGGCTGCTGAACGTTGCTTCATTCTGCCCGCCGCCACTCCGTTAACAAGAATAGACAAAATGAGAAATTGTGCAAATTTTTAAAGCGAAACGCTAAATACAGACGGATCGGCAAATATATTGTCGTCTCGCTTATTAACCTGCTTTCTTTATGGAAAAGCGGCAACAGAATGGCCAGAGCAATGGCATATTCGGCTAAAAAAGAAGAATAAATTCAGGTGAGAATGTGTTTATTGGCTGTCTGTGATTATGCTTAAGGGTGGAAAGGCCTGACTCGGCCATACTAAACTCTGGGTTCAGTTTATTCGTTACGGCAGCATGAAGGCATTGTGAGGTTAATATGTTAAGTGAAAAACAAAAAGAACAGGTTAAAGCTACAGTCCCCGTTCTGAAAGAAAACGGAGTGGCGCTGACCGATTATTTTTACAAGAGAATGTTAAAAAACAACCCTGACCTGAAAGAAACGTTTAATATGGGGCATCAGCGAAGCGGTGCTCAGGCCAAAGCGCTGGCTGGCGCAGTGCTGGCGTATGCTGAAAATATTGATAATCCCGGTGTGCTGGCACCGGTTATTGAGCTTATCTGCCATAAGCACGTCAGTTTGAATATACAGACTCCTGATTATGATACTGTTGGCGAAAATCTGCTCCATTCCATCAGTGAAGTGCTTAATATCTCCATGGATGATGAATTAATCAGGGCCTGGGCGGAAGCGTATCAGCAGCTGGCTGATATTTTTATCGCGACGGAGAAACAACTGTATGAGGAGCATAAAAATACCAGCGGCAGCTGGGTTGGCTGGCGTGATTTTATTGTGGACAGAAAAGTCATGGAAAGTGCCGAAATTACATCATTTTATCTTGTCCCCAAGGACAGACAGGCGCTGCCTCCTTATAAACCGGGCCAGTATATCACGCTCCGGGTTATGGTACCTGCCTTGGGGATTAGACAACCCCGCCAGTACAGTCTTTCGAGCAGTCCTGCTGATAATTATCTGCGTATATCCGTAAAACGCGAAGATCCCCGTATCGAAGGGCAGGATCCCGGTTACGTCTCTTCAACGCTGCATAATGCTGTTCAGGAAGGTGACATCGTTGAACTCAGCGCCCCGACCGGAAACTTTTACCTTCTGAACCCGGATAATACGAATGTTCTTATCAGCGCAGGCGTCGGACTGACCCCAATGATATCAATGGTAAACCACCTGCTTGCAGAACATGCGGACCCAAATTTATCTTCTGCTGCCGGTACAGGCGACTCTGCCATCACGGAAAAGCAGTCAGAGGGCAAAAAAGATATTTATTTTATCCATGCGGCCCGCAGTTCAGAGGCCCATGCCCTGCGTGAAGAGCTGGAGAATTTAGCGCGCCGGAACAGAAATCTTCATCTGTTTATCGCTTATGAAAATGTCAAAGAAGGTGAGGTTGCCGGCAAAAACTACCACATGCAAGGACGTCTTAAGCTGGATGAAATGCCTGCTGCCTGTTTACCGAAAGAGGCTGACTATTACCTTTGCGGGCCGGTACCTTTTATGCAGGAGCAATACCAGGCCCTGCTCCGTCTGGGGATCCCACCGGAGAGGATCTTCAGTGAAGCGTTTACCACAGGTGGCGTTCACCTGTAATCCGTAAATCATCCCAGGAAAAGGTGCCTGAGCGTTACCGAAAAGGTTATTGCCCTGTAACCGGGACAGGGCGCTGACTGCCGCCCAGCGCTTTGTTCTGCTGTCCCTTTTCCATCTGACAAGGTTTTCCTGTCGTTGCCAGGAGGTACAGGAACGGCTTTTCTGAAAACTTACGCAGGGCACATGAAACCGGGCAGCGTACCTTTCTTACCGTTTGCAGAGGCAGCCTGATTTCAGGCCATGCAAAAAATGAATGCACACAACAAAGCCTGTTAAAAACGTCACGTTTATGAATGACATGTTCACCATGTTCATAAGCGTCCGGAAATACGCGGTTTATGCTGCAGATGAAAAACGGAAACGCTTATGCTCGGAATAAACTGCATTCTCTTTTCTTTTGCAAAATGCCTGACCGGAGCGGGAAAGAAAGTACATTCTGATCCGCTTAAGAATAAGAAATTTATTTCTGTCTGCCCTCTTCCAAAGCTCAAAGATGATTGCGTGGTGTTATCCCGATTAGATCGTAGTCAGCAGATTCATGTTTTATAGAGGGAAGTAAAGCATCTAGGACAAGGCCTCGCCTCAGCATCCCTGGATTTCGCTACCTTCATTGCGTCCCGGGTATGGTAAAAAGTGCCCAAAAAAACGCGATTTTCAACGCCAGGCAGTGATTTACACCCAGCTGTATGTACAAACAAAGCACCCGTGACTTCGAATTGCCTTGAAAGATAAAAATATTTTCCCATATTGCACTCTTATTTTTTTCATCAGGTTCAGGAATTGATCAAACCTCAAAACCTGTTAAGGGTTTTCCATGCTTTTAGCGGCAGGTTCGGCGCAGCTTCAGCGCCTTAGCGTGCCTGAAGTGTCCGGCCGGCCGACCTTTTTAATAAAGCCAGGCGGTAAACCTGTATCGGGTTATCAAATACAATGACCGAGCCGAGGTCTGTATTTACTTGAGCCTGGCCTTTGCGGCGCCCTTTTTGCGGCTCACCTGCCGTCTGGCATAGGCGATGACAGTCATCCAGTCAGGATCTGAACATTTATTCGTAAAGGTATTGAGGTTTTTGAAGAGTTCGGACCACATCTTCAGGTGTAAGCGATTCTGATAATGATAATGATACTTAAGATTTACCTACATAGACCTTATGACATCATCCACCAGGTTCTTGATCTGCCTCAAATCCTCTCCGGACTGATGCCTTGCAGCAAGCTGCCTTATCTGAAAAGCATAAACTACAGTATCCAGCTCCACTGTAAACAAAACGACCTCAATTATCAGCTGTTTTCCGCCTGAACCCTAGTCTACTTAAACTTACGAGACCAGTTTTAAATCAACTTTTGTACTGTGAAGAGTAACTGATTTGCCTCCATGTACCATGCCCACCACCGTTAAACATTGAGCCGAAGCATTCTGACGCGCTGTTCATCTTTCATGTCTGATGGGAAATCGGCATCGCTGACCTTTCCCGCCTGGCTGAGTTTACTGAAGAGATTAACCAAACGCTGTAATGTTATTAGCTACCTCGAAGGACTGCCGCCGCATGCTGACAGCATCAGCACTGGAAGTGCAGCGAATGCGACTCGGAGTTGCACCTGCTTTTACCACGTCGCGGGTAATGTTCCGCCAGGCATCTTTCTCCCTGACGCTTGCAGTCGCTGCCTTCTTTCTGTGAGAGCAAGGCAGGCTTCGGTCCCCTGAGCGGTTACCGCATCCAGCATTTTGCCGTTCATGTTGATGATATTAAAAAAGCTGCCAGCCTGTTTGAGTCCGCCGGCGGGAAAGCGTTTTACCTCATCACGACTGCTGATGTTTCCGACCTGAGCTGGAGTCAATAACTTTTCTACTATAGGCGCGACATGGAGCGGTGTTACTGAAGTAATATCACTGACATAAAAGCGGCTTATTGCATGTCAGTAAGGCTTTGAGCATGTGTAAGGTGGTTTAAGAAAATTATCTGACGAAAGGTGCAATAAGGCTACCTTCCATTTATTCAACAAGGCCTGCCAATCCGCTTTACATTTCCAGGAAGGCATAACCCCTGTTCTGTAAGGTTGTTATTGTGGTCAGAGCGGAAGGCGTATGTATAACCGAGCCAGCGATCCAGTTCTTTTTATAATGATGCCAGGCGATAGCCTGATCGCATATGCTCACTTTGACTCCCTGGCTCTGAAGGGCCGAAATGAGCTTAAGGTTTGGGTTGTCAGTGCCATATATTTTTTGATAATGCACGTTATCAAGCAACGCCGGCGTTGCGCCACCGTTCACCGCAACGACAAATCTGAGTTTGTTGGTGGGAACCCCGGCTGCAACATAGAGATTAACCACCTGCGCGACTTTTTCCAGGGCCGGATTCGGCAATGATGTGTTGTCTCCGGCCTGCCCCACCTTGAAAACGATTTTATTGCTCAGGTCTGGGGTGGGCTGGAAGGCAGCACTGCGTTCATAGTGGATTTCGCCATAACCCTTCACGGCCGGTGTAATCCAGAAGCCAGCGGACTGATCGTTTGAAACACTGGCAGGATGATCAGTCAGGCTTTTGAAAAAAGCATGATTATTACAAAGCGCAGCTCCCATAAGCCCGCTCGTGATTGCAATTAGTGCTCCAGTTATAACAGAACGCATGTTTCCCTCCGGGCGCCTTGAGCATGAGCGCCCTGTTTATATTAGTGAAGAAAGACATTAACAAAAACATTTTGGCATCAGCTAGCAAGCCGTACATTTACTTTATACTTTCTTACCAGGTTGTTAATTTTACAGATTATTCTTAAGCAGCGGGATCAAATCGTGAATCGCCACGGGTTTAACAGACACCTCAGAGTCATTTAAGATGGCTTAAAGAGAGGTGCCCATGAGCGGTAAGCGTTATCCCGAAGAGTTTAAAATTGAAGCAGTCAAACAGGTTGTTGATCGCGGTTATTCTGTTGCCAGCGTTGCAACACGTCTCGATATCACCACCCACAGCCTTTACGCCTGGATAAAGAAGTACGGTCCGGATTCTTCCGCTAATAAAGAACAGTCAGATGCTCAGGCCGAGATCCGCCGTCTCCAGAAAGAGCTGAAGCGGGTTACCGACGAACGGGACATATTAAAAAAAGCCGCGGCGTACTTCGCAAAGCTGTCCGACTGAGGTACGCCTTTATCCGTGACAACACCTGTTGCTGGCCTGTTCGCCTGCTCTGTCGGGTGCTGGATGTTCATCCCATTGGTTTTTACGCCTGGCTTCAGCAGCCGCATTCACAACGCCATCAGGCAGACCTGAGACTGACAGGACAGATTAAACAGTTCTGGCTGGAATCGGGATGCGTCTATGGTTATCGCAAAATCCATCTGGATCTGCGGGACAGCGGGCAACAGTGCGGAGTGAACAGAGTCTGGCGACTGATGAAACGTGTCGGGATAAAGGCTCAGGTCGGATACCGGAGCCCGCGGGCACGTAAAGGCGAGGCCAGTATCGTGTCGCCCAACAGGCTCCAGCGACAGTTCAACCCGGATGCTCCGGATAAGCGTTGGGTAACGGACATAACCTACATCAGGACCCACGAAGGCTGGCTGTATCTTGCCGTGGTTGTTGATCTGTTCTCACGCAAAATTATCGGCTGGTCCATGCAATCCCGGATGACAAAGGACATTGTCTTGAACGCACTGCTGATGGCTGTATGGCGCCGTAATCCCCAAAAACAGGTGCTGGTTCATTCGGATCAGGGCAGTCAGTACACAAGCCATGAGTGGCAGTCGTTCCTGAAATCACACGGCCTGGAGGGCAGCATGAGCCGTCGCGGTAACTGCCATGATAATGCGGTTGCAGAAAGCTTTTTCCAGTTGTTGAAACGCGAACGGATAAAGAAAAAGATCTACGGAACGCGGGAAGAAGCCCGCAGCGATATTTTTGATTACATCGAAATGTTTTATAACAGTAAGCGTCGGCGGTAATGACTCCAACTTATTGATAGTGTTTTATGTTCAGATAATGCCCGATGACTTTGTCATGCAGCTCCACCGATTTTGAGAACGACAGCGACTTCCGTCCCAGCCGTGCCAGGTGCTGCCTCA
>NZ_JPQA01000023.1:0-5985 GCF_000738765.1 Pantoea sp. NGS-ED-1003
CCCAGCGTCGCCATAGTGCGTTCACCGAATACGTGCGCAACAACCGTCTTCCGGAGCCTGTCATACGCGTAAAACAGCCAGCGCTGGCGCGATTTAGCCCCGACATAGCCCCACTGTTCGTCCATTTCCGCGCAGACGATGACGTCACTGCCCGGCTGTATGCGCGAGGTTACCGACTGCGGCCTGAGTTTTTTAAGTGACGTAAAATCGTGTTGAGGCCAACGCCCATAATGCGGGCGGTTGCCCGGCATCCAGCGCCATTCATGGCCATATCAATGATTTTCTGGTGCGTACCGGGTTGAGAAGCGGTGTAAGTGAACTGCAGTTGCCATGTTTTACGGCAGTGAGAGCAGAGATAGCGCTGATGTCCGGCAGTGCTTTTGCCGTTACGCACCACCCCGTCAGTAGCTGAACAGGAGGGACAGGTGATAGAAACTGAAGCCACTGGAGCACCTCAAAAACACCATCATACACTAAATCAGTAAGTTGGCAGCATCACCTGATCAACGGTATTGCTTTCCAGACCAACATTCTGGCGCTGAACGCGGCGGTGGAAGCAGCGCGCGCCGGCGAGCAGGGCCGCGGCTTTGCGGTGGTGGCAGGCGAAGTGCGCAGTCTGGCACAGCGCAGCGCCACGGCGGCACGCGAAATTGAAACGCTGATCAATGAAGCGGGGCAGAAGGTCGATAATGGCTCGCGGCTGGTCAGCAGCGCCGGGCAGGCGATGGATGACATCGTGCGCTCCGTCTCTCAGGTGAGCGGCATCATGAACGAGATCGCCAGCGCCTCCGAAGAGCAGAGCCGCGGCATCCTGCAGATCGGCCAGGCGATGACCGAGATGGATACCACCACGCAGCAGAACGCCGCGCTGGTTGAAGAGTCCTCCGCTGCCGCCTCGTCGCTGGAAGATCAGGCGCGACAGCTGGAACAGACGGTGGCCGTGTTTAAAACCGCGCAGCGCGGCTTTGAGCGCAGTCCGGCGGTCAGCGCGCCGCGTCCGCGCGTGCTGACGCCGACGCCGGCCGCGGCGACCGCCTCACAGGGGGGCTGGGAACAGTTCTGAGCCTCAGGCGTGAGCAGATAAGATAAAAAACCCGGCCTCTCCGCCGGGTTTTCTGTTTTTATGGCCGCGCCTTAGTCGTTGGCTACCGCCTTCGCCAGCGCGTCAGGCTCCATCGGCGCCGCCGCCTGCACCAGCGAATCGCGGGTAATTTCCGCGATCGAGCGCGCGCCGGTCAGCGTCATCGCCACGCGTATCTCTTTTTCAAACAGGTTCAGCAGATTGCTGACGCCCGCCTCGCCCGCCGCCGCCAGCGCATAGAGAAACGCGCGGCCCAGCAGCACGGTATCCGCGCCCAGCGCGATCATGCGCACCACATCCAGCCCGCTGCGTACGCCGCCGTCCGCCAGGATCGCCAGTTCGCCCTTTACCGCGTCGGCGATGGCGGGCAGCGCGCGCGCCGAGGAGAGTACGCCGTCCAGCTGGCGGCCGCCATGGTTCGATACCACGATACCGTCCGCGCCGAAACGTACCGCGTCGCACGCATCCTCCGGGTCAAGGATGCCTTTGATGATCATCGGCCCCTTCCAGAAATCGCGGATCCACTCCAGGTCGCTCCACGAGATCGAAGGGTCAAAGTTATTGCCCAGCCAGCCAATGTAATCCTCCAGGTGGGTCGGCTCGCCGCGGTAGGCGGAGATATTGCCAAGATCGTGCGGGCGGCCATGAATGCCGACATCCCAGGCCCATTGCGGATAGAGCGCCGATTGCAGATAGCGGCGCATCGCCGCGTTCGGGCCGCTCATACCGGAGTGCGCATCGCGATAGCGCGCGCCCGGCACCGGCATATCGACGGTAAACACCAGCGTCGAGCAGCCCGCCGCCTGCGCCCGCTCCAGCACGTTGCGCATAAAGCCGCGATCGCGCAGCACATAGAGCTGGAACCACATCGGGCGCTGCATCGCCGGGGCGACCTCTTCAATCGGGCAGAGCGACACGGTGGAGAGCGTAAAAGGAATGCCCTTTTTATCCGCCGCGCGCGCCGCCTGTACCTCGCCCCGACGCGCATACATGCCGCACAGGCCGACGGGCGCCAGCGCCACCGGCATCGATAGCGTCTCGCCGAACAGCTGCGTTTCCAGGCTCAGCGAGGACATATTGCGCAGAATGCGCTGGCGCAGCGCGATTTGCGCCAGATCGTCGCTGTTGCGTTTCAGGGTGTACTCGTCATAAGCGCCGCCGTCGGCGTAGTGAAACAGAAACGGCGGCACTTTGGCTTTCGCTGCGGCTCGGTAATCTTTTGCTGATGAGATAATCACGGTAGTCCTCGCTTACGCTTTACTGTCCGGAATGCGCATACTGCGCGCCCGTCGCGCCTCTTCCTCATGCAGGTTGCGCATGGTGGCGTCAACAAATTCAAGGTGGTGGATAGTGACGCTGCGCGCCCGTTCGGCATCGCCGGCGATAATCGCCTGACAGATCGCCTGATGCTGCACCGCCAGCTGCTGGAAAATCTCCGGCGCGGTGTACATCCGCTGACGGCTCTGCATCACCGACGACTGCAGCAGATCGAACAGACCGCGCATCGCCTGCAGCAGCACCAGGTTGTGGGCGGCCTCGGCGATCGCCAGATGAAAGCGCACGTCGGAGTGGGCAGCCAGGTCGGGATCGTCGCGATCGCTGACCTGCAGCATCATCTGATAGCAGCGCTCGATATGCGCTTTGTCTTCCGGCGTGGCGCGGCGCGCGGCGTGCCACGCCGTGCTGGATTCAATGGCGATGCGCGCTTCCAGCACGTCGTAGCGGTAACCGGGGTCGTCCGCCAGCAGGGTGCTGAGCGGCATCACCAGCCGCGACGCCGACCAGTCCGCCGGGCGTTCGGCAATAAAGTTGCCGCCGCCGCGCCGGCTGATCAGTACCCCTTCGCTGATCAGTCTCTGCAGCGCCTCGCGCAGCGACGAACGGGAGGCTGTCAGCTGCTGCGCCAGCTGGCGCTCCGCCGGCAGCCGTTCGCCCGGCTGCAGCCGCTGCTCGTCAATAAAAGCCCTCAGGCGTTGCGCCAGGCTCTCCGCCAGGCGTTGTTCTTCATGCATTACGGGATCATCCACGGGAAAACCCAGGCCTGCAGCGAAGTGATAATCCCCACGATGCAGGTGAAAATCAGGCTGTGCTTAACGGTAAAGCGGAACAGGTCGGCCTCTTTGCCGACCAGCCCCACCGCGGCGCAGGCGATAGCGATCGACTGCGGTGAAATCATTTTGCCGGTAACGCCGCCGGTGGTGTTGGCGGCGACCAGCAGCACCTCCGGCACGCCGATCTGCTGCGCGGTGGTCGCCTGCAGGGCGGCGAACAGCGCGTTAGAGGAGGTATCGGAGCCGGTGAGGAATACGCCCAGCCAGCCGAGAAACGGTGAAAAGAAGGTGAAGGCGTTGCCGGTATGGGCCAGTGCCAGCGCCAGCGTGGTAGAGAGGCCCGAATAGTTGGAGATAAAGGCGAACGCCAGCACCGCGCCGATGGAGTAAATCGGCAGCGCCAGCTCGCGCAGGGTTTCGCCAAAGGCGCTTATCGCCTGCGCGGGGCGCATGCGCAGCCAGATCACCGACAGCAGCGCAGCGATAAAAATTGCCGTGCCGGTGGCAGAGAACCAGTCGAGCTTGTAGATAGCGGCGTAAGGCGTGGCGGTGGCGACCACCGGCGGCATCTTGATCACTTGCTGATGCAGGAACGGCACGGCGAAAGAGAAGACCCAGTCATACAGCGCGCCGCCGGGTGCGAACAGCGCCTTAAACGGCGGAATGCTCCACAGGGTGACGGTCAGCGTCAAAAACAGGAACGGCATCCAGGCGCGCATCACCTGCGCCGCGCTGTAGCGCTCGACGCGCTGCGGTTCGCCGCTTTCCTCCTCGCCAGCAAAGCGGAAAATGCGCGCCGGCTTCCAGACGCGCAGGAACAGCGTCAGGCAGAGCAGGGAGACCAGTGCGGAGATCACGTCCGGCAGCTCCGGGCCGAGGAAGTTGGAGGTCAGGTACTGGGCGATAGCGAAAGAGCCGCCGGAGACCACCACTGCAGGCCAGGTCTCTTTCACCCCGCGCCAGCCATCCATGATCGCCATGACCCAGAACAGCACGATCATGGTCAGGAACGGCAACTGGCGCCCCGCCATCTGGCTGATCGCCATTGCATCCACGCCGGTGACCTGGCCGGCGACGATAATCGGAATGCCCATCGCGCCGAAGGCGACCGGCGCGGTGTTCACAATCAGGCAAAGCCCGGCGGCGTAGACTGGCTTAAAGCCCAAACCGACCAGCAGCGCGGCGGTGATCGCCACCGGCGCGCCGAAGCCGGCGGCGCCTTCCAGAAAGGATCCGAAGGCGAAGCCGACGATCAACATCTGCAGGCGTTGATCTTCGGTAATCGACAAAATGGAGTTGCGAATGATGCCAAACTGGCCGGTTTTCACCGTAATTTTATACACGAACACCGCGGCGACGATAATCCAGGCGATAGGCCACAGACCGTAGAAGAAACCGTAAACGGCGGAGGCGAGCGCCTGGTCGATCGGCATACGGTAGAACAGCAGCGCCACCGCCAGCGCGATCAGCACCGTGATGGTGCCGGCGAGATAGCCTTTCATCCGCAGCCGCGTCAGCGCGAAAAAGAAAAAGAGAATGGGAAGCGCCGCAATCAGGCTCGACAGCCAGATATTATCGAGCGGATCGTAAAGTTGCTGCCAGTTTTGCATGATCCTGATTCTCCAGAAGAGTGCCTGCCTGTAAACGGCAGCGGTCGGGGAGCGCCGCAGTCAGACAGCACGCAGCCGCAAGGCTGGTCAGACCAAAAAGCGCGTAAATGTTAAAGAATTGTTTATCTGGTGCGGGGATGAATGCAATCTTTCGCTAAAACTTTCATTTGAGGCTGGAAGATTTGTCACAAACAACAGGTTTTGGTAGGACCAATTTCGCGGGCGTGCAGGCGGCAAAGCGTTTAGCGCCGCTGAAGCGGCCAGCGGGCGGTAGCATCAGGAGCGCCATGAGGCCGCGAAGAGCTATTTCGTGGCGTCAGCCGGTTATCGCATGGCGGAGCAGGAGAGCCCCCGCTAACGAAAAAGGGGCGTTAAAGCTCACCATCGCACGGCGGAAGGGGCATTAAGTATTGCCATCGCACAGCGGGAAAGGGGGATAAAGACCGCCATCGCATGGCAGAAAGCGCATTAAGTATTGGCATCGCACAGCGGGAAAGGGGCGTTAAAGA
Organism: Pantoea sp. NGS-ED-1003; assembly: GCF_000738765.1. NCBI lineage: Bacteria > Pseudomonadati > Pseudomonadota > Gammaproteobacteria > Enterobacterales > Erwiniaceae > Pantoea > Pantoea sp. NGS-ED-1003. The sequence goes on from NZ_JPQA01000023.1 coordinate 5,252, forward strand.
CCGCCATCGCACAGCGGGAAAGGAGGGTAAAGACCGCCACCCCAGGGCGGCTAGATAGTAATATCGTAAGCGCGCGTCGAGCCGTTAGAGTCCGATTGCCCGCCAGCAGTATAAAGCCCGGGGGCCGCCGCCGTTTTATCTATCGCGCGGGTTAAATGGCGCGCTCGCTGCAGATGCATCTCCAGCAGCTGGCGGGTTTGCTGGTTCATTTCGCTGGCCCGTTTAATCATCGGCAGCATGACGCTCCACTGTGCGGCCAGCGCAGGCTGCGGCTGATAGGGGGCAAACAGCTGCAGACGATCTTCCTGCTGTTTCCGCTGTTCGTCATGCCAGGCGACAGTCGCCAGCAGGCGGCTTTTCATATCGGAAAGGTGCTGAAGGGAAACCGGATGGATAGTCGCGCCGCTGAGCTGTTTGATCTCTTCGGCCAGCACGCCATCCAGTTCACTGAGCGTTTCCTGCAGCCTGGTTAAGGCGGCCTGTAAACTCTCCATGAGCGCCTCTGTCACCCCTCTTCAAGGATATTTCGCAGCAGCGCGTCGGCGATTTTATCGGCGTCCATCTGTAGTTCGCCGTTGCGCATCGCCTGTTTAATCTTTTCGACGCGCGGGTAATGACTCCAACTTATTGATAGTGTTTTATGTTCAGATAATGCCCGATGACTTTGTCATGCAGCTCCACCGATTTTGAGAACGACAGCGACTTCCGTCCCAGCCGTGCCAGGTGCTGCCTCA
>NZ_JPQA01000024.1:0-5829 GCF_000738765.1 Pantoea sp. NGS-ED-1003
TTGAGAAGCGGTGTAAGTGAACTGCAGTTGCCATGTTTTACGGCAGTGAGAGCAGAGATAGCGCTGATGTCCGGCAGTGCTTTTGCCGTTACGCACCACCCCGTCAGTAGCTGAACAGGAGGGACAGGTGATAGAAACTGAAGCCACTGGAGCACCTCAAAAACACCATCATACACTAAATCAGTAAGTTGGCAGCATCACCTGATCAACGGTATTGCTTTCCAGACCAACATTCTGGCGCTGAACGCGGCGGTGGAAGCAGCGCGCGCCGGCGAGCAGGGCCGCGGCTTTGCGGTGGTGGCAGGCGAAGTGCGCAGTCTGGCACAGCGCAGCGCCACGGCGGCACGCGAAATTGAAACGCTGATCAATGAAGCGGGGCAGAAGGTCGATAATGGCTCGCGGCTGGTCAGCAGCGCCGGGCAGGCGATGGATGACATCGTGCGCTCCGTCTCTCAGGTGAGCGGCATCATGAACGAGATCGCCAGCGCCTCCGAAGAGCAGAGCCGCGGCATCCTGCAGATCGGCCAGGCGATGACCGAGATGGATACCACCACGCAGCAGAACGCCGCGCTGGTTGAAGAGTCCTCCGCTGCCGCCTCGTCGCTGGAAGATCAGGCGCGACAGCTGGAACAGACGGTGGCCGTGTTTAAAACCGCGCAGCGCGGCTTTGAGCGCAGTCCGGCGGTCAGCGCGCCGCGTCCGCGCGTGCTGACGCCGACGCCGGCCGCGGCGACCGCCTCACAGGGGGGCTGGGAACAGTTCTGAGCCTCAGGCGTGAGCAGATAAGATAAAAAACCCGGCCTCTCCGCCGGGTTTTCTGTTTTTATGGCCGCGCCTTAGTCGTTGGCTACCGCCTTCGCCAGCGCGTCAGGCTCCATCGGCGCCGCCGCCTGCACCAGCGAATCGCGGGTAATTTCCGCGATCGAGCGCGCGCCGGTCAGCGTCATCGCCACGCGTATCTCTTTTTCAAACAGGTTCAGCAGATTGCTGACGCCCGCCTCGCCCGCCGCCGCCAGCGCATAGAGAAACGCGCGGCCCAGCAGCACGGTATCCGCGCCCAGCGCGATCATGCGCACCACATCCAGCCCGCTGCGTACGCCGCCGTCCGCCAGGATCGCCAGTTCGCCCTTTACCGCGTCGGCGATGGCGGGCAGCGCGCGCGCCGAGGAGAGTACGCCGTCCAGCTGGCGGCCGCCATGGTTCGATACCACGATACCGTCCGCGCCGAAACGTACCGCGTCGCACGCATCCTCCGGGTCAAGGATGCCTTTGATGATCATCGGCCCCTTCCAGAAATCGCGGATCCACTCCAGGTCGCTCCACGAGATCGAAGGGTCAAAGTTATTGCCCAGCCAGCCAATGTAATCCTCCAGGTGGGTCGGCTCGCCGCGGTAGGCGGAGATATTGCCAAGATCGTGCGGGCGGCCATGAATGCCGACATCCCAGGCCCATTGCGGATAGAGCGCCGATTGCAGATAGCGGCGCATCGCCGCGTTCGGGCCGCTCATACCGGAGTGCGCATCGCGATAGCGCGCGCCCGGCACCGGCATATCGACGGTAAACACCAGCGTCGAGCAGCCCGCCGCCTGCGCCCGCTCCAGCACGTTGCGCATAAAGCCGCGATCGCGCAGCACATAGAGCTGGAACCACATCGGGCGCTGCATCGCCGGGGCGACCTCTTCAATCGGGCAGAGCGACACGGTGGAGAGCGTAAAAGGAATGCCCTTTTTATCCGCCGCGCGCGCCGCCTGTACCTCGCCCCGACGCGCATACATGCCGCACAGGCCGACGGGCGCCAGCGCCACCGGCATCGATAGCGTCTCGCCGAACAGCTGCGTTTCCAGGCTCAGCGAGGACATATTGCGCAGAATGCGCTGGCGCAGCGCGATTTGCGCCAGATCGTCGCTGTTGCGTTTCAGGGTGTACTCGTCATAAGCGCCGCCGTCGGCGTAGTGAAACAGAAACGGCGGCACTTTGGCTTTCGCTGCGGCTCGGTAATCTTTTGCTGATGAGATAATCACGGTAGTCCTCGCTTACGCTTTACTGTCCGGAATGCGCATACTGCGCGCCCGTCGCGCCTCTTCCTCATGCAGGTTGCGCATGGTGGCGTCAACAAATTCAAGGTGGTGGATAGTGACGCTGCGCGCCCGTTCGGCATCGCCGGCGATAATCGCCTGACAGATCGCCTGATGCTGCACCGCCAGCTGCTGGAAAATCTCCGGCGCGGTGTACATCCGCTGACGGCTCTGCATCACCGACGACTGCAGCAGATCGAACAGACCGCGCATCGCCTGCAGCAGCACCAGGTTGTGGGCGGCCTCGGCGATCGCCAGATGAAAGCGCACGTCGGAGTGGGCAGCCAGGTCGGGATCGTCGCGATCGCTGACCTGCAGCATCATCTGATAGCAGCGCTCGATATGCGCTTTGTCTTCCGGCGTGGCGCGGCGCGCGGCGTGCCACGCCGTGCTGGATTCAATGGCGATGCGCGCTTCCAGCACGTCGTAGCGGTAACCGGGGTCGTCCGCCAGCAGGGTGCTGAGCGGCATCACCAGCCGCGACGCCGACCAGTCCGCCGGGCGTTCGGCAATAAAGTTGCCGCCGCCGCGCCGGCTGATCAGTACCCCTTCGCTGATCAGTCTCTGCAGCGCCTCGCGCAGCGACGAACGGGAGGCTGTCAGCTGCTGCGCCAGCTGGCGCTCCGCCGGCAGCCGTTCGCCCGGCTGCAGCCGCTGCTCGTCAATAAAAGCCCTCAGGCGTTGCGCCAGGCTCTCCGCCAGGCGTTGTTCTTCATGCATTACGGGATCATCCACGGGAAAACCCAGGCCTGCAGCGAAGTGATAATCCCCACGATGCAGGTGAAAATCAGGCTGTGCTTAACGGTAAAGCGGAACAGGTCGGCCTCTTTGCCGACCAGCCCCACCGCGGCGCAGGCGATAGCGATCGACTGCGGTGAAATCATTTTGCCGGTAACGCCGCCGGTGGTGTTGGCGGCGACCAGCAGCACCTCCGGCACGCCGATCTGCTGCGCGGTGGTCGCCTGCAGGGCGGCGAACAGCGCGTTAGAGGAGGTATCGGAGCCGGTGAGGAATACGCCCAGCCAGCCGAGAAACGGTGAAAAGAAGGTGAAGGCGTTGCCGGTATGGGCCAGTGCCAGCGCCAGCGTGGTAGAGAGGCCCGAATAGTTGGAGATAAAGGCGAACGCCAGCACCGCGCCGATGGAGTAAATCGGCAGCGCCAGCTCGCGCAGGGTTTCGCCAAAGGCGCTTATCGCCTGCGCGGGGCGCATGCGCAGCCAGATCACCGACAGCAGCGCAGCGATAAAAATTGCCGTGCCGGTGGCAGAGAACCAGTCGAGCTTGTAGATAGCGGCGTAAGGCGTGGCGGTGGCGACCACCGGCGGCATCTTGATCACTTGCTGATGCAGGAACGGCACGGCGAAAGAGAAGACCCAGTCATACAGCGCGCCGCCGGGTGCGAACAGCGCCTTAAACGGCGGAATGCTCCACAGGGTGACGGTCAGCGTCAAAAACAGGAACGGCATCCAGGCGCGCATCACCTGCGCCGCGCTGTAGCGCTCGACGCGCTGCGGTTCGCCGCTTTCCTCCTCGCCAGCAAAGCGGAAAATGCGCGCCGGCTTCCAGACGCGCAGGAACAGCGTCAGGCAGAGCAGGGAGACCAGTGCGGAGATCACGTCCGGCAGCTCCGGGCCGAGGAAGTTGGAGGTCAGGTACTGGGCGATAGCGAAAGAGCCGCCGGAGACCACCACTGCAGGCCAGGTCTCTTTCACCCCGCGCCAGCCATCCATGATCGCCATGACCCAGAACAGCACGATCATGGTCAGGAACGGCAACTGGCGCCCCGCCATCTGGCTGATCGCCATTGCATCCACGCCGGTGACCTGGCCGGCGACGATAATCGGAATGCCCATCGCGCCGAAGGCGACCGGCGCGGTGTTCACAATCAGGCAAAGCCCGGCGGCGTAGACTGGCTTAAAGCCCAAACCGACCAGCAGCGCGGCGGTGATCGCCACCGGCGCGCCGAAGCCGGCGGCGCCTTCCAGAAAGGATCCGAAGGCGAAGCCGACGATCAACATCTGCAGGCGTTGATCTTCGGTAATCGACAAAATGGAGTTGCGAATGATGCCAAACTGGCCGGTTTTCACCGTAATTTTATACACGAACACCGCGGCGACGATAATCCAGGCGATAGGCCACAGACCGTAGAAGAAACCGTAAACGGCGGAGGCGAGCGCCTGGTCGATCGGCATACGGTAGAACAGCAGCGCCACCGCCAGCGCGATCAGCACCGTGATGGTGCCGGCGAGATAGCCTTTCATCCGCAGCCGCGTCAGCGCGAAAAAGAAAAAGAGAATGGGAAGCGCCGCAATCAGGCTCGACAGCCAGATATTATCGAGCGGATCGTAAAGTTGCTGCCAGTTTTGCATGATCCTGATTCTCCAGAAGAGTGCCTGCCTGTAAACGGCAGCGGTCGGGGAGCGCCGCAGTCAGACAGCACGCAGCCGCAAGGCTGGTCAGACCAAAAAGCGCGTAAATGTTAAAGAATTGTTTATCTGGTGCGGGGATGAATGCAATCTTTCGCTAAAACTTTCATTTGAGGCTGGAAGATTTGTCACAAACAACAGGTTTTGGTAGGACCAATTTCGCGGGCGTGCAGGCGGCAAAGCGTTTAGCGCCGCTGAAGCGGCCAGCGGGCGGTAGCATCAGGAGCGCCATGAGGCCGCGAAGAGCTATTTCGTGGCGTCAGCCGGTTATCGCATGGCGGAGCAGGAGAGCCCCCGCTAACGAAAAAGGGGCGTTAAAGCTCACCATCGCACGGCGGAAGGGGCATTAAGTATTGCCATCGCACAGCGGGAAAGGGGGATAAAGACCGCCATCGCATGGCAGAAAGCGCATTAAGTATTGGCATCGCACAGCGGGAAAGGGGCGTTAAAGACCGCCATCGCACAGCGGGAAAGGAGGGTAAAGACCGCCACCCCAGGGCGGCTAGATAGTAATATCGTAAGCGCGCGTCGAGCCGTTAGAGTCCGATTGCCCGCCAGCAGTATAAAGCCCGGGGGCCGCCGCCGTTTTATCTATCGCGCGGGTTAAATGGCGCGCTCGCTGCAGATGCATCTCCAGCAGCTGGCGGGTTTGCTGGTTCATTTCGCTGGCCCGTTTAATCATCGGCAGCATGACGCTCCACTGTGCGGCCAGCGCAGGCTGCGGCTGATAGGGGGCAAACAGCTGCAGACGATCTTCCTGCTGTTTCCGCTGTTCGTCATGCCAGGCGACAGTCGCCAGCAGGCGGCTTTTCATATCGGAAAGGTGCTGAAGGGAAACCGGATGGATAGTCGCGCCGCTGAGCTGTTTGATCTCTTCGGCCAGCACGCCATCCAGTTCACTGAGCGTTTCCTGCAGCCTGGTTAAGGCGGCCTGTAAACTCTCCATGAGCGCCTCTGTCACCCCTCTTCAAGGATATTTCGCAGCAGCGCGTCGGCGATTTTATCGGCGTCCATCTGTAGTTCGCCGTTGCGCATCGCCTGTTTAATCTTTTCGACGCGCGGGTAATGACTCCAACTTATTGATAGTGTTTTATGTTCAGATAATGCCCGATGACTTTGTCATGCAGCTCCACCGATTTTGAGAACGACAGCGACTTCCGTCCCAGCCGTGCCAGGTGCTGCCTCAGATTCAGGTTATGCCGCTCAATTCGCTGCGTATATCGCTTGCTGATTACGTGCAGCTTTCCCTTCAGGCGGGATTCATACAGCGGCCAGCCATCCGTCATCCATATCACCACGTCAAAGGGTGACAGCAGGCTCATAAGACG
>NZ_JPQA01000025.1:0-5468 GCF_000738765.1 Pantoea sp. NGS-ED-1003
GCCGCGTTGCCCTTCCTAAATCTTCCGCCCACGGCTTATCACGATTGGGGTATTCATGCACCTGAACGCGGCGGCCAAAGGTTGCCTCATCACTGTCAACCTTAAACGCAATGCCACGCAGCGAGGCATCCTGCAGATTATCTTTCCAGCTCATGGCTTACTCCGGGCGTAAAAAAACCCGCCGGAGCGGGTTGCTTTGAAAATAAGCTTGGGTTATTTGGGTTCTGAAGCTACGCACTCAACTTCATGGATGCCGCTTTTAGCATTTGAACTAACGCCAGCTTTTACTTTACCACTTTTCATAATGGTGATAAAAAACTGGCCGCCAGGCATGGTAAGCCCGAAATTAACGCCACTAACCTCTTTTGAATCCCAGTCGTCATTAGGATGTTCAAATGTAAGCCAGCTCAGGTCAGCGTTTTTCGGTGAGCCGCTTTCAAATAGATACGTCCCAACGCTCTCGCCGATTGTATAAGACGGCTTGGTTACAATAAGCCTGCCGCTCGCGGATGGAGCTAAGCAAGACAGTTCCACTGATATTGAAACTGGCTCATTGCTATCCACCGAGGATTTGATTTTATTAACAAAATCCGTGGCTAATTTATTATCTTTTGCAAGCGCAGAGGTTGTTAGAGCTGATAAAATCAGAGCTATAGCTACTTTTTTCATGCTTATCGCCAATAAATAGTTATGTATATCCGTATTTATACCACATCAATATTCATCAGAATTAATTGTTACCGCTAAAACGATTATAACCAACGTCATAACTAAGCCATGGAGTCGCATTGCCTGCTGGAGTAGCAACCCGCATGCCCTGCGGCGCATTCTCAAAATTAACCTTCAACTCTCCCGTCTGCGGTCGACCAGCAGAGGATGGGCGGTCAAGGCCAACTTTTGGATCGTACCGTCCTTCAGGGATAGGATTATCCATTCCCAGAATTTCACGAAGCCTCGGAATGAAACCATTATAGCCCCGCTCCCGTTCCTGTGATTTCATTTTGTTTACCAGAAACTCGCCCGTGCTTACGCCCTGATTTGTAGCCTGCTTATCCAAATCCTGTAACTGCTTAAGTAGTGAGACTGCTATGCCAATCGTAATGGTCATGGCGCCAAAGCGGCTGATTTGAGCCAATAACCCTGATAGCGACCCTGCGAGAGTTACAGCCTGCTGCAGAGAGCCAATAGTTTTGATTGCGAAGGACCCTGCCATCACAACTCCGATACCTTCGATTACTGTCTGCCACCCCCCCATTTTCTTAGCGACATTATCTATTTCAGTCCAGACCTGCTTAACAACTGGCCCGACCTGATCCCAGTTGTTAATTATCAGCATGGCACCGGCAGCAAGCGCAGAGATAGCCAGTTTGGCAGGCGACAGGTTCATTACCATATTAAGCACTCTGAAAGACTGCGAAACGGCACCAACCGCGACCCCAACGCCAACTAAAGAAATAGCAAATTTCGCAACTGACCTGACCAACTCAGGATTATCCCTGACAAACTTTTCTGTCTGCTTTATATAGGGCATGAGTGCTACAACGCCCTGCTTGAGTTGTGGCGTGAGAGCATCACCCAGCGCTAGGCTTACAGCAGTTATGCCATTCTGCATCAGCGTTAGTTTGTTTTCGGTAGTATCTGCGCGGGAGTCATACTCTTTCTGCATTGAGCCAGCATACTGCTGTGCATCAGCAACCTTACCGAAGTTTTTGCGAAGCAGGTCGAGATTGTTAAGAAGCGGAGCAATAGCCTTTATAGACTCCCGACCGAACAGCCATTCGAGTGCTTTTGATTTGCTTTCTTCAGGAAGGTTTTTAATCCCCTCCAATACCTTAAGCATGGTTTCCTTAGAGTCCTTCACCATGCCACTGGCGAGAGACTTAGGCGTCATCCCGATTTTTTTCAGGACCTTTTTAGCATTACCGGTATTGGCATTGGAGAGCGAAAGCATGAAGTTTTGAATGCCGGTACTAGCTACTTCAGACTGGACACCCATCCCTGCGATGGTTGCACCCAGCGCGGCAAGATTTCCAGTTGAAACGTGGTTTACCGCCGCGAGCGAGCCCACGCTGGTGACTATTTCAGAGATTTTAGCTGCGCTGGCAGGACCGGTATTTCCGAGGTAGTTCACTTTGTCCGTCAGTCCAACAACTTCTTTCTGCGTCATTTTGAAAGCGGTTCGCCATGTCGCCATCATCTGACCGGACTCTTCCGCAGTCTGATCAAACGCAATACCCATTTTGGCTGCATCTTCTGCAAACCCGACAAGCTCACTTCGGGCGATGCCGGCCTGACCTGCTGCGGCAACAATCTGACCGATACCGTCTGCCGTGATCGGCAGTTTTGTTGACAGGTCAATAACGTCTTGGCTCATTTTCCTGAAAGCGTCAGCGTTATCCAGACCGTCAACGACCTTGCGGATATCGGCCATTGTTGATTCGAACTTAATGGCCTCATTTACAGGGATAGCCAGCGCACCCAGGATGGATGCGCCGATAGCAGTTGCTCCAACAGCCAGCGATGAGAATTCCTTCTGAAACCCCTTCAGCTGGCGCTGCATCCCTTTCATTGGGCCGGTGAGCTGGTCAACAGCCGTAATGATGGCCTTTAACTGAAAGCTGTCAGCCATTCTTCGTTTCCTCGCTTATTCTTACTGCTTCCTCTTCAAGCTCCAGAAAATCAGAAAGAGCTGACCGCTTCAGTTCGAGAGGGTTTATTCGCCAGAAGTGGGCGACGTTGTAGAGTCGCCGGCGGAGGTTTCGCCCGCTCCCGAGCCGGTAAAAAAACCGAGGATCGTCATCGACGCTTTGAAAATATCAATCTTCGCCATCTGACTGGCAGATGAGCGAGGAATCCCGGCCAAAACGGGAATATACCGAAGGGACACTGAGCTATCGATTTTGATATTTCCTTCGCTGCCGATTGTGAACGGAAAGCCATTCTGCTCAATCTCATCAAATGATGGTTCACGCAGCTCCAGCACATGAAGAGTTTCACCGTGTGCTGTTATAGGTTTTGAAAGTTGCAGTTCACTCACTGGTAGAATCCTTCTGAGCCGTGGAATTCAACATCAACTGTACCCTCTTCGGCGTTATGGTTGGCCTCACCGAAAAGCCACGCTTCTGACAGCACATAGACCTGACCATTTGCCAGCTCAGACGTGATAGTCATGTTGTCAGAATTGGTGATTTTATCGACGGGGAAATCTTTAGGCACTTTCAGAGTTCCCTTGGTATAGGGTGCGCGGTGGGTTTCTTTGCGATCCACCGAGCCATCCAGGCCAATAACATCATCATTGACCCGAGTGTTCATCGGCACCTCGATGCCGCCGGTCAGCGAAAGTTGCAGACCATCAATCTTGAAATAACAGGTACCCGCAATCTTAGCCATTACGCGGTCTCCTCGCTGTATTGCAGACGGAACTGATTAAGCAGCGCAAAGACGCGCAGCTGGTTGACGTAATCCGGCGGGAACAGGACATCCACACGGGTCGGATCGATGACGTTTCGCTCAACCACCAGATGCTGTTTGAAGAGTTCGAAGTTCTCCACAATGCCCGCCCGCTCCATGGTGCGGTAGCTGGCGCACATTTCACCTTTCAGAACGGCAGGCGTCACGATGGCCTGCCCCGGACCGAAGCGCGTACCGTCATTCGCCAGCTTATGCCGCGGGTACTTACTGGTGATGATGCTTTTCAGCTGACGGATAACGTAGGCGCTGGTATGCAGCGTTTCGCTGTCCAGGTAGCTGTTATCAGCCACTCCATAGGCATTCTGCTTATGGGTGGTGATGTCACGCTGAATGCGCAGCACGCCGCCTTCACTGTAAGCCGTGGCGATCCCATGCATCAGCAGAGACTGCTGCTCAGTCAGCGTGAAGCGACTGCCTGCCAGTGCCGGCAGAGCGCCGGTCAGCTCGCCGGTCTGGGTCGGGCGTGCCGGATCATTGCGGATGAATACCGCGTTACGCGCAGTTCTCAGCGCCACCAGTTCATCTGCCGCTGTCTGAACACCAGTTTCATAACCGGCCACAGTAATGTGCTGGTTGTTCAGCGTGTCGCCGAAAGCAACCAGGTCTGACAGTGTGCCAATCTTGGCCGTGTAGACGTGGCCATACAGCTGTCGCGCATAACTCCAGCGGCCAGAAGAGTCGTTCATCTCCAGCGCGATAGTTGCCAGTGAGGCCGAGTCGCTAAATGGGGTGCCGATAAAATCAAACGGTTCATCACCCATTGCGGCCACGGTGTCTGAAAGGTCAGGTGCGCCGGTACCACCCGCCATGGGGGTGATGGCAACGTTAACGCCATCTGGCGTATTTTCACTGCCAATAGTGCCGTAATAGTTCATCAGCAGTGGAATATCGTTACCGGTAAGACCTTTATGGCGAGCAGTAAGAGTGACAACACCAGCCGCAGCGCTTGCCGTTACGGGAAGGTCAGCATTGGCATTGATCGCTGCGGTAAGAGCAGTAGCAACCGTCACCGGCGTGTCACCGGTCACCACGGCTGCCTGAATACGTGTTGCACCGATATAAAGGCTTATCGTGCCTGATGCCTGAGCATTGCCAGTGACAGTTAACTTGCCCGTAGCGGCATCACCTTCAGGTTCATCAACTGCGATTACCCACAGCTCGCCAAACGGGTCAATAGCGCGATATTTCGCTACCATTCGGGCTAGCTGGCTGCCCCGTCCTGCTACCTTTCCTGCCAGCGCTTCTGAAGGCATGATCGTAAGCTGATTTTTAGCGATGGTGCTGCCAGTTGATGCAGAGCCAATCAGAAGTGACGGGCCGCTGTCTTGGGTTGTATTCGCTTCGCTGTTGTCCATTTCTGCCCAGAAGAGCGGCACGCGAAGGTTTGACGGAATGTTCGGGTAGCTGACAGACATTACTCACCGCCTTGTTTTTTTGTGTCTGCCACGGCTTTCTTCTCTTCCGTGGCGACTTTCTCAACATCCCCGACCGCAAGGCGGCGGAGCCAGTAGCTGCTTTCTTCGACGTTCCGGCCCTCTGAAGGCAGCAGATCGCCCCGGGCAGGGTCTGGAACAGACCGCCCGCGCTTGGGTTTGATTTGCATGGTTTACTCGCTGAGGTTGATTTTGGTGTGGTGTTCGATGATGCCCTCAGGACCATTGCCCGGGTCGATATAATCAAAGTCGATTTCGACCGTTTTCAGCTCATCCAGGGCATTCAGGTCATCCTGCTGGCGCGTATCCTCTTCGGTAATTTCTCGGGTCAGCATAAATTCGAACTGGTAGTAGAGGCGCCCCCGGTCCATGTCCAGAAGCTGGCCACCGGAGTAAGCCACCGGGCCCGCGTCGGCGTCCGGCTCCCAGCCCAGCAACGCCTTCCAGATTTGCTGCCGCACATCATGCACGGCGTCATAACCGGCCGCCTGACCGCGCTCATCGCGCGTATTGTCGAGAACCACTACGACAGCAAATCCTTCGGTCACGTTCTGCCAGTAGTCG
>NZ_JPQA01000026.1:0-4621 GCF_000738765.1 Pantoea sp. NGS-ED-1003
ACTCAACGTGAGAGGTGTTGATGGTGATACCACGTGCTTTCTCTTCCGGCGCGTTATCGATCTGGTCGAATGCGCGAGCCTGGCCGCCGTAGGTTTTAGCCAGAACGGTGGTGATTGCTGCAGTCAGGGTGGTTTTACCGTGGTCAACGTGACCGATGGTGCCCACGTTTACGTGCAGTTTGTTACGTTGAAATTGCTCTTTAGCCATCGCTTGTCCCTCTAAGACACGGATATATCAAAGATATCATCACATCAACCAGGCTTTGCCTGAATGCAGGATTTACAGAGAGAGAATCAGGGAGGAGATAAAGGAAGTGGTGCTGATACCCAGAGTCGAACTGGGGACCTCACCCTTACCAAGGGTGCGCTCTACCAACTGAGCCATATCAGCACATCTGGAGCGGGCAGCGGGAATCGAACCCGCATCATCAGCTTGGAAGGCTGAGGTAATAGCCATTATACGATGCCCGCATCCTGGAACTCGGCTACCTGTTCTTTCTGTAGCTTGTGAATAATAAGAGATGTTCCCCTACTATTCGAAGTCTGCCAGCGTTGCTGACCGACTTTAACTGTGCCGAAGCGCAGTTTGAATTTGGGGTGAGAGAAGTGACTCACCGACAGACAAACAGGTTGTTTATCTGCTCCCAACCGACAAGGTTGAGATGGTGGTGGGAGAAGGATTCGAACCTTCGAAGTCTGTGACGGCAGATTTACAGTCTGCTCCCTTTGGCCGCTCGGGAATCCCACCTACTTGATGGTGCCGGCTACCGGAATCGAACTGGTGACCTACTGATTACAAGTCAGTTGCTCTACCAACTGAGCTAAGCCGGCATCAAGTGACGCGCATTCTAGGAAGGTCGGGGACAGGATGCAACAAAAAAATCACTGAAATAACTCTATTGCTTACTATTTGTGCAAATCCTCGCATTTTAGCGTTTTAGTGAAGGAAATTTAGACGATTCCAGCGAATTTTATTCAGCTGCGACCCTGTTTTTATCGCATGAACTCAGCCAGCCTGACGGCTGCCACGCGGTTTTTTTGCTCACTTAACGAGAATAAAAATGAGAAAATTTTCGCGGCTGCACATTTTTCCCGCGACCAGTAAAAAAGTTACGCATAAGGCAGGGTCTCTGCCGGGCGAGTTTGTGAGATGCCTGGCGTGCTGAAGCCGGGCTTATGCGCAGCCGCTTGCGAAAGCGTGCGCGGATTTATCATTTTTCTTCTTTTTATTGTCACACTGATGTTAACCTCCAGCCCATTGTTCTCAGTAAAGACTTTGTGACATGCCGCTATGGTTCTCATATCGCTACAGGTTTTTAATCTGCGTGATATGAATCAGCCTTAATCTGCAGTCAGACGCATACTTATGAATAAAAAGAATTCACCTCTGACCACGCCCTATTTAGAGTTCACGCGCAAGCAGTGGGCCGCCCTACGTAATTCTGTGCCGATGACCTTAACGGAAGAGGAGATCGCGCAGCTGAAAGGCATTAATGAAGATTTGTCTCTGGAAGAGGTCGCAGAGATTTATCTGCCTTTATCGCGCCTGCTTAACTTCTATATCAGCTCCAACCTGCGTCGTCAGGCAGTGCTGGAGCAATTCCTCGGCACGGACGGCCAGAAGATCCCTTATATTATCAGCATCGCCGGCAGCGTAGCCGTGGGGAAAAGCACCACCGCGCGCGTCTTGCAGGCGCTGCTGAGCCGCTGGCCTGAGCATCGCAAAGTAGAGCTCATTACCACCGATGGCTTTCTGCATCCTAATGCGGTGCTAAAAGAGCGCGGCCTGATGAAGAAGAAAGGCTTCCCTCAGTCTTATGATATGCATCGGCTGGTTAACTTCGTTTCCGCACTGAAATCAGGCGCCAGTCAGGTCACTGCGCCGGTTTATTCTCATCTGGTGTATGACGTTATCCCGGATGGCGATAAAGTCGTGCATCAGCCTGATATATTGATTCTCGAAGGCCTGAATGTTCTGCAGAGCGGGATGGATTATCCTCACGATCCACACCACGTCTTTGTGTCGGACTTCGTCGACTTCTCTATCTATGTAGATGCGCCTGAAGATCTGCTACAGCGCTGGTATATCAATCGCTTTTTAAAATTCCGTCAGGGCGCTTTCACCGATCCCGATTCCTATTTTCACCACTATGCGCAGCTCTCCGAAGAGGAGGCCGTGCAGATCGCTACTGGGCTGTGGAAAGAGATCAACTGGCTGAATTTAAAAGAGAACATATTGCCGACCCGCGAAAGAGCCAGTTTGATTATGACCAAAGGCGGCAACCATGCCGTCGACCGGGTCAGGCTCAGGAAATAGCATTAAAAAAGCCTGCATCGCGCAGGCTTTTTATTACTGAGGGCGAAGGGATATTTCGCCGCCTACCCAGGATTTTACCTCGCCATCCTGTTCAAGCAGCAGCCCGCCCTGCTTATCTATGCCGCGCGCGATGCCGTGGATCTCGCGTTCACCTATTAATAGCTTAACGGGTCGATTGAAGAAGTTATCCAGCGCTTTCCAGCGCTCGGTGAAAGGTGCTAATCCATCACGTTCAAAGAGCGGTAGCGCCTCGCGCAGGCTGTTTATCAGCTTTGCAGCCAGATCGTTTCGATCAATCGCAATCCCGGCTTCCTGCAGATTGATCCAGCCCTGATTGATCTGCGCCGCTTCCGCGCCGCGCATCGCCAGGTTAATACCGGCACCCATCACAATTTGCGCGGCGTCGCCTGTTTTCCCCGTTAGCTCAACCAGAATGCCCGCCAGTTTACGATCCTGTAGGTAGAGATCGTTAGGCCACTTCACGCGTACGTCTTGCGCGCCCAGCTGCTGCAGGGTTTCGGCGATGACAATGCCGATAACCAGACTCAGCCCCATCGCGGCCGCAGGGCCCTGTTCGAGACGCCAGTACATCGACATATAGAGATTAGCGCCGAAAGGTGAGAACCATTGCCGTCCTCGACGTCCTCGACCCGCCTGCTGGTATTCGGCGATACAGGCATCGCCTGATTGCAGCTCGTTCATCCGCTCCAGCAGGTACTGGTTGGTTGAGTCGATAACCGGAATGATTGCCAGGTTAGGCTGATGCAGCTGCGCCAGTATCGCTTCTTCATTCAACAGCTGCATCGGCGCAGGCAGGCTATAGCCTTTACCCGTGACCGTATAGATATCCAGACCCCAGCTTTTAAGCGTCTGGATATGTTTGTTGATCGCCGCGCGGCTCATTCCCAGTGATTCGCCAAGCTGTTCGCCGGAATGAAATTCGCCGTCTGAGAGTATTTCAACCAGCTTTAGCGGGATGCTATGGTCTTTCATAGGATTGCCTCTACAGCGTTGCACTCGCCCTGTGCCGCGATAAAACGCACCTCGGGCTCAAGCCATACATCAAATTTTTGTCCGACGCGGGCGCGTACGGCTTTCGCCAGCGCGACGATATCCTGAGAGGTAGCGTGGTCGGCGTTAATCAGCACCAGCGCCTGCTGCTGATGTACTGCCGCGCCGCCGACGCGAAAACCTTTCAGCTGACACCGATCGATTAACCAGCCTGCCGCCAGTTTTACCTCGCCCTCTTTCTGCGGATAGAAAGGCATGTCCGGATAGGCAAGCTTCAGCTGCTCTGCCTGCTCGCGGCTTATCAGCGGATTTTTGAAGAAGCTGCCAACATTACCCGTCACGCGCGGATCCGGCAGCTTACTCTGACGCATATGGCATACGGCATGAAAGACTTCCCAGGCGGTTACCGTGGCAGGATTGAGACGCGTTAAATCGCCATAGGTTAGCACCGGCTGCCAGCTTTTTTTCAGGCTAAGCCCCACGGCGATAATGGCATATCCCTGCTGGTACTGATGCTTAAAGATGCTATCACGATAACCGAATGCGCACGCTTCGCGCGACAGACGCTGCGTCGCACCCGTCTCGAGGTTCAGTACATCGACATAGTCGCAAACATCTTTGAACTCGACGCCATAGGCGCCGATATTTTGTATCGGCGCCGAGCCTGACATACCAGGGATCAACGCCAGGTTTTCGAGTCCAGGGATCCCCTTTTTCAGGGTCGCCTCTACAAGGGCGTGCCAGTTTTCACCGGCGCCGACGTGCAGCTTCCAGACCTCGTCCTGCTCCTGAATATCGATGCCTTTGATGCGGTTAAGCACGACGGTACCGGCAAAATCGTCCAGAAAAAGCACGTTGCTGCCTTCGCCCAGCAAAATAAAAGGCTGATGCGCGGCTCTGGCATCTTGCCAGGCATTGAGGATCATTTCCGGCGTCTCAGCGAGAACGCGATCGCGTGCGTGGATCGCCAGACCGAGGGTGTTGTCAGCTTGCAGAGAAGGATACTGGAGGGACATTATGTGGCCTTTACGAAATTATCTGCGCGTAGTTTACCGCATCAGTTCAGGCTTGTAGGGAAGTTTTGATGGCGTTGCGCCGGGAAATAGAGTTTTTTCGCCGAGCGCCAGATGTAAAAAAGCCCTCTGCTGACGCAGAGGGCTTTTTTGTTTGGATGCCTGGCAGTTCCCTACTCTCGCATGGGGAGGCCCCACACTACCATCGGCGCTACGGCGTTTCACTTCTGAGTTCGGCATGGGGTCAGGTGGGACCGCCGCGCTAAGGCCGCCAGGCAAA
>NZ_JPQA01000027.1:0-2711 GCF_000738765.1 Pantoea sp. NGS-ED-1003
AAAAGCTGGAAGAGATATCGGACGCGGCAACTCAGAAAGATGGCACCGAGTCATTCTGGGAGTCTCTGAAGAAGAGATGGAAAGCTGGCGGTTGGTATAACAATGAGCAGCAGGTGAAGGGTGGCAGCGTTCCGCTCAATCCACAGAGCATGAGCGGTCCGTTAATGCGCAACGATGCTGCGTCACAGAAGGGTGAGATTAAAGTATCCTTCGAAAACGCACCTCCCGGAATGCGTGTCGAGCCATCAGGCAGCACACTTCCTTGGTTTGATCTTGATGTGGGTTATAATCGATTCTCGACTCCAAATTAAGGAAAATATCTGCATGCGCCTTTTTGCGTTTCTAATGGCATTGTTTGTTGTTAACGGTGCAGCGGCCAGTGAATGCTATCCCGCATTTAATGAAAAAGCCTTTATTACTGCAGTTGGGAAAAAACCTGAGAAGATGCAGGTTTTCAAAGATGGCGGTATGCTGAGGCACCAGTATTCTTTCAGGAAGGAGCAGAGCCTTGAGGATGCGTTTGACGATAGTAAACAGTCAGAGTATGAGCCACAAATTTACATAACCGTTTATGATCCGCCATGCGCTGAAAAGGTAAGCATTCATTTCTATGCAAATGAAGATGAATCGATGAATAAGGTTAACGTTGCGCTGGCCGGTAAGGCTTTTGAATATCTTACCGGCACCAACAGTACGATTTTTGAGAATAAGCTGGAGAAGTTTAAAGGCGTTCAGCGTTTTGAGTCTTATGATGAAAAAGCTGATTCTCTTTTCGTGAAAATTGGTGATTCTTATTCCATTCAGGTGCATCTGAAGTAGACCATCCTCAACACTCAGAACTTAAGGACAATCTGTGAATAAAATAACTCTAGCAATCATAGTCTTTTCCTGCTTTATCTCTGGCGCTGCAACTGCCGAATCAGGTGCGCCCGACTATGTAAAAAGTGCGAAAAGCGATGTTGGTTCGGCATTAATGGCCAACATTTTTAAACGTGCGGACTTCAGTTGTGAGGCTTTGCAAGCGAAGGATAAGACCTGGACGTTAGGGTGTTTTGTGCACGAAAAAAATCCTATGCCATTCTTGTTGTTCACCGTAACTCCTGATCCAGAAAAAACTAACCCTCCTTTCGATTACAAGGTTCATGCCTTAAATGGAAAGGCCAAGCAGTATGCCAGCAATGATGCTCTGCAGATGTTTAAAATCGATGAGGTTTATAATAACGTAATAGACATTAGCGCTCTTCGTGATGAATACGTAGAAACCTTCGTTAAATAAAAAATACATCGTTAAAACAAACCCGCTCCGGCGGGTTTTTTATTGCCTGAATTCCACCGCGCACCGCACGCGCAATTCAAACCAAGAACCTTTCAGGATGCACCTTGAGGAACCGGCTGGCTGTCGGAGCCTTCTTGGGGCCGTATTCCTGTGCGACAGGGTTCATCACTAAAAGGTAATTTCGACATGACATATCCAACCGTCATAGTGAACGGTGTTTCCGTTCGCGTAGACAAAGAGGGGCGCTACAACCTGAATGACCTGCATGCAGCCGCTGTTGTTAAGGGTGATGCCAATGAATCGCAGCGCCCGAGTAAGTTTATCCGTAGCGCAGCAGTTAAAAGGTTTGTTAATGCCTTAAATGGCAGAGGACAAAAAAGTCCTCTGGAACAATATCAATCACTTAGCGTTGTTAATGGCGGCAACCAGCAAGGCGTCTGGGGAGTGGAATTGCTCGCCATCAGATATGCGGCCTGGATTAACCCTGAATTTGAAATTCGCGTATACGAAACCTTCCGCGAGGCTGTTCTGAGTGGCATCAGTCATATGAACAACCTCAATCGTTTGGACCTGCTTATCGCAACTGAAACAGAGCAGGTAAGCGGATGCGCGCGAACTATGAATAAGTGGGGCAGGGGCGGGCGTAGGAAATTATTAAATAATGCCCGTGAGCGGATCATCGAACAGATGGACCCCGACATGGTTACTATCATGCAAAATTCAGCAGCCTGAACACCATGCCCGCCTTAGCGGGTTTTTTATTGCCTGGAGTAAGCCATGAGCTGGAAAGATAATCTGCAGGACGCCTCACTGCGCGGTATTGCGTTTAAGGTGGACAGCGATGAGGCAACCTTTGGCCGCCGCGTGCAGGTGCATGAGTACCCCAATCGCGATAAACCATGGGCGGAGGATTTAGGCCGGGCAACGCGGCGCTTCAGTGTGCAGGCGTATCTGATTGGCGATGACTTCTTCGAGCAGCGCAACCGGCTGATTGAGGCTATTGAAAAGCCGGGCTCCTGTACGCTGGTTCACCCTTACTACGGTGAGATGACCGTGGTTGTTGACGATGCCGTGCGCGTCAGTCACTCGCAGAGCGAAGGGCGCATGTGCCGCATCAGCTTCAGCTTCGTTGAGTCGGGTGAACTGTCATTCCCTACAGCGGGGCTGGCAACCGGCCAGAAATTATCATCTTCCGTTTCGTTTCTTGATGACGCCATTTCATCCGCTTTCGGTGCTTTTGGCATGGACGGTATGCCTGACTTTCTCCAGGACGGTGTACTGGATGAAGCAACGGGCATGTTCAGTACCGTGACCAGCGCTTTTCAGTATGTGGATTCTGGCGTCAGCGCGGCATCCCGCCTGCTGCAGGGTGATTTATCTGTACTGCTGAAGCCACCATCCAGCGGTATGAGTTTTGTTAACCGGCTGCAAACAA
>NZ_JPQA01000028.1:0-2360 GCF_000738765.1 Pantoea sp. NGS-ED-1003
TTCTGTTCGGTGACGGCACCGGCACGCACCTGAACGGTATCGTACCGCAGGCATCTGCATACGCTGCCGCCTTCACCGTGGCGAATCAGAGCGGTATCGATGATCTGCGACTGGCTATGCTGCAGGCGCAGCTGGCACGCTTCCCGGCCTCCGGCCATGTTCTTCACTTCATAGACTGGGCGAAGATCGAGCTGACTAAGGATACGCTGGGCCGTTACATTTTGGCGAACCCGGCAGCGCTGACCGGTCCTACCCTGTGGGGTCTGCCGGTTGTCGCGACCGAAGCGGCTGCGTTCCAGGGTAAATTCCTGACCGGCGCGTTCAATGCCGGTGCGCAGATTTTCGACCGCGAAGATGCCAACGTGGTCATCTCCACCGAAAACGCCGACGACTTTGAGAAAAATATGATCTCAATCCGTTGCGAAGAGCGTCTGGCGCTGGCCGTTAAGCGTCCTGAAGCGTTCGTTTATGGTTCATTCACCGCTCCGGCTCCTGCAGCTGGTTAGTCATGGTAGCGGCCTCAGGGCCGCTTTCCCGGGAGTAAAATATGAAACTGCTTCTGATTAAACCGAATTACTTCGGCGGCACGGTCGTATCCGAAGGCAACACCATTGAGACCACCGAACAGCACGGTCGCGAGCTGATTAAGCTGGGTTATGCCAGTGAGGTGGATGACAGCGCAGCGGAGAAAGCGGCAGCTGAGGCGAAAGAAAAAGCTGAAGCGCTTGCGAAGGCTGAAGAAGAGGCCAAAGCAAAAGCTTCTGAATCGCAGGAAAAAGCGGACGCTGAAGCCAGCGCGAAAGCGGCAGCTGAGGCGAAGGAAAAAGCCAAAAAATAAGGCATGGCCATGCTGCTGACTCTAGAAGAAATCCGGTTGCAGTGCCGTCTTGAAAGTGACTTCACCGAAGAAGATCGGCTACTTGAGCTGCTGGCGCTGGCGGCAGAGGCGAAGGCGGTGACCTACCTAAACCGCAATCTGTATAAAACGGTGGCTGATATTGCACCGCTGGATACCGATGGCATGGTTATTACTGAAGATATCCGGCTTGCGCTGCTGATGCTGGTCAGCCACTGGTATGAGCATCGCAGTTCAGTTTCAGAGCTGGAGATGACGGAGACGCCCCAGGCGTTTGAGTTCCTGCTCTATTCTCGGCGCCTGCCGGTGTCGGGGTACTAGCATGCAGCGACGCTCATCAAATACCAGTGCCGTCTATACGCTCCCCGATCCAGGTGAGCTGAATAAGCGCATTCACCTGCGCCAGCGTATCGACCAGGCGGCGGCTGATTACGGCACCGAGCCGGTCTATCAGAATGAAAAGAACGTGTGGGCGAAGGTCCGGCAGGTGGGTGCTACCACCTATCACGAATCTGTTCAGGCTGATGACACCATAACCCACTACATGATCATCCGTTATCGCCAAGGGATAACGTCAGATTTTGAGGTGGTTTACAGCGGTTACGTGTATCGCGTTAAACGCCTGCGCGACCTCAACTCAGCCGGTCGTTACCTGCTGATGGAGTGTGAGGAGCTGAGGGCTGTAGACAGCGACGGAGAGATGTATGGCTAAGCCGCTTCTGCACGTTGATTTTCAGCAGCCCAAAGACCTCGTTTTTAACCGGGCAAAAATGCGCCGCGCCTTTATTCAGATTGGTCAGGTGCATATGCGTGATGCCCGGCGTCTGGTTATGCGTCGTGCTCGATCATCTCCTGATGAGTATCCCGGATTCAGAACCGGCAGACTTGCGCGGTCAATCGGCTATTACGTTCCCCGAGCATCAAAAAGCCGTCCGGGCCTGATGGTGAGAATCGCGCCTAACCAGAAGCGGGGTGAGGGAAATCGTCTTATTGATGGTGACTTTTACCCGGCCTTCCTGTTCTACGGCGTGAAGCGGGGCGCTAAGCGCAGAAAGAGCCACCACAAAGGCAAGTCCGGAGGGAATGGCTGGCGGGTTGCACCGCGTAAAAACTACATGACGGAAGTGCTGGAGGCTCGCAAAACGTGGACGCGCTATGTGCTGAGCCGGGCACTGCGCACCTCACTTCGTCCCGAAAGGAAAAAGAAATGAAGCTATCACTGGTGATCGCCGCACTCCGGGCGCGATGTCCCATGTTCGCGGGCAACGTGGCCGGGGCTGCCGAGTTTAAAGCCATCCCCGAAACCGGCAAGATGCGTCTGCCGGCGGCGTATGTGGTGCCGACTGAGGACGTCACAGCTGAGCAGAAGTCCCTGACCGACTACTGGCAGAACGTGACCGAAGGATTTGCTGTCGTAGTGGTTCTCGACAATACGCGCGATGAGCGCGGTCAGGCGGCCGGTTATGACGCCGTGCATGATGTGCGGCAGCAAATCTGGAAGGCG
>NZ_JPQA01000029.1:0-2350 GCF_000738765.1 Pantoea sp. NGS-ED-1003
AGTGTCATCGATGTAATGTCCAGCTATCCGGCAATCAGCAGCAGTACCGCATCAATCTCATCACCAAAATCGGCCTTCAGCGCGTTCTGGCGCTCGAATCAAACAACGAACCTCACCGATACACCCGCGAAGAGCTGGACGGCATACGTGCGCGTTACAGGGCTTTGCTGCGTGAATTGGTTAAACAGAGGGAAGCAGCATGAGCCTTGAAGCAACCATAAAATATCACTTCCCGAAGGGTCAGAACTTCAGCGGCACAGCGCCTCAGACATCGCTCGACGCAATGACCGGCACTGACTATGTGGCCGCAATGGGCATGACGCAAAGCCGCGCGCCGCTGGGTTATGCAGCCTTCATGGGGAAAGTGGGAGTAAGTGAGAACGACGCCCGACGCGCCGTATCCCTGTTAACTGATTTTGCACTGCAGACCTGCGACCGGGTTGCCGCCCTTCGCAAACTTGAAACAGATATTAAACCAGCTGTGATGCAAGTGCTCGCAACTTACGCCTATCTGGATTACTGCCGCAGCGCCGCCAGCGTTAAGCCGTGCGAATGCTGCAGCGCCACCGGATTTATCGCCGCGGAAGTCGTGACGATGAAGTCTATGCTGTCCGGTGCCGGCCGACGCGAAGTGCGTGAGCAGGTTCGGGTGCACTGCAAAACCTGCGCAGGTAAAGGGGTTGTGTCTTCGGCGTGCCGGGACTGTAACGGGCGAGGGCGCGCAGTAATGCGCAAGGAGTCCGAGCGGCAGGGCGTGCCGGTAATGGGTGATTGTAAGCGCTGCTGCGGGAGAGGGTACGAGCGCATCCCTTCCACTGAGGCTCACGGAGCGGTTTGCGGCATCACTGATGCCATCAGTCTGGATACCTGGAAGAAGAGCGTAAAGCCATTTTACGAGACGCTGATCGGCAAACTGGAAATCGAGGAATCCTGGGCAAACGCGGCTCTTAGTAGAGTTACTGCATAGAGCTGAAAAAAAATAGCCTGTTATTTTATCGCAGGCTATTTACTTTTCCCGAAACTGGGGATAGGATTTCTAACAGTGAAAGCTACGTCTTGTTGTTGAGCGGCAACAAACAAAGCAGTCCACGGCTTCAAAGTGGACAGAAAAGCCCTGCGGATTAATGGCGTGGGGCTTTTTTTCTGGTCTGAATTTGGGTGAGAAGCACAGAGGTTGTGCGTTCGGCTGTTAACCGATTGGTCGCAGGTTCGAATCCTGCCTTGCCCGCCAAATAACCTCCCTGGCTGACCAGGCTGGCAGTTACCGAGATTTGCGTCGGGGCGCCCAAAAAAAACCCCGCGTACCGAAGGGGAAGCAACAGTAAGCGGGGAAAGATTCAAGTTTCACTCTGTCAACTTTCAAGGATTGACTGGTGAAAGGTAGTAGTCATGATTTATGCCGTTGTGCAAAAGATGCTAACCCCTTCAGTTAAATAAAAATTCATAAAGGTTCGCTTTGGCGGGCCTTTTCTGTTTTCGCCCCTGCCAATCACTGCACACTTCGATTTAGCGACCTGTGGCAGAGGGCGATTTTTATCCATAAAAAAATCCGCGCTCAGGCGGATTATTCAACGTTGACTACGCAACGGCGGGACGGTGCTTTTTTCTCTCGACAAGATTAAAGCTAACCGGGCTTGCTCAGTTCAGAAAGTAGACAATTCCTAATTGAGCCAGCTCCCTCAAAAACCGAGGGGGGTCACATGAGTATCGATATGAGCAAACTGGCTTCAGGCGCAGCGTATGGCGCGTCAGCCGGGACGATTGCCAACGGTCTTCTGACCCGGCTTAGTCCCGATGAGTGGAGCGCTGTAGGCGTCCTGGCCGGTATTCTGGTCGCCCTGCTGACGCTCGGCATCAACTGGTATTACAAACGCAAAGCCACACTGGCGCAGATTAAGGCGCTCCAGCGCTGGCCCACCGCGCCCGGCCTCACCGAGGAATAACCCATGGCAATGTCAAACTCACTGCGGAACAAGCTGATCGCTGCCGCAGGTGGCGGAGCCATGCTTATCGCTACGGTATTTCTCGGCGGCAAGGATGGTGTAGAGGGGCGGGTGTACGAGCCCTACAAAGATGTTGTTGGAGTCTGGACGGTCTGTGATGGCCACACCGGCACCGACATCATCAAAGGCAAGAAGTACACCGACCGCGAATGCGATCGCCTTCTTTGGAATGACCTGCAGCCGGTAAAGAAGACGGTCGATAGCCTGGTGAAAGTGCCGCTGAATGAATATCAGCGCGCAGCACTCTACAGCTTCACCTACAACGTAGGCTCCGGTGCGTTTTCTAAATCGACGCTGCTGAAGAAACTTAACGCAGGCGATCAGGATGGAGCTTGCGAGGAGCTGCG
>NZ_JPQA01000030.1:0-2341 GCF_000738765.1 Pantoea sp. NGS-ED-1003
AGTGTCATCGATGTAATGTCCAGCTATCCGGCAATCAGCAGCAGTACCGCATCAATCTCATCACCAAAATCGGCCTTCAGCGCGTTCTGGCGCTCGAATCAAACAACGAACCTCACCGATACACCCGTGAAGAGCTGGACGGCATACGTGCGCGTTACAGGGCTTTGCTGCGGGCATTGGTCAAGCAGAGGGAGGCAGCATGAAACCAATAGACCATTACCGACTGGCTGTGTTTCTGGGACAGAAAGCCCGACTGGAAAAGCAGCTATCCATAGTGAACAAAAATATCGAACTGGTGCAGTACAACCATAGGCCGCGCAAGCCATTAGGTCAGCGCATTCTTGATTGGTGGTTCGCATGAACGAATACCTCAGAGAGAAATGGCTAAGGCTTCGCATTCTGAAGATGAGCCGCATGTTCGAAATCAACTACCGCATATTGCGTAACACAGCAAAACTAATGGGGGTTAAGCATGCAATCTGACGCACTCGCACAGCTGGCGCAGGTAATACGCAAATCAGACCTGAAGAAGCGATACCTCAACCCCGTAAAGCTCATTACTCCGCTGCAGTCCGCATGGGTGCGATGCATGCTCGATGTGTGGGGCGAGAAGTACGGCGGCCACGTCGGGCCAGACAGCGGAAAGGTAAGCGTGCTAGGTCGGCTAATGATTCGTCAGGAATGGAACGACAGAGAGTCAGAGCGCATTTTCGAAGTGGTAGAGAGCCTGCACAAGCAGGGATACAAAGGGGATGAGCTGTTCATCAGGGCAAAGCAAATCATCAACCCTCAGAACTCAGTCAGCAATCTTCTCGAGCGCGCCAACGAGCAAGAAGATGCCGACCTGGTTGAATCTGTAATCTGCCGTCTCTTTGCGCCTAACAACCCGATCCGACATGTAGCAATTAAATACTACTGCGAGCGCAAATGCTCGCAAGATATCGCAGTAGAGCTGGCGAAGCTCACTGGTATCGACAGTCAGTCAGCATGGCGCCGAATCAAGTGGTGTAGAGAGCTGCTTGAAGCAAGCGTGTTTCACGCGATCGTGTTCGAACTGGAGGCTAACAAGCAGAAGATTGCAGCTTAAATCAGAGAACTCGCAAAAATAATTTGAAAACGCGAAATGAAAGTGCTAGAGTTCTGATATGCTCGCGGCAGTAGTCGTTGAGCAGTCAGTTCCATCACTATCTTGTGGATTCCAAAGAGCCTCGCAGCCTCACCAGCTGGCGGGGCTTTTTTACATCTGTCGTGCATTGGCGAATGTATGAATCATTCGCGAGGGCATGAGCATTGAGGCTGAAAATAAGTACCCTTCAGGTGCGGATTGATCACCCGCCGTTAGCTCCACGAAACGGAGCCCGCAACAGGCAAGAGCATTAGTTCGAACGGCATCCCTCATTTCCAGAATAGCGACCGGTGAAATGTCGATGGGGAATGTGACGACGCGTATCAGTGCTCTTTCCTGTTTTCGCCCCTGCCAATCACTGCACACTTCGGTTTAGCGACCTGTGGCAGAGGGCGATTTTTATCCATAAAAAAATCCGCGCTCAGGCGGATTCTTCAACGTTGACTACGCAACGGCAGGGCGGTGCTTTTTTCTCTCGACAAGATGAAAGCTAACCGGGCTTGCTCAGTTCAGAAAGTAGACAATTCCTAATTGAGCCAGCTCCCTCAAAAATAGAGGGGGTCACATGAGTATCGATATGAGCAAACTGGCTTCGGGCGCAGCGTATGGCGCGTCAGCCGGGACGATTGCCAACGGTCTTCTGACCCGGCTTAGTCCCGATGAGTGGAGCGCTGTAGGCGTCCTGGCCGGTATTCTGGTCGCCCTGCTAACGCTCGGCATCAACTGGTATTACAAACGCAAAGCCACACTGGCGCAGATAAAGGCGCTTCAGCGCTGGCCCACCGCACCCGGACTCACCGAGGAATAACCCATGGCAATGTCAAACTCACTGCGGAACAAGCTGATTGCTGCCGCGGGCGGCGGAGCCATGCTTATCGCTACGGTATTCCTTGGCGGTAAGGACGGTGTAGAGGGGCGGGTATACGAGCCCTACAAAGATGTAGCCGGAGTCTGGACGGTCTGTGACGGCCATACAGGCAACGACATCATCAAAGGCAAGAAGTACACCGACCGCGAATGCGATCGCCTTCTGTGGAATGATCTGCAGCCGGTAAAGAAGACGGTCGATAGCCTGGTCAAAGTGCCGTTGAATGAATATCAGCGCGCAGCACTCTACAGCTTCACCTACAACGTAGGCTCCGGTGCGTTTTCTAAATCGACGCTGCTGAAGAAACTTAACGCAGGCGATCAGGATGGAGCTTGCGAGGAGCTGCG
>NZ_JPQA01000031.1:0-2217 GCF_000738765.1 Pantoea sp. NGS-ED-1003
TCTGAGGCAGCATCTGGCAAGGCTGGGAAGGAAGTCGCTGTCGTTCTCAAAATCGGTGGAGCTGCATGATAAAGTCATCGGGCATTATCTGAACATAAAACACTATCAATAAGTTGGGACCATTACCGCCTCGTTGATATTTTTGATATCAAGCATTTCAATATCGCAGCTGATGCTGTGCTCGGCGCAAAATTCCAGAACTTCCTGGGTTTCCGCAATGCCACCGATCAGAGAGCCCGCCAGTACGCGGCGATTCATAACCAGGTTGCCCGCATGGAGTGCAGGTTCAATCGGCTCGATCAGCCCCACTTAATTGTAGGTCATAATAAATTACACGCAAGCGCATCGGTATAAAGTGAGCCATGTTAAAAATTTATGCTACATTTAAAATGCTCTTATCTTGCGTGGAAAAAATAAGCGCAACGAGATTTAAAACCAGCATGATTATTTTTAATCGTTTCAATCCAGAGGGGTAATTATGAGAGCAATCATTTATAACGGCCCGTTCAACGTAACGGTAAAAAATGTTCCTGACGCAAAAATTGAGCGCCCCGGTGACGCGCTTATCCGCATTACTACCACGAATATCTGTGGTTCGGATCTGCACATGTACGAAGGCCGCACCAGTTTTGAAGAAGGGCGCATTTTCGGCCATGAAAACATGGGAGAGGTCGTTGAAGTCGGCAAAGGCGTTGAGCGTGTCAAGGTGGGAGACCGCGTCTGTATGCCGTTTAACATCGGCTGCGGCTTCTGTGAAAATTGCGAAAAAGGCCTGACCGGTTTTTGCCTGACGGCTAATCCGGGAAGCGCTGGCGCCGCCTATGGTTTTGCTGAAATGGGCCCATGGGACGGCGGGCAGGCAGAACTGCTGCGGGTCCCCTTTGCCGATTTCAATTGTCTGGTGCTGCCGGAGGATGCCTCAGAAAAAGAGGATGATTATGTGATGCTCTCTGACATCTTTCCGACAGGCTGGCACGCGACCGAACTGGCGGGATTGCGAGCGGGCGAAAGCGTCGCTATTTATGGGGCGGGTCCGGTTGGGTTGATGGCGGCTCACTCAGCGCTGATAAAAGGCGCATCGCAGGTGTTTGTTGTGGATACCCACAGTGACCGTCTTGCCCTCGCCGAGCAACTTGGTGCAACACCCGTTCATGCTGCCGGAGATGAGGCCGTACAGAAAATACTGGATCTGACCGACGGCAGGGGCACCGACTGCGGGTGTGAATGCGTGGGATACCAGTGCTGTAATAAGCATGGTCATGAAGATAACAGTGCAACCATGAACAGCCTTGTCGCGTCAACTAAAGCCACGGGCGGAATCGGCGTGGTTGGCGTATTTGTCCCGCAGGATCCCTCTGCTGCAACCGATCTGGCTAAAGAAGGCAAGATGCCTTTCGATTTTGGCAGTTTCTGGTTCAAGGGCCAGTCAATCCGCACCGGACAGGCAAACGTGAAGGCCTACAACCGACAGCTTGCACGACTGATTCACCATGGCAAAGCCAGCCCTGGCCAGATTATTTCGCATCGTCTGAGCCTGGACGAAGCGCCTGAAGGCTATAAAAATTTCGACAGCCGTACCCCCGGCTGGACGAAAGTGGTCCTCAAACCCTGAAGGCGTGGACAGCTCTTACAGAAAGCCTTGTGCCGATTGCTCAGGGCTTAACCGGTTGGCTCACCCACGTTTAGTCTTTTTAATAGGCTGCGCTCCTCAACGCTGCTTCGCTTGAATATCAACCCGGCTTTGTTGAATAAATCGAACTTTTGCTGAGCTGAAGGAGCAGATCACGCATCTTCCCGACAACGCAGACCGTTCCGTGGCAAAGCAAAAGTTCAAAATCACCGGCTGGCCCACCTACAACAAAGCCCTTATCAACCGTGGCTCCATAACTTTCTGGCTGGACGATGAAGCGATTCAGGCCTGGTATGAGTCTGCAACGCTTTCATCACGAGCAAGACCTCAGCGCTATTCTGATCTCGCCATCACCACCGTTCCGGTCATTAGACGCGTATTCGGGCTGACCCTGCGGGCAGCACAGGGTTTTATTGATTCCATTTTTACACTGATGAATGTTCCGTTGCGCTGCCCGGATTACACCCGTGTCAGTAAGCGGGCAAAGTCGGTTAATGTCAGTTTCAAAACGTTCACCCGGGGTGAAATCGCGCATCTGGTGATTGACTCCACCGGGCTGAAGGTCTTTGGTGAAGGCGAACGGAAAG
>NZ_JPQA01000032.1:0-2187 GCF_000738765.1 Pantoea sp. NGS-ED-1003
CGCCGCTGTCCACCAGCACCGCATCCTCTGCTGCACCAATCGCCATAGCGGAAGCCACCACACCATCGATGCGGCCGGTACTTTTCTTTTTGGCAAATATGCGGTTGTCCTTCTGGTCAGCCTCAAGTACCGCAGAGGCGGCATTCCAGCGCAGGCAGGGATTGGGTCGGATAACCAGCACCCGGTTATTAAGATGCTCCTCAAACAGTTCGATAGAACGCGGCATCCACAGCCCGGACTCCTGAGCCTTGTAAAAGCCCTGACCATGCGGAACAAGGTCAACGCTCACAGACTCGCTTTCCAGTTCGGGCTCCAGATACTTAATGCGGTACTGGTCAAACGCGATGCATTTAATATCGTATCTGGCCGCCAGCTCACCGATGCGCACCGCGACAAAACCATAGTTGACAGCCTTGCCCGGCGGCGCGTGAATAAAGCCGTTACGCAGCCAGGCATCATAGGGAACGTGGTCTGTCTTAGCGCGCTCAAGCAAAGAATCTTTTGGCGTCCAGAATTCAACTAAAAGCTTTTTGGACTTCGGGAAGTAAAGCGCCAGCGCCGTAAGGTCGCGTGAACCGGACAGGTCCAGACCGCCATAGCACTCTTCACCCGCCAAATCTTCGGGATCAAAGTCCTGCTCGCAGTTCATCCATGTGTCGCTGTCAATCCACGGGTCGGACGCCTCCACCCACTGGCAGAAGTTAAGACGGCGCACGATGCTCTCTTTCGACGGCATGCCCCGCGCCTGCGTCACCTGCTCCCGCAGATATTTATCAGTGAATGTCTGTCCCAGCGACGGGTTAGCTTTGCCCCAGCAGGATTCGTCCTTAAACGGGTCGTCTCCCTCATCCAGAGAACAGATGAAGCTGAAAAAGCTATCGTCCTCCAGGTCACCCGCAGCAACCTTGCGCCCGTACTCATGGTATTCATAACAGACGCTTGTTTTATCGTGACCGCTGTTGGTGATCAGGAACATCAGCGCCTGACGGCGGCCTTTTGTACCGGCGCGCATCATCTCTACAACGGCGTTTGTTTTATGCTCATGCACTTCGTCAATCAGTGCGCCGTGCGGGCGCGGCCCTGACTGACCATCATCGGAACTGATCGGCTTGAAGAAAGAGCCCGTCTGCAGGAACGCGAGGTTCCACACGTTCAGACCGGTGCCGGATTTGGTAATGCGCTGCGCCAGCGCGGGCGACTGATCGACCATCGTTACCGCATCGCGGAACAGGATCATCGCCTGGTCTTTTTTCGTGGCCGCAGCGTACACTTCGGCGCGTGGCTCTTTATCCGCCATCAGCAGGTATAGGCCAACGCCACCTGCTAATGGTGACTTACCCGACCCCTTGCCGGACTCTATGTAGCTCATGCGAAAGCGGCGTGTGCCGTCTTCCGCCTTCCAGCCGAACAAAGAACCGACGATGAAGCACTGCCATGGCAGCAGGATAAATGGTTTGCCTTCATGCTCGCCGCCATTAAGCTTTAGAACCTGAGCAAAGAAGTTAACAACGCGATTTACGGCTTCCACATCCCAAAACAGGCCGCGCTTAGGCCCATCTTCCAGATCGCGAAGATGGCGAGCACAGGCGGCTCGAATGTCCGGACCGGCAATAACCGCACCACTGGTAACGTCCATTGCGTACTGAGTCGCTGGATCAACCGAAGAACTGGTTGAGCGGGTCTTCTTCTTTTTCTCCACCATTCACGTTCACCTTTGACCGGGCAGCCGGTGTCAGGCCGAACTCTACCAGGTAGCTTTTGAATCGCCGGTCTGCATCAGCCAGCATTGAAACAGCCGGGTTGGCTTTTATCAGAAATCCACCTTCGGTCTGGACCGTGTAGGTTCTGCCCTCATCAGCAATTGTGATCCGCAGCTGAAGAATGTCAGCGTAGATGTCGCAGAGCCTTTCCAGCGCGAGAACATCGGCGACGGTTAGCACGCCCATTCCATCTAGTAGAACGGTCAGTTTTCCCCACGCCACCTTCCCCCAGTCGGTGAGATGTGACGGCGGGCTCGGGATTTCTTTTGCGGGTGACGGTTCTTTGTCGTTGAGTTTTCGCTTGCCCGGATTGCCGGTAACGACCTTAAGGTGGGTCGGTTTTGGTCGTCTACCGGCCATAAAAACCTCCCAGAAAAAAACTTTTCATTTCGCGGTTGTGCATAAAAAGGGGGGCGGGCGGTCAGGA
>NZ_JPQA01000033.1:0-2187 GCF_000738765.1 Pantoea sp. NGS-ED-1003
TCCTGACCGCCCGCCCCCCTTTTTATGCACAACCGCGAAATGAAAAGTTTTTTTCTGGGAGGTTTTTATGGCCGGTAGACGACCAAAACCGACCCACCTTAAGGTCGTTACCGGCAATCCGGGCAAGCGAAAACTCAACGACAAAGAACCGTCACCCGCAAAAGAAATCCCGAGCCCGCCGTCACATCTCACCGACTGGGGGAAGGTGGCGTGGGGAAAACTGACCGTTCTACTAGATGGAATGGGCGTGCTAACCGTCGCCGATGTTCTCGCGCTGGAAAGGCTCTGCGACATCTACGCTGACATTCTTCAGCTGCGGATCACAATTGCTGATGAGGGCAGAACCTACACGGTCCAGACCGAAGGTGGATTTCTGATAAAAGCCAACCCGGCTGTTTCAATGCTGGCTGATGCAGACCGGCGATTCAAAAGCTACCTGGTAGAGTTCGGCCTGACACCGGCTGCCCGGTCAAAGGTGAACGTGAATGGTGGAGAAAAAGAAGAAGACCCGCTCAACCAGTTCTTCGGTTGATCCAGCGACTCAGTACGCAATGGACGTTACCAGTGGTGCGGTTATTGCCGGTCCGGACATTCGAGCCGCCTGTGCTCGCCATCTTCGCGATCTGGAAGATGGGCCTAAGCGCGGCCTGTTTTGGGATGTGGAAGCCGTAAATCGCGTTGTTAACTTCTTTGCTCAGGTTCTAAAGCTTAATGGCGGCGAGCATGAAGGCAAACCATTTATCCTGCTGCCATGGCAGTGCTTCATCGTCGGTTCTTTGTTCGGCTGGAAGGCGGAAGACGGCACACGCCGCTTTCGCATGAGCTACATAGAGTCCGGCAAGGGGTCGGGTAAGTCACCATTAGCAGGTGGCGTTGGCCTATACCTGCTGATGGCGGATAAAGAGCCACGCGCCGAAGTGTACGCTGCGGCCACGAAAAAAGACCAGGCGATGATCCTGTTCCGCGATGCGGTAACGATGGTCGATCAGTCGCCCGCGCTGGCGCAGCGCATTACCAAATCCGGCACTGGGCTGAACGTGTGGAACCTCGCGTTCCTGCAGACGGGCTCTTTCTTCAAGCCCATCAGCTCCGATGATGGTCAGTCAGGGCCGCGCCCGCATGGAGCACTGATTGACGAAGTGCATGAGCACAAAACAAATGCCGTTGTTGAGATGATGCGTGCCGGTACAAAAGGCCGCCGTCAGGCGCTGATGTTCCTCATCACCAACAGCGGACACGATAAAACCAGCGTCTGTTATGAATACCATGAATATGGGCGCAAGGTTGCTGCAGGTGATCTGGAGGATGACAGCTTTTTCAGCTTCATCTGTTCTCTCGATGAGGGTGACGACCCGTTTAAGGATGAGTCCTGCTGGGGCAAAGCTAACCCGTCCCTGGGTCAGACTTTCACGGATAAATATCTGCGGGAGCAGGTGACGCAGGCGCGGGGCATGCCGTCGAAAGAGAGCATCGTGCGCCGTCTTAACTTCTGCCAGTGGGTGGAGGCGTCCGACCCGTGGATTGACAGCGACACATGGATGAACTGCGAGCAGGACTTTGATCCCGAAGATTTGGCGGGCGAAGAGTGCTATGGCGGTCTGGACCTGTCCGGTTCACGCGACCTTACGGCGCTGGCGCTTTACTTCCCGAAGTCCAAAAAGCTTTTAGTTGAGTTCTGGACGCCAAAAGATTCTCTGCTTGAGCGCGCTAAGACTGACCATGTTCCCTATGATGCCTGGCTGCGTAACGGCTTTATTCACGCGCCGCCGGGTAAGGCGGTCAACTACGGTTTTGTCGCGGTGCGCATCGGTGAGCTGGCGGCCAGATACGATATTAAGTGCATCGCGTTTGACCAGTACCGCATTAAGTATCTGGAGCCCGAACTGGAAAGCGAGTCTGTGAGCGTTGACCTTGTTCCGCACGGTCAGGGCTTTTACAAGGCTCAGGAGTCCGGGCTGTGGATGCCGCGCTCTATCGAACTGTTTGAGGAGCATCTTAATAACCGGGTGCTGGTTATCCGACCCAATCCCTGCCTGCGCTGGAATGCCGCCTCTGCGGTGCTTGAGGCTGACCAGAAGGACAACCGCATATTTGCCAAAAAGAAAAGTACCGGCCGCATCGATGGTGTGGTGGCTTCCGCTATGGCGATTGGTGCAGCAGAGGATGCGGTGCTGGTGGACAGCGGCG
>NZ_JPQA01000034.1:0-2123 GCF_000738765.1 Pantoea sp. NGS-ED-1003
CGCCATTCATGGCCATATCAATGATTTTCTGGTGCGTACCGGGTTGAGAAGCGGTGTAAGTGAACTGCAGTTGCCATGTTTTACGGCAGTGAGAGCAGAGATAGCGCTGATGTCCGGCAGTGCTTTTGCCGTTACGCACCACCCCGTCAGTAGCTGAACAGGAGGGACAGCTGATAGAAACAGAAGCCACTGGAGCACCTCAAAAACACCATCATACACTAAATCAGTAAGTTGGCAGCATCACCCTCATCGTCTTCATTACGGTAAGCCGGGCTTTCAGCATCATCAGGCACCGGTTCTATATAATCTGGATCGGGACGTTCAGATATAGTGACCTCAGGTTTTCTGCCGGGGCTTCAACTGTATATGCATGAACTAAAGAACTGGTGGCTGTTTAACGAATATGTGGGCTAAGCGTAAATAAATTTATTTTTAGCCGCTTGTGCTTGTGGCAATGAAGAGGAGCACCGGGATGTGAAGACAGTACAAAAACAAAAGAGACGCTGCCACCAAATTCCGGCCCTGAGAGGGCCGTTTTTTTCAGAGAAATGATAAAAAACCATCGCATTGACTCAAGACATAATTTTCTGATTAAGCAGTAAAAATCTCGTTGCCCTGCATGCATCCTTGCCTTCTATCCACTTTTTCTGTTCGCTGAGTTGCAGCTACCTTGCCGGGTTTCATCCCCTGAAGGTCAAAGGCATAAACAGCTGATGGCCCCCTCTGGCTCCCAGGCGTGGCCGGGTCGTCAGCCCTGGCGCGCAAACCGGCAGAGCCGGTAAGCTCCGCCGGACCGCACAGGGTTCCGGGCCTGGCGGCTGGGGTCTGATGGCAACGGCAAGGTCAACCCTGAATCTGGCCGCGTAATTCAGTCCTGTAGCCTCAAATGAAAGTGAAAGGCAAATTAGCAGGTTGCAAGGTTACAGGCTAAGACTGGAAAAGGTCCGCTATGAGCGAGGAGTGGAAGTCCGCGATTGTTCTTACAGTCGCTAATGAAGACATTACTAACATCATGGTATATTCCTAACGGGGAGCAGGTCGTTTATGCTGGTCGCCATTATTACTGATGACGAGAAACAGCTTATACACATTCTCAACTTTCAGCTGCTCACCACAGCCACAGCAGACAGCTCCGTGAGGAGTTTTTTTTTCATCATTTTTAAGAGTGAACTGAAATCGGCGCTTTCCACAGGATGGGCACCGAATCTTAACTCGTCCCATCAGGAGACTCCGTTGTGAAATAGTTTGATGGAAGAGCCTGGCAGGTATTCAGGATAAAGACAAAAAAAGTTACCGGAACCGCAAAATCAGTGGCAGAGCGTCAGTTCATTACGGCTTTATATGACCCTTCCTTATGAACAGCGCACTAACACTGACCGCAGGCAGACCGTCGGGTTAAAACCGTCACAGGATTACCTTGAAAGAGGTTTCGATGACAAACAGCAGGGTGATATCAGTGAAGAGGTTACGCAGGTACTACCGCGCTCACCTCAGCAAAGAGTAAGCCTTCTGATTTGATGACAGTTGCAGTGACTGTGAGTAGTTCAGGAAACTCAGCGCTGGAGAGCGCGCACTGCTGATTGTATCTCCGTGGCTGGCCTGTCTGGCGCTCTGTTATTATCCCCGAAGGCTGCGACAAAATTTTATGCGTTTCTTTGTTGCGACAACATCACCTGATTAATTTGGTTCATCTTGTCTTTGCTTCAGTCAGTGACTGCTGACCGTCATCGGCAATAAAATCCGCAGATGTGGTGATGCTGCCAACTTACTGATTTAGTGTATGATGGTGTTTTTGAGGTGCTCCAGTGGCTTCTGTTTCTATCAGCTGTCCCTCCTGTTCAGCTACAGACGGGGTGGTGCGTAACGGTAAAAGTACTGCCGGACATCAGCGCTATCTCTGCTCTCACTGCCGTAAAACATGGCAGTTACAGTTCACATACACAGCCTCTCAACCCGGTACGCACCAGAAAATCATTGATATGGCCATGAATGGCGTTGGATGCCGGGCAACCGCCCGCATTATGGGCGTTGGCCTCAACACGATTTTACGTCACTTAAAAAACTCAGGCCGCAGTCGGTAACCTCGCGCATACAGCCGGGCAGTGACGTCATCGTCTGCGCGG
>NZ_JPQA01000035.1:0-2055 GCF_000738765.1 Pantoea sp. NGS-ED-1003
GGGTGGCGAGTGGCGGACGGGTGAGTAATGTCTGGGAAACTGCCCGATGGAGGGGGATAACTACTGGAAACGGTAGCTAATACCGCATAACGTCGCAAGACCAAAGTGGGGGACCTTCGGGCCTCACACCATCGGATGTGCCCAGATGGGATTAGCTAGTAGGTGGGGTAACGGCTCACCTAGGCGACGATCCCTAGCTGGTCTGAGAGGATGACCAGCCACACTGGAACTGAGACACGGTCCAGACTCCTACGGGAGGCAGCAGTGGGGAATATTGCACAATGGGCGCAAGCCTGATGCAGCCATGCCGCGTGTATGAAGAAGGCCTTCGGGTTGTAAAGTACTTTCAGCGGGGAGGAAGGCGACGCGGTTAATAACCGGGTCGATTGACGTTACCCGCAGAAGAAGCACCGGCTAACTCCGTGCCAGCAGCCGCGGTAATACGGAGGGTGCAAGCGTTAATCGGAATTACTGGGCGTAAAGCGCACGCAGGCGGTCTGTCAAGTCGGATGTGAAATCCCCGGGCTTAACCTGGGAACTGCATTCGAAACTGGCAGGCTAGAGTCTTGTAGAGGGGGGTAGAATTCCAGGTGTAGCGGTGAAATGCGTAGAGATCTGGAGGAATACCGGTGGCGAAGGCGGCCCCCTGGACAAAGACTGACGCTCAGGTGCGAAAGCGTGGGGAGCAAACAGGATTAGATACCCTGGTAGTCCACGCCGTAAACGATGTCGACTTGGAGGCTGTTCCCCTGAGGAGTGGCTTCCGGAGCTAACGCGTTAAGTCGACCGCCTGGGGAGTACGGCCGCAAGGTTAAAACTCAAATGAATTGACGGGGGCCCGCACAAGCGGTGGAGCATGTGGTTTAATTCGATGCAACGCGAAGAACCTTACCTACTCTTGACATCCAGAGAACTTGCCAGAGATGGCTTGGTGCCTTCGGGAACTCTGAGACAGGTGCTGCATGGCTGTCGTCAGCTCGTGTTGTGAAATGTTGGGTTAAGTCCCGCAACGAGCGCAACCCTTATCCTTTGTTGCCAGCGATTCGGTCGGGAACTCAAAGGAGACTGCCGGTGATAAACCGGAGGAAGGTGGGGATGACGTCAAGTCATCATGGCCCTTACGAGTAGGGCTACACACGTGCTACAATGGCGCATACAAAGAGAAGCGACCTCGCGAGAGCAAGCGGACCTCATAAAGTGCGTCGTAGTCCGGATCGGAGTCTGCAACTCGACTCCGTGAAGTCGGAATCGCTAGTAATCGTGGATCAGAATGCCACGGTGAATACGTTCCCGGGCCTTGTACACACCGCCCGTCACACCATGGGAGTGGGTTGCAAAAGAAGTAGGTAGCTTAACCTTCGGGAGGGCGCTTACCACTTTGTGATTCATGACTGGGGTGAAGTCGTAACAAGGTAACCGTAGGGGAACCTGCGGTTGGATCACCTCCTTACCTGAAGATACTGCCTTCGAAGTGCTCACACAGATTGTCTGATAGAAAAGTAAAGAAGCAAGACGGCTGCGAAGTCGTGACGCATTTTTTGTGTCCCCTTCGTCTAGCGGTTAGGACTCCGCCCTTTCACGGCGGCAACAGGGGTTCGAATCCCCTAGGGGACGCCACTTGCTTGGTGACAGGTGAAAGGTGTCTCCACGAAGTATCTCAAAACTGGCCTCAGGGTCACGTTTGAGATATTGCTCTTTAACAATCCGGAACAAGCTGAAAATTGAAACGACGCGTTGCGTTATTCCCCCGTAACAGGGAATAAAGGCAGCGCGTTCGAGTCTCTCAATAATCACATCCGCGACGTCGCAAGACGCCTGTGGGTTGTGAGGTTAAGCGACTAAGCGTACACGGTGGATGCCCTGGCAGTCAGAGGCGATGAAGGACGTGCTAATCTGCGAAAAGCGCCGGCAAGGTGATATGAACCGCTACAGCCGGCGATGTCCGAATGGGGAAACCCAGTGTGTTTCGACACACTATCGCAACATGAATACATAGTGTTGCGAGGCGAACCGGGGGAACTGAAACATCTAAGTACCCCGAGGAAAAGAAATCAA
>NZ_JPQA01000036.1:0-1959 GCF_000738765.1 Pantoea sp. NGS-ED-1003
TGAGGCAGCACCTGGCACGGCTGGGACGGAAGTCGCTGTCGTTCTCAAAATCGGTGGAGCTGCATGACAAAGTCATCGGGCATTATCTGAACATAAAACACTATCAATAAGTTGGAGTCATTACCCGGTAATCAAACCCAATTTCCAGTCGTCGTTTCGTTACATAATATGATTCATACTCATATTCAATTCTATTAACGTGCATGAAGTTAGCAAGCAAAAGTTCCTGGTAACCTCTCACTTTTTCGCCACCTAAAGTTCTGAATTCGTTATCGCGTAGATGTTTCTCATACTCCGATTTTGTACTGAACTGCAGAGCATCTACGGGAGGCGTAGTCAGCTCAATCAAATCAAAAACGCGCGCAGGATCGGCGCTGATATACTCATAAATCCATTTTGTAACCCACTGCTTGAGCTTATAATTATCTTCTGCAAACACACTTATCTGTGTGGAAATACCTGCATCTCTGAGTATCTGCCTGCCCAATGCATGAAAAGTAGAAATATAGGGCTTAGTGGCTAAAGTTACGCTTCCATTAATTGCTTTGCTTTCCAGACGTTCTTTCAGCTCATTTGCTGCAGTCTTGTTATAAGCAAGAACAAGAATTTCAGAAGGTTCAGCGAGTTTTCTGTCGATCAGGTCAAGAGCCTTAGCAACCATGACGGAGGTTTTCCCCGTACCTGCAGCAGCTAAAACCATATTACGATCGTTAGACCTTAAGACGCCCAGTCGCTGCTCAACTGTGAGAGGATTAGCTTCCACAACATCAAAGAATGCTTCCCGGTTCCTGAGCTGGCAGCTTTCATGATGTTCACGCAGAGATGCCATATCCAGTGGAAAGAATTTTAACATCATCTCGATCCTCTCAATAACCGAGGCGGGTAAATACTTCTTCCAGGTATCAGCTTGCACCACGTAGTGCCTGTGCAGCTCTGATATCAGGCTTTCGATCTGCTCTGACCAAGAGTCTCGAGGGTAATGGTTGATAGCTAAAGCATCAAATTCAGAAAAGCATGCCTTCAGATAATCCTGAATATGCTCTGACACAGATTGATTAATAAACTCCAGAAAGATTGCTGTTACTTTTTTTTGCAAAAAACCGGTTTTAATCTCAGTACCATCAGAACTGAAGCGCAACTGACTTCCCAGCACCGATTCATCAACATGCGCAAACGCACGCATCGACCTGATAGAGTAATGGGCCACTTCTTTACCCTGAAGTGACAACCACAACGTATCTGAAGTCGCATTGACTGAAGGTTTTCTAAAAAGTTTCCCAAGGAAATTAACCTGGACAGAACTGACTTCATTCATCAAAGTATCACTTAACATCGCTATCTATTCATACCCCATTCTCTCTGACATTTTTTTTGTACGCAACACCCTCCTGTTTCGAAGAATATCGCCCTTGAAACGGTCACGTAAGGACCCCTTCCTTCTGCAAGATATGAGAGCTCAAGTTAAATATTTAAGATTAAATCATACAAACCAATGCCTTGATTAACAGACCTTATCTGCTTTCCGATAAGCTGCAAGCCTACATAACTACTATTTATGGCAGGTGGGTTTCATAAAGGGTTCTGCTATGTTGAGCAACTTCTCATAAAGGGGTTCTACATCATGGGATTAGGAAAATTTTTTGGGATAAAAAAAAGATAAGTTTGTAATTGGCGGGATTACAACAAAGTTACCTGAGACTGACGAACAGACAATTAATTTGGTTTCACAACTAGCCCGAAAGTTAGAAATGAAACTCCCGACTGAACAAGATATCTATTGGTTCGTTATTGAGTTTTTTGATCGCACAGCTGAGTTTAATATTTCTGCCAAATGGGTAATGACTCCAACTTATTGATAGTGTTTTATGTTCAGATAATGCCCGATGACTTTGTCATGCAGCTCCACCGATTTTGAGAACGACAGCGACTTCCGTCCCAGCCGTGCCAGGTGCTGCCTCA
>NZ_JPQA01000037.1:0-1903 GCF_000738765.1 Pantoea sp. NGS-ED-1003
AAACCTCGGTTTAGGCGAAGGCTCGCCGGTCATAGGCTCGCCGTTCCCCTGGCCGCACGCGAAAATGCCCAATGAGCTGTTCCCCTCCATGGCTGGCATGGTCTTTCTTAAAAGTAACGGGGCGACGTTTAGCAGCACGTTATATCCAAAGCTGGCACTGGCTTATCCGGGGCTTAAACTGGCCGATCTCCGTGCTGAGTTTATCCGTGGCTGGGATGACGGGCGCGGCGTTGACAGTGGCAGGACATTGCTTTCTTCACAGGAAGCAACGGGGGTTGCTGTCACGCTCGGCTTTTTCACTTCTTACAGCGGTATTGATATCGAGGATTTTGAGGCCGGGAAGGTTCATCCAACATATTCCGTCTACACCGCGCAAACAACCACATCTTCAACCGGCACAACCTATCGTAAGGTTCGCCCGCGCAACGTCGCGTTTAACTTCATCGTGAGGGCTGCATAATGGCTAAGGTCATGCTTGATAAAAATGGCCAGGCCAAATCGGCCGGCACATTGACGATTTATAACTATGATGCGCTGAACGGCGAGTTTACCGGCTCCAGTGAAGAGTATCTGCCGCAGGGTGTTGGCCTGCCTGCCAATGCCTGCATTACAGCGCCGCCCATTTTCGAGGCCGGGCAAGCAGCTGTTTATCGTGATGGCAACTGGCAGGTTGTTGCCGACCATCGCGGCAAAACGGTCTACTCCATTGCTGATGGCTCGGAAATCGTAATATCAGAATTAGGTGATTATCCGGCAGATACGACGCCGCTTGCGCCCGCAACCGCCTGGGATAAGTGGGACGGGGAAAGGTGGGTTACTGATGCGGATGCGCAGCAGGCTGCCGACGTAAAGAGCGCAGCCCGGCAGAAATCTTCGCTCATCAGCGAGGCGAACGGGGTAACGCAGGCATGGCAGACGCAGCTGCTGCTCGGCATTATTACGGATGCAGACAAAGCTCTGCTCACCGAATGGATGAAATATATTCAGGCGGTGCAGGCGATTGATATTTCTCAGGCTCCAGAAATCAGCTGGCCTGCGCCGCCGGATATTGCAGCGCAACTTTAAGAAAGTATCGGCCAGTCTATATCTGGCCCATCTTCAGGATTTATTGCTGCCACTGCGTCTATATAATCAAGCGCCGCATTGAGCTTTACACTTTCAGCTTCGGTGAGCTTTCTTCCGGCCTGCAGTTTGAGCTGAATAACGCTCACTGACAGCATAGCGGCATCTGTCAGAGCCTGCTTTTTTTGCTGTACTGTGGCGACCATTTTATCATGTGACGGCGGCGGAATGTCTACCCATGCAGGAAGCCCGTCAGCTACCCCTACAGTTTTACCGGCAGGAGATGTCCGGTTAAATTCCTCGTAAACCTCATCAGAGATTTCAATGTAATTTTCCGGCCATGTTCCGGCATTTTCATAATCCGCTTTATCGGAAATGCGATAAAAAGCGTTTAGCACCGGAGGGCTGTATTTATCGTTAACGGCTGAGAAAATGTAATTCATGCTCTTACCTTCCTAACGCGAATGCTGAAAGACCGCCCGCCAGAGAACTGACGCCCGAAGTAATTGATCGCATCTGCCCTACGATGTGCTTTGCTGACGACAGGCTGAGATTGACCGCAACAGTGGAGGTCTGGTTAAGGTTGCTGTTAGGCGCGCGCTCAGCCCCCCATGCAAATAAAATCTCAGTTGGAAACGGCGTATCAAACGCAATATCAAACCATCCGTTCTGGTCGGCCGAGCCTAAGACGGCCTTGATAATAAAGCCGTTGGGTAACTTCGCAGTCAGCTTCCTTGAGCTGGAGTCCCCGCTCACAGTCAGGTCATAAAATGACATGTCCGGGATCTGTTTTACGCCAGCGCCGACCGCGCGTTTCGCTGCTTCGCCTAAACCGAGGTTT
>NZ_JPQA01000038.1:0-1903 GCF_000738765.1 Pantoea sp. NGS-ED-1003
TGCGTGATGACGTGATCGGCCTTGCCGGTGACGTGGATTACAAAGAGACGCACCGAGCGCCTTACGTCAAAGGCACCTTCAAGGTTCCGAAGGCGTTTCCGGTCACCAAGCTGATGGATTCAGACCAAATGACCATCACTGCCGAACTGGCTAACGGCATGGTTTATGTGCTGTCTGAGGCGTTCCAGTTCGGTGAAGCTAACCACAATGCGGAAGAGGGTACAGTTGACCTCGAATTCCACGGCTCAGAAGGATTCTATCAGTGAGTGAACTTCAGCTTTCAAAACCTATTACGGCGCATGGTGAAACTATCCATGTGCTGGAGTTGCGTGAGCCAACGGGCAAGGATGTTCGTGAACTGGGTTATCCCTATCAGATGAATCAGGATGAGTCAGTAAAGCTACTGGCGCATGTGGTGGCTAAGTACATCAGCCAGTTGGGCGGCATTCCACCCAGTTCAGTTGATGACATGTCACCATCAGACCTGAACGCTGCTGGCTGGGTAGTGGCCGGTTTTTTCCTTCAGGCCTGACAGCTAAAGAGCTGCTGAATCTGTACTTTGATTGCGCCAGTTACTGGCGCATAAATCCTCTGGAAGTCCTGAGCGAGGACTTAAAAAGCCTGCAATTGCTTATCGACCAGGCGAACCGGATAGAACGGGAGCGAAAAGCCAATGGCTGAATTTGAACTGAAGGCGCTTATTACTGGCGTTGACAGGCTTTCACCTGCACTTGGCCGCATGCAAAAGAACCTGCGCAGCTTTCGCCGGGATGCGGAGGAGGCAGGTAAGGGAGCCATGGCGATGGCCGGTGGTCTTGCTGCCGGGCTAACCGGATCGCTGATTGCTTTTGCGAAGCAGGAGGACGCAGCGACAGGCCTGAAGGTTGCTATGATGGACTCAAGCGGAGCGGTAAGTTCTGATTTCGCGAAAATTAACAAGCTGGCAATAGGCCTCGGAAATAAACTGCCTGGTACTACTGCTGACTTTCAGAACATGATGCAGATGCTTGTCAGGCAGGGCATTCCTGCTCAGAACATACTGAGCGGGGTAGGGGAGGCTTCCGCTTATCTTGCTGTTCAGCTCAAGAAAACGCCTGAGGCGGCTGCAGAGTTTGCTGCAAAAATGCAGGATGCGACACGTACCTCCTCGAAAGACATGATGGGATTATTCGACACCATCCAGAAGGCATTCTATCTGGGTGTCGATGACACTAATTTGCTATCGTTTTTCACCAATGTCAGCTCTGTCACAGAAATGGTTAGCAAAGATGGCCTAGCAGCTTCTCGGGCTTTGGCACCCATTGCAGTGATGATGGATCAGATGGGCACTCAGGGTGAAACGGCAGGTAATGCGATAAGGAAGATATTCCAGGCTGGATTTGACACTAAAAAGATTAGAGCAGCCAATAAGCTACTAAGAAAGCAAAGAATTAAGCTGGACTTTACTGATGGCAAAGGTGAGTTTGGTGGAGTAGAGAATCTTTTTAAACAGCTAGATAAACTTAAGAAACTAACCACTCTTGATAAGACAAGAGTAATCAAACAAATATTTGGTGACGATGGCGACACGCTTAGTGTTCTAAAGGCGCTTATAGATAAAGGAAAGAGTGGCTATGATGAAATTCAGGCCAAAATGGAAAAGCAGGCTGACCTAAATAAGCGAGTTAACGCTCAGCTTGGCACGCTTACGAACCTATGGGACTCCATGACGGGCACTGCAGTCAACGGCTTAGCAGCTATCGGTGGCGCTTTCTCTGGTGATGCTAAAAAGCTGGTGGGCTGGCTTGGTGACATGTCACAGCGCTTCAGTGAATTTGCCGAAAAAAACCCAAAGGTAATCCGGGGAGCATTTGGTATCGCCGCTGGTTTCGTCGGAATGAAGCTGGGGCTGCTGGGTATTAAT
>NZ_JPQA01000039.1:0-1903 GCF_000738765.1 Pantoea sp. NGS-ED-1003
TGCGTGATGACGTGATCGGCCTTGCCGGTGACGTGGATTACAAAGAGACGCACCGAGCGCCTTACGTCAAAGGCACCTTCAAGGTTCCGAAGGCGTTTCCGGTCACCAAGCTGATGGATTCAGACCAGATGACCATTACCGCTGAACTGGCTAACGGCATGGTTTACGTGCTGTCTGAAGCGTTCCAGTTCGGTGAAGCAAACCACAATGCGGAAGAGGGTACGGTAGACCTCGAATTCCACGGCTCAGAAGGATTCTATCAGTGAGTGAACTTCAGCTTTCAAAACCCATTACGGCACACGGCGAAACTATCCATGTGCTGGAGCTGCGCGATCCAACGGGCAAGGATGTCCGTGAGCTGGGCTATCCCTACCAGATGAATCAGGATGAGTCGGTGAAGCTGCTGGCGCATGTCGTGGCTAAATACATCAGCCAGTTGGGCGGCATCCCGCCGAGTTCGGTCGATGATATGTCGCCGTCAGACCTTAATGCTGCTGGCTGGGTAGTGGCAGGTTTTTTCCTTCAGGCCTGACAGCTAAAGAGCTGCTGAATCTGTACTTTGATTGCGCCAGTTACTGGCGCATAAATCCTCTGGAAGTCCTGAATGAGGACTTAAAAAGCCTGCAATTGCTTATTGATCAGGCGAACCGGATAGAACGGGAGCGAAAAGCCAATGGCTGAATTTGAACTGAAAGCGCTTATTACTGGCGTTGACAGGCTTTCACCTGCACTTGGCAGAATGCAAAAAAACCTGCGCAGCTTTCGCCGGGATGCGGAGGAGGCAGGTAAGGGAGCCATGGCGATGGCAGGTGGTCTTGCTGCCGGACTAACCGGATCGCTGATTGCTTTTGCGAAGCAGGAGGATGCAGCGACAGGCCTGAAGGTTGCCATGATGGACTCAAGCGGAGCGGTAAGTTCTGATTTCGCGAAAATTAACAAGCTGGCAATAGGCCTCGGCAATAAACTGCCAGGCACTACTGCTGACTTTCAGAACATGATGCAGATGCTTGTCAGGCAGGGTATTCCAGCCCAGAACATCCTGAGTGGTGTTGGTGAGGCTTCCGCTTATCTGGCAGTTCAGCTTAAGAAAACGCCTGAAGCGGCTGCAGAGTTTGCTGCAAAAATGCAGGAT
Source organism: Pantoea sp. NGS-ED-1003 (assembly GCF_000738765.1). Taxonomy (NCBI): domain Bacteria; kingdom Pseudomonadati; phylum Pseudomonadota; class Gammaproteobacteria; order Enterobacterales; family Erwiniaceae; genus Pantoea; species Pantoea sp. NGS-ED-1003. The sequence continues at coordinate 1,133 of NZ_JPQA01000039.1, forward strand.
GCTACCGGCACTGCTTCAGAAGATATGATGGGATTATTCGACACGATCCAGAAGGCTTTTTATCTGGGCGTCGATGATACCAATATGCTTGCATTCTTCTCAGGGACAAGTTCAGTCTTAAAACTGGTGAGTAAGGATGGATTGACGGCATCTAAAGCCTTAGCACCTATAGCCGTCATGATGGATCAGATGGGGATGGAGGGGGCTTCGGCGGGTAACGCCCTGAGGAAGGTGTTTCAGGCAGGGTTTGATACTAAAAAAATGAGGGCTGCAAATAAACTGCTTAGCCGCAAGGGAATGAAACTGGATTTCACTGACGGCAAGGGTGAGTTTGGGGGTATAGATAACTTATTTAAACAGCTTGATAAGCTGAAAGGTCTGTCCACTCAAAACCAAACCAAAATAATTAAACAAATATTTGGTGATGACGATGAGACTGGAAAAGTTCTTGGTGCGCTCATTCGTAATGGAAAAAGCGGTTATGACCAGATTCAGAAAAAAATGGAAAAACAAGCCAGTTTGAACATGCGAGTTAATGCTCAGCTGAATACCTTAACGAACCTATGGGATTCAATGACGGGAACGGCGGTCAATGGCTTAGCGGCAATTGGCGGTGCTTTCTCGGGGGATGCAAAAAAACTCGCGGGCTGGCTTGGTGACATGTCACAGCGCTTCAGTGAATTTGCCGAAAAAAACCCAAAGGTAATCCGGGGAGCATTTGGTATCGCCGCTGGTTTCGTCGGAATGAAGCTGGGGCTGCTGGGTATTAAT
>NZ_JPQA01000040.1:0-1629 GCF_000738765.1 Pantoea sp. NGS-ED-1003
CATCGATACCGCTCTGATTCGCCACGGTGAAGGCGGCAGCGTATGCAGATGCCTGCGGTACGATACCGTTCAGGTGCGTGCCGGTGCCGTCACCGAACAGAATTTCCTGCTCTTCAACGTACTTCAGACCGTAGCGCAGTTCAGCGTCAATCGTCGACTGCAGCTGCGGCATGTCGTCCAGAATCTGCTTGGCGGCTTTGAACAGGTGAGCAATAGTGCGGACCGGTGTGATTTTTTCCGCAAAGGTGATCCCGCTGTACGGCTTGGTGGTGTTTTCAGCAACGGTCGCGGCATTATTGGTAAAGCCGGTCTGCTGCACCCAGTAGATCGTGTTGGATTCAGTGCGGCCCGGCGCAATCAGATCGCGGATAAACAGGCGTTGTTTAGGCTGCTGATCGATGCCCGGCAGGCGGTCAGGCGCTACAATCTGCCCCGGCACGTTGACGGACAGCAGAGCCGCCTTAACGGGGATGCTCAGGCGCTTATTGCCTTCAATGCTGGCTGAGAACGCCTTCAACGCTTCGGATGAAACTACCTGACCGCCCACGGTTTCGATAACGTTTTTTGCATTCGCCAGCGGCATCTGCGCAACATGCTGCTCCAGATCACCCAGCGCCGCCTTAAGCGTTTTTTCTGCTTCACGCATGGCGTTAAGCTCGCTCGCCATTTTATCGACCGCCGCTTTAGTTTCAGTTGACAGCGAACCAGATTTCCTGGCCTCAGTCAGTGCTTCTTCAGCCTTCGCGTTAAACTTGCCGCTGGCTTCGTTGATGCTGGCAGTAACCTGCTTGAGTACTTCATTCACTTCAGACATTTGTAATCCTCACTTGCCGAACGCGGCCAGCGCGTTTTTAAGTTGTGCCATATTTTCGGGGTTGATTTCGTCGGTAGCGCCCGGCATACCTTCATGGGTGGCAGCAGCGCCAGGCTTGCCGCCGGTTAATGCTTTAAGAAGTTTTCGACGCTCAGAGCGCGGCGCATCGGTTTTTGCCAGCATTGCGTCCAGCTTGCGCAGCGCAGCCGCCGGACTGTCGTCGCCATCAGAAATCTCATCTGCCGCCAGCAGGCGATCCGCAAAACCTTTTTCAACCGCATCGCTGCCACCGATATAGGTTTCAGCATTCATCATCGCGTCGATGGTGGCGGCATCCAGACCAGTACGCGCGCCATAGATATCGTTCATTGCCTTATCAAAAGGCACCATGTCGGCCGCAATCTGTTGCAGGTCGTGACGGTTGCCCATCGCATACACCCAGCAGTTATGGATCATCAGGAAAGCACCACGGCCAATCTGGACCTCATCACCGGCCATCGCGATAATCGAGGCAGCAGAAGCAGCGAGGCCCAGCACTTTAACGGTGACTTTCCCTTCGTATTCACGCAGCAGGTTGTAAATCGCCAGCCCTTCAAACATGTCGCCGCCGGGCGAATTGATATTCACCGTCACGTCAGCACCGCCGATTGAGCGGAGCGCCGCCGCGATGCGGCTGGCGGTCACGCCGTCGCCGTACCAGTCAGCGCCAATTACGTCGAACACGGAAATGCTGTTTTCATCACTCTTTGCGGCTTTGATACCGCCGTTCCAGCGCTCCATTGCAGAGGACGGCAGGTCGCGATTTTCGCGCGCAA
>NZ_JPQA01000041.1:0-1626 GCF_000738765.1 Pantoea sp. NGS-ED-1003
TTTCTATCAGACAATCTGTGTGAGCACTTCGAAGGCAGTATCTTCAGGTAAGGAGGTGATCCAACCGCAGGTTCCCCTACGGTTACCTTGTTACGACTTCACCCCAGTCATGAATCACAAAGTGGTAAGCGCCCTCCCGAAGGTTAAGCTACCTACTTCTTTTGCAACCCACTCCCATGGTGTGACGGGCGGTGTGTACAAGGCCCGGGAACGTATTCACCGTGGCATTCTGATCCACGATTACTAGCGATTCCGACTTCACGGAGTCGAGTTGCAGACTCCGATCCGGACTACGACGCACTTTATGAGGTCCGCTTGCTCTCGCGAGGTCGCTTCTCTTTGTATGCGCCATTGTAGCACGTGTGTAGCCCTACTCGTAAGGGCCATGATGACTTGACGTCATCCCCACCTTCCTCCGGTTTATCACCGGCAGTCTCCTTTGAGTTCCCGACCGAATCGCTGGCAACAAAGGATAAGGGTTGCGCTCGTTGCGGGACTTAACCCAACATTTCACAACACGAGCTGACGACAGCCATGCAGCACCTGTCTCAGAGTTCCCGAAGGCACCAAGCCATCTCTGGCAAGTTCTCTGGATGTCAAGAGTAGGTAAGGTTCTTCGCGTTGCATCGAATTAAACCACATGCTCCACCGCTTGTGCGGGCCCCCGTCAATTCATTTGAGTTTTAACCTTGCGGCCGTACTCCCCAGGCGGTCGACTTAACGCGTTAGCTCCGGAAGCCACTCCTCAGGGGAACAGCCTCCAAGTCGACATCGTTTACGGCGTGGACTACCAGGGTATCTAATCCTGTTTGCTCCCCACGCTTTCGCACCTGAGCGTCAGTCTTTGTCCAGGGGGCCGCCTTCGCCACCGGTATTCCTCCAGATCTCTACGCATTTCACCGCTACACCTGGAATTCTACCCCCCTCTACAAGACTCTAGCCTGCCAGTTTCGAATGCAGTTCCCAGGTTAAGCCCGGGGATTTCACATCCGACTTGACAGACCGCCTGCGTGCGCTTTACGCCCAGTAATTCCGATTAACGCTTGCACCCTCCGTATTACCGCGGCTGCTGGCACGGAGTTAGCCGGTGCTTCTTCTGCGGGTAACGTCAATCGACCCGGTTATTAACCGCGTCGCCTTCCTCCCCGCTGAAAGTACTTTACAACCCGAAGGCCTTCTTCATACACGCGGCATGGCTGCATCAGGCTTGCGCCCATTGTGCAATATTCCCCACTGCTGCCTCCCGTAGGAGTCTGGACCGTGTCTCAGTTCCAGTGTGGCTGGTCATCCTCTCAGACCAGCTAGGGATCGTCGCCTAGGTGAGCCGTTACCCCACCTACTAGCTAATCCCATCTGGGCACATCCGATGGTGTGAGGCCCGAAGGTCCCCCACTTTGGTCTTGCGACGTTATGCGGTATTAGCTACCGTTTCCAGTAGTTATCCCCCTCCATCGGGCAGTTTCCCAGACATTACTCACCCGTCCGCCACTCGCCACCCAAAGAGCAAGCTCTTCTGTGCTGCCGTTCGACTTGCATGTGTTAGGCCTGCCGCCAGCGTTCAATCTGAGCCATGATCAAACTCTTCAATTTAAGTTTGATTTGCTTAAACAAGTTAAGCGGTGCTCA
>NZ_JPQA01000042.1:0-1574 GCF_000738765.1 Pantoea sp. NGS-ED-1003
ACGCCATGCGAGCGATCGCCATCGAAATAAGCCGCAACAGCCTCGGCCCCCAGAATCGGCGCAGCAGTAAATCCATACGGCTCCATGTGCTCGATGTCGCTCTTGCCCTCGCCGCCGGCCATTTCAATCTGAAGCATCTGGCATTTAGTTGCGGTGTCGAGTCCACGCACCACGGCACGCGCCAGAAGGTTTGACAACCCCCGACTCATGCTGGAAAAAGGGTTTGCCATCAGAAATCATCCTCTTCTTTCTTTTTCTTACGCTTGCCGGGTTTCGCGGGTTCAGGAAGGTAAGCATCAGGCGGTCCAACGCGAATTTCGGTCACCGTGCCGTTTTCATCCTGCTGATAGGTCACCTCAGCGATGATCATCTGCCGATTGTTAAAGCCGAGGATAGGATCGAAAACAATGACCTGCAGGTTAGGCAGCCAGAGTGAGCCGTTACCCTGACGCCATCCCTGAACGGTATAAGTAGCTTCATCGGTGCGGGCTGCGCGCTGGCGCATTTCAAACTCAGCACGTTCGCTGCAGGTTGCTGTAGTCGCATTCCCGGTCTGCCGAATAAGCATTGGACGATAACGCTTCAGGCCGCCGTCAATCGTCTTCGCCCTGATAGCCGTGGTGGTTGCTTCACCAAAGTCATCATCATTACCCTTACGCTGACCGGAGACCTGATAATCACTGAATCTATCGCGAATGCTTTTTTCGGTATCACAGGAAAGCACATTTTCACCCAGCACCAGCGCGGTGTGAGCCTGCTGGCTCCCTATGCCGCCGATAACCAGATCGCCCAGTTCATTGTCATAAGCAAGCGCCTGCTGTAGCCCGAGCATCTTATTCAGCACATCCATTACCGTTTCACCCTGGTCTGCCTGAATGCCCTGCAGTGCGCCTGAAGCGCCGCCTGCATCAACCACTCTGATACTGAATGGCTTTGCCAGCTCTGCGGCCACCTGTGAAAGGGTTCTTCCTGCATACTGGGACGGCGCGGCGGCGCAGTCGATAAGATCGGCTGTTTTACTGCGCCCGGAAATGCCAACGCTGATGCTGTGCGCGTCATACCGGACCGGTGTCGCCTCGATGTAGCCGGTCATCACTTTGTCGTTGCCTATCAATACCTCAACGAGGTCACCATTTTTAATCCGGTTGCTGCGGTTCGCCTGGTCGGTATCACCCGGCCAGCTGCGTGTGATCTCAACGGTAAAGTCGCGGGCGATACGCTCTATACCCGCGGCAATCCTGACCGAAGTCCAGCCGCCCCACTCCTGACCGTTAACGCGAAGAATTACAGTGTTGTTCATCGTACAGGCACCCTCAGTGGCTGAACCGGTACGAAGCCGGGATGGCGTATGCCGTTGCGCGCCGTTATGTCTCCTGCGCGTGAGGCTGAGTCGTACCAGTCGGCGGCCAGCACCAAAGCCGGCATAACCTGCGAGGGTGTCCGTTCCGTCATGCGCTCAACCTGCTCCAGCCGGGCTGAGATATCGCGGTTAACATCCGTTCGCACGGTTACCAGTGCCTGATAGAGTCCGTCATCCGAAACGCGCTCCATCTCAAGATCGATGGCCTCATTAA
>NZ_JPQA01000043.1:0-1574 GCF_000738765.1 Pantoea sp. NGS-ED-1003
ACGCCATGCGAGCGATCGCCATCGAAATAAGCCGCAACAGCCTCGGCCCCCAGAATCGGCGCAGCAGTAAATCCATACGGCTCCATGTGCTCGATGTCGCTCTTGCCCTCGCCGCCGGCCATTTCAACCTGAAGCATCTGGCATTTTGTTGCCGTGTTCAGGCCACGCACCACGGCGCGAGCCAGCAGATTTGACAGCGCGCGGCCCATACCTGAAATCGGATTAGCCATCAGAAATCATCCTCCTCTTTCTTTTTCTTCCGCTTGCCGGGCTTAGCTGGCTCAGGGAGGTAGGCATCAGGCGGTCCGACCCGGATTTCGGTCACGGTGCCGTTTTCATCCTGCTGATAAGTCACCTCTGCGATGACCATCTGGCGATTGTTAAAGCCGAGGATGGGATCGAAGACGATAACCTGCAGGTTAGGCAACCATAGTGAGCCGTCACCCTGACGCCAGCCTTGCACGGTATAGGTCACCTCATCGGTACGCGCAGCGCGCTGGCGCATTTCGAACTCTGCCCGTTCGCTGCAGGTTGCTGTAGTAGCATTGCCGGTCTGGCGGATAATCATCGGCCGGTAGCGCTTCAGGCCTCCGTCGATGGTCTTTGCTCTGATGGCCGTAGTTGTAGCCTCGCCAAAGTCATCGTCATTACCCCGGCGCTGACCGGAAACCTGATAGTCACTGAACCGGTCACGAATGCTCTTTTCGGTGTCACAGGAAAGGATGTTTTCACCCAACACCAGTGCTGTATGCGCCTGCTGGCTTCCGATGCCGCCGATAACCAGATTGCCCTGCGCATTGTCATACGCCAGCGCCTGCTGCAGGCCGAGCATCTTGTTGAGCACGTCCATGACCGTTTCGCCCTGATCTGCCTGAACACCCTGCAGCGCACCTGACGCGCCGCCAGCATCCACCACCGTTATGCTGAAAGGCTTAGCCAGCTCTGCTGCCACCTGCGCCAGCGAGCGCCCGCCATACTGTGACGGCGTGGCTGAGCAGTCGATAAGGTCAGCTGTCTTGCTGCGCCCGGATATGCCTACGCTGATGCTGCGTGCGTCATACCGGACTGGTGTAGCCTCAATGAAGCCGGTCAGCACTTTGTCAGTGCCTATAAAAACTTCAACGAGGTCACCGTTTTTAATCCGGTTGCTGCGGTTCGCCTGATCAGTATCTCCGGGCCAGCTGCGGGTAATCTCAACGGTGAAGTCGCGGGCTATGCGTTCAATGCCAGCGGCGATCCGGACTGATGTCCAGCCACCCCACTCCTGACCATTCACCCGGAGAAGAACGGTATTATTCATCGTGCCGGCACCCTTAGTTTCTGAACCGGCACAAAGCCGGGATGGCGTATGCCGTTGCGCGCCGTTATGTCCCCGGCGCGTGATGCAGAGTCGTACCAGTCGGCGGCCAGCACCAAAGCCGGCATAACCTGCGAGGGTGTCCGTTCTGTCATGCGCTCAACCTGCTCCAGCCGGGCTGAGATATCGCGGTTAACATCCGTTCGCACGGTTACCAGTGCCTGATAGAGTCCGTCATCCGAAACGCGCTCCATCTCAAGATCGATGGCCTCATTAA
>NZ_JPQA01000045.1:0-1481 GCF_000738765.1 Pantoea sp. NGS-ED-1003
CGAACACGGAAATGCTGTTTTCATCACTCTTTGCGGCTTTGATACCGCCGTTCCAGCGCTCCATTGCAGAGGACGGCAGGTCGCGATTTTCGCGCGCAAAAGGCCGCCCCTCCGGCGCTGCCGGAAGGCTTTTTACTGTCATTGGGGTTGCTCCTAAGCCGCCTGTTTAAGCGGTGATTGTTCGATAGGAATGTCCGGGAAAACCGCGTCGTGAACTTCGCGCATCAGCTTAGCGTTTACGGCCTGGCTGTTTTTGCGCAAATCCTCAAGCGGTGTAAGGTTGAGCTGCACCGTGTAAATATCGCCACCTTCAATCGGAGGCAGGTTCTCCAGGCGGCGCACATCATTACGGGACATCCAGCCGTTCTGCAGCGCCGTGGTGTAATAGGCCGCACGCCCGGCACTGTCAGCACGCAGCAGGCCTTCAACAGAGAACTCAGCGAATAAGTCTTCATCGCCGTTGAGCAGGCATCGTGAAATCTCCTGTTCAATGTTCACCAGCATCGGGCGAAGCGTATTCGTCAGGAACAGCAGATTCATGCCTTCAACGCTTGATGCCCAGCTGCTCTGCTTGTTTACGTGACCGACCATAAACGGCGGTACGCGGAACCAGCGGCAGATCTCCTCAATGCTGAACGATCGTGATTCCAGCATCTGAGCGTCTTCAGGGTTCAGAGTAATGCCCTGATAGGACATGTCGCCCTCAAGCACCATCACCTTGCCGGCGTTTTTCGAACCAACGAACCGGTTGAGGTTTTCGCGGTTTTTCTGTCGCTGCTCTTTGGTCAGCAAGTTCTTTGACAGAAAAAAACCTGACGTCTGAATACCGTTTTCAAAAATTTTTGCGGCTGATTCTTCTACCGCCATTGCCGCGCCAAACACGTCCCGCCCGGTTCGCATCGGCATCATCCCGCAGACGCCATCCAGACCAAAGCCACGGATGTGCATCATGTTTTTAACCGGAATGATGCGCTGCACGCCCTTCTCTGTGTAGGTGTACTGCAGTTCTCCACTGTCGATCCTCTCAACCTTCATAGACTGAGGAAGCAGTGGCACCAGAGAAACCAGCTTGGCGCCGATCATTTTCTTCTCTACGTATGCATTACCGCGCAGGCAGATGCTGGCAACCACCATCAGCATGAAGCGCGAAGGCGTCATTTCGCTGTTAGGCCGGCGACACAGCAGCTGATAAGCCGGATGATTAAGCGCCAGTTTGCGGGAGCCATCAGCTGCTCTTTCATAAACCTTCATCGGCAGCGTTGAAACTGACTCACTTAGCAGGCGCACACAAGCCCAGACCGAGGCCAGCGCCAGCGCTTTCTCTGCTGTCACGACCTTGCCGCTGCTGCTTGTTCCGTACCACTCCTGCCAGAACGCGGCGTCATTAAGTCCAATCGACTCACCAAGCCAGTTAACAATCGCGCTCTTAATGCGACCCGGCCGTTTTTTTTCCTTCATCAGATACCTACCATGATCGGATC
>NZ_JPQA01000046.1:0-1217 GCF_000738765.1 Pantoea sp. NGS-ED-1003
AGCCGATGTGGCTGCAGCCGAAGTGGTGAACGAGGTCAGGTCGTCACGCTGAATTGTGACACCTGCCGGAATGGTAATTCCGTCAGTTTCCACATCCCACCTTGAAAATCCTGTTGCATACGTCGCCCCCTTCCGGGGGCATCGCTTCATGTTTGCGTGCCGGGTCAGCCAGTCCTCATCGGCCAGATCAGGCAGAAGGTTGCGCGCCAGATAATCAATGTAGCCATACACTGTATGTACAGCGGCGGCCTGAACTCGTCCGTACACTTCAGCGTCAGTACGGCGAAGTTCCGCCAGTGTTGTATCGGCTGCCAGTCGGGTGAGAATATCGTTTCGAATTGTGGTGATTAACTGAGGGAGTGTTGGGCGGGTAAATCCACTGTCAGCCATTAAGTTCACTCCATAAATCATCAAAGGAAAACGCCGTGCGGTTGCCATCTTTCTGGCTGATTACCACTGAGGCGCTCAGCGTATTGATTCCGGTTCGCTCGGCTCTTACGTCTACCCGTACTGCTACGCCATCGTCCACCAGCCACTGAAGCGCCTGGATGATATATTCGCGGGCTTTTAGTGGTGTTTTATTAGTGAGCTTCTGACGGCTCAGGAGATAAAGCCGCGAGCCAATCCGGTCGTTCTGAATAGATGGAAAACTGTCCCCCCACCAACCGTTATCCTGCTCCGGGCTGTCGTCGGGCTCAGCCTTTCGCCAGGAGAAAAGGGAGATAATCACGGCGCGGGTAAGAGGGTCGGGCGGCCACGTTACAGTGCGCTCGACACCATTAATGATAATATTCATGACGCCACCATTTTCTGCGTTGTAGCGTCGGTTGTGCCGCCGCCGTCGCCGTTCTCTTTATGGGTATGACCGTTGTATGCCAGGCGCATTGCAGACATTGTTATCCCGGAGGAATCACACTTGTCTTTGATTTCTCCGGTAGCCTCGATGTCCATTTCAAATCGTGCCTTTGGCGCATTGGTGAAGGTGATCGGCTTACCTGCACCATTGACAACGATCCCAGAGCGGGTCAGCGTCACCGACTGTCCCTGATCGTCATAAACTGCAACCTCGCCAGTCTTCAAGCTTTTGAGACGGTAGCGCCGGTCGGAAACCACCAGCACAACGCCATGCGAGCGATCGCCATCGAAATAAGCCGCAACAGCCTCGGCCCCCAGAATCGGCGCAGCAGTAAATCCATACGGCTCCATGTGCTCGATGT
>NZ_JPQA01000047.1:0-1217 GCF_000738765.1 Pantoea sp. NGS-ED-1003
AGCCGATGTGGCTGCAGCCGAAGTGGTGAACGAGGTCAGGTCGTCACGCTGAATTGTGACACCTGCCGGAATGGTAATTCCGTCAGTTTCCACATCCCACCTTGAAAATCCTGTTGCATACGTCGCCGCTTTCCGGGGGCATCGCTTCATGTTTGCGTGCCGGGTCAGCCAGTCCTCATCTGCCAGATCAGGCAGAAGGTTGCGCGCCAGATAATCAATGTAGCCATACACTGTATGTACAGCGGCGGCCTGAACTCGGCCGTACACTTCAGCGTCAGTACGGCGAAGTTCCGCCAGTGTTGTATCGGCTGCCAGTCGGGTGAGAATATCGTTTCGAATTGTGGTGATTAACTGAGGGAGTGTCGGGCGGGTAAATCCACTGTCAGCCATTAAGTTCACTCCATAAATCATCAAAGGAAAACGCCGTGCGGTTGCCGTCTTTCTGGCTGATTACCACTGAGGCGCTCAGCGTATTAATTCCGGTTCGCTCGGCCCTTACGTCTACCCGTACTGCTACGCCATCTTCCACCAGCCACTGAAGCGCCTGGCTGATATATTCGCGGGCTTTTAGTGGCGTTTTATTAGTTAGCTTCTGACGGCTCAGGAGATAAAGCCGCGAGCCAATCCGGTCGTTCTGAATGGATGGAAAACTGTCCCCCCACCAACCGTTATCCTGCTCCGGGCTGTCGTCGGGCTCAGCCTTTCGCCAGGAGAAAAGGGAGATAATCACGGCGCGGGTGAGAGGGTCAGGCGGCCACGTTACAGTGCGCTCGACACCATTAATGATAATATTCATGACGCCACCATTTTCTGCGTTGTAGCGTCGGTTGTGCCGCCGCCGTCACCGTTCTCTTTATGGGTGTGACCGTTGTATGCCAGGCGCATTGCAGACATTGTTATCCCTGAGGAATCACACTTGTCTTTGATTTCGCCGGTAGCCTCGATGTCCATTTCAAATCGTGCCTTTGGCGCATTGATGAAGGTGATCGGCTTACCTGCACCATTGACAACGATCCCGGAGCGGGTCAGCGTCACCGTCTGTCCCTGATCGTCATAAACTGCAACCTCGCCAGTCTTCAAGCCTTTGAGGCGGTAGCGCCGGTCGGAAACCACCAGCACAACGCCATGCGAGCGATCGCCATCGAAATAAGCCGCAACAGCCTCGGCCCCCAGAATCGGCGCAGCAGTAAATCCATACGGCTCCATGTGCTCGATGT
>NZ_JPQA01000048.1:0-1209 GCF_000738765.1 Pantoea sp. NGS-ED-1003
TCTGAGGCAGCATCTGGCAAGGCTGGGAAGGAAGTCGCTGTCGTTCTCAAAATCGGTGGAGCTGCATGATAAAGTCATCGGGCATTATCTGAACATAAAACACTATCAATAAGTTGGGACCATTACCAGAAAATGTGCTTAATTTTCAGGCCTGAACAGGGCCTGAATCCTGCAGACCTGAGATGTGCTGTAACCGGTGGCTTCAGCAGTTTCTCTTATGCTCAGTTTCTTGACATGGCGGTAGTACAGAACTTTCTGGTGTCGTTCAAGATCGGCCTGTTTGCCCCGGCATTTTCCCAGCGTATGTGCCCGTTCAATCCCCTGCTTTTGCCGCTGGCTGCGGCTCAGCCAGTCCTTATGCGACATCGCGGCCATCAGATCGATAAGCATGTTATTGATGGCGGTTATCACTACGCGGGTGATTGGATCAGCCTGCGAAGGGTCTTTATCTGACAGTGCCTGCCATGAGGTAGGCACATCGAGGCTGACAATCCGCAGCTCGTGTTGCTCGATTTGCTTTTTCAGCGTCATCCAGTCGCTGTTGCTCAGACGGGTCAGACGGTCTATCTGCTCGACCAGTAAAATATCATTGCGGTGACTGTCCATCAGTAAGCGCCCCAGCTCCGGGCGGTCAAGTTTTGTACCGCTGATGGGCTTTGTTGAATAAATCAGATTTCGGGTAAGTCTCCCCGTAGCGGATTGTGTTTTCAGGCAATACGCACGCTTTCAGCCATACCTGCTTTCGTCATTTTGTTCAGCGCTCGTACCAGGGCCATAGCCTCTTCAACCTGACCATCGTAGTCACGCAGCGTCAGTGAACCTCCGGACAGCTGTTTTACCCGGTACATCGCCGTTTCCGCTATTGAGCGACGCTTATAATCTGTTGTCCATTTCCACCGCGCATTACTCCCGGTCAGTCGCTGACTGGCCACTGCACGGTTACGGTCTGCATATTCACCGGACCAGTAACCCGCGCCTTTTCGGGGAGGGATAAGCGCGCTGATTTTCTTACGCCGCAGTTCGTCGTGACAAAGCCGGGTGTCGTAAGCGCCGTCTGCCGCTGCTACCCTGATTTTTCTCTAAGTCTGCCGGATAAGACCCGGGAAGGCTTCTGAGTCCGTCACGTTGTTCAGCGACAGGTCTGCACAGATGATTTCATGTGTTTTGCTGTCAACTGCCAGACGCAACTTTCGCCAGATACGACGGCGT
>NZ_JPQA01000049.1:0-1016 GCF_000738765.1 Pantoea sp. NGS-ED-1003
AAAAGCTGGAAGAGATATCGGACGCGGCAACTCAGAAAGATGGCACCGAGTCATTCTGGGAGTCTCTGAAGAAGAGATGGAAAGCTGGCGGTTGGTATAACAATGAGCAGCAGGTGAAGGGTGGCAGTGTTCCGCTTAACCCACAGAGCATGAGTGGACCGTTGATGCGCAGCGATGCAGCGTCACAGAAGGGTGAAATTAAAGTCTCCTTCGAAAACGCTCCTCCCGGGATGCGCGTTGAGCCTGCTGGTAGTGCACTTCCTTGGTTCGATCTCGATGTGGGTTATAATCGGTTCTCGACTCCAAATTAAGGAAAATATCTGTATGCGCCTCTTCGTATTTCTGATGGCTTTGTTTTTTGTAAGCGGGGCAGCGGCCAGTGAGTGCTATCCCGCTTTTAATGAAAAAGATTTCATTGCTGCAATCGGAAAAAAACCTGAGAAGGTACAGGTGTTCAAAGATGGCGGAATGCTAAGGCATCAGTATTCATTCAGGAAGGAGCAGTCTCTTGAAGATGCGTTTGATGATAGTAAGAAGTCAGAGTATGAACCTCAGATTTACGTTACCGTTTATGAGCCGCCATGCGCTGAAAAAATTTCCATCTATTTCTTCGCAAACGAAGACAAGTCGATGAATGAGGTTAACGTTGCGCTGGCAGCTAAGGCGTATGAATACCTTACCGGTACCAACAGTACAATCTTCGAAAATAAACTGGAAAAGTTCAAAGGCGTGCAGCGGTTTGAGTCTTATGATGAGAAAGCTGATTCGCTCTTTGTGAAAATCGGTGACTCTTATTCGATACAGATACACCTGAAATAAACATTAACCCGCTCCGGCGGGTTTTTTACGCCCGGAGTAAGCCATGAGCTGGAAAGATAATCTGCAGGACGCCTCGCTGCGTGGCATTGCGTTTAAGGTTGACAGTGATGAGGCAACCTTTGGCCGCCGCGTTCAGGTGCATGAATACCCCAATCGTGATAAGCCGTGGGCGGAAGATTTAGGAAGGGCAACGCGGC